>NZ_CP069526.1:4800000-5516666 GCF_016889705.1 Amycolatopsis sp. FDAARGOS 1241
TCGACCTCGCGCGGGAGACCGGCGCGCTCAGCGAACTCCCGCTCGCCCTCAGCATGCGTGCCCACTTCCTCCTGTTCGCCGGCGAGCTGCCCGCCGCCGCGTCGATGGTCGGCGAAGTCGCGGCCGCGGCGGAGGCGACGGGCTGCCGGCTCGCGCCGTACGGTGCGATGACCCTGGCCGCGCTGCGCGGCAATCCCGCCGAGGCGCTTCCCCTGATCGAAGCCGCCACCACCGACTTGCAGCCACGCGGGGAAGGCATCGGGATCTCCGCGGCCGAGTTGGCGACCGCGCTGCTGTGCAACGGTCTCGGCCACTACGAGGAGGCGAGGACCGCCGCGGGGCCGGCAGCCGCACATTCGCTGGACCTCGGCATCTCGAACTGGGCCACCGTCGAGCTCGTCGAAGCGGCCGAACGCAGCGGTGAGCACGACGTGGCGCTCGACGCGCATCGCCGGCTCGCCGAGGTCGCCGAAGCCGCCGGCACCGACTGGGCGCTGGGAGTGGCGGCCCGCGCGGGTGCGCTGCTGGCGGACGGAGCGGGCGCCGACCGTCTCTACCAAGAGTCGATCACGCGCCTCGGGCGCACGCGGATGCGCACCGAGCTGGCCCGGGCCCACCTCCTCTACGGCGAGTGGCTGCGCCGGGAGCGCCGCCGCTTGGAAGCTCGCCGGCAGCTGCGCATCGCCCACGAGATGCTGGAGACCATGGGGATGGCGGCGTTCGCGGAACGGGCCGGCCGGGAGCTGGCGGCGACCGGCGAGACCGCTCGCAAACGGACCGTCCCGGTCACGAACGTGCTGACCGCCCAGGAGACCCAGATCGCCCGGCTGGCCCGCGACGGGCTGTCGAACCCGGAGATCGGCTCACGCCTCTACATCAGCTCCCGCACGGTCCAGTACCACCTGCGCAAGGTGTTCAGCAAGCTCGGCATCAGCTCGCGCCGGCAGCTCGACCAGGTCCTGCACTAGTGACTGGCCAGTCCGCCTGTGCACCGGCGGATACGAAAGCCTCCGGCCCAGCCCGAGAATGGGCGCCAGCGCAGGACGACAGCTGCGAGGAGAGGCCATGCCGTTCGTCATTGTCGGCAGAGAGAACAGCGCCGACATCAGGGTCCACTACGCCGACCACGGCAGCGGCCAGCCGGTGGTGCTGATCCACGGTTATCCGCTCGACGGGAACTCGTGGGAGCGGCAGGAACGGGCGCTGCTCGCGGCCGGCTACCGCGTCATCACCTACGACCGCCGCGGGTTCGGCAAATCCAGCCACCCCACCACCGGCTACGACTACGACACGTTCGCCGCCGACCTCAACACGCTGCTGGAGCAGCTCGAGCTGACCGGCCTCGTGCTGGGCGGCTTCTCGATGGGCACCGGTGAGGTGACCCGCTACCTGAGCCGGTACGGCTCCGCTCGGGTCGCGAAGGCGGTCATGTTCGGTGCGATCCCGCCGTTCCTGCTCAAGACTTCGGACAACCCCCTGGGCGTGGACGAATCCGTGTTCGACGCCATCAAGGAGATGGTGGCCCGCGACCGCTACACCTGGTTCGAGCAGTTCCTCAACGACTTCTACAACGTCGACGAGCTCGCCCCCGCGCGGATCAGCAAGCTCGCCTGGCAGGCCTCTTTCACCGTGGCCGCCGGCGCTTCCGCTTACGCCAGCTACGCGTGCGTCGACACGTGGCTGACCGACTTCCGCACCGACCTGCCCAAGATCGACGTACCGACCCTGGTGGTGCACGGCACCCAGGACCGGATCCTGCCCTACGAGGCGACCGCGAAACGGCTGCCCGGATTGATCGACGACCTGACGCTCGTCGCCGTCGACGGTGGGCCGCACAACGTCGGCTGGACCCACCCCGACGAGGTCAACAGCGCACTGCTGGACTTCCTCGCCAGCCGCCCCGCAGCCGCTGCGTGACCACTTGCACCGCGCACGGCACCATCCCGGCGGTGGCGGCGGCCTTCCTGACCGAGCGGTGTCCGCCCGTCGTCTGGTGGACGAGCTGCTAACTTCCGCGCCATGGTGGACCGCAGCGACAGCACAGCTCTCCGGACCTTGCTGACCGACGCCGAGAGCGGCGTCCTTCTGTTCGGCATCACGCCGCCCCGCCTGAGCGCCGCTCCCGAGCGGATCCGGGAAATCACCGCGGCCACGTTGGCGCGCTTGGACTTCCTCGATGTGGATGGTCTGGCGCTGTACGACATCGACGATGAAAGTGATCGCAATCCGGCGGAGCGGCCGTTTCCCTACCTGCCGACCATCGATCCCGCCACCTACCACGCGGAGTACCTCGCCGGGTGGAACCGTCCGGCGGTCGTCTACCGGTGCGTCGGCAAGTACACCGAGGCACAGCTGCGGAGCTGGCTGCGGACTGCTGACCCGGACCGCGTGCTCACCGTCTTCGTCGGCGCGTCTTCGAAGGACAAGGCGGTGCGGACCGGCCTGGCCGAAGCGCAGGCTCTGCACCGGGACGTCCGTCCGGATCTGCTGCTCGGCGGCGTCGCCATCACCGAACGCCCCGAAGAGCACCTGCGCCTGATCACCAAACAGCAGGCGGGCTGCGCGTACTTCATTTCACAGGTGATCTACAGCGCTGACGCGGCGAAGAGCATGGCATCCGACTACTACTACACCTGCCGCGAGCGACAACTCGAGCCGAAGCCCGTCCTCTTCACGCTCTCGGTCTGCGGCTCGGTGAAGACGCTGGCGTTCCTCAAGTGGCTCGGCGTCCACGTCCCCCGCTGGCTGGAGAACTCCCTGCGCCATGCCGACGACACGCTGGCCGAGTCGTACGAGCACTGCTTGACGAACGCCCGGGACCTGATCGCCTTCTGCCGCAAGCTCGGCCTGCCGTTCGGCTTCCTGGTGGAGAGCGTGTCCATCCGCAAAGCCGAAATCGAGGCCTCGGTCGCCCTCGCCGGTGAGCTGAGCGGACTGCTCGGCCGGGGCAAACCATCCGCGTGAGGACGGGCATGAACGGCGTGGCCGAGTCCGGTGATCGTGGTTCGGCGGGCCATTCCGCGACGACCGATGGAAAGTGATGACCGCCGGCCGTCACCTTGCATCGTGCATCGGCTTCGGGATCGGTGGCTCAGTCCTCGCACGGTGAGCGTGGCCACGAGCTGCCACGGCTGGTGATCTCCGGACCGAAGCCGGCTGTGGCCGCGATCGTTTCCTCCCCGGAGGGATCAGCCTCGAGTGGCACGGCGTGCCCGCGGTGGCCGAGTTATGTTTGAGGGTCCGACGAGGTCGCCGCGGGGTCTGTCCGATCAGGTCGGCGTGGCGGCGGTGGAGCGCGTGGCGGTGGTGCGGGATGTTGCGGGACCGGCACAGGGAGCGGGTCGAGTTCGACCGCTTGGTCGACGCCGTGCGGACGGGCCGGAGCCGGGTCCTGGTGGTGCGTGGCGAGGCCGGTGTGGGCAAGACGGCTTTGCTGGAGTACGTCGCCGAGATCGCCCGGGAGTGTCAGGTGGTGCGGGCGGCCGGGGACCAGGCCGAGGCGGGGCTGGCCTTCGCCGGCCTGCACCAGGTGTGCGCGCCGCTGCTGGCTGGGCTGGCGCGGTTGCCGGTGCCGCAGCAGGTCGCGCTGGAGACGGTCCTGGGCCTGGGCACCAGCGCGAACCCGCCGGATCGGTTCCTGGTCGGGTTGGCCGTGCTGAGCCTGCTGGCGGAGGCCGCCCGCGAGCGGCCGCTGGTGTGCCTCGTGGACGACACGCAGTGGCTGGATCAGGCGTCGGTGCAGGCGCTGGCGTTCGTGGCGCGGCGGTTGTCGGCCGAGTCGGTGGGCATGGTCTTCGCCCTGCGGGAGCCGGACGAGACCGCAGAGCTGGCGCGGCTACCGGACTTGGTGATCGGTGGTCTGCCCGCCGACGAAGCACGGGCGTTGCTGGGCTCGGCGCTGCGGGGACCGCTGGACCCGCAGGTGCGGGACCGGATCCTGGCCGAGACGCGGGGGAACCCGCTGGCGCTGCTGGAGCTCCCGCGCGGGCTGAGCCCGGCCGAGCTGGCGGGTGGGTTCGGGCTGCCCGGTGCCGAAGGGCTGCCGAGCCGGATCGAGGAGAGTTTTCACCGGCGGTTGGCGCCGTTGCCGGCCGAGACGCGGTTGCTGCTCCTGATCGCGGCCGCCGAGCAGAGCGGCGAGGCGGCGCTGCTGTGGCGCGCGGCCCAGCGGCTCGGCATCGGGGCCACGGCGGCGGCACCGGCCGAGGAGACGGGCCTGGTCAGCTTCGGTCCGCGAGCGCGGTTCCGGCATCCGCTGGTGCGTTCGGCCGTCTACTGGGCCGCCTCCCCGGAGGATCGGCGCCGCGTGCACGCCGCGCTGGCCGCGGTCACTGACGCGGAGCGGGATCGGGATCGGCGGGCGTGGCACCGGGCTCACGCGGCCGAGGGCCCGGACGAGGAGGTCGCGGCCGAGCTGGCCCGCTCGGCCGGACGGGCCCAAGCACGCGGGGGCGTGGCCGCGGCGGCCGCGTTTCTCGAGTGGGCTACGCGCCTGACGCGCGACCCCGTCCAGCGGGCCGAGCGAGCGCTCGGCGCCGCGCAGGCCAAGCACCAGGCGGGCGCACCGGATGCGGCGCTGGAACTGCTGGCCACCGCCGAGGCGGGTCCACCCGACGAATTCCGCCGGGCCCGGTGCGATCTGCTGCGCGCCCAGATCGCGTTGGTCACCAGGCGCGGCCGCGACACTCCGGCGCTGCTGCAACAAGCCGCCACCCGGCTCGCGCCACTGGACGCGCGGCTGGCTCGCGACACCTTCCTCGGGGCACTGGAGGCGGCGGCGTTCGCCGGCCCGCTGGCCAGTGGCGGGGGTATCCGGGAGGTCGCCGAAGCCGCGCGGGGAGCGCCCCCGGCCCCGGAGCCGCCGCGCCCGCTCGACCTGCTGCTGGACGCTCTGACCCGGCAGATCACGGAGGGATACGCGGCCGCCGTGGCGCCCCTGAAGCGCGCGATCGGCGCGTTCCGCAACCCCGGCCTCGCCCCCGAGGACGCCCTTCGCTGGACGTGGTTCGCCCTGGTCACCGCGCGGAATCTGTGGGATGACGAGACCTTCGACCTGCTCACGCGCCGGCACGTCCGGATCGCCCGGGACACCGGCACGCTCGCCCAGCTCCCCCTCGCCCTGCAAACGCGCGTGTGCGCGCAGGTGATCGACGGCGAGCTGGCCGAGGCCGCGCCGTTGCTCGAAGAAAGCGACGCCGTCGCCGCGGCGACCGGAATCGAGCTCCCGCCCTACGGCGGCCTGCTGCTCAACGCCTGGCAAGGCCGGGAGACCGAGTTCCACAACCTCAGCGAACCCGTCGTCGCGGGCGCGGCCGCGCGGGGCGAGGGCATTGCCCTGGCCGCGACGGCGTGGACGAGCGTGGTGCTGTACCTGGGGCTGGCCCGCTTCGGCACCGCGCTCAGCGCGGCCCAGCGGCTCATCGAGTCGGACAACCCGGGCCAGCGGTTCGTTTCCCAGTGGGGCGCTGCCGAGTTGATCGAGGCGGCCGTCCGCACCGGGGCCCGCGACGTCGCCGCCGGGACGTGGACCTGGTTCTCGCCGCTGCTGCGGGCCGCCGGCACCGACTGGGCGCTGGGCATCGAGGCCCGCTCGCGCGCGCTGCTGACCGACGGGCCGGCCGCCGAGGACGCCTACCGCGACGCCATCGACCATCTCGCCCGCACCCGTGTCCGCCCCGACCTGGCCCGGGCGCGCCTGCTCTACGGCGAGTGGCTTCACCACCAACGCCGCCGCCGCGATGCCCGCGACCAGCTGCGCGCCGCGCACGACCTGTTCACCACCATGGGGATGGCCGGCTTCGCCGAACGCGCCGCCCGCGAACTCCACGCCACCGGCGAGACCGTCCGCACCCGCCGCACCCGGACCCGCAGCACCCTCACCGCCCAGGAAGCCCAGATCGCCCGCCTCGTCCAGGACGGCCACACCAACCCCGAAATCGCGGCCCGGCTGTTCCTCAGCCCCCGCACCATCGAAAGCCACCTCACCCGCATCTACGACAAGCTGATGGCACCGCCACGCCCGCCGAAACCGCCGTCTCCTCCGGCGCCACCGCCACCCCCGTCGCCGCCGGCGACGTAACAGTCCGCGACGGCGTTGCCCGCGGGGTGGTCACCGACGGACTGATCGATGCGCCCGGGCGGTCACGAAGAGCGCGCGACGAATCGGGACAGCACTGCTCACCCGCCGGCGCCCGGTCCCCTCGCGGTCCCGGCGCGCGCGGTACTGGTGGAGGCCTCACCTCGGGCAGGATCCGCTCGGTGCCGCACCACTCCCGGAGCACCGGGTTCCCGTGCGCGATCTGTACCTGGTGGGGCCAGTGGCCGATTGCCGGACGCCGGGGACCGGCTGGTGTCAGGGTGCTCGACTCCGCAGGTTCCGCAAAGCCGGCTGGTTCAGGGCGGGCCTCGACGCTCCACCGAGATGGAGGTCGAGCGGTGGAGCGGACCAGCCAGACCTCCCGCGCTGAAGACGGGGCTCATCGACTCGCGGGTGAGATCGCGTTGATCGTCCGGTGAGAGTCTGTTCTGATGGACGTGCGGTGGGTCACAGGTGCTGGGTCCCACGCCGAAGTCGCGGCCACCCGGTCGCGCCCGCGTTGCGGCCGGTCCCCGATCCGCCGACCTCGACAACGTCCCACCGACACCTTGGAGCAACCATGCCGCGTCCCTACGCCAGCGGAGTCGTCGCCGCACCCGTCGACAAGGTCTGGACCCACGTCCGCGCCTTCGGCGACCTACCCGCCTTCCTCACCGCCATCGGACAATGCCAGATCGTCGAAGGCACCGACGGACAAGTCGGCGCCGTCCGCAGGCTCACCCTCGCCACCGGCGGCGACCCCTTCGACGAACGACTACTCGCCCTCGACGACCCCACCCACACCCTCACCTACACCTTCACCGGCGCAAACCCCTTCGGCGTACGCCGCTACACCTCCACACTCCGCCTCAGCCCCATCACCGACACCGGAGACACCTTCGTCGAATGGTGGGCCGAATACGACGCCGACGCCAGCCAAGAAGAACAACTCAACCACACCTTCGCCCACGACGTATACGCCACCGGCATCGACGGCCTCCGACAACTACTCGCCTAGCACGACAAAACCTGATTGATCCGGATAGGCGAAGACCTCCGGTGTGCAGTGGAGCTGCCTGCCGGCATCCGCCCACTCACCGGGGGTCTTCGTGCTCCCACCCGCAACGCCCCCGTTGGCCGGTGCGCGTCTTCTGTTCTGTCCTCTCTGGACAGTCCACGGCAGGGTGTCGGATCCGAAGCGCCATTGTTCCGATTCGGCCGTTTTGCCTGATTGCGGGTAGGTGGCGGACTCACCACGGAAACACGCCCGTAACACCGCCCGGTTAGCTTCCTGCGGCTGGCTGCTGGTGAGACGAGGAGAGTCCGAGCGTGGTGGATACCGGAAGCACGGCGTGGTTGCTCGTCAGCGCGGCGCTGGTGATGCTGATGACGCCGGGGCTCGCGCTGTTCTACGGCGGGATGGTCCGCGCCCGCAGCGTGCTGAACGTGATGGCGATGACCTTCATCTGCCTCGCGACCGTCGGCCTCATCTGGGTGAGCTACGGGTATGCGCTCGCGTTCGGCACCGATTGGTTCGGCGGGCTGCTCGGCGATCTGCGGCTGGCCGGCCTGCACGGGGTCGCGGAGCAGACGGTGGGACCGGCGGGGAACAAGGTGCCGCTGTTCGCCTTCGTCGCCTTCCAGATGATGTTCGCGGTGATCACGGTGGCGCTGCTGGCCGGCGCGATCGCCGAGCGCGCCAGGTTCTGGACCTGGACGGTGTTTTCGGTCGTGTGGGTCACGCTCGTGTACGTGCCGGTGGCGCACTGGGTGTTCGCCCCCGACGGGTGGATCGCGACCAAGCTGCACGTGCTGGACTTCGCGGGCGGCACCGTCGTCGAAGTGAATTCCGGGGCCGCCGCGCTGGCGCTGGCGATCGTGCTCGGCCGCCGGCACGGCTGGCCGAAACAGGCCGCCCGGCCGCACAACCTGCCGTTCGTGATGTTCGGCGCCGGTCTGCTGTGGTTCGGGTGGTTCGGCTTCAACGCCGGCTCCGCGCTGGCGGCGAAGAACCTGGCCGCCACTTCGTTCTTGAACACCACCGTCGCGGGCGCGGCCGCGGTGCTGGGCTGGCTGCTCGTCGAGCAGTTCCGCGACGGGAAACCGACCACCCTCGGCGCCGCGTCCGGCGCGGTGGCCGGGCTGGTGGGGATCACCCCCGGGTGCGCCTACGTCGAACCGATCGGCGCGATCGCGATCGGCGCGGTGGCGGGGGTGGTGTGTTCGTTCGCGGTGGGCCTGAAGTACCGGTTCGGGTTCGACGACGCGCTGGACGTGGTCGCGGTGCACGGCCTCGGCGGGTTGGTCGGGACGCTGCTGATCGGCCTGTTCGCGACCGTCGGAGTGGATCCGCACGGCGTCGACGGCCTGCTCTACGGCGGCGGATTGGACCAGCTGTGGCGCCAGGCGGCCGGGACGTTCGCGGTACTAGGGTATTCGCTGGTGGTGACCTTCCTGATCGGCTGGGTCATGCACAAGTTCATGGGATTCCGGCTCGACCGCGAGGCTGAGATCGACGGTGTCGACGAGGCCGAGCACGCCGAAGGCGCGTACGAGCTGGCAGTCCAATCCGGACGCCGGGGGAACGCGCCCGCCGGCATCCTGGGATCGCACCGGCCGGCGCGCGAGGAGACTCGATGAAGCTGTTGACCGCCGTCGTCAAACCGTTCGTGCTGGACGACGTCCGGGTTGCCCTGCAGGAACTCGGCATCGCGGGGATGACGGTCACCGAGGTCCGCGGCTACGGCCGGCAGAAGGGGCACACCGAGCTCTACCGGGGCGCCGAGTACACGATCGATTTCATCACGAAGTACCGGCTGGAGATCCTCCTTGACGACGACCAGGTCGACGACGTGCTGCGTACGGTGCGGGAGACCGCGCACACCGGCAAGATCGGCGACGGCAAGATCTGGGTGACGCCGGTGGAGACCGTCGTCCGCGTCCGCACCGGCGAACGCGGACCCGACGCGCTGTAGCCCGGCCCGGGTTCAGCGGCGAGGTGCCGCTGTTCGATCCATTGTGGACACTCCGTACCATGCCGGGTACACGATCTCCGGCCGCTGGATCAAGCACGAACAGCGGCGGCCGCGCCGCTCTGGACCGGCTGGCGGCCCACGCCGGCAGCCGGCGACCGGCTCATCGAGCCCGCGCGGTGCGGCACCCTCCGCCCGACCGGGGCGTACACGTCACCTGTACCGGGTGATGTCATGAGCGATCCGCCGCGTCGAGCCTGGCACTGGTGGGTGCGTCAGCGCACCCACCGGCAGCATCGGGCGGCGCACCGATGACGTCCGCCGGCACGACCGTGGAGGGCAAGGTGGCTCGGCTTTCCGGCCCCCGAGAGCCGAAGAGCCACACCGTCGTCACGGAGAGGAAATCCCACACCACGAAGAGCCCGATCGCACCACGTGGCGCGGCTGCCACCAGAGTCGGACGAGCGCCGCCATAAGGAGATCCGCGCACCCGACACCCTCTTGGGGCCACCTGCGGGCACTGATGAACCCATCCGGTCGCACTGCACGAGGACAAGAGGAGGTGGCGGAGGGCGATGTTGTCCGAAGCGGTTCCCGCCGCGCTCGGTGCGGCGATCTACCCGCCCGCCTTGCTGTTCATCGCGTTCCTGCTGGTGAACCCGCACCCCCGGAAACGGGCCCTGATTTTCCTGGCCGGCGCCGCGTTCATCACCCTCGGCTTCGGCTTCCTCTCGGTGTTCCTCCTGCAGAGCAGCGGAGCCGAGAGCACCAAGCACCGCACCGTGCCGGCCTGGATCGACCTCACCATCGGGATCGTGCTGGTGGCCTTCGCCGTGGTGGTCCACTTCCGGCCGCCACGCGGGCCCAAGGCCGCCAAGAAGCGCCGTGAGATCGGCGTGATCGGGTTGCTGGGCATAGGCCTGCTGATGTACACGCCGACGGCGCTGTACCTGGCTTCGCTGCACGCCGTCGCCAAGATGCACAGCAGCCTGGTGGTGACGGTGCTGAGCATCATCCTCGTCGCCGTGATCTACATGCTGCTGATCGAGATACCGATCATCGCCCACGCCATCTGGCCGGAGCCGACGATCCGCTGGGTCACGGTCGTGAACACCTGGCTGGCGAAACACGGCCGCACCATCATCGTCGTCGTGGCGGCCGGGTTCGGCGGTTACCTCATCGCGTCGGGCATCGCGCACCTCGCGTGATCGCCGGCAACGGTCACGGCTTGCCCGGATCAGCATCCACGAGAGCGCCGACGACCTGTTCCCGGTGTTGCGGTGAATCGCGGACGGTGCGGCTCATCTCGACGTGCAGGAACCCCGTGTCGTTCTCGGCGGCGGCCTTTCCCTGGACGTTCGTGGCGCCCTCCAGGCCCGTGCACCGGTCTGCCCAGGCGCGGCACACGGCGAAGCCGGCCGCCGTCAGCCGGTCCGCAGCACGGTGAGCGGCACCGCCGGCGGCGGCGGCGCCCGACGACAGCACGATGTCCGTCGACGCTAGGTTCTGGTCGTCGAAGCCGTGCAGTTGCACCTGGGTCAGCCCGCGGGCTGCCAGCGCAGCGGCGATGACGTGGAACACCGAGTCCTCTTCGTGGGCGACGTCGGCGTGGCTGTCATCGGCCTTCCGGTGCGCCCCCGCGACCAGCAGCACCGCGCCGGGCACGCGCCGGAACAGGTCCACGCCGAACAGCTCCGTCCGCAAGTCGAACCCCGGGTGCGGCACCTCGACGACCAGCGACGGCGGCGCCGAGCGGTCGATCACGTACATCCCCCACGCACGCTCGGTGCCCGGCTCGTTCGTCGCGATCGTGTACGACCGCCCGGTTGCCGCGTCGACGCGGTCCTGAACCGAGAAGCCGAGTTTCCGGAAGTCACCACCGTCCCGGCGGTCGAGCAGCGCGGTGAGGCCCGCGGCGGCCGTCCGCCGTTCACCGGCTTTCGGCGGGCGGTACGCCTGGTCCGCGGACAGTGCTGCGGTGAACTCCGTGACCAGCGTGTCCAGACCGGTCCCCGGCACCGGCCCGGATGTCTGGGGGGCCGGCCCGGCTGCGGGCATCAGCAGGAGGGTCAGCGCCAAAGCCAAGGCAAGGACGACACCGACCACACTGAGTAACGTCCGGCGCGACCTGATCACCGCATGCAGTGTACGGATTCCTTCCACCCGCCAGCATTGCCCCCGTTTGCCGGGACCAGCAGCCTTGTAACGCTACTGTCGGTTTCGTTGATACGTTCATGAAACCCGAATGGGTGGAAATGTTCCGCGAACGGCCGGAAGGCCGGCGATCCTGTCGGATCGAGCGACTGAAAGGGCCTCGGGAGACCAGGTGAACCGGCCGATGAACTCCGCCGACCGTGCTGCGCGACTACGCGATCAGATCCCCGAGGCGGGTTTTCCGCGCGGGGCCGGGGTCGCGTCGGCGACCACCTTCGTGTTGCTGGTGCTGGTCGCCCTCTTCACGGCGGTCTACCTCTCGACGGCCGGGCCGCTGGCGCTGATCCACGCGAACGACGCCGCGGGCGCGGTTTCGGGCGAGGTCGCCGCCGACCAGCAACGGGCGACCACCGCGCTCGCCCAGAGCGCCGCGACTTCGGCCTCCTCGGTTGCGGACGATCTGCAGGTCGCCGCCAGTTCCGGCGTGTTCGACACGGCCGACGACGCCGCGCTGCTCACCCGGCTCGGCGAGACCTATCCGGACTGGCGCGGCACGGCCTTGTACGACCCGGCGAAGAACAAGGTCCTCGCGGCCCACGGCGAGCCGGTACCCGTGGAGACGTTGCGCGGGGTCGCGGTCGTCAAGCTGACCCTTCGCCCGGTCGCCCGTCCCGGTGGCGCCCCGCTCGTGCTCACCGCGTTCCCACTCGGCGGCGCCCGAGCCGGACGGCTCCTCGTCGTTTCGGCGGCGCTGCGCGAAACAGCCGGAGATCTGAACAAAACGGCGCGGCAGCAGGTCCGCCTGGTCACCACCGACGGCACCGTCCTGCACTCCCTCGGTACCGCGGTATCCGAGCAGGACACCGCGGCGCGGGATCTGCTCACCCGCGCCGCGAAGGCGGCCGCCGCGGGCCAGTCCGGTGTGCTCACCGGCGACGCCGGTGGTGAGCCCGCCCGGCCGACGGCCCCGGTCGTCACCTACGCGCCGGTGACCTCGGACGAGATAGGCGGGACCCTCGGCCTGTCCGTGGTGTCCCTCAGCCGGGTGCCGGTCGAGCCGGTGCCCGCCCGCTGGCCCGGCCTGATCCCGGCGGCGGCACTCCTCGGTTTGGCCTTGGCCGGTTTCCTGCTGCTGCGCCGCGCGATCGTCGCACCGGTCCGGCGCCTGCGCACCGACGCGCTCGCCGTTGCGTCGGGCGTGCTCGCCGGGCGCGTCCGGCAGTCGCGGATCCGCGAGGTCAACCGGGTGACCACCGCCGTCGAGCGCTGCCGGGCCAAGCTGCGGCGGCGGAAGCCGGCGGCGCGTGTGCGGCCGTTGCTCTCTGCGCAGTTCGTGATCGTCGCGGTCTCGCTCGCGTTGCTCGGGTGGTCGGGTGCCGTGGCGGCGACGCTCGGCCGGCAGCACGCCGAGGTTTCACCGGCGCTGCTCAGCGAGCACGGGGTTCGCGTCGCGCGTTCGGCTGACACCCTGCGCCGAAGCCTCGCCGAAGGCCTGACCGATCTGCGCTCGCTCGCCCGGCTGGCCGCGGGGAAGCAGCCGGATCAAGTGCGCGGCATGCTCGGTCAGCTGGCCGACAGCGAAAGCCGCTTCCGCAGCGTCTACGTCGCCGACGCGCAGGGCCGCGTGGTGCTCCAGGCCGGGCGCGAGTCGTTGCGCGAGCCCGGGAAACTGCCCGCCGGCGAAGGTCTGCGCCAGCACAACACCAGCGGCCGCGTCCCGGTCGTCTACGCGTTCACCCCGCTGCCCGGCTCGGCGAACACCCTCGTCGGCGAGTACGACGTGCCGCGCATGGCCGAGCTGCTCGGCTCCGCGGGCGGCCGCGTGCGCGTCGTCGACGAAGGGAAGCGCACCATCGCCGACACCCAGGGCTACCTGGCCTTCGCCCCGCTCACCGAGCCAGCTCTGGTCAAGAACGTGGACGCGGCGCAGTCCGGAAAGGACGCCCGCGAGACGACGTCCGCATCACTCGTCGCGGCACAGCAGCTCTCGGCGGGGGGCACCACCGCCTCGTTGAAGTGGGTTGTCGTCGCCGAACAGCCGATCGGTTCGCTCGGTCTCGCGGACAACACCGTCCGCGACGGCGCGCGCGTGGCGGCACTGCTAGTCGCCGTCGTCGCGCTGCTGCTGTTCGGCTGGCACCTGCTGATCGTCGTACGGCCGTTGCGCCGCGTCGGGGACGCCGCAGCCCGCATCGCCGCCGGCGACACCGGCGACGTCGTCTACCCGCAGCGCCACGACGAAATCGGCACCATCGCTTCGTGCGTCGAGATCTGCCGGCAAGCGCTGGCCGAAGGCGCGGATCGCCTGGGTGAGGTCCGCCGTCCGGCCGGCGCGGCGACGGACAAGACCGAACTGTTCCAGCGCGTCCGCCGCGAACCCGGCCCGCGGCGGGGCAAGGCGAGGGCCGCGCAGCCGGAACCGGCTCCGGCTCGCAAGCCGGCCCGGACCGACCACCGCGACCGGGGCGAATCGGGGCCGCCGCGCGACGAACGGCGTCGTGAGCCGACCGGACCGCAGCGGCGGCCGCCGGTGCGGCAGCAGCTCCCGGCAGCTCAGCCGCGCACGCAGAACCCGCCGTCGGCCCGCGCCCTGACCGCGGAGGAGCAGGCCCGCCGGGATTACCTGCGCTGGCTGGACGAAGCCGGAGTCTGACGTGCTGTTCCTGTACCTCGTGCTGCTGCTGGCGTCGGCGACCTTGCTGATCGCGGGAATCAACGAACAACGGCAGCACTACAAGCACCTGCACAGCATCCCGACGCGGGTGCTCGTGAACGGCATCCGCGGGAAGTCGTCGATCACCCGGCTGTGCGCGGGCGCCCTGAGGGGCGGCGGGCTCGTCACCACGGCGAAGACCACCGGCACCGCGGCGCGGTTCATCCACCCGGACGGGAGTGAGGAACCGGTCTACCGCAAGTTCGGCATCGCCAACGTCGTCGAGCAGATCGGCATCGTGCGCCGGGCCGCCGCGTACCGGCCGGACGCGCTGGTCATCGAATGCATGGCGGTGATGCCGGACCTGCAGGAGATCAACCAGAGCAAGCTGATCCGCTCGAACATCGGCGTGCTGTGCAACGTCCGCGAAGACCACCTCGCGGAGATGGGCCCGACGCTCGACGACGTCGCCCGCTCGCTGAGCCGCTCGATGCCGGTCGGCGGGATCTGCCTGACCGCGGAGCGCGACCGGCTCCACATCCTGGAGGAGGAGGCGGCGAAGCGGAACTGCGAACTCATCGCCGTCGACCCGGAGTCGGTCACCGACGAGGAGATGCGCGGCTTCAGCTGGATCACCTTCAAGGAGAACGTCGCGATCGCGCTGGCCGTGGCCGACCTCCTGAAGGTCAACCGCACCTCCGCCCTCGAGGGCATGTGGGCGGCGCCGCCGGATCCGGGTGTGCTGCAGGTGCACCAGTACCGGGCGGGGCGGCGGCTGCTTCGCTTCGCCAACGTGTTCGCCGCGAACGACCCGGAATCCACCATGATGAACATCGACCAGCTGCGCCGTCAGGGCGCGATCTCGGACCCGCTGCACGTGATCATCAACTGCCGCCCGGACCGCGTCGAACGCAACGGCCAGATGGGCGCGCTCGTGCCCCGCATCGCTCCGCGCCGCGTCGTGCTCATCGGTGAGCCCACACGCAGCGCCCGCGTCGCGATCCCCGCCGAGTGGCACGACCGCGTGGTCGACCTGGGCGGTGCACGCACCCCGCGGGACCTGCTGCGCGGCATCGTCAGGGGCACGGAGCCGGAGGCGTCGCTGGTCGCCATCGGCAACATCCACGGCCAGGGGGAATTGCTCCTGGATGAACTCGCGAAACTGGAACCCGTCGCCTGATGCTGACCACCTCCCTCGCCCCCGAGGTCGCCACCGTGGGGCTCGCCATCGGCCTGCTGTTCTCGCTGGTCTGCTACCTCACCACGAACCTCTCCCCCGGTGGCATGATCACGCCCGGCTGGATCGCGCTCACGATGGTGGAGGACTACCGGCGGGCGGCGATCATCGTCCTCATGACCGCGCTGACCTACGGCGGCACGAAACTCCTGCAGCGGATGGTGATCCTCTACGGCAAGCGGCTGTTCGCGGCGGTGGTCCTGCTCGGCGTCGTGTTGCAGACGACGTTGCTCATCGTGCTGCAGGCCGACTTCCCGCTGCTGTTCGTCCACCAGACGCTCGGCTTCGTCGTGCCCGGGCTGGTGGCGTACCAGCTCGTCCGGCAGAAGCCGGTGGCGACGATCATCGCCACCGGTGGAGTGAGCGTCGCCAGCTACGCGATCCTGATCAGCGGTGTGCTGGTCGGCCTGGTCCCCACGGTGTGAGGTGCTGATGCGCAAGGCAATGCGAATCGGGGTGCTGGCCGCGATCATCGCGGTTTCCGGCACGGCCGCGGTCTACGTGGCGACCCGGGACGACAACCAGATCATGGCGGTGTCGGCGTCCTCCGTCTCGGCCGGTGCCGCGCTGACCGGCGGCTACACCTACGAGCGGCTGGACAATCCACCCCGGACGGTCGTGCGCGACTCGGCGGGGGTCCAGCTCGCGTCCTTCACCGACGGGTCGCGCACGGTGATGCTCACCGGTCCGAGCCGGACCTTCACCGAGCCGCGGTTCACGAAGGTGTCGGTGACCTCCACCGCCTGGATCCGCCTGGCTCCGCAGGAGTGGCAGGCGGGCGCGGAAAAGCAGAAGTGGTTCACCGACTGGCTGCCCAAGACCGTCGGCGACACCTCTCCGGACGTCCTCGCCATCGCACTGCAGTACACCGACGGCGCCGCCGACCGGATGGCCAAGAGCCTGCGGGTGGGCGGCGACGCCAGCTTCGGCCCCGACAGCGCCGAAGGCCGGCTGGAGAAGTCCGACTTCTACGACTACCTCGGCGTCGACTGGGACTTTCCCGGTGGCGTGCACGAGAATGCGGAGCCGATGCGGGCGCGGTCGCTGGACTGCTCCGGGTTTGTCCGCATGGTCTACGGCTACCGCTCCGGGTACCCCCTGCTCGGCACGAACACCGAGGGCCCGGGCCTGCCCCGGCGGGCGTGGGCGCTCTCCGAACTCGGCCCGGGCACGGAGGTGATCCACGACGAGAAGAAGCAGGTCACGAACTTCAGCGAGCTGCAGCCCGGCGACATCCTGTTCTTCAACCTGGAGCCGCAGCTCGGGCCGAAGGTGTCGCACACGGGCATCTACCTGGGCATCGACAGCGACGGGCACCGCCGCGTCCTGTCCAGCCGCAAGGTCGCGAACGGCCCGACCTTCGGCGACGCCGGCGGCGTGTCCCTGATCGACGGTTCAGGGACGTACGCCAAGGCATTCCGCGCCGCCAAGCGGCTCTGATCCCGTTCGGACGGTTACCCGGGGATCACGCCGGCACCGTAAGCTCGCGCGTTTCGGGAATCCCCACACCGACCGGACTACAACGCGCTACCGCTGATCGTTCCGGCTCGTTGCGAAGAGACGGTCGAAGCTGAGGCGAAGGCGTGGACGGGCGAGAGGGCCGGCAGCGGGACGGCAGCCGCGGCGGCGAAGACGGAGGCACTCAGCGGCGCTTCCCAGCCCAGGAACAGGGCCATCGACACCGCGAACACCAGCAGCAGCGCCGCGCCGGCCCGCGCGGACCAGCGCACGGCAACGCCGGCCGGCAACGTCAGGCCCAGCAACGATTCCGCGGCGGTCGCCACCCACACGGCGGCGTCGAGGAGCCCGCCGGGCAGGTGGGGCGCGAGGTTGTGTGTGTAAGCGGCGAAGTCGCCCCACACGACGGACGCGGTGTGCGCGGTCCCCACCAGCCGAACCGATCGGCGACGGCGGAGCGAAACCCGGCGGCCAGCGCGAGGCGGGCGAGCACCGTCGCGATCGGGCACCCACGCTCACGCTGGCTCACGGAATTCCGGCAGAAGACCGTCAGAAGCCCCCCGTATCCTGGTCGCTCACCGCCCCTCACTCCACCTCGCTCCAGCCGCGGACCACGCACGACGGGGAGCGGCACGATCGACCCGGCATCCGCTGCCGAAGGGCCGGTGACGGCGTTCCCCGGCGATGGACGCGGCGTGGTCCGCCGTCGCTAAGGTGGGCTTTCCCGACGCGCACAGTGAGGAGATGCCGAGATGTCGCAAATGCTGCTGCCGCTCGACGAATCGTGGTCGACCGCCCTGGCGTTCGCCGCGCACCCGGACGATCTCGAATACGGCACGGCATCAGCCGTCGCGCGCTGGACCTCCCAGGGCAAGCGCGTCGTCTACTGCCTCGCGACGAGCGGCGAAGCGGGCATCGACACCATGGAGCCCGACGTCGCCGGGCCGGTTCGCGAGGCCGAAGAGCGCGCGGGCGCGGCTGTCGTCGGCGTCGGCACCGTGGAGTTCCTCGGTCATCCCGACGGTGTCCTGGAATACGGGCTCGGGCTTCGGCGCGACATCGCCCGCGCCATCCGCAGGCATCGGCCCGACGTGATTGTGACCGGTAACTACCACAATCGCTGGGCTTCCGGCGCCCCGAACCACGCGGATCACCTCGCGCTGGGCCGGGCCGTGCTGGACGGCGTCCGGGACGCGGGCAATCGCTGGGTGTTCCGCGAGTTGGTGGGTGAAGGCCTGCAACCGTGGCAGGCACGCCAGATCATCGTGACCAACAGCCCCGAAGCAACCCACGGCATCGACACGACGGACTTCCTCGAGCAGGGTGTCGCTTCCCTGAGCGCTCACACCGAATACCTGCGCGGACTCGGCTCGGGCGAGATGGCCGATCCGAGGAATTTCCTCGAGTCCGCGGGGAGCGAAGCGGGCCTGCGGCTCGGCGTGCGCTTCGCCGTCGCCGCCGAGGTCCTCGAGCTCTGACGGGGGAGGTCGTCGAGCGCGTCGTCGAGCGGCTGACGGCCCGCTTCGGCCCGCGTCGCCACCTGCGGTGCGCGAGCTCGGCAGGTTGACCACCCTCGAGTTCGACCCCATCATGAGCGGGGCCGGCGATCAGGCAGCGGAGGGAGCAGTCCCGCTGATCGTTCAGCAGACACAGGGAGGTGTCGTGGCAAAGGCGAGAGCTCGCAGCGGCAACGTTCCCTTCACCGCCACCAGCTTCATCGGCCGGCGTCAGGAACGCAAGGAGATCCGCGACCGCTTGGCGGGCGGACGGCTGGTGAGCTTGATCGGGCCAGGCGGAGTCGGCAAGACCCGATTGGCGTTGCAAGTCGCCGACGACGTGAACCACCTCTTCGAAAACGGCGTGTACTTCGTCGAATTGGCCGCCGTCTCGGACGGAGGCGAGGTACCGGCCGCAGTCATCCACGCGCTGGGCATCGCCGACCAGTCGAATCGTGACGCCACCGCGAAGCTCATCGACTACCTCCGCGATCGCGAGCTCCTGCTCATCCTCGACAACTGCGAACACGTACTCGGCGGGGCCGCGGCGCTGGTCGACGAAATTCTGCGACACGCGCCCTCGATCCGAATCTTCGTAACCACCCGCACGTGCCTGGCGGTGACAGAAGAATTCCGCTATCCCGTACCTCCGCTCACCGTGCCCGATGACGCGGAGCCGGTCAGCGTCGAATCCTTGCCCCAGTTCGAGTCGATCCGGCTGCTCCAAGAACGCGCAGAGGCTGCCTCCCCCGGTTTCGTCCTCACCGAACGCAATGCTGCTGCGGCGGCGCGGTTGTGCATTCAGCTGGAGGGAATTCCGCTCGCGATCGAACTGGCGGTCGCCCGGATGCGCATTCTTTCGCTCGACCAGATCCTGGAACGGTTGACCGACCGATTCGGGCTGCTCACCATGGGAAGCCGGTCGGCCGCACCGCGCCAGCAGACCCTCCGATCGCTCGTGGACTGGAGTTTCGAACTCTGCACGAAACCGGAACGCGATCTGTGGGCCCGCCTGTCCGTGTTCGCGGGGAGTTTCGACCTGAAGTCGGCCGAAGGCGTGTGCGGCGACGGATCCGCCGAGGACAGCGACCAGCCCCCGACGCCCACGCTTGATCTCTTGAGCTCCCTCGTGGACCAGTCAGTCCTCGACGTCGAAGGCCAAGAATCGTCGACGCGCTTCCGGATGCTGGAAACCATCCGGGCGTACGGCGCAGAGGTGCTCGCCCTGACGGGGCACTCGGAGTGCTTCCGCGGCCGCCACCGCCGGTACTTCCTCGACGTGGTCAATGAGCTGGCCCGTACCTGGTGTGGACCCGGCCAAGCCTCCGCGGCCCAGTGGATGCGCGTCGAGCGCGAAAATCTCCGAGCCGCGTTCGAAACCGCCGCCCCCGGCGACAATGACCAGCTCGAGCTGATCGCCGGCCTGCGATACCGCTGGTACGCGGACGGATACCTGGCCGAGGGTCGCGCCTGGGCGGACGAAGCGCTCGAGGCACCCGGCGGTGACCGAGCGCCCACGCCGGCCCGGGTGAAAGCGCTGTGGGTCGCGGCCAGGGTGTGCCTGCTCCAAGGCGACCACGAGGTGGCAGCACGGCGTCTAGACGAGTGTGAAGCAGCGGCACAGCGGCTTGACCTCGCTGAGGCGGCGGCCCACTGCCTCGGCCTGCGGGGACTCGCCGCCCAGCTTCGCGGCGACCTGACCGAGGCCGAGCGGCACTTCGAGGCCGCACTGCGAGAGCTGGCCGACGTCGGCGAAACGGCCGAATGGCTGATGGCGTCCTTCGAATACGCCGTCGTGCTTTCCCTGGGCGGCCGCAGCGAAGACGCCTTGGCCGTCAGCGCATCGGCGCTGGCCGTGTGCCACCACCGCGACGAACGGTGGGCGCGCTCTTACCTGAAGTGGAGCCGAGGCCTGGACCACTGGCTGCGAGGCGACTTCGCCGCGGCGCAGGCGACCGCGCTCGACGCGCTTCGCGATCACTGCGCCTTCGATCCGTCGCTGGGCACCGCTCTGATGACCGAGCTCCTCGCCTGGATAGCGGGATCGACCGGTGAGTTCGAGCGCGCGGCACAGTTGATCGGGGCATCTCGAAGCCTGTGGCAACGCACGGGTACGGAACTGGTCGCGTTCGGACCGAAACTCACCGGCTACCACTCCGCCTGTCTCGGCCGGCTTGAGCGGGCCATGACGCCCCGCGCGCTGTCGACAGCCTTGCAGGCGGGAGCGAAGCGATCCCCGGCGGAAATCATCGCCTACGCCTTGGCGCAACGATGCGCCGATGCGATTCCCGAGAACCAGCCACCGGTACTCACCAGTCGGCAGCAAGAGATCGCGGCCCTGATCTCAAAGGGGCTGACCAGCCGCCAGATCGGAGCGGCTCTGGTGATCTCCGTGCGAACGGTGGAGAGCCACATCGACAACATCATGACGCGCCTGGGGTTCGGCTCGCGCAGCCAGATCGCTTCGTGGTACGCCGGGCAGTCCCTCTGACCGGACGACGAAATCGCGGCACGAAACGGACCGGATTCGACCCCTTGACAACCGCCGTCCGGTGGATTCGGTGCAGTCGTCCGCACCCGGTGGTCGGGTAGCTCCTCGCGCTTGAAGCCGCAGCCACCCATCTACCACCTTATCGTTGCATTATCAGACGTAGCAGTTCAGAGCCGGTCTGTCGCGGGCACCGCGGTCGGCACCCGGTACGGACCTCCGCAGCTTCCGTATCCCCTCCCGTGATCTCCCCCATGTGCGTGGTCCCACCGTGGCGAAGATTACGGGGACCGCCAGGCGGCGACACACGAGTCCAACGAATTGCCGACGTGGGCTGGCGCAGCAGAGTCCGCGTCGGGGCATCCGGCGAAATCCGAAGGAGTCCCCATGGCATCGCATCTCGCGGCCGGACACTCCGTTCACCGGCCTCGCTGGGCGGACACCGAAAACCAGGCAGGCGAGGGCCTCGCGGTGGAAGTCAAGGCGAAGACGGCGATCACCGGCACGATCACGCAGCTGACTCTCGTCCGCGCCGACGGCCGAGAGCTTCCCGAGTGGACGCCGGGTGCGCACATCGACCTCGTCCTCGGACCGGACCTCGTCCGGCAGTACTCCCTGTGCGGCAAACCCGGTGACCTCCGTTCGTGGCAAGTGAGCGTCCTGTACCAACCCGACGGCCGGGGTGGCTCCGCACGTGTCCACCACGAACTGCGCGAAGGCGAATGCATCGCGATCCGAGGGCCACGCAACAACTTTCCCCTCGTCGAAGCACCGCGATACCTGTTCATCGCCGGAGGAATCGGCATCACCCCGCTCCTGCCGATGATCGAGTCCGTCGATCGAGCAGGAGCCGAATGGTCCTTGGTGTACGGAGGCCGCAGCCGGCACAACATGGCGTTTGCCGATGACCTGAAACAGACGCACCACGACGGCGTGACCTTGGTTCCGGAGGACACCCACGGCCGCCTCGATCTCGCTCGCATCCTCGGCGGTGTCACGCCCGGTACCGAGGTCTACGTCTGCGGCCCGGAAGGCCTGCTGTGCGCGGTGGAGGCGATCGCCGCCGAGCGTGACCTCGTGGACCGGATTCACCTGGAGCGGTTCACTCCCAAAACCCCCGCGGACGTACCCGCCCTCGACAACTTCGAAGTCGAATTCGTGCGAAGCGGTATCACCGTCTCGGTCGGACCGGATGAGTCGATTCTCGGCGCCGCGCGGGCGGCCGGCATACCCGCACCGTTCTCGTGCTCGGAGGGCACGTGCGGAACCTGTGAAACGAACATCGTGTCGGGCCTGGTCGACCACCGCGATTCAGTTCTCAGTCCCGCGGAGCAGCGGGAGAACAGCACGTTGATGATCTGCATCAGCAGAGCCGCGTGTCCCCAGCTCCGGCTCGACCTCTGATGGCCCACCGAAGAAAGGACAGCCGCCCATGGACAGCGCCGTCACCAGCAGCAATGAACCACCGACGGGGTGCCCGGTCGCCCATACCGCCGCCGGATTCTCGTTCTTCGGCCGTGAATACCAGGAGAACCCGGGAGCCTCGCTGGCGTGGGCGCGCGAGAGTCAACCGGTGTTCTACAACGCCGACTCGGACTACTGGGTCGTGACGCGGCACGAAGACGTGAAATCGGTCTTCAGCCAGTTCAACCGGTTTTCGGCGGCCATCACCCTGACGCCCGTCACGCCGCCCTCCGAGGAGGCACAGGCACAGCTCGAGAAGTACGACTTCGCGCCCTGCCCCGTCCTCGCGGATTCCGACCCGCCCCAGCACCGGCAGTACCGCCGGCTGAACGCTCCGGCCTTCATGCCCGACCGGATCGACCCGCTCGCACCCTACATCCGGAAGACGACGAACGATTACATCGACCGCATCATCGAACGGGGCCACGCCGATCTCGTCGCCGACATGCTGTGGGACATCCCGTGTCTCGTCGCGTTGCAGTTCTTGGGGATTCCCGAAGAAGACGTCGACACCGTGCGCAAGCTGGCCACGTCCATGACCGAATTCGTCTGGGGACGACCGGCCGCCGAGGAGCAGGTGCGTGCCGCCGACGGCTTGGGCCAGTTCTGGGCGATGGGCGAGCGCGTCATCGGGAAACTCAAGGGACTCGACGATCCGCCCGGGTGGCTGGGCCACGCGATCAAGATGCAGCGCGAGCACCCGGACGTCATCTCCGACACCTGGCTGCAGACGAACGTCATGGGCGGCGCGATGGCGGCCCACGAAACCACGACGAACGCCACCGCGAACGCGATCGTGACCCTGCTGAGGAACCGCGACCAGTGGGATCGCCTCTGTGCCCAGCCGTCCCTGATCCCCGCGGCGGTCGAGGAGTGCCTGCGCCTCAACCCCTCGGTTGCTGCCTGGCGCCGGGTCGCGAAGGAAGACGTGCAGGTCGGCGACGTGACCATTCCCGCGGGCGGCAAGATCCTCATGGTGATCGCGTCGGCGAACCAGGACGACGCGGTGTTCGACGATCCCGAGCGATTCGACCTCGACCGGGACGCCAAGGCGCACATCGCTTTCGGTGCGGGCACGCACATGTGCCTGGGCAACCACCTCGCCCGCCTCGAAATGATCATCTACCTGGAGGAACTGACGCGACGCCTGCCGCACCTGACTCTTGACCAGCAGGAGTTCCACTACGTTCCGAACACCTCGTTCCGAGGTCCGGCGTCACTGCACGTCAGCTGGGACGTCGAAAAGAACCCCGTCCTCGCCTGAACGGCGTGGCGCGCCCAGCGCTCGCCGGCTCTCCCGAACGCCGCGAACGGAGAAGACACGCATGACCACCGACTCCCTCGACTTCTCGGACACCAGGGCCTGGCCGTCCCTGGACCGGCTCGCGCCGGGGTTCGACGGTTACAAGGCCGCCACGTCGAGCAGTGTGGCCGGCCGCGAGATCGTGTTCACGAACTCGCAGGGCAGCTGGGTGTCGCATCGTTTCGGCACCACCACCGTCGAATGGAGCTACGAGCCGGGAGCCGACGACCCGCACCCCGTGGTCTCCGGACGGGACGACTACGAAGCCTTCGACGTCGCGGAAGGGTTGGTGTACACACAGTTCCACCACCGTGAGGACGTGCCCGACACCGCGGTCAGCCTCGTCCTCGACTTCGACCGCGGACGCAGTCTCGCCGTCGTGAGCACGATCGGAGCTGCGAGCGAAGACCGGACCAGGGTGCGCCACACCTTCCTGCCCGGCCACATCGAGGGACTGGAGCCGCGCGAACCGGAGCCGGCACCCACGACCGCCCTTGTGGGTCGGCGAGTGCGGTGGGCCTACAGCGCCGAACACAGCTACGAGCACGTCTACGTTGGACCGCATTCGTACAACTGGCGCTGCCTGGCGGGGCCCGCGGCCGGCCTGGCCGGCACCGAGGAGTGTACGACCTACCGGATACGCCCGGGGATCTACGTCTTCACCTCCCGGGAAAAGGTGATCCCCTGCGCATCGGTCACCATCGCCGATCTCCGCGACACCGCGTCCCCGCGATCGTACGGGGCCGTCTTCGGGCTGGACGAGACCGGTGAATCGCCGACCCACTTCACCTTCGGCGCGGTGGGCGAACTCCTCGGTCACCCGGTGCAGGAACACGATCCCTCCTGACCGGCCGGTACACCACACCCACTGACCGACACCGACAACCGCCGCGGACGCACCTCGCGCTCGCGCGATCCACAACCTCCTGAAAGGACTTCCCAATGGGGATTGTCAAGTCACGCTGCTGCTGGGATCGGGGGTGAGGCGTGGTAGTTGGCGTTGTCGCGGAGCATGGCCCACAGGACGTTCAGGCGTCGGCGGGCGAGGCAGAGCAGCGCTTGTTCATGTCGTTTGCCTTCGGCGCGTTTGCGCCGGTAGTAGGCCTTGGAAATCGGGCAGCCGGGCAGGCTGGCCGAGGCGGCGAGGTAACAGGCCCGCAGCAAACCGCGGTGGTAGCGGCGAGGCCGCCTGAGGTTGCCGCGGATCCGGCCGGAGTCGCGGGGAACCGGAGCCAGCCCGGCGTAGCCGGCGAGACGGTCGACCGAGCCGAACGCGGCGATGTCCCCGCCGGTAGCGGCGAGGAATTCCGCGGCGAGGGTCGGGCCGAACCCGGGCAGGGTGAGGATCACGTCGGCGTAGCGGTGCCGGCGACATCGCTCCTCGATCATCGCGTCGATCTCGGCGATTTCCGTGTTGAGGGCGATCACCGGCTTGGCCAGCCGTTCGACCATCGCGGCAGCGAGTTTCTGCCCGGGCAGCGTGGTTTGTTGCGCGGCGGCGGCTTCGATCGCCGCGTGGGCGACCGTGTCGGCTTTGCGGACCTTGCGGTTGTGCAGCCAGTGGATCAGGCGTTGCTCGCCCAGACGCCGGATCGCGTCCGGGGTTTGGTAGCCGGTCAGCAGCACCAGGTGTCCTTTGCGGGACAACTCGAGGCTGCGTTCCAGCGCGGGGAAGTACTCCAGCAGCTGGTGGCGGATCCGGTTGATCGCCCGGGTGCGGTCGCAGACCAGGTCGGTGCGCCGGTTGGTCAGGGTCCGCAGGTCAACCGCGAGTTCGTCCCCGGCCCGCAGCGGGCCGAGGTCGCGGCGGACGCGGGCCTGATCGGCGATGACGAACGCGTCTTTCTCGTCGGTCTTGCCCTCGCCTCGGTAGGTTCCGGCGGCGCGGTGGACCTTCAACCCGGTGATGTAGACCAGTTCTTGACCGTGGTTGACCAGCAGGCCGATCAGCAGCGCGGCACCGCCGGTGTTCAGGTCGATTGCCCACAGCACGTCGGTGTCGACGGCCGCGACGTCGGCGATCAGGTTCAGCAGTTCAGTTTCGTCGTTCTGGACTCGCCGGGACAACAGCCGTTCTCCGTCGTCGTTGATCACCACGCAGTGGTGGTGTTCCTTGCCGATGTCCACGCCGGCCCAGATTCGGGGCACGACCACCTCCATCACTCACCAGAACAGTTCACCCACAGACGACCACGCCGACGATGTCCTACACAGCGATCAACGCGTATCCCAATTAGCGGTCGAGTCGTCGCGAGGGACCGGGCGGCCAAGTCCTTTCAGCCTTGCCAACGGCGACGCCATGCAAGCCATACCCGGAGCCCCAGGGCCCACCGATCCTACGAATGACCAGTTCAGACCCAACAAAGAAGGTAGGACACACGCCATGTTGGCCAAAGGCAACGTCAAGGTCACCGATCTCCTCTGCGCCACTCCACCCGCGATTCCCGAGGGATCGCACGCGATGACCCAGCTCGTCGAACTCCCGCCGGCCGACCCGGGACTCGCGCCGCACCGCCACTCCGGACCGGTGTTCGGTTATGTGCTGGAGGGCAAGATCCTCTTCGAGCTGGAAGGCGAAGAACCCCGGGAAATCGTTGCGGGCGAGGCGTTCTGGGAACCGGGTGGTGACGTCGTGCACTACCAGGTCGTGAATCTGGATCCGCACGCTTGGACCCGGTTCGTCGCGGTGTGCGTCTGCGCTCCTGGGGTGGAAATGATCACCATGCTCGAACCGGAGGAGATCGTGGCTCGCGATCACCTGCGGCACCCCAGCGCGCGCCGGCACCAGGGCTGACCGCCGTCGCGACCAGACGCCCGGGCGATCGAATCGAAACGAGGATCCATGTCAGTACTGTCGCGACGGCCGGTGGCCGACATCGTCGCCCGCAGGTTCGCCGCCAAGATCAACGCCGCGATCCACCCCGCGAGCGAACCCCGGTTCGCCGAAATCACCATCAGTACACGCGACATCAGCGTCGAAACGCGCCACGGTCCGGTCGATGCGACGATCTACTTCCCCCCGTCACCGACCGGCACGCCCGGCGTTTACGTGAATGCCCACGGCGGCGGCTTCGTCGTGGGACGCCGGGAACAGGACGACGCCTGGTGCCGTTTCCTGGCCGCCCATGCCGATGTCGTCGTGCTCAACACGGACTACGCGCTGGCCCCGCACAACCGGTTTCCCACCCCCGTCGAACAGTTCTACGACGTGGTCCGGTGGGCGTCGGGACCGGAGCGTGACTGGGACGGCACCCGGTTGTGCGTCGGCGGCCAGAGCGCGGGAGGCAACCTGTCGGCGGCCGTGTCGCGGATGGCGCTGGAGAACGACGGGCCCGCCATTTCGTTGCAGGTTCTGCATTACCCGCCCCTCGACATCGTGACCCCGCCCTCACGGAAGCGGTCGCCGCTGGGCCCGAAAGCAGTCCTGCAGCCTTGGCTGTGCGAGGTGTTCGACACCGCCTACGTGCCCGATCGCGCGCGGCGCCGCCACCGGTTCGTCTCGCCGGCATGGGGAGACAACGCCGCCGGCATCGAGGGCATCGCACCGGCGCTCGTCATCACCGCGGAGTTCGACCGGCTGCGCGATGAAGCGAAGCGGTACGCGGACAAGCTCGAAGCCGCCGGCGCACTCGCCGAATACATCGAGGTGCCCGGGGTCGACCACGGTTACGACATCATGACCAACGAGACCGAGGTGATCCGCCGGATGTACGAGGCGATAGCAGCGCACGTCGGCCGTGCGATCGGCTGAAACTCGGTGTCGGCGTGCGGCTTCCGGGAGCTCCGTCTGCTACCGCGAAGCCGCGCGACCGACGGTCCAGCGCGACCGGAAGCACCAACCGCCTCGGCTCTGAAGGCATCCGCCGCCAGACCGCTTGCCCGTGAAAGGCCCACTGAGGTGAACCACACACCCGCACAGTCCGCCGCGTCATGATCCAGGATCTCTTGCTGCGCTGGATCGTCACCGCCCTTTTCGTCATCAGCGCGACCGAACGCGGGTACTGCATTGCCGCCGGCCGCCTTCCGCCGACGGACCTCGTCGGAAATTCGCTGCAGGCTCTGATGGCCATCGCGATGGCCGTGATGGCCTGGCCGGGCGGCGCCGGCCTGGCGGCAACCGGCCCTCTGCTGTTCTTCTTGCTGGCGGCCCTCTGGTTCCTCGCGGTCTCCGTAGGCCGCGCAAAACACCGTCGGGCCAACGCCTATCACGTGATGATGATGCTGGCGACGGCCTGGATGTACGCGGCGATGGGCGGCGGACTCCTGCCGGCTCCGCACGACGTCGCCAGTGCCGATGGCCGGCACGGTTCGTCGTCGATGCCCGGCATGGACATGCCCGCCATGGAGACCGCACCCGGCGCCGGCGGTACGCCGCCATTCTTCACCGGGCTCAACTGGCTGCTCACCATCGCGTTCGCTGTCGCTGGGGCGGGGTGGTCGTGGTGGCTTTTCGTGC
The DNA here is from genome assembly GCF_016889705.1 of Amycolatopsis sp. FDAARGOS 1241. Lineage (NCBI taxonomy): Bacteria > Bacillati > Actinomycetota > Actinomycetes > Pseudonocardiales > Pseudonocardiaceae > Amycolatopsis > Amycolatopsis sp. FDAARGOS 1241. The sequence continues at coordinate 4,827,758 of NZ_CP069526.1, forward strand.
GCCGACGGACCGCGCCGTCTCCGCCGGGCCGGGTGCAGGCCGGTATCGCGGCGCAGGCGGTGATGGCAGCGGGCATGGCCATCATGTTCGCCGTGCTGCCGTAGGGCTCAGGCCACCGGTTGGGCTTCGGCAAGCTCGCCGGCGAGAAGATGATCAGTCCCTGAACCGCGCCGGTGCCGCAAGACGCGGCGCGCGCCCACCAGAGCGTGGACGCTGATCAGGACCCACACGGAGTTCGCGGCGACCGCGGGCCACGAGCTGCTGGCCGCCGCCGAGACGGCCAGCAGCGCGGCGCCCGACAGGTTGAGCGACTGGAACGTGGCCGAGTCCGGTGCGACCCATCGGCGCGACACGAGTCCGTAGGCCGCCGCGGTACCCAGGGCGCCCGCCCACCCCGCCAGTTGGGTGGCCAGGGACAAGATTTCCTCCATGCCGCCATGGTGACCGGCGATGTGGGTGCAGCGCAATCGAACTTATCTGCTCCAGGGGTTAAGCTCTGCTGAATGCAGATCGATCCGCGCCGGCTCGCCGTGCTCCTGGCCGTGCACCGGGCCGGCGGCGTGCTGGCGGCCGCCGAGGTCCTGCACCTGACCCCGTCCGCCGTGTCGCAGCAGATCGCCCGGCTCGAGGAGGCGACCGGCACGGCGGTGCTGGACCGCCAGCCCAGCGGCGCCGTCCTGACCCCCGCCGGACGAGTGCTGGCCGAAGCGGCCGAACACATCGAAGCCGAACTCACCGACGCGCGCAAAGCCCTCGCGGCGCTGCGGGAAGACGTGACCGGCACCGTCGTCGTCGCGGCGTTCCAGACGGTCATCCGCACGCTGCTGATCCCCCTTGTGCACCGGCTGCAGGACCAGTTTCCCGGGCTGGATCTCCTCGTCCGGGAGATGGGCAGTGACAAGGCCCGGCACGCACTTCGGTCGGGGGCGGTGGACGTGCTCATCCTGGAAGCCGAGCACCCGGACGGGCACACCGCAGCGCCCCGCGGCACCCGGGACGTTCCGGTGCTCGAAGAACCTTGGCTCGTGGCCATGCCGGCCGCGATGGCCGATCCGGTGAGCACAGCCGACCTGGAGCACCTCCCGTGGCTCGGCGTCGACCCGGACGCGCCGGCGGCGCTCGCCGTCACCGAGCGAGCGCGCCGCGGGCTGCCGGCAGCACCTCCCCCGTTGCACAGCTACCACGACTACAACGTCGCGCTGTCGATGATCGCGGGCGGTCTGGGCATCGCGATCCTGCCCGCGCTCGCGATGCGCGGAGCACTGCCGGAAGGCGTGAAAGCGGTGTACCTGCCCGGCCTGGGGACGCGCACCCTGATCGCCCGCCACCGCACGACCCGCTCCGAACCGCGGAAAGAGGTGCTCACCGTTCTCGACGCGATCATCAGCCTGGCCGCCGAGCTTGACCCGAGCGTGCCGTGGACCGGGGAAACGAGCGCGGGAACGCCGGCCGGCTAGCGTCCGGCCGCAATCGGGGTCTCGTCGCGGAGCCAGCCGATCTCCGCAGAGCTGTGCACCGCGCCGGAGGTCTAGTCTTCGTTGCCCTTCTCACGCGAAGCCTGCACACGCGCGATCCGCTGGGAAGTACGGCGGAGATGCTTGGCCATGATGTCGCGGGCCTTCTCGGCATCCCGCGCGCCGATGGCCTCCACGAACTCGCGGTGCTCGCTGGTGCCCCGGTGGCCCATCAGCGGCGCGGCGACCTGGGCCTCGCGCAGCGACATCAACAGCGGGCCGTGGAACGAATGCACCAGCATCTCGATGGCGGCGTTGTGGGCGCACTTCGCCACCCGGACGTGGAACGCGGCCGACATCTCCATGCTGTACTCACCGCGCTTCAGGGCCGCCTGGTGCTCGCGTGTCATCTCGCGCAGTTCGTCGACGTCCTCTTCGGTCGCCCGCTCGATCACCATCTCGATGATGCCGAGCTCCACCACCTGCCGGGCCTCGATGACCTCCGGTGCCGTCATCGGCGAGAGGGTCACCAGGTCGGCCAGGTTCGCACCGAGCTTGGTCGACGAGGGCGTCGTGACGAACGCGCCGCCGCGCGCGCCGACCCGGATCGCGACGAGGCCGGCCGCCTCCAGCACGCGCAGCGCCTCGCGAACGGTGACCCGGCTGACGCCCATCTGGTCGCACAGGTCGCGCTCGCTGGGCAGCCGATCGCCGGGACGCAGTTTGTCCGCGCGGATGAGCGAGCGGATCTGCTCGACGATGACCTCCGACATCCGGCTCGACGACACGACGTCGAACAGCCCGCTGTCCGCCCGCGGAGCCGCCGCGGATCCACCCCGCCCTGCTGGTGCCATGCGCAGATCCTCTCACAGGACCACGGAAACCTCCCTGCCGAAGCGCCCGATCAAGGGTTGACCCGCAGCTGGAAGGCGCCTTATGGTCGTATCGTCGTTCGGTCTAACCAATAGACCTACCGGGAGACAAGGGCACGAGAACAACCAGGAGGCACCGTGAGGGAATCCGTCGCGCTCGCCTGCCGGGTGCTCGCCGCGACCGGCCTCGTCGAGCACGTGCTCGGCCACATCAGCGTCCGGATTTCGCCGGACGAACTGCTCGTGCGCTGCCGTGGCCCGCGGGAATCCGGCCTCCGCTACACGACGGCCGAGGACATCCGGCCGGTGCCGCTCCACGGCACGCCCGAGACCGGCGCCTGGAGCGTGCCCAACGAGCTGCCGATCCACACCGAAGTGCTGCGGCGCCGCCCCGGCGCGACGGCTGTGGTCCACGCGCACCCGCCCGCCGTGGTCACCATGTCACTGGCCGGACTGCCGTGGCTGCCGCTCTTCGGCGCCTACGACATCCCGGCGGCGCGGCTCGCCGCCGACGGCATCCCCGTGTGGCCGCGCTCGGTGCTGGTGAACGACCACGACCTCGCGGGGCAGATGGCCGAGGCGCTGGGCGAGAAGCCGGTGCTCGTCCTCAGTGGACACGGGCTGGTCAGCGTCGCCGGCGGCGACCCCGAGACGGCGGTGGCCCAGGCCGTGCTGCAGGCCATGGCCGTCGACTCGCTCGCCCGGCACACGCTCGCCGTCGCCCACGCCGGTGGGAAGCCGGTGGCCATCCCCGACGAGGACCTCGCGCTCCTGCCCGATCTGGGCGGGGCGTTCACCGTCGCGACCATGTGGCGGCACGTGGTGCGGCGCACCGAAAACCCCTGAAGTCCCCGCGAGTACGACAAGGAGAGCAGCAGTGCGTGACGAGTACCTGAAGGGTGTCCTGGCCAGCGAGAAGAAGAACCTCGACTCCTCCGAGATCGCGGCCCGCGACGAGTTCAACCGGCAGCACCCGCCGAACAAGGGCCTGGTCGTGGAGGACGACCTGCGGAAGATGGAGCTGCCCGCGCGGCCGTGGCGCAACAACCGCGGCCACTACTTCGACCTCGCCGACTACGAGGTGCTGAGCGCCCACATCTCAGAGCTCAAGCCGGGCAACAACTCCGTCCGCCACCGCCACACCACCGAGGCCTACCTCTACGTGGTCAAGGGGCACGGCTTCTCGCTCATCAACTACGACGACGAGCCGATCGAGGTCGTCGAATGGCAGGAGGGCACGCTGTTCGCGCCGCCGCGGTGGGCGTGGCACCAGCACTTCAACCTCGACGGCAACGACACCGCCCGCTACCTCGCGATCCAGGACACCGGGCTGCTGCGCACCATGCGCCTGCACAACATCGAGCGCCACGGCGTCCAGCTCTCCCCCGAGGAGGGCAAGAAGATCCTCGACGCCGCCGCCGAGGCGGGCACCACCCACGGCTCGCGCAAGTAACCGGCCTCCGGCCGTGCTTCCGGCGACCGAGGCGGGAGCACGGCCAGGGCCACGAACCCATCACACGTGAGGAGCGCCCGTGTCCGAATGGCTCGACCCGAACGTCGCGACATCCTGGCTGGAACAGGACAAACTCGTCGGATTCCTCGTGCTGCCCCGGCGGATCGCCGCCACGCTGGTGGCGGGCGACCGGCCGCGGACGAAACTGGTGGCCGACATCGGCAGCGGCCCCGGTGACTTCCTGGAGGTCCTGCTCGATCTCTTCCCCGCCGCGCACGGCATCTGGACCGACGTCTCCACCGTGATGGCCGACACCGCCCGGACGCGGCTCGCCCGCTACGGCGACCGCGTTTCCTACCAGCTCACCGACATGACGGACCTCGCGGAGCTGCCCGGCGGCCTCGACGTGGTGATGACGTCGAGGGCCAGCCACCACCTGGATCCGGCTCAGCTGGCGCGGTTCTACACCGAGGCGGCCGAGCACCTGGCGCCCGGCGGCTGGCTCCTGAACCTCGACCACATCGGGCCCGGCCCGGTGTGGGACGCGCGGCTGCGCGCGGTCCGCAAGCAGCTCATCCCGCCTTCCGACAAAGCCGGAGCCCACCAGCACAACGACGCCCTGCCGTCGGTCACCGACCACTTCGACGGGCTCGCGAAGGCCGGGTTCAGCGACGTCGAAATGCCGTGGCGCGGCCTGTACACCTGCCTGTTCACGGCTCGCCGTGACGGCTGAGGCGTCCGGCCGGCTCGCCCGCCTCCGCTCCACGCTGAGCGGCCGGGAGTGGGCGTCGCTGGCCGGCATGGCCACGGTCATCCTGCTGCTCAACCTCGTCGGCTGGGGGGTGCTCGGGCTCGTGGTGGTCCCGGCGCGCCATGCCCTGGGCGGGGGCCAGATCTACGGCATCGGGCTCGGCGTCACGGCGTTCACGTTGGGACTGCGGCACGCTTTCGACGCCGACCACATCGCCGCCGTCGACAACACCACCCGCAAGCTGATGGCCGAGGGCGGACGGCCGTTGTCGGTCGGGTTCTGGTTCTCCCTCGGGCATTCGACCGTCGTGTTCGTCCTGTGCCTGCTGCTCTCGCTCGGTGTGCGCGCGCTCGCCGGTCCGGTCGCGAACGACTCGTCGGGGCTGCACCAGGTGACCGGCTTGATCGGCACCTCGGTGTCCGGTGTGTTCCTCTACGCCATCGGGATCGTCAACCTGGTGGTGCTGTTCGGCATCCTGAAGGTGTTCCGCGAGATGCGCCACGGCCGGTTCAGCGAGGCCGAACTCGAAGAACACCTGGCGCGGCGCGGGGTGCTGAACCGGCTGCTGTCCGGCGTGACGAAGGCCGTGCGCAAGCCCTGGCACATCTATCCGGTCGGTGTCCTCTTCGGACTCGGGTTCGACACCGCCACCGAGGTGGGCCTGCTGGTACTGGCGGCGGGCGCGGCGGCGTTCGCGTTGCCGTGGTACGCGATCCTCGTGCTGCCGGTGCTGTTCGCGGCGGGGATGACACTGTTCGACACCGCCGACGGCTGCTTCATGAACTTCGCCTACGGGTGGGCGTTCGCGAAGCCCGTGCGCAAGGTCTTCTACAACCTCACCGTGACCGCGCTGTCGGTGGCCGTCGCGCTCGTCATCGGGACGATCGAACTGCTGTCGATCCTTACCGACCGGCTCGGGATCGTCTCGGGCCCCCTCGCCGCGATCGCCGACGTCGATCTGAACAACGCCGGCTTCGCGATCGTCGGGCTGTTCGTCGTGACGTGGCTCGTCGCGGTCCTCGTGTGGCGAGTCGGCCGGATCGAGGAGAAGTGGTCGGCCCACCTCTCCCCCGACCCCGACCGTTAGGTGCCCGGCCCGTCGAACAGCTCCGCCACGCCCGCGACGGTGATGCCCTCCATCACCTCGCGGGCGGTGTGCGCCACCGGCAGGGCCTGGCCCACGCCGCCGGCCATGCGGAACGCGTTGGCCAGGTCCTTGCGGTACCAGGTGAAGCGCATCAGTTCGAGCTCGGCGAGGGTCGTGCTCGCGGCCGGTCCGTCGAGCAGGGCCGGGCGCAGCTTCGCCGGCTCGACGCCGAGGCTGCGGCCGAGCCGCATCGCCTCGACGATCGCCGTGATCTGGCCCCAGTGGCACAGGTTGTTCACCGTCTTGCCGACCTGACCGGAGCCGAGCGGCCCAAGGTGGTGCACCGCTTTCGTCCACGGCGTGAGCGCCGGGCGCACGCGGTCGAGCACGGCTTCGTCACCGCCGACCAGCAGGGCGATCTCGCCGTTCTCCGCCCCGCGGACGCCACCGGTGAGTGCCGCGTCCAGCACGGCCACACCGGTCCCCTCGGCGTCGAGGGCGACCCGGTGACAGGTCTCGGGCGTCACCGAACTGCAGATCAGCAGCACGGACCCGCGCTTGGCCGCGGCCAGCACGCCCGCCGACACCTCGAGCACGTCCTCATCGGACGGGACGATCACGAGCACCACGTCGCACTCGCCGAGCTCCGCCACGGACGCGGCGGCCCGCGCGCCCGCGCCGACATATTCGTCCACTGTGGATCGTTCCCGGTCGAACACCACGGTGTCCACTCCGGCGCGGACGAGGTAGCGGGCGATCGGCCCACCCATCGCCCCCAGCCCGGCCACCCCGACGCTCCCGGCTCCCTGGTTCGACATCAGCACCTTCCTTCCCCGCGAAACGCGGTCGACGAAAAGGGCCTGCCTCGCGGCGAAACACGAGACAGGCCCTGGGAACGGACGATCAGACGGACGTGGCGGCTTCGGCCAGCTCGCCGGTGTACTCCGGAGCGTTTTCGAAGTAGTGCACCTTGTCGTAGCCAAGGTGCTTGAACATGCGGTTCTGCGCGGAGAGCAACCGCAGCGGGGTGCCGTCGGCGGCGAAGTGCATGGCGATCGTGTTCTGCGGTACGTAGAGCGTGTCGCCCTTCTTGATCTCGTGCCGGGTCGCCTCCTTCGCGACCCGCGCGTAGTACTTCTCCGCGATCTCCTCCTGCACCTCCCAGTGCAGCGAATAACCGGAGCCGTCGAGCACGTAGAGGATCTCGTCGGCCATCTTCCAGTGCTTGCCCGAGTGGCTGCCGGCCGGAATGTCGAGCTCGAAGACGTCGACGGAGAACTGACGCAGGTCGGTCCGCTCGGGACTGTTGAGCACCCGGACGCGGCCCATCGGGGTGGTTTCCCAGACCGTGTCCTCCTGGCGCACCACCTTCTTGCGCTCCAGCACACCGTCGGTCCAGATCCGTGACCAGTCCTCACGCTCGCCGAACTCGTCCGGCCGCTCGATGGGGCCGCTGCGGCCCTGCTGCAGCAGGCCCAGGAACATCCACGTGCACTTGGCCTTCATCACCAGGGCGACGGCTTTTTCGTCATAGGGGTTGTAGTGCCGGTGCACGGAGTCGGTGTGCACGAAGACCAGCTCCCCGGCCTTCCAGTCGTAACGCTGGTCGTCGTGGATCTCGTAGCCGGCACCCTCGAGGATGTAGAAGGACGCCTCGTTCTGGTGACCGTGGCCGCGGTTGGAGCTGTGCGGCGGCAGCTCGACGAAGTGCACCTGCAGCGTCTGGGTCAGGAATTCCTCGTCCCCCGGCCCGACCCGCCACCACGTGCGGGACTTCTCCGAGTCACCGGAGTGCGCGACCTTCGCGTCGTCGACCACGACCGAGTCGTCCCGGACCCGTTCGGCGGCCAGCTGGGCCTGTCGGAACTGACCGAGCCCGTAGGTCTCAGAAGTCAAGCCACGTACGAACACGCGTCCCTTCTTGCCCATGTGCGTTCCTCGCTTTCCCGCGCCTTGGCGCTTTTCGACGGAGGCAGAAGACGTTCCTCCCGGACCGCTGCCCGGGTACGCTTCGAAGTATAGGCCTAACTGTCCTACCAATCCAGAGACGAGGGCCCGGGAGGCTTCGTTGAGCGACATCCACCTCAGCATCGCGACCACCGACTACGACCATTTCCGCGACTTCCGCACCGGCGCCGTGCGCGCTCAGGGCATCGACCACACCTGGTCGATGCTGAGTCATCACGAGATCTTCGCGCGGTTCACCGCGAACCGCGAGTGGGACGTGGCCGAATTGTCCTTCGCCAAGTTCAGCACCCAGATCACCCGCGACGAACCGGACATCGTGGGACTTCCGGTCGTCTGCTCGCGGTTGTTCCGGTTCGGCGCCTTCTACGTCAACCGCCACAGCGGAATCCGCTCCGTCGAAGACCTGCGCGGCAAGAAGGTGGGCTCCCCCGAGTGGGCCCACTCGGCGGCGGTGTACATGCGCGGCTGGCTGCACAACGACATGGGCGTGAAACTCGACGAGATCGAGTGGTACCAGGCCGGCGCGAACGCCCCGGGCCGCGTCGAGAAGGTCGAGTTGACCCTGCCGGCCGGCGTGCGGCTCACCCGCGTCGCCGATCGGTCGCTGTCGGACATGCTCGCCACGGGCGACCTCGACTGCGCGATCATCGCCCGGCCGCCGACGTGCTTCCTCGAAGGCCACCCCGACGTCGTGCGCTTGTTCCCGGACTACCGGGAAATGGAACAGCAGTACTACCGGGACACCGGCATCTGGCCGATCATGCACCTGATCGCGATGCGCCGGCAGGTCCTCGACGAGCACCCGTGGGCGGCGCGCAATCTCTACAACGCCTTCCTGGAGTCGAAACAGCGCAGCGTCGAACGACTCCTCGACCCCGCCGTTTCGCGCTACCCGCTCCCCTGGCTCGCCACGTACGGCCGCGAGATGCGCGACGTCTTCGCCGGTGACCCGTTCCCGTTCGGCATCGAACCGAATCGCGCCACGTGGGAACAGCTGCTCACCTATGCAGCCCAGCAGGGTATCGCGCACCGGCTCGCCACCCCCGACGAAATCTTCCCCGACGGGATCATGACGGAGGTCGTGGTCTGAACCCCACCGAACTAATCGGCCATTCGGCCCTGGGTTTTCCGCCGGGCTTTGACAGAATGGCTGCCACTTCGCCGCAGGCCGAGCCCGCCGGCACCCGCCGCGCCCCGGCCGCGCCACCCTGCGCGCGCGGTCCGAAGTGGATCTGCGGGACGAGGATTTCGATCCGGAACAGCATCGGTTCCAACGGTTGACAAATGGTCATACCATAGGGCCATACTGCTCGAACCGAACGGCCCGCCGCCTCAGGCACCGGGCCCTTCGGCACCCGAAGCCCTGCGACAGTTCCGCACTCACATCGAGGTGAGCCCGCCTTGTTCCGGTAGGCGGTCCCCTCACCGAAGGGAACCGCAATGCACAAGAGGCGAAGCATCCGGCGAACCGTTTCGGCCGTCCTCGCCGGCGGCCTGGCGCTGACGATGGCCGCCGCGTGCGGCTCCGACGCCGCCGGCTCCTCCGGCCAGGCCCAGACCGCCGCCGACAAACTCACTCCCCAGCAGCTCGCCGCGGAAGCGGCGAAGGAAGGCCAGGTGGTCTGGTACACCACGTTCGCCGACGCCGACGTCGCGCCGATCATCGCGTCGTTCAACAAGGTCTACCCGAAGATCAAGGTCAACGCCCTCCGGCTGAGCGCCGACAAGATCCCGCCCCGCGTGATCACCGAACAGCGCGGCGGGAAGTACAACGCCGACGTGGTCTCGGGTGACTCCCCGCAGATCGCCCAGCTCCTGCAGGCGGGTGCGCTGCAGCCTTACCACCCGGTCGACGCCGCGCCGCTGCCCGCCGGGCTCAGCCTGCCCGACGGCTACCAGGGTGTCGTGTACGCCGTCACCACCGTGCTCTCCTGGAACCCCCAGGTCCTCAAGCAGAAGGGCCTGACCGCGCCGAAGTCCTGGGAGGACCTCACCAAACCCCAGTGGCACGGCCAGTTCTCGATCGACCCCGGCGCGGTCAACTGGTACGACAGCCTGATCGCCGCGATGGGCCACGACAAGGCGCTGGCGCTGCTGAAGGGGCTCGGCAACAATGCGCCGGTGTTCGTCGAGAGCCACACCCAGTCATTGACGAACGTGCAAGCCGGCGAGCCGCTCGCCGCCGCGACCGCGTACGGCTACAAGGCGTCCAGCCTGAAGAAGAAGACACCGAACACCCTGGACTTCGTCAACGGCACCCCGCTGCCGGCGTCGCTGAACCTCATCGACGTCGTGAAGAACTCGCCGCACCCCAACGCCGCCCGCCTCTTCGACGACTGGATGGTCTCCAAGGCCGGGCAGCAGGAGATCGTCGACGTCACCAACCACACGTCGGTCCGCCCGGACGTCACCAACGACTCGAAGGTGTGGGACGAAACGAAGTGGCCGGCCGCGTGGGGCCACCCGAACCTCTCGCAGGCGGACTACAACAACGAGCTCGCGGAAATGAAGTCGGCCCTGAAAGCACCGTGACTCGCAAAGGCCGCGGCGGACGCCCCCGGCGAAAGGACCAACGATGACCCTGCTGGACACCCGACCCGGCGACCCGGCACCCACCGAGACCGGCCGGACCGCGGCGACCCCGCGCCCCCGGTCTTGGCGGTCCCTGCTGCAGCCGCGCTACCTCACGCTCGCCATCGCGGCGATCGCGGTGGCCTACCTCGCGCTGGTGCCGGTCGGCACGATGATCTACGCCAGCCTGCAGACCTCGTTCCTCGGCACCGGCGGTTCGGTGTGGACGCTGCAGAACTATGTCGCCACCTTCACCTCCGACGGCTTCGGCACCCTGGTGCTGAATTCGTTCCTCTACGCCGGGGTCACCGCGATCGTGTGCACGGTGATCGGCTTCGGACTGGCGTGGCTGGTGAGCCGGACCAACACGCCGTGCAAGGCCTTCGCGCAGCTGGCTGCGCTCGTGCCGCTCATCGTGCCGGGCATCCTCAACACGGTGGCCTGGGCTCTGCTGCTCTCGCCCGAACGCGGGCCGCTCAACGGCGTCCTGCGGTCACTGGGGCTGCCGATCTTCAACATCTATTCGATCCCCGGCATGGTGTTCGTGCAGTCCATCCACGTCGCACCGGTCGCGTTCCTCATGGGCACGGCGGCGTTCAGCTCGATGGACTCCTCGCTGGAAGAGGCCGCGCTCGCGTCCGGCGCCTCCCCCGTGCGCACGTTCCGGGTGATCACGCTGAGGATGGCGCGGCCGGCGATCCTGTCCGCCGCGCTGCTGATGTTCATCCAGACGATCTCGACGTTCGAGGTGCCGCAGCTGATCGGCGTGCCGGGCCACACCTACGTGTTCGTCAGCCGGATCTACAGCGCGTTGCAGGCGTTCCCGGCCGACTACGGCACGGTCGGCGTGATCGGGGTGTTCGTGCTGTTCATCGCCTCGATCGGGCTGGTCCTGTCGCAACGGCTGAGCCGGCGCTCCGCGACGCAGACGATCACCGGCAAGGGATTCCGTTCGACGGTGCAGGACCTGGGCAAGTGGCGCTGGGCTGGGCTGGGCGTGTTCATCCTCTTCTTCCTCGTCGCCGTCGTGCTGCCGCTGGCGATGCTGATCTGGTCGTCGCTGCTGCCCGGTTACGAACCACCGTCGCTGAAAGCGCTGGAAGACCTGAACTTCGGCAACTACGCCCAGATCTTCCGGCAGCCGGCCCTGATCGACTCGGTGCGCAACAGCGTCGTCACCGCGGTGAGCTCGGCGCTGATCGTCACGGCGCTCAGCGCCGTGGTCGCCTACATCACCGTGAAGACGAAGGTGTTCGGCCGGGGGCTGCTCGACGGCCTCGCGACCGTGCCGATCGCCGTGCCCAGCATCGTGATGGGCGTCGGCATCCTCTACTGGTACCTCGCCGCGCCGCTACCGGTGCACCTGTACGGCACGCTGACGATCCTCGTCGTCGCGTTCGTGACGATCAGCCTGCCGTATGCGATGCGGTACCTCGTGCCGGGCATGTCGCAGATCAAGGACGAACTCGAAGAGGCGGCGACCGCGAGTGGCGCGTCCTGGAACCAGACCTTCCGGCGGGTGTTCGTCCCGCTGCTCATGCCCTCGCTGCTGGCGGCGTTCCTGTACACGATGATCGTCGCGTTCCGCGAGATCTCGGCGGCGATCTTCCTGTATTCCTCGGGCTCCGAGGTCGTCTCGGTGAGCATCTACGACCTCTACTCCAACGGCTCGTACCCGGTGGTCGCCGCGCTCGGCGTGGTGATGGTGCTGTTCCTGACGATCCTCGTCGCCGGTGTCCGGCTGCTCGGGCGCCGGTTCGGGATCCAGGGCGCGAATCAGAGCTGAGCAGATCCGACAACAACCCCCGCAGGAGAGTGGGATCCGAAGATGATCAGGCTGACCGGACTGACGAAACGATTCCCGGGCCGGACCGTGGTGGCCAACGCGGTCGACGGGATCGACCTGGAGATCGCCGAGGGCAAGCTGGTGACCCTCCTCGGCCCCAGCGGCTGCGGAAAGACCACCACGCTGCGGCTGATCGCCGGGCTGGAACGCGCCGACGCCGGCGCGATCGAACTCGACGGCAAGGTCGTTTCCGACCCGCGCAACGGGGTGTTCGCCGGCGCGCACCGCCGGCCGATCGGGATCGTGTTCCAGTCGTACGCGATCTGGCCGCACATGTCCGTCGTGCAGAACGTGATGTTCCCGCTGCGCGTCGGCAAACCACGAGCCCGGACCGCCCAAGCGCGGCAGAAGGCGCTGGACGCGCTCGAGCTCGTGGGCCTCGCCGACCTGGCCGAACGCCCGGCCCCGGCCTTGTCCGGCGGCCAGCAGCAGCGCGTCGCGCTGGCCCGCGCCCTCGTGCGCGAGCCGAAGGTGCTGCTGCTCGACGAGCCGCTGAGCAACCTCGATGCGGGCCTGCGCGACCGGATGCGCGACGAAATCCGCGCCGTGCAGCAGCGGCTCGGCATCACCACCGTGTTCGTGACGCACGATCAGGACGAAGCCCTCGCGGTGTCCGACGACGTGGTGGTGATGAACAGCGGATCGATCGTCGAACGGGGCAGGCCGCAGGAGATCTACGCGCGGCCCCAGCAGGAGTTCACCGCGCGCTTCCTCGGGGTGTCCAACACGCTCACCGGTGTCGTCACCGAAGTACAGGAGACCGGTGTGTGCGTACAGGTCGGGCCGGGCAGGCTGACCTGCCGCGCCAATCCCGAGTTGAGCGCCGGCGACACGGTCAGCGTGTTCATGCGGCCGGAGAGCTTCGGCTTCTCCCGCAAGCAGCACGACGCCGAAGCCTGGAAGGGCACCGTGGAGTTCAGCATCTACCACGGTGACTGCTGGGACTACTACGTGCGCCTCGGTGACGACGTGCTGAAGGTCCGCGTCTACCGGGAGAAGGCCGGTCTCGCCCACGGCGATCCGATCTTCCTGCAGCCCGAGCCCGAGGACGCGATCGTCCTGCCCGCGCATTGACCCGAGAGGAGCCTGGCCGCCGATGAGCGCCCCGTATCCCCTGTCCGATCAAGCCCCCGGCGTCCCCGCACCGCTGCCCGGATTCGACTACCCGGCTCCGCGGTTCCCGGGGTACCTCCTGCAGGAGCGCACCGACGACCTCGAGGAGCTGATGCCGCTCGCGCGGGCGCACGTGCGGCGCCGCTACGGCCGGTCCGCGCTCGGCGACGTCCGGCCCGGCGACGAGCTGCTGCTTGTCACGTTCCCGCACCAGCACGAGCTGGTGTTCCGGGCGATCCGCCAGGCCCTGCTGGAGATCGGCGTCGAGCGGGTCGACCGGATCGACGTCACGGACCTCGGCATGGAGGTGAAGGAGTACAGCGCGGCCGAGGGCTGGCGGGAGATCACCGACCGGCTGCCGCCGATGATCGAGGAGGGCATCGAGTTCAACGTCGCCGCCGCGGCGCTGAAGCGCTTCCTCGACGACCGGCCCGGTTACACCGGCGTCTACGCGGGCGAAGCGGGGCGCTCGCACTGGAAACGCGCCGCCGGCAAGCGGATCCGGAACAACTGGGTGTACTCGACCTACGAGGACTTCATCTCGCGGGCCAACGGGATTCCCGACGAGATCTGGCGAACCGTGGACCTGATGGTCGTCGACGCGTTCCGCGACGCCGCCGAGGTCCGCATCACGAGTCCGGAAGGGACGGACCTCGGCTGGCAGGTGACACCACAGCAAGCGGAGCTGTGGCCCAAGGGCGCCTACATCTCGGGGCACATCCTCGGCTCGACGATCCAGGGCATCCGGTTCGGCCACCCGGCCGAGACGTTCCTGCGCGAAGCGAAGACTCTCATGCCCACCCTCAACGGGGTGATCGGCGGGACCAGCAACCACACCGGTTACTTCCCCCACGCATCGGTGACCATCGAGTCGGGGATGATCACGAAGATCGAGGGCGGCGGCCGCTACGGCGAGCTGTGGCGCGAGGTCGTGGAGCGCTACCGGGACACCCACTACCCCGGCTTCCCCTACCCGGGCTGGGCGTACTTCAACGACGCGTCGATCGGCACCAACCCCAAGAGCTACCGCCAGATCGAGACCCTGTGGAAGTACAACGACTCCTGGACGAACCTGCCCGAACGCGCGCAGGCCGGGGTGATCCACTTCGGCTTCGGCGCCGAGCACTGGGATCAGACGTTCCTCGCCTACGCCAAGGAGAACAAGCTGCCGACGATGCACTTCCCGCACGTGCACAACCTCTTCGCCACCTACGAGATCCGCCGTCGCAGCACCGGCGAGTGGGTGAAGCTGATCGACAAGGGGCGGATCACGGCACTGGACTCCGAGCGCGTGGTGCGCCTGGCCAGCAGCCTGGGCGGCACGCACCACCTGGAGTACGACTGGATCCCCGCGGTGCCGGGCATCAACTACCCCGGTGACTACCACCGGGACTACGCACCCGACCCCGTGTCGTGGATCCGTCGCGAGCAGACCGGGGAGTTCGCCCGATGACCGCACCGTTCTACCTGCCGGCCGGCGACGAGGTGGACCTGTTCCGCGCGGCGTACGACCAGCGCATCCCGGTGCTGCTCAAGGGTCCCACGGGCTGCGGCAAGACCCGGTTCGTCGAGTACATGACGTGGGAGATCGCGAAGCAGCGCACAGGGACGCCGCCGGCCGAGCCGCTGGTCACGATCACCTGTCACGACGACCTCACCGCGGCCGACCTCGTCGGGCGGTACCTGCTCTCGGCCGAGGGCACGACCTGGCTCGACGGGCCCCTGACCCGGGCCGCTCGCACCGGCGCGATCTGCTACCTCGACGAGGTGGTCGAGGCGCGCAAGGACACCACCGTCGTGCTGCACGCGCTGAGCGACCACCGGCGGAGGCTCCCGCTGGAACGGCTCGGCACCGAGGTGCTCGCACATCCGGACTTCCTCCTCGTGGTGTCGTACAACCCCGGCTACCAGGCGACGAGCAAAGACCTCAAGCCGAGCACGCGCCAGCGGTTCCTGGCCATCGAATTCGGCTACCCGGACGCCGACCTGGAGGCCGAGATCGTCGCGCACGAGTCCGGCGTGCCCGCCGACGTGGCTGCGGCGCTGGCCGCGCTCGGGGCCCGGATCCGCAACCTCGACGCGGCCGACCTCGTCGAGGGCCCGAGCACCCGGCTGCTGGTGCACGCCGGCGCACTGATCGGGCGCGGGGTGGCACCGCGGCGGGCGTGTGATCTCGCGCTGGTGCTGGCCACCAGCGACGACCGCGACGTGCAGGACGCCGTCCGCCAAGTGACGCACGCCGTCTTCGCGGCATGACGGCGGCGCTGGCACAGCTGACCGGTTCGCTGTCGCTGTACTACCGAGCGTTGTGCGGGCGCGGCTGCGAACTGGTGCCTTACGACGACGATGGCGAGTTGCGCCAGCACCCGGACACGGCGACCACCGTGCGGCTCCCGTCGCACGTCCACTCCGGACCGTCGTGGTACCGGGTGGCCGTGACGCACCGGGCGCTGCACCACGAACTCGGCACGTTCGAGCTGGCACTCGAGCGGCCGGAGCCTTTCTTCCGCCGGCTGCGCCCGGCGAGCCTGCGCGGCGGGCTGGACCGGTTCGCCGGCCTGTTCCCGAGGACGGCGCTCGCGGTCGAGGTGTTCACCGTGCTGGAGGACCTGCGCGTGGACAACGCGGCCCTGCGGCTGTTCCCCGGTCTTGCCGCGGCGTACGAGCGGGTGCGGGAACACGAGCTGGCGACGCGGCCGGACCTCGCCGCACTACCCGCCCGCTCGGCAGCGGCCGAGGCCCTGGTCCGCTTGAGCCTGGGCGCAGCCTCGGTCCGGCTGCCGCGGTCCCTGCGGCCGAACGTCGCCCGGCTGGCCGCGGTGGCCCGGGTGCTCACCGACCCGCGGTCCACTGTGGAATCGACGGCGGAAGCGGCGATCCGATGCTACGGCGTTCTCGCGCGCCTACCCAATCTCGAGCCGGCCGCGGGGCCGGGGCAAGACCTCTCGCTCGTCGACGACTCGTCCGATGTGGACTTTCCGGTCACCTTGCCGGAGGAGGAGTTCCGGCTCGAAGGTGACGAGGTGTTCGACGTCCGCTTCGTTCCCGTGCGCTACCGGGACGTGCCCGGTCCGCGCTATCTGGGCTTGCAGGCCTCCGGCATGCCGCTCGCCGAGGCGATCCTGCGGATGACCGGCGAGGAAACGGGCGCGGCCGACGAGTTCACCGAACGCTCGCTGGCGGCCGAGAGCGGACAGGTCGACGTCACGACGCCTGCGCGGCCGCCGGATCCGCTGCCGCACGACCACGGCCCCGACCTGGAGGATCACGACCACGCCGAATCCGGGCCGGTGCACGCGAGCGGACGGCACGAGTTCGCGTACCCGGAGTGGGATCACCGCGCCGGCCGGTACCTGGCCGACTGGTGCCTGGTCCGTGAGAAGCGGCCCCGCTCGGGGCGCAGCGCCCGCGGGCACCACGAGGCGCTCAGCCGGAACCGCGCGCTGCTGCCCGCGCTGACCGCACAGCTGGAACGGATGGCGCCGCTCGGGCGCCGCCGGCGTACGCGCTTGCGCCACGGCGACGACCTCGACCTGGACGCCTGCGTGGAGGCTATGGCCGACCTGCGGACCGGGCGGACGCCGCGGGAAGCCGTGTACAGCGCGCTGGAGCCAGTGGCCCGCGAGGTGGCCGTCGCGTTCGCACTGGACCTGAGCTCGTCGACGGCCGAACGCCTGCCCGAGCGCGCCGACGGCGTCCCCCGGATCCTCGACCTCGAGCGGGAGTCGGTCGCGCTGCTGCTGGAAGCGCTGGAGCGGGTCGGCGACAGCTACGGAATCTACGGCTTCTCCGGCACCGGCCGCGCGGACGTCGTGCTGTCGGTCGTGAAATCCCTCGACGAACGGCGCACCCCGGCGACCCTGCGCCGGCTCGCCGGGCTCGTGCCGCAGCACACCACGCGCATGGGCCCGGCCATCCGCCACCTCACCCGCCGGCTCGCCGCGCACGACGCTCCCTCGAAGCTGCTCATGCTGCTCTCCGACGGCCGCCCGTTCGACCTCGACTACGGGCAGCAGTACGGGGAAGACGCCGTGCTCGACTACGCGCTCGCCGACACCACCCGCGCCCTCACCGAAGCTCGCCACGCCGGTGTCCGGCCGTACCTCATCACCGTCGACCCCACCGGCGGCGACTACCTGCGCACGATGTGCGACCCGGACGAGTACCACGTCATCACCGACCCGCGCGACCTGCCGGCCGCCCTCGCGCGGCTCTACGTCACCGCGCGGCGCGCTTAGCCGACTCGACGCGGCTGCGTCTCAGTGCGGCTGCGAGAGGTCGCCGGGGCGGAACGCCTCCAGCGTGGTGCTGACGGGCGCGTCGAGCTCGGCCTTGTGCTCGCGCGGGTAGACCCAGCGCAACGCGGCCATCGACGCGGAGCCGGTGAACCCGCGCTCGTAGAAGATCTTGCCGTCGCCCTGGTAGCCGGAAACCGAGTACTGATCGCCTTCGTCCTTCCGGTAGGTCACCCGCCCGCCGTCCGCTTCGGCCTGGGCGACCGCGGCGGCCAGCGCCCGCGCCGAGGACTGGTCCGAGTTGCCGCCCCACACGGTCAGCGTCGCGTCGAGGTCGGCGTTGGTGAACGTCATCCCGTCCCCGTTAGCCGGAGCGCACGGCACTGGGAGGTAGCCCTCGGGAATCCGCGCGGTGAAACCGAACCGGGCGTTGGTGTACGTGGTCGGGTCCCCGGAGTGCGGCGGTGCCGGTGCCGACGACGACGGAGGCGCGAGCGAGGACGAAGCCGGCGATTGCGAACCAGACGGGGCCGACGCCGGCCTGCCGACCATCGCCAGCAACTTCGGCAGCAGGAGGTCGCCGAGCTCGCCGTACGGCACGGTCACGGTCTCCTGCCCGCTCGCCGTGTCGCAGCCGAGGTCGTACCAGAGGATGTCGAACTGGACTCCGGTCCCGGTGAACCCGAAGGCCGCGCCCGGCACGTGGTCGCCGCCCGCGCCGCGGTCCGCGGCGTCGATGCCGACCTGGCGGCCCTCCCCGTCGACCTCCGGCACGCGGCAGAACCCGTTTTTCGTGTGCGGTTCGAGCCGCCGGGTCAGTGTGGTCATCCCGGCCGCGGTCAGCACCTCCGGCCGGAACACGTCCTTGGGGCCGAGTACCTGCCCGGTGCCGAGGTCGGCGTTCACCGTTTCGGGGAACCGCCAGGTGGAGTGCGACAGCACGGACGAGTCGAGATCGTGATGGTAGCGCACGGAAAGCACGCTCGGCGTCTGCAGGAGGATCCGCGCCGTCGAGTGCACCGCGGCCGTGTCGCCGGTCTCCTGGAACCGGTCACGGTAGCCGGACACGCCGTCGCGGATCGTCTTCAGCCGCTTGTCGACCGGTGCGCGCAACGCGTCGTTGAGCCGTTGCCGGACCGCGGGATCCGAACCGCCGGACACCTGCGGGAACTGGAGGTCGTAGGTGACCGGCAGCGCCTGATCGTGTCCGGACAGGGTCTGCAGGCTGACGGTCAGTGCCGCCGGCGCGGGCGGTTCGTCGTGGTTGCCGAAGATCGCCACTCCCCCGGCGACCAGCGCGCCGACGATCAGCACCGAGGCGGCGATCTTTCCGGCGAGCACAGCCGTCGCGCCCGCCCCGGTGCCCGTGGCCGGCACCCCGGCCGCGACCGCCGCGGTGCCGGCGCCGACCGGCGCGGCGGCCGTCCCGGCACCGGCCAGCAGCGCCAATGGCGTCAGTGCGGTCAACGCGGCGGCCGACGTCGCCAGCCGCTTCCAGCCCCGCTTCTCCCAATTCCTTCCGTAAGCCTTGCGGGCGACGGTTTCCAGCTCCGTCACGAACGCGTCCGCCGTCGCCGGCCGCCACGCCGGGTCCTTCGCCATGCCCCGCGAAATCAGGGCCCGCAGCGCCTCGGGCACGGCGTCCAGCGGCACCGGCGCCGCCTGGTGCAGCGCACGCAGCCCGTCGGCCGTGTCCGCCCGGAACGGCACGTCCCCGGTCACGCACTGGAAGAACACACAGGTCGCCGCGTACACGTCGGTGGCGGGCAGCCCGGGCTGCCCGGACCACTGCTCCGGCGCCAGGTACGACGGTGAACCGGCCGTCAGGCCGTGGTGACCGTCCAAAGTGGCGAGTCCGAAGTCGACCAGCTTCGACTCGCCTTCCCGCGACACCAGCACGTTTCCCGGTTTGTAGTCGCGGTGGACCACGCCGGCCGCGTGCGCGTCGGCGAGGCCGAGCAGTGAGCCCTTGAGAACGGCCAGCGCCGACTCGGGAGCGAGCACCTTGCCGACGCCAGCAGCGCGCGCAGCGACACCCCGGGCACGGCCTCCATCACCAGCGCGGCGCTGTCCGGTGTCTCCACGAAGTCGAAGAGCCGGACCACGTGCGGGCTCCGGACACCCGCCAGCAGCCACGCCTCGCGCCGGAACCCGTCGGCGATCCTCGCGTCGGCGAGGTGCTCCGCGCGCAGGTACTTGATCGCCGCCATCCGCCCGGAGTCCTCGTGCTTGGCCAGCACGACCCGGCCGAAGCCACCGGTGCCGAGCACGTCCACCTCGGTGAACCCGGGCACTCGCCAGGTGTCGCCCATCCCCGCCCCCTCCGCGAACCGCGGAGGACATCAGATCACGACGGACAGCTCCGCACTACCGGAATGTGGCTTTCAGCGCGAAGTCGTCACGTCACACTCGGGTGAGGGCCGGCTGACGCTCGGAGGTCACGCCGGCTTGGCTTCCTCCGCCCTCGCCCGGGCGTACCGGCGCACCGGGTTCGCCCGGCCGAAGTGGCCGATGGCGAAGGCGGCGGTCGCGAGCCCTCCGATCATGAGCGCCAGCGCGGGACCGGCCACCGCCGCGACGGCGCCGATCACGGTGTCGCCGAGAGCGGGGCCGCCGCGTGAGGCCATCTGGTAGATCGCAGAAACCCGCCCACGCAGCGAATCCGGCGTCTCGAGCTGCACCGCGGCCTGCCGGATCGTCGTGGCCATCGCGTCGAAAGTGCCGAGCAACAGGCACGCCACCAGCGCTAGCACGAGCCCACCCGCCCAGGCGAGCAGGACCGCGCTCAGACCGTACGCGATCGTCGAAGCCAGCAGGACTTTCCCGAGCCGCGCGCTGCGATCGACCACGCGGAACACCGTGTACGTCGCGATCAGTGCTCCCGCCGACGGTGCGGACGAGAGCAGCCCGTACGCCGTGGCCCCCAGGTGGAGCCGGTCGATCGCCAGCGTGGGCAGGAGGACCCGGTACGCCGCGAAGACGGTCGCCACCAAGTCGAGCAGCACCATTTGCCACACGATCCGTCTGCTCAGAACGAACCGGACCCCCTCCACGAACTGCTCCCGCAGCGTGATGTGCTCCCCCGACCCCGGGAGGTGCGGGATCCGGAGCAGGGCCAGGGTGATCATCAGGAGCAGGTAGGTCACCGCGTCGACGGCGTACATCAGGCCTGGCCCGCTGACGGCGATCAGGACACCGGACAGGGCCGGTCCGAGGAGCACAGCCAGTTCCCGAGAAGGATTGAGCAGTGCGAAGGCCTGCGGCAGCTGCGCTCGCGGAACCAGCGCCGGGATCAGGGCTTGCCGGGCGGGCTGGTCGAAACTGGCCGCCGCCGTGGTGAGCACGACGGAGCCGACGACTTGCGCGACGTCGGCGTGACCGGCGAAGCTCGTCGCCGCGAGCGCGAGCGCCACGACCATGGCCACGGCTTGCGACCACTGGAGAAGCTTGCGCCGATCGACCCGGTCGGCGTACACGCCCGCCAACGGGCTGAGCACCACCAGCGCCACGACCTGGGCGGCACCCACCAGTCCGGTTTGCGCCACCGAACCGGAGAGTTCGTAGACCTGGTACAGATTCGCCGCGATCGTGCCGCGGCTGCCGATCTGCGAGAGGACAACGCCACCCCAGTAGAAATCGAAGTCGCGGTTGCGCAGGACCTCGGCGACCCTCATCGGGCGCCGCCGTGGCGTTCACGGTCGAGACCGAGCCGGATGGTCGTCACCGCTTCGGGCACACCTGCCTCCTGGGAGCACGACCCGGCCCCCGGGCCGGGATGGACGGTCGACATGCCATATTGCCTTATGGTCTAACCAAAAGTCCATACTTGCAGTAGGGTGCCCGGCGAACCACAATGCCGAAGGTAAAATGGTCCGGCCAATCAGGAGGCTCGGTGTCGACGAAGACCACGACGAAGACAAGCCATTACCACCAGCAAAAGGCCCGGCGGGCGAAGTTCCTGGAGGATTGGCGCGCGAACCACCGCACGATCATCCGGAGCGAGGACGTCACGCTCGCGGAGACCGCGCGGGGCATGCGCACCGGCGTCTACATGGGCGAGGACGGTGACAACCCGACGCGCTCCATCGACGCGCTCGTGCACGAGGTCGACCGGGGGAAAGTCACCACGATCCACCGGCACTCCTGGGACGCCATGGTGTTCGGCATCGGCGGCGAGGGCTGGCTCGAGATCGACGGCGAGCGGGTGAAGGTCGCTCCCGGCGACTCGGCCCACATCCCGGCGTGGGCCTGGCACCGTTCGGGCAACGACAACGACGCGACGTTCCGCTACCTCACCTTCTCCAGCGAGCCGCTGCTCGCCACGATGGGCATGTCGATCCTCGACGACCGCGGTCACGAGCCGGTCGAGAACCTCCCTGGCCGGCCCGAGTTCAGCGCTCCCGATGCCGAGGGCGACGACGCCTACGCCCGCCGCCTGCGCCGTCTCGGCAAGGAGCAGCAGAAACGCCGCAGCGGCCGGCTCCACACCGATTGGGACGAGCTCGAGATGCTCAACACCCCCCGCGGCACGCGTACGACCTTCCTCCTCGACCGCGCCATCGGGTACCAGGCTTCCGGCATCACCATGGCGATGTTCGAGATCGGGCAGGGCCGGCAGCAGTCGATGCACCGGCACGCCGGCGAGGCGTGGCTCTACGTGGTCGAAGGCGAGGGTCACTCCTACCTCGGCACCGAGCCCGAGGGCGGGGAGAACCACCCGTGGAAGAAGGGCGACCTGATCGTGGTCGACCACTTCCTGTGGCACCAGCACTTCAACGACTCCCAGGAGAACACCGCCCGGGTGGTCCGCATCCACATGTTCGACAGCCTGCTCGAGACGATGCGGGCGCTGATGGACCCGCGGGTTCTCTTCGAGGAGCCGCCGGACCACATCCGTGACGCCCAGGCCGGCGACGTGAACACGGTCGTCTGGCCCGAACTCGACCGGCCGACCTGGCCGTGAGCGATCGGACGCTCCCTCCTGGGGTCATCGGGCTGCACGCCCTTCCTTCAGACCACCACGACGGGCCGTGGGACTCGATGATCGTGCCGCCGGGCACCAAGGAGAGGCTGCTCGGCGCCGCGTTGCTCGTCCTGCGCCAGGGCCGGCTGCTGAACGGGCTCTCCGGCGCGCCGCACGGCCTGATCATGCTGGCCGGACCGCCGGGCACGGGAAAGACGACGCTCGCGCAAGGGCTCGCGCAGGCCGCCGCGCTGAAAGTGGCCGAACGTGGTGCCACCACACTGGTCGAGGTCGACCCGCACGCGTTCCCGAGCGACATGCTCGGGGAAAGCCAGCGGGCCGTTTCGCGACTGTTCCTCGACACCCTGCCGGAGCTCGCCGCGCGGCGACCGCACACCGTGGTGCTGATCGACGAGGTCGAGGCCCTCGCGGTGCGCCGCAGTTCGGCGTCGTTCGAAACGAACCCGGTCGACGTCCACCGCGCGACGGACGCCGTGCTGTCCGGTCTCGACCAGCTGCGCGCTCAGTGCCCGAACCTGGTGCTCGTGGCCACGACCAACTTCATCGACGCCGTCGACGAGGCCGTGCTCTCCCGGGCCGATCTGGTCATGAGCACGACACTGCCCGGCGACGAGGTGATCGAGCAGATCGTCGCGTCCTCGCTCGACGAGCTGGCCGAGCAGTGGACCGAGCTCAAACCGCTTGCCCGGGACGCGAACCTTCGCGCGGAGCTGGCCAAAGGGCTGCGGGGCCTCGACGGCAGGCGGGTCCGCAAGACGATCCTCGCCGCGCTGACGATGCGCACCGAGGTCGCCCTGGACCCGAATCGGTTGACGGCCGACGACCTGCGCCGCGCGACACAGTTCGAGGCCTGACGAAAGCACGCGCGGTGCCGGGTCGCGACCGACCCGGCACCGCGCGTTTCCACGGCTTCGCCCGCGAGCTACTTGCTCCCAAACGCCTTGTCCACAAAGGACGAGTCGATGAGGGACGCGAGATCGACCTTGTCCACCCCGTTCACCGAGCCCTCCAGTGACTGCTGGGACGACTTGAGCTGATCCACCGTCGCCACCGGGGGGTCGGTGAGGACCTCGGTCGAGTAGTACTTCCAGGTCGCGTCGAGCGCACGCTGGTCGGTGACCCCGAGGTGGGCACCCAGGATCTTCGTCGAGTACGCCTCGTCGGCGCGCTCGCGGTCGAACCCCTTCTTGAGACCGGCCATGAACTTCCCCACGACATCCGGGTGGTCCTTGAGGTAGTCGGACGTGCTGGAGATGCCCACGTTGATGTTGGGGATCTTCTCCTTGGCCATGTCCATCACCATGTGCAGACCGGCGTCTTCGAACTTCAGGCTCGCCGGCGGGTGCGTCGCGGAGGCGTCGATGGTCTTGGCCAGCAGCGCGTTGTTGACGTTCGTCACCGAGCCGAGGGGAACCAGGTTCACCTCGCTCGGGCTGATCCCCAGCTTCTTCAGCGCCAGCAGAGTGCCGATGTACTGGGATCCGCTCTTCGTGGTGTAGCCGATCTTCTTGCCCTTCAGCTGCGCGGCGGTCGGCACGTTCGCGTAGATCTGGTACGGCAGCACCGGGGTGAGCGCGGCCAGCACCTTCACCTCACCGCCGGCGGCGGTGCCGGCCACGATCTGGGACCCGCCCATCGACGCGAGCTGCGTCTGGCCGGAGATGAGCGCCGGGTACCCCTGGTTGCTGTCGAGCTTGATGAGCTTGACGGTGAGCCCTTGCTCCTTGAAGTAGCCGGCCTCCGATGCGATCCACAAGGGCAGTTGGTCAGCGACCTCTTCGCTGTAGCTGACGGTGAGCACACCATCGGCCCCGGCGTCCGACGAACCGCCGCAGGCGGTGAGGGACGACGTGGCGAGCGCCGCGACGAGGGCGACGCCGAAGGCGCCAGACTTGAACTTCATTGTTCTGTCCTTCTGGGAATGGTGGTGGGGAAGGGAAACGCAGTCAGTCGTTGCTCGGGCGCCAGGCCGCGAAGTGGTTCTCGACCCGGCGCAGCAGCGAGGTCAGCACGACACCGGCCGCGGCGAAGATGAACAGGCCGGCGAAGACCGTGGCGGTTTGGAACTGCTGGCCGGCGGTGCTCATCGTCATGCCGACGCCGTGCTGCGCACCGCTGAGCTCGGCCACGAAGACACCGATCAGTGCCTGGCCCACCGCCAGCCGCATCCCGCTGGCGATGAAGGGGACGGTGCCGGGCAGGGCGACGGTGCGGAACAGCTGGAGATCGCTCGCGCCGAAACACCGGGCCACGCGCACGGCGCCCTGTTCGAGCGAGTGGACACCCTGCGCGGTGTTGATGAGCACCGGGAACAGAGCCATCAGGAAGACGATCGCGATCTTCGACGAGCTGCCGATGCCGAGCCAGATGATCAGCAGGGGCGTCAGCGCGATGCGCGGGGTGGCGTAGAGAAAGTTGACGAAGGGGTTGAGCGCCCAGGCGATCCGTTTGTACCAGCCGATCAGCAGCCCCAGCGGCAGGCCGACCACCACCGCCAGTGCGAGGCCGGCCAGCAGTTCCTGGGCACTGGTCCACAGATCGATCCCGATCTGCCCGCCCTGGATCAGCGACCCGAAGGCGTTGATGACGTCGACCGGCCCCGGAAGGATCAGCTGCGGCTGCAGCCGCAGCAGCGCGACGACCTCCCACGCGATCAGCACGACGACGACGGCGCCGATGCCCCACAGGCGCTGCTCGCTGAGCCACGACGGCAGCCGGCGGCCCGACGCCCGGCGGGCGCGCGGGCGGGGGCCGGACGGACGGGCTTCGATCCGCGGAGCCGGTTTGTGCGAAGAGGTCACGCTCATCGGGCTCCTTCTTCCTGGCCGGCGCCGGCCTTCGCGCCGTAGAGCACGTCGGCGATCTCGTCGCGCAGTTGTGCGAATTCCGGCGTCCGCCGGATCTCGTGCGAGCGCGGACGCGCCCACGGCACCGTGATCTCCTTGACGATGCGACCGGGTCGCGGGCTGAACACGCAGACCCGGTCCGCGAGGAACGCGGCTTCGGTGATGTCGTGGGTGACGAACAGGGCCGTCACGTCGCGGGCGGCGCAGACCCTGAGCAGTTCGACCTGGAGCACTTCACGGGTCTGGGCGTCGATCGCGGCGAACGGCTCGTCGAGCAGGAGGATCTCCGGCTCGACCGCGAGCGCGCGGGCGAGGTTGACCCTGGCCTGCATGCCGCCGGAGAGCTGAGCCGGGTACTGCTGCCCGACACCGGCCAGCCCGACCAGCTCCAGCAGCTCGTCGGCGCGCTTCTTGGCCGCCGGTTTCTTGACCTTTTTCGTGAGCTCGAGGCCGTAGCTGACGTTGGCCTGGACGGTCCGCCACGGCAGCAGGTTGGCGTGCTGGAACACCATCGCCCGGTCGGGCCCCGGACCGGGGATCGGCCGGCCGTCGAGCTCCAGAGCGCCCTCGGCGAGCTCGACGAACCCGGCGACCGCGTTGAGCAAGGTGGTCTTGCCGCAGCCGGAAGGCCCGACGAGGCAGACGAAATCCCCCCGCTCCACCGTCAGATCACACTGCTCGACGGCCGTCGTCACCTCTTTCGACCCAGGCTTGGCGTAGTCGATCGCGACACCCCGGGCCTCGAGGTGTGCGATCCCGCCCGTGGCCCCCACATCGATGTGCGCAGCATCACGGCCTGCCGTGCTAGACAGTGCCGGCTTCTCTCGGCTCAGCATGGGTGGGAGCGTAGGACTAATTGTCAGTCCAAAGCAATGGCCCAGTCAAGTTTTCTGGCCGGACGGTGACCGGCCGGAGCAGAGCAGCCACGTCTGACCAGGCCTAGTGCGGTAAGGTCAGACCATTGACTGTTAAGCTACGGTGCATTTCCGGCATCGACAATGATTAGGTGGGAACATGGCTGCAACAGGGCGCGGCGCGAAGGACGACCTCTTCAGCCGTGTGAGCACGTCGCGCGTCTCCCAGGTCATCGTGGATCAGATCAAGGTCCTGATCCGCGACGGCTCCCTCGCGCCCGGCGACCGGCTGCCGAGCGAGCGAGATCTGTGCCAGCGCTTCGGCGTGAGCCGGGTGACCGTGCGTGAGGCGCTTCGCGTACTCGAAGCTACCGGGCTCGTCACCATCCGGGTCGGAGCGCACGGCGGGGCTTTCCTGACCGCGCCCAGCACCGACCGCGTCGGCGAGGGCCTGGCCGATCTCCTTTCCATGTCCGTGCTCACCGCGGGCGAAGTGACCGAGGCGCGCAAGATCGTCGAGATCGGCGCCCTCCCCTTGATCGTCGAACGGGCGACCGACGAGGACATCGACGCGCTGTTCAAACTGGTCGAGGAGGGGCAGGCCGCCGTCGACAAGGGCGCGTATACAGTGGACATTTCGGCGCGGTTCCACATCCGGCTCGCCGAATGTGCCCACAACACCGCACTGACGATGCTGATCCAGAGCTTCCACGGACCGCTCCTGATGTCCCTGCGGGAAGCCCGGGAGCAAGCCCCCATCATGGGCAAGCGCGGGACCGGCGAACACCGTGAGCTCGCCGAGGCGATCCGCGACCGCGATCTCGCAGCCGCCCAGCGCGTGATGAGCGAGCACATCGCCCGGACCGCGCAACGCGTATCGCACGACGCGGACTAGGGCCGGAAAACCTCCTACCAGCCTGTGGGACACCCCTCGCACCGCACGCCGGGTTCCGCTAAGGTCTAATGGTCTAGCCAACGGAGGAGCCATGGCGCTGAAGGGAAGCGGCACCCTGGTGGTGGGCGCGAGCCAAGCGGGAGTGGAGCTGGCCGCGTCGCTACGCAAGCTGGGTGCTCCGGGACCGATCACGTTGCTCGGCGGGGAAACCCGGCTGCCCTACCAACGGCCACCACTCTCCAAGGCGTTCCTCAAAGGGGAACTGCCCGAGGACCGGCTGGCGCTGCGCGGCGCTGACTTCTACGCGGCTCAGCAGATCGAGCTCGTCCGCGGTGAATGGATCGACGAGATCACCCTCACCGATGCCGGCCTCGGTAATGGCTTCGCGGTCCTGCGTTCCGGGCGGACGCTGGATTTCGACCGGCTCGCCCTGACCACCGGAGGCACCCCACGGCGCCTCCGGATCCCGGGCAGCGAGCTCGCCGGCATCCACTACCTGCGTGACGTCGACGACGCGGTCGCGCTCCGCCACGACCTCGCGGCGGCCCGCGACGTCGTGGTTGTCGGCGGGGGTTTCGTGGGGCTGGAGGCCGCCGCGGCCGCCACGGCCGCCGGCAAGAACGTCACTGTGGTCGAGGCAGCCGACCGGCTGCTCGCCCGCGCCGTCGCACCGGAAATGTCGGGCTTCTACCTCGCCGCACACCAGCGGCGCGGCACCGACGTCGTGCTGTCGACCGGCGTGACCGCACTCCTGGGCCGCGACCGCGTGACGGGTGTCGGGCTCTCCGACGGCCGCACCCTTCCCTCGGACGTCGTCGTCGTCGGGATCGGCCTGGTCCCGCGCACCGAGCTGGCCGAGCAGATCGGGCTCGCGTGCGCCGGCGGGATCCTGGTCGACGAGTCCGCCCGCACCAGCGTTCCCAGCGTGGTCGCCGCCGGCGACTGCACGATCCTCGCGCACCCCGATCACGGCACCCTGCGCCTGGAGTCCGTGCCCAACGCCATCGCGCAGGCCAAGACGGCGGCCGCCAGTCTGCTCGGCCTGGCCGCCCCGGTCGCCGGGATCCCGTGGTTCTGGTCCGACCAGGCCGACCTGAAACTCCAGATCGCCGGGATCAGCAGCGGCTACGACCAGACGGTGCTGCGGGGTGACCCCGGCAGTGAACGGTTCTCGCTCTTCTACTACCGCGGCGGACGCCTCATCGCGATCGACGCCGTCAACGCGCCCCGCGACTACATGGCGGTGCGCAAGCTGCTCGAGGCCGGGCGCACCGTCCCGCCGCAAGTCGCGGCCGACACCGAGGTGGCGCTGAAGGAACTCCTCCGCGCGGCCTGAGGCCGGGTGGCTCGCCGGCGGGCGACCGCGCCCCGCCGGCGAGCTCACCGAAGTCCGCGGTTTCAGATGACGAAGGATTCCGTCGACTCGGGCGCGAACAGTTCTCCGGCGGTGCGCAGGCGGGACGAGAGACCCTGTTCGTGGTGATAGCGGAGGAACACGTCCAGAACGTGCCGGTTGGCGTCCAGCCCGTACGACCAGTAGTCGTCGCCGAGCAGCCGGCGCGCGTCCTCCACGTGCTGGTTGAACCACGGCTCCATGAAACGCAGAGCCGAGGCGTCGTAGATCCGCGCGTACGCCTCGTTCTTGGCCGCCGTGAGCGCCTTGGTCAGTGACTGGGCGGCCCATGGGTGGCGCTCGTAGATCTCCCGGCGCAGGACGACGACGTGCATGATCGGGAAGATCCCGGTGGCCGCGTAGTACTCCTTCTCGGCCGCGACGGTGTCCGGGAACAGCCGGGCGACGCGACCGTCCCCCAAGACGAACGAACTCGGAATCCGAGGGCTCTGCAGGGCGTCGATCTCCCCGCTCGCGAGCATCTCCGACAGTGTCCGTCCGTCCGGAATGGACTGCAGGTCGAAGCGGGTCGAGACGGCGCCCTTTTCGATCCTCCCGGGCGTTTCCTGCCCACCGGTGAGATAGGTGACCGAGTCGAGCGGTACGTCGTGGCGGTCGGCGAGGATGCCACGGATCCACACGCCCGCGGTGAGCTGGAATTCGGGCGTGCCGATCCGTTTGCCGCGAAGGTCGGACGGCTTCTCGATGCCGGCCGACGTGTTGATGAAAACGCCGCCGTGGCGGAACATCCGCGAGGTGAAGACCGGCAGCGCCACGAACGGCACCGGGTCGCGATCGAGCGAGGCGACGAACGTCGAGAGTGACATCTCCGACGCGTCGAACTCGCCGTGGCGCAGCATGCGGAAGAACGTCTCCTCGACCGGGAGCCGCAGGTACGTCAGGTCGATGCCGTCGGGCCGGATCGATCCGTCCTCGACGGCGCGGGTGCGGTCGTAGTCGCCGCACGCGAACGTCAACGGGAGCCGGCTCATCGGGTCACCATCCCCGGGGCGGCGGGCCGCCGATCACAACCAGCGGCGGGCCGCCGATCACAACCAGTGGCGAGCCGCCGGTCGAGGCGCGGGTAGACCCGCCGGGCGTTGCCTTCGTAGATCGCTGCCAAGTCCTCGCCGGCCAGGCCGGTGCGGTCGACGTACCGCTTCGTGTCGTCCCAGGCGATACCGGTTTCCGGGTCCTCACCGCGAACCGCGCCGAGCATCTCGGACGCGAACAGCACGTTCTGTGCGGGCAGTACTCCGAGCAAGAGGTCGATGCCGGGCTGGTGGTAGACGCAGGTGTCGAAGAAGACGTTCGGCAGGAGTTCGGCCGGGTCCGGCCAGCCGTTGCGCATCGCCAGGCCCCGGTAGCGCCCCCAGTGATACGGCACCGCTCCCCCGCCGTGCGGGATCACGAAGCGCAGACCGGGGAACCGGTGGAAGAGCTTCGAACCGAGCAGCTGGGCGAACACGCTGGTGTCGGCGTTGAGGTAATGCGCGCCGAGGGTGTGGAAGTTCGGGTTGCACGCCGACGAGACGTGCACCATGGCCGGCACGTCGAGTTCCGTCAGGACCTCGTAGACCGGGAACCACGATTCGTCGGTCATCGGCTTGCCTGCCCAGGTTCCGGACGGGTCAGGGCTGAGGTTGACCCCCACGAAGCCGAGTTCTCCGACGGTCCGGCGGATCTCGGCCAGGACGCCGCCGAGGTTCCCCCCGGGTGTCTGCGGGAGCTGGGCGACCGGGGCGAAGTGCTCGGGGTACAGCTCGGCGACGCGGTGGACGAGGTCGTTGGACGCGCGCGCCCAGGCGTCCGCGACGCCGGCGTCCTCGACGTGGTGTGCCATGCCGGAAGCCTTGGGGGAGAACAGCATCAGGTCACCGCCGCGTTCGCGGAGAACCCGCAGCTGGTTGTCCTCCACGCTTTCGCGCAGCTCGTCGTCCGAGACCGGCGCCAGTGCCACCCGCTCGCCGGCCAGCTGTGCCTCGCGAAACCGGTTCAGCGCCGCCGGAGCCGTCGTGTAGTGACCGTGGATGTCGATGATCACCGGTCGCGAACCTCCTTGAGGTACTCGTCGTGTTCCAGGTACCGCAGGCCTTTGCGGGCGAGCCGTTCGCGCATCGAGTTGACGTCGAGGCCGAGCTCGCCTTCGGCGTAGCGAGTCCGCAGGCGCGCCTCCTTCTCCTCCCGCGCCGCCGAGGCTGCGAGAACCTCGTCGGCTTCGGCGCGGCGCACGACGACCACGCCGTCGTCGTCGGCGACGATCACGTCACCCGCCTCGACGAGCTGCCCGCCGCAGATGACGGGGGTGTTCACCGAGCCGAGCGTTTCCTTCACCGTGCCCTCGGCCGACACGGCCCGGGACCACACGGGGAACGACATCGCCCGCAGCTCGGCGATGTCGC
This sequence comes from Amycolatopsis sp. FDAARGOS 1241, assembly GCF_016889705.1. Classification (NCBI taxonomy): domain Bacteria; kingdom Bacillati; phylum Actinomycetota; class Actinomycetes; order Pseudonocardiales; family Pseudonocardiaceae; genus Amycolatopsis; species Amycolatopsis sp. FDAARGOS 1241. The sequence continues at coordinate 4,858,482 of NZ_CP069526.1, forward strand.
GGCAGCCGGCGTCGATGACCAGCCCACGGACCCCGCGAGCCTTGAGCGAGGTCGCCAGCAGCTCACCGAAGTAGCCTGCGTCCGACGGCGACGTCGGCGCGACGACGAGCACGTCGCCGGGCCGGCATTGCTCGACGGCCACGTGGATCATCCAGTTGTCGCACGGCGCCACGCTCACGGTCACGGCCGTCCCCGAGACGTGGGCACCCGGGTAGATCGGGTTCAGCGCGGCGGCCATCAGCCCGCGGCGCCCCTGGGCTTCGTGGATGGTGGCGACCCCGAACCGGCCCAGGCCGTCGCGCGTCGCGGCACCGGCCGTGGGTGGATTCGTCACGACGATCCCGGTCATCGGACGACCGCCCCGCCGGCCTGCCCGACCATCGAGGGCATCAGGGAGATGTGGATCGCGTCCTCTTCGGTCTCACCGGCGAGCACGCGGATGGCGTGGTCGACCTGGTCGATGCCGTAGCGGTGGGTCGCCAGCTTCTCCAGCGGGAAGCGGCCCGACGCGAGCTGCTCGACGGCGAGCTCGCAGGCCCGGAACGAGTGCCCGCGCGCGGACTTGATCGTGATGGCCTTCTCGGTGATCTTCTTGACGGGGAAGTCCGGGAACGCGGCCAGCTCACCCTGGATGAGGAGCGTGCCTTCCCGTCGCTTGAGGACGTCGACCCCGAGCAGGACCGGTGCGGTGCCAGCCCGCGAGGTGCAGTCGAGGACGATGTCGACGCCGCGGCCGGCGGTGAGGTCCATGATCTTCTCGCGCGGGTCTTCGGTGAGCACGTCGACGACTTCGTCCGCGCCGAGTTCCTTGGCGAGCTCGAAGCGGTGCTTGTCGCGCGTCGTGCCGGACACCACGATCTTCGACGCGCCGGCCGTCTTCGCGGCGACGAGCTGCGAGAGCCCCTGCTGGCCCGGACCCTGGATCAGGACGGTGTCGGCGTACCCGACGCCGGCGGTGAGCAGTGCCCACTCGATGCCGTTGGACAGCGGCATGACCATGCCCGCGAGCTCGGGGGTGATCGTGTCGGGGATCTTGTGGAGCACGGAGTTCCACGGCAGGTACATGTACTCGCTGAACCCGCCCCAGAGCGTGCCGGGGTTTTCCGCGGAGGTGTAGCCGAAGCGCCGGCCGTCGGGGTTGGTCCGCCAGTCCGTCGCCTCGCAGTGCCGGTACTCGCCGAGGCGGCACCATTCGCAGCTGAAGCACCCGACGTAGTGCTCGACGAAAACCCGGTCGCCTTCGGCCAGTCCGTGGCGCTCCCTGAACCGCCGCCCCGCCTGCGCGATGACGCCGACGTTCTCGTGCCCCATGATCACCCGGCCCCGGATCACGGCGGGTGGATTGGCGTACATCTTCACATCCGTCCCGCAGATCCCCGCGACCTCCACCTGCAGCAGGGCGGAGTCGTCGTCGATCGACGGCAGTGCGAACTCCTGCATCTCCGTCGTGCCGGGCGCGACACGCACCGCCGCTTGCACAGTCCGGACCATCGGCGCTCCCTCGTTGAACGAACCTCGTTGACAGAACCTCGTTGGCAGAATGGACAGCCCAATATACCATCGGCGTGTACGTCACGAGGACGAGACGAGGACCGAATGGCTGAGCACCTGCTGACCGTGACCCGGACCCAGGGCAACAACCGCGCACTGAAGGAAGGCGAAGTCGCCCCCGCCGGTTTTTCCCTGGCCTTCAAGGAAGAACCGGTCCTCGTCGACGGGTTCCGGCGGATGGTCCGGGAGCTCGCGTACGACGTCTGCGAAATGGCGCTGACGACCTACCTCACCGCGCGCGAGCACGGCGTAAGGTTCACCGCGCTCCCCGTCTTCCTGGTTCGCGGGTTCCACCACGGCGCGATCCTCGTGCGGAAGGGGTCGGGGATCACCGAGCCCGGCCACCTCGCGGGGAAACGAGTCGGCGTCAACCGCGGGTACACGGTCACCACCGGCGTCTGGGCGCGCGCGATCATGGCGCTCGAACACGGTCTCGACCTGGACTCGGTCACGTGGGTCCTCAGCGGCGACGAGCACGTCGAGTCCTACCGCCCGCCCCGGAACGTCGTGCCGGCCGGCCCCGGGAACAAGCTCGCGGACATGCTGCTGGCCGGTGAGCTGGACGCCGTCGTGAACGTCAAGATCGACTCGCCCGAGGTCGTCCCTTTGATCGCGAATCCCGAGGAAGCCGGGTTCACCGCGCTGCGCGAGCGCGGCTTCTACCCCGTCAACCACCTCGTCGTGGTCAAGGACGAGGTCCTCGACGCGCACCCCGGCGTCGCAAAGGCCCTGTTCGACGCGTTCGCCGAGTGCAAGCGGCGGTACGTCGAGCAGTTGCGGGCCGGGGTCGCCGAAACGGCCGACGACCGGAGGTACTCCCGGGTGATGGCCGAGACCGGAGACCCGCTCCCCTACGGCATCGAAACCAACCGCGCTGTCCTGGAGCTGCTGGCCGAGCAGGCGCTGGCGCAGCACATCCTGACGAAACCGGTGGCCGTCGAATCGATGTTCGCGCCCGCGACCCGCGAACTGGTGGGCTGAGCCGTGCGGATCGCGATCGCCGCCGATCACAACGGCGTCCGGCTCAAGGCGCGCCTCGCCGCCTGGCTCACCACCCACGGCCACGAGGTGGACGACCGCGGCTCGCACAGCGAGACGGAGCTTGTCGACTACCCGCCGCTCTGCGCCGACGTGAGCCGGCGGGTCACCGATGGCAGGGCGGATGCCGGTGTCATCGTCGGAGGGAGTGGACAGGGCGAAGTCATCGCCTGCAACAAGATCCGGGGCGTCCGCGCGGGACTCGGGCACACCTCGTTCATGGTCGAGATCTCGCGCGGCAACAACGACGCCAACGTGCTCGTGCTGGGCACGAAGGTGATCACGGACGACGAAGCGGAACGACTGCTCGCACTGTGGCTGTCGACGCCGTTCAAGGGCGGGCCCCACCAGCGGCGCGTCGACCAGATCACCGAGCTGGAAGCCTGACCTCCGGCCGGAGCGGGGCGGCTGTCGGGATCTCGACGGCGATCGCGTCGCACAGTTCCAGGCCGCTCACGTGAGCCAGCAGCATGCGCAGCGAGTTGCCGTGGGCGACCACGAGCACCGAACGGCCCGATTCCAGCCGCGGCATCAGCACTTCCAGCCAATACGGCCTCAGCCGCTCGTGCAGCATCTCCAGGCTCTCCCCGCCGGGAGGCACACCGGCCGGCGACCGCCGCCAGCACGCGACCGATTCGGCACCGAACCGGGCCCGCGCGTCGGCGCGCCGAAGTCCTTGCAGGACACCGTAATGACGCTCGACGAGTGCGGCGTGGCGCTCCACCGCCACTCCCGGCGCGAGCCGGCTTCCGACGATCTCGGCGGTGCCGGACGCCCGAACCAGGGGTGAGGCATGCACAGCGTCCGGGCACCAGCCGGCGAGCGCGGCCGCGGCGGCGTGCGCCTCGAGGACACCCGCCGGCGTCAGCGGGACATCGAGGTGCCCGGCGAAGACATCCCCCGCGTTGGCCGTACTTTCACCGTGGCGAAGCAGGACCAGTGGGGTCACCGGTCTCGCCCGCGCAGGAACTCGAGGACCCGCGCGGGCGCGGTGGCGGCGGTCTGCTCGGCGACCGGGACGTCCCAGTACTCGTGCACCGGCAGGCATTCCTGGAGGTAGCGGGCGGCCGAAGGGGCGTGCGAGGTGTCCTGCCCGGGCACGATCAGCGCCGGGACGTCACAGCTCATCAGCTCCTCGGGCTCCACGCCCGGGACGGTGTCGCGGTCGAACAGACCGCGCACGGAGCCGGTCACGAGCAGGTCGTACCGCGCCGGATCGAGCGCGGCGTACTCCTTGGCGAAGTCCTCGTCGGTGCGCAGCGGCGCGGCCCACGGGCCCACGCGCGGGTCGCTGCTGAAGCCGGCGGTCGTCGACTGAGCCAGGCCGACGACCGCCGGCAGCCCGTGCTCGGCGACGTAGGCGAGGTGCCGGACGAACCGGCGGTGCTGCGCCATCCGGTAACGGGGCCCGCCGGCAGGCGAGAACAACACCATGCTGCGCACCCGGTCCGGCGCCGCGACCGCGAGCGCGGCCGCGGTCGAGCAGCCGACGCACCCGCCCATGGTGTGCGCCTCGTCGATCCCGAGGTGGTCGAGCAGCCCGAGCGCCTGGCGGACGTACCCCGGCCAGTCCAGGCGCTCGACCCGGCCACCCGAGCGTCCCGATTCGCGCCGGTCGAACACGATGCAGGTGTAGTCGGATGCCAACGCGTCGACGAAGCCGAGTTCGCGATACCGCCCGAAGCTCGTCCAATTGTCCAAACTGGAGTCGAAGCCGCCCGGGCTGAACATCAGCAGCGGCGGGCCGTCGCCGACAGTCCGGTAACGCGTGGCGATTCCTTCCAGCACGGCGACGGGCATGCGCGCACTCCTCAGCTCCGTGCCCTCTGGTTCTGGGGCACCTTGATCCCGCCGCGGATCTGCCGCCCGCCCCGGATGTCCGCGGCGCACTCGGTCAGGGCGTCGAAGGCGAGCCGGGCGACGTTGGCGTAGGTGTCGACGTCGGCGTCGACGTTGGCCGCGTTGTAGCCGATGGCCGCCGTGGCCAACCGGATCCGCCCGTCGAGCCACGGACCGCCGCCGAACCCGCCTAGCACGGGAACCGCCACGGCGTCGACCACCGCCGGCCCGACAACCGGGCCGGAGTTGGTGAAGTTGAGCGCGACCGCACCCGCCGATTCGAGCCGCCGGGCTTCGGCGACCAGCTCGTCCAGCATCTCGTCGGGCACCTGTGCGACGCTGGCGGCGGAATACTCGATTCCGTACTTGAGCGCGGTCTGCGGCGTGATCCCGAACTGCGCGAAGACCGGAACGCCCGCCCGGGTGACCGCCTCGACCGCCTCCGGGAAGTCGGCCGCGCCGTCGAGCTTCACCAGGTCGACGCCTGCCTCCTTGACCAGCCTGATCGCCGCGTCGACGGCACTGGCCGCACCCCGCTGAAGCGGGCCGAACGGGAAGTCGCAACTGAGCAGCGCCCGCCGAACACCCCGCCGGGCCGCCTTCGCGACGACGAGCACCTCGTCGAAGGTGATCTCGAGCGGATGGGACTGCCCCCACAGGTTGACCCCGACGGTGTCGCCGACCGACACGATCTCCACGCCGACCCGGTCGACGATGCGGGCCATCTGGTAGTCCCAGGCTACGAAACACACGCTCTTCTCGCCGCGCCTCTTCATCGCCTGAAGCGACGGGACGGTGACCTTTGTTTCGTTTCCCCGGCTCATGCGCGCGTCGCCCTCAGCAGCTCGAGCAAGTCGTCTTCTTCGGCGGGCACCAGCAGGATCCGGGCGTGGGGACGCAGCGAAAACAGCGCCTCGTTCGCGATCTGGTCCGGCGTCACGACCAGTCCCGCCGTCATGATGCCGCGTACCGTGCACGCCGCACCGATGGTGGCGGCCGCCTCCGCGTTCTCCCCCGTCGTCGAGACCAGGACGACGGTGTTACTGTCCCGCAGTTCCTCGGTGAGCGCCACCCGGTCGCCGGCCATGGTGACGAGTTCGTGGCCGGACCCGGAGACCGAGTAGAACCGCGCCTGCGCCCACGACTCGGCCGAGGCGTGCCGGACGATGCGCTCGGCCGTATCGTCGAGCGCCACCACCCGCGTGTTGCGGGCGGCGGCCAACGGGTAGTCGATCCGGAAGGCCGCTTCCTCGGCGGTCGCCGCCCGGGCGCAGCTGCTCACCAAACCACGTTGCGACACGTCGTTCCCCACCGTCTCAGACCGTTGTCTGCGGGACGCCCGGCTTGGCGACCATCGCCTCGCCGATTCCCTCTACAAAGGACTGGTCGGCGGGCAGCACGATGGCGACCGAGCGGACCTTCTGGTCCTGCGGGCGGTTGCCGACCGGCTCGACGCCCTCGTCGGCCAGCGCCAGCGCCGCCTTGCGGAGCTTCTGGCGGGCCTTGATGATGCCCGCGTCGGTCGCGACGAGGCGTTCCTTGGTCCGGTCGACGATCGGCCCCATCGACTCCTGCAGGGACGAGTCCTGCAGCGCGATGCCCTTGATGCCGGAGTAGGTCTCCCCGCGCCGCTGCGCCTCGCGGTCCATGAGGTAGTCGTTGTCCTTGTTCGCGAGCGGCCGGTAGTTCTCGTCGTTCGCGCTGTGCACCCCCAGGCCCGCCCGCATGGCGGACACCTCGTCGCTCTCGAGCTGGCGCGTCGGGTGGTAATCGAAGCTCCAGGCCCAGCAGTTCTCGTCGTCGATCGGCACCCAGAAGTGGCCGTGCAGCGGGTGGTCGGCGCGCGGGGGGACCATGGTGAAGTTCGGCAGCACCCACGGGGTCACCCGCCAGTAGTAGTGCCCCTCCTCCGCGCTGCGGCGGGCACCGATGAGCAGGCCACCCTCGTAGTCGACGACTTCGAAGAACGGCTTCAGGTCCGCCCGGTTGTAGGCGTTGCCTTTCGAGCCTTTGAACAGCGGATCGCTGTCCAGGCTGCCCGAGTGCAGGAAGGTGACGTGGCTCGAGTCGATGCCCCCTTCCAGCGCCTGCAGCCAGTTGCACTCCTGGAAGCGCTTCGAGGTGAACGCCTGACCCTCCGGGACGGTCACGAATTCCCATTCCGGGAGCGGCGGCTGCGTCTCGGGGTCACCGAGGTAGGCCCACAGCACATCACCCCGCTTGACCATCGGGTACGACTTGAGCTTGACGTTGGCGCAGAAGTTGCTGGTCTCGGGCTCGCTCGGGACCTCGATCGCCTGACCGGTGTAGTCGTACTTCCAGCCGTGGTAAGGGCAGCGGAGACCCCCCTCCTCGTTGCGCCCGAACCAGAGCGAGACGCCGCGGTGCGCGCAGAACTCGTCCATCAGGCCGTACCGGCCCTGCGAGTCCCGGAAGGCGATCAGCCGCTCCGAGAGGACCTTGACCCGCACGGGCGGGCAATCGTCGGCGGGCAGCTCCTCGGCCAGGAGCACGGGCTGCCAGAAGCGCCGGAACAGGCGGCCCATCTTGGTGCCCGGCCCCGTCTGCGTCAGCAGTTCGTTGATCTCTGTTCGGAGCACGCTGAAGTCCTTTCACACCGGCGACCACGAAGACGCTATAGGATTGAATATCAGACCATTGAACCACTGGCAATGGCCAGTTGCCCGTCTCGAGGTCAGACGACCTGCTCACCAGGCACGTCGACGATGAGCCCGTCGAGCTCCGGAGTCACCTCGATCTGACACGAGAGGCGGCTGCCGGCTCGCCGGTCGCCGACCGCGAGATCAAGGAGGTCGTCTTCCATGTCGCCGGCTTCGCCGACCTGATCCAGGAATTCCTCGCGGACCCACACGTGGCAGGTGCCGCACGAAAGGCAGCCGCCGCACTCGCCGACGATCCCTGGCACCCCCGCACGCACGGCCGCGCTCATGACGCTCTCCCCCACGGAGACGTCGACAGCCCGCTCCCCGCCGGCGTCGTCGACGTACACGACCTTCGGCATAGCCCACTCCTCGACTCTGTCTAATGGACTTACCAATATACCGGTTCGCCCAAGGGGCGCAAGACACCGAGGTCCTGTGGAGCCACCGCCCCGAGATCAGTCCACGGCGGCTCGCAGGCCCGTGCACACCACGGAGCCCGCCCCACCCCCATTCGGACCGACGCACAAGTTGATCTACAAATTGCGCAACCTGCGACCTTTGACCGATTGGCATCGTCTTGTTGATATCTGCGCGAATATGGTATTTTGTCACCGAGCAAAGCATTTTCTTACGAGGGTCTAACAGGCGCGGTGACGTGTCCGAGGACACTTCTCTCATCGCGGGTGTCAGCGGTTTCCCGGAGTACCGTCGGAGACGTCGGGGCGCGCCGACGGAATATCCGGAAGCAGAATTCGAGAAGGAGAAAACAATGGGTTCTTTCAAGCCGGTTCCCCGCGACCACTGCGAAACTCGACGCGATGGCCACTACGACCGCAACCGGCGGAACGACAAGAACCGTCGTTACGGTCGCTGATCCCGAGCTGAAGATCAGGGCGAGCCAGTCCTGATCCGAAAAGAGGGGGGAAGGGCCGGCGCGTTCGAAAGCGCCGGCCCTCACTCCTTTTCCTGGAGGCGGGACAGGAATTTAACACCCGGTCCCGGAACGATGCGAAACGAGGTGCTGTGTGACCGCCCTGACTCCCGTGGTGGGCGCCGGCGGCAGCTACACCACCGACGCGAAAAGCCGGCCGAAACCGTCGTCGGTTCGGCAGGCATTTCGCCGGTTCTGGCCCTACGTCCGCGGCGAACGCCGTCTGCTCCTCCTGGCCGTTCTCCTGCTGGTGCTCAGCGCGGCCACGGAGACCGTGGCGATCTGGACCTTCGGCGCGATCGTCGACAACGCTCTCACCACCGGCGACCTCCACGGGTTCTGGCGTCCCGCTTGCCTCTGGGTTGTCATGACCGCGGTCGGGGCCTTCGCTTCGTTCGGGGGCGGCGTTCTGACTTCCGTGGTGACGGAACGGTTCCTGCTTCGCCTGCGCGACGCGGTGTACGCGCACCTGCAACAACTTTCCCCCGACTTCTTCGCGCGGCACGACACCGGTGATCTGGTCGCTCGCGTGACGAGCGATGTCGAAATGGTCGAACAGCTGACCGCGTCGGGGACGGTCGAAACCATCAGCTCGGTCGTGACCGCGGTGTTCTACGGCGGCGCCGCACTGGTCGTGTCGTGGCACCTGGCGCTCACCTCGTTCCTCCTCGCCCCGCTGTTCGTGCTGGCGGCCCGGGTGTTTTCGAAGAGGATCAAGGCAGTCTCCCGCGACGAGCGCGACTACAACGGCATGATCACCACGGCCGTTCAGGAAAGCCTGACCAACCTGACGCTGGTGCAGGCGTACAACCAGCAGCGGACCGAACAGCAGCGGTTGCACACGCACGGCGCCGCTTGGATGCGAACAAGGGTCCGCGAAGCCCGGGTGTCCGGAGCCTACACACCGTTGGTGGACATCACCGAGGTCACAGCGCTGCTCCTGGTGGTCGGCGGAGGGATCTGGGAAATCAGCCAGCACCAGCTGACCGCGGGTGGCGTGCTGGCCTTCACCGCGTACCTCGGTTACCTCTACCCGCCGCTGCGCCGGCTCGGCGCCCTGACGATCATGGTGAACGCGGCCACGGCGAGTTCCGACCGCATCACGGAGTTGCTGGACACGAGGCCGATGGTGGTCGAGCATCCGCACGCCCACGTGCTGGCCCGCTCCGATGGTGAGATCAGCGTGGACCGGGTCAGCTACCGCTATCCGGGTGCCGATCGGCCGGCGCTGGCCGAGCTGTCGTTCACGGTGCGCCGGGGCCAATTGGTGGTCATCACCGGGGCCAGCGGCGCCGGCAAGTCGACGATCGCCAAATTGCTGCTGCGCTTCGCCGACCCGTCGTCGGGCAGTGTTCGGCTCGACGGTTTCGACCTTCGTGGTGTCACTACCGAATCGTTGCGCGAACAAGTGACCCTGGTGCTGCAGCAGACCCAGGTCTTCCACGGCACCGTGCGCGACAACATCGCCTACGGACGGCCCTCGGCCTCGGACGCCCAGATCGTGGCCGCGGCGATCGCGGCGGACGCACACGAGTTCATCTCGGCCCTGCCGGACGGGTATCAGACCGTACTGGACAGCGCCGGCAAGCGGCTTTCCGGTGGGCAGCGGCAACGGCTGGCGATCGCCAGGGCCATCGTCCGCGACGCGCCGGTCCTGGTGCTGGACGAGCCCACCGCCGGGCTCGACGCGGGTGCCGTCCAGCGGGTGATCGAACCACTGCGCCGGCTGGCCGGCGGCAGGACGACGATCCTGATCAGCCACGATCTGTCCCTGGCTCCAGCCGCCCATCGCATCCTGATGCTGGAGCACGGTCGGCTGGTCGAATCCGGACGGCACGAGGATTTACTGGACGCCGACGGACCGTACGCCAAGCTGTACGCGCAGCATCGTGCTGAAGCGAACCCCTCCCCCACATCGCCACGGCTGCCGGCGGGCCCGCCGGCAAGACCGACGGCCGGTGTTCTCCAGCGGCCCGGCCGGCGCCCCGGGACCGAACCCGTCCGCTGGCGGATTCAGGGCCGGCTCTTCGAACCAGAGGAAGGCCCGTCGCCGGCGCTGGAAACCGGGCGCCGTGGTGGCGGGTGAAGATGCCCGGCACAAGACTCCGTCCGATCGCGCAGGCCGAGAATGCCGTCGACGGTGCCGTAGAGCGTAGGGAACGCGCGGGTACTGGTGTAGTTGACGATGCCCTTCTGGCGTATCCCCCGCGGCCTCAACTAGCCACCCACCTCAGCGCACCTACAACGCAAACGCTGCCGTCGACGGCGCCCGGATCAATGCAGGGTCTCGGTGGACGCGCCAGGCGCGTCAGCGCGAGCCGTATCGTCGGCTGGACTGGGCTTCCTCCACCCGCGCGCCGCGCCGGGCCGGCAGCTGTTCCCGTGGACCGCCGGACCCGGCAACCTTCACAGTGCGCGCAGCGCGTGCTCGCCGCGGGCTAGTTCTTCGCCGCCCGCCCCAGCCGCAGCGCGGAGACGAGGAAGAAGATCCCGCCGAGGACCGCGTAGCCGGCGAGGGTCGTCAGGGCGGCACCTTCCTTTGTGGACTGAATGACGAACGTCGTCCCGGCCACCACGGAGATGCCGCCGCTGAGGATCATCGGCCACTGGCCACCCATCCCGCGGCGCGCGATCCCGACGGCGAGCTGGACCAGACCCGCGACGACGGCCCACACGCCCCACACCCGCAGCACGCCGGGAATGCCCGACGAGGCCGCGACGGCCAGCCCGACGGCGGCGAGCAGGCTGATCACGAGATTCACGTACAGCCCGGCGACCGGCTTGGTCGTGCGCGCCGAGCGAGCGTCGACGACCGCGGCGGCCACGTCGAACACCGGGTACAGGACCAGCAGCGCGACGCTCACCGGCCCGAGCGCCGACGCGGCCGCGAACAGCAAGCCCGCCCACACGACGGCAAAGGCGAAACGGGCCAAGTACAAGCGCCGCAAGGACAGCGCGACGCCGGTCGGTTGAGCGGCAGTGGTGGTCACGGTAGCTCCTAGTAGATAGAACGTTCGGTCTTCCTGCGGTGAACTATTGCAGCGCTCGCTCACTGAAGCAAGACCGAACGTTCTATCTGCTACGCTGGCGCCAGCGATTCGAGAGGCGGCCGCAATGGTGTCCGAAGCACGTTCCCGACTGCTCGCCACGGCGAGCCGGCTGTTCTACCTCGAAGGACTCCACTCCGTGGGCGTCGACCGGATCATCTCCGAGGCGTCCGTCACGCGCGCCACGATGTACCGGCACTTCCCGGGCAAGGACGACCTCGTCGTCGCCTACCTGCAGGCCGCCGACCAGCTGATCCGCACCCAGGTCGAGCAGGCCCGCTCCGGCGCCGCCTCGCCGGCCGACGCCGTCCGCGCGGTCGCCGCATCCATCGCCGGCGACATCCGCTCACAGGGCTTCCGCGGCTGCGCATTCCTCAACGCCGCCGCCGAGTACCCCGATCCCGCTCACCCGGTGCACCAGGCCGTGCTCGCGCACCGCCAGTGGTTCCTCGACACGGTCACCGACCTCCTCGCCGCCACCGGCGCCCCCGTCTCAGCGGCCCGCCACTTCGTCCTGCTCCGCGACGGCGCGATGGCCGCAGGCTGCCTCACCGACCCCGAACCGGTCTGCGACACGTTCCTCCTGGGCGTGGAGGAAATCCTGAAGCACCGGGGAACCCGCTAGCGCGGCACCCGGTTCCCCACCCCACCGCCGAAGCGACCAATACGTTCCGCCGATCTCCGCACGGCCGCGGACCGCATCGGACGCCGAGGACAAGCGGCACGACTTGGTACTCCTTTTCCGGCCGGTGATCGCCCCGGAAAGGAACGAACGATGCGGTTCATTCGTCAGCGTCGGCGCGGGCCGTCGTGGCGTCGTGCTCGGCGTGGCCGGATACGGCACCCGACGAGCCTGGGCGGAGGGCTGCGCGATGAGCCACGTCGACAGGCGCGGCTGTGTACCGGCCGGCTGGTTCGGCTGAACCCGGCTTCCCGCGAGACCCGGTGGTCGGCCACGCCGACTCGCGCCAGGACCCGCTCATCCGCTGCGGGTGAGGCAGCCGGGCGCGGGTTCGCGTTTGCTTCCAGCATGTCCACACTGGAAGTGACCCGCGAAGAGCTGCTCACCCGCGAGGAAGCCGCGAACCGGTTGTCGACGCTGGCGGCGGCGCTCGCCGGCGGCGAGAAGGTCGTCGTCCCGCTGGGCGGCAGCAAGGTGAAGGTGCACGTGCCCGACCACGTGCGCTGCGAGATCGAACTCGAGGTCGACGGCGACGAGGTCGAACTGGAGATCGAGCTGAAGTGGCCCGCGCAGGGCCACGAGGAGCACTGACCCGCCGGCCTGCGGCCCCACGGCACGGTGCGGCAGGTCGCCGCGCCGTCACCGAATGGCGTCCTCGGCGCGAACTTCACCAGCGACCCGGCCAGGTGAGCTTCGCCGAGGCCGTCACCGTGATCGGCTACCGCGCGCGGAACTGCGACTGTGGGTGCAAAGCTGTACCGGGGGCGCTCGACGGCCTCGACCGGCCCGGCCGGCACACCGCGGCCACCGCCCGGTGGCTGACCTGCACCCACACCACCTGGGCTGTCCAGTGTGGACATCCGCTCCCCACATCGCCATCCCCCGGCGACGACCAGGCATCCCTCGACCACATCCCGTCCAAGCCGGGGGCCGATCAGAAAGTTCAGGCAGGCTCCGGCAGAGGTGACCGGCGTTCGCCTCCGCGGTGTCCCCCCGAGGTGTGGGCGCGACGGCGAATTGTCGGTAAGGTGATGACGGTGCCGACGTGGCGATTACGGGATTTCCACGACGACGATCTGGACCGCGCCATCCAACTCTGGGATCAGGACCGGCAGGCGGACGATTCGCCTCCGGTGTTTCCGATTTCGGAGGTCATCGCCGCGACCCGGACCGGCGACCTCGTCGTGGTCGCGGCAGTCGGCGACGACGTCGTGGGCATGGCAGTCGCGCAGGCCCAGGGGGAGCGGGCGTGGATCGTGGGGATGGCGCTCGCGCGGATGTGGCGCAACCGCGGGATCGGCAGCTCTCTCCTCGGCGAACTCGAGCGGCGCCTGCGGGTGCAGGGGATACGCCGGATCAGTGCGCTGCTGCCTCCCGGTGCGACGGGAGCCACGGCCCTGGACAACTCCGGCTACCTCGCTCGTCCCGGGTTGACCTTCTACGAGAAGGTCGAGCATCTCGGCGCCAGCGACGCAGGTCTGCTCGCGGAACTCGGCGGACGGGTCCTCCCGCGGGGACTGTGGACCGATCTCGCCGGCATGGAGCACGAGAAGGAGACCATCGAGCGGCGGATAGTGCTGCCGCTGGCCGAGCCCGCGGTGGCAGAGAGGTACGGCGTCACTCCGCCGAAGGCGGTCGTCCTCTTCGGTCCGCCGGGCACCGGCAAAACGAGCTTCGCCAAGGCTGTGGCCTCCCGGCTGGAGTGGCCGTTCGTGGAGCTGTTCCCTTCCCGCCTCGCGTCGGTGGGAGCAGGTGGTCTGGCCGACTCGCTGCGGGACGCGTTCGCCGATCTGGCCGCGCTCGAGACCGTCGTGCTGTTCATCGACGAAGTCGAGGAGATCGCGGGCGTGCGGTCCGGACTGGCCGTCGATCCCGGCCACGGAGTCACCAATGAACTGCTCAAACTGATCCCCGGCTTCCGCGACCACGACAACCGCTTGCTGATCTGCGCGACCAACTCCGTCCGCTCGCTCGATCCGGCGTTCCTGCGGCCGGGCCGGTTCGACTACGTCATCCCGGTCGGTCCCCCGGACCCGGCGGCTCGGGCAGCGATCTGGCGACGCTACCTGGGACCGGCGGCCGGAGGTGTGGACCTGCACCGGCTGGTGGAGGCGAGCGAGATGTTCACGCCCGCCGACATCGAGTTCGCCGCCCGCAAAGGCGCCCAGGCCGCCTTCGAACGCGAAGTCGTCCACGGCCGCGGCGCCCCCGCCGGCACCGAGGATTACCTCGCCGCCATTGCCGACACCCGGCCCACACTCACCGATCAGGCCATCAACGAGTTCCGAGAAGACATCGAAAAGTACCTGCGCATGTGATCGTCGCGCTCCCCAACTTCCGCAGGTATCCCGCCGCGCACTTCGGCGTCGAGCACGCATTGCCGCGGCGGAGAGGAACAGACCATTCGTGCCGTCGGAAATGTTCAGGTTTTGTGATCCGTTCGGCTTTCGCCGACCCTCGCCGGCAGATTGACGACTGACAACCAACGAAAATCCGGGGAACATTCCAGCCGGAGCCCGGGTCACGATTCAAGCGGAGTTGACAGCTCCTGCCAGGCGGCGGGGACGATACGTGCATGACACCTCGGACAGGCACTCCTGAGAGTTCGGCGAAACCGCGACTCGTCCTGTTCACCCTCGCCGCGGGTCAGTTCCTCATGGCGCTCGACAGTTCCGTCATGAACGTGTCGATCTCGGCGGTGGCCGAAGACGTGGGCACAACGGTGACCGGGATCCAAGGTGCGATCACCGCCTACACCCTCGTGATGGCGATGTTCATGATTCCCGGTGGCAAAGTGGGCGAACTCATCGGCCACAAGCGAGCGTTCACCATCGGCTGTTGCATTTACGGCTGCGGCTCCCTGACGACAGCGCTCGCGCCGAGTCTGCCGGTCCTGCTGCTCGGCTGGTCGTTCCTGGAAGGGATCGGTGCGGCGCTGATCCTGCCGGCGATCGTGGCGCTCGTCGCCGGCAACTTCCGCGCTGAACGGCGGCCGGCCGCCTACGGACTCGTCGCCGCCGCGGGGGCCGTGGCGATCGGGATCGGACCGCTCATCGGAGGCATCGCGACAACCTATTTCTCCTGGCGCTGGGTCTTCGCCGGTGAAGTCGCGATCGTGCTCGGCATCCTGGTCCTCGCCCGCCGCATCGCCGACGCGCCGCGCGAGAGGCGTCCGCGCATAGATCTCGTGGGCGCCGCGCTCTCCGCTCTCGGACTCGGGCTCTTCGTCTACGGGGTACTCCGCTCCGACGAATGGGGCTGGTTCCGGCCGAAGCCCGGCGCGCCCGCCTGGCTCGGGATCTCGCTCGTTGTCTGGATGATGCTGGCGGGCCTGCTCCTGGTCTGGCTGTTTTTCCACTACGAGGCCCGCCTCGTGGAGCACGACCGGGAACCACTCGTCGACCCGGCCTTCCTGCGGAACCGGCAGCTCACCGGCGGCCTGACGATGTTCTTCTTCCAATACCTCGTGCTGATGGGCGTGTTCTTCGTCGTACCGCTCTACCTGTCCGTCGCACTCGGCCTGTCCGCACTCGCGACCGGTGCGCGCATCCTGCCGCTCTCCCTGACGATGCTGGCCGTCGTGGTCTTCATCCCGCGGGTCTTCCCGAAGGTCTCGCCACGACTGGTGGTGCGACTGGGGGTCCTCGCGCTGCTCGTGGGGGCGGTGGTCCTGATGGCCGCGCTCGACGCGGACGCCGGGGCGGAAATCGTCACGATCCCCCTCCTGCTGATCGGACTCGGCATGGGAGCGCTGGCGTCTCAGCTCGGGGCGGTGACCGTGTCCGCGGTGCCGGACAGGCAGAGCGCCGACGTCGGCGGCATCCAGAACGCCGTCACCAACCTCGGCGCCTCGATCGGTACCGCACTCGCCGGGTCATTCCTCATCGCCGCGCTGACGACCTCGTTCCTGACCACGATCGAGCAGAACCCGGCGGTACCGGCCGAAGTGAAGAGCCACGCGGCCGTCGAGCTCCAGAACGGCGTGCCCCTGCTGTCGGACACCCAGCTCCAAGCCGCCCTCGACGCGGCAGGCGCGAGCCCGGACGTCACCCAAGCGGCGCTCGACGCCAACGCCGCAGCCAGGCTCGACGGCCTGCGTGCCGCGCTCGCCGTTCTCGCCCTCACCACCATCCTGGCCCTGTTCTTCACGAACCGGATCCCGACCACACAACCCCGCTCGAAGAAACCGTCCTGACCACTTCCGGCAGAACCCGCCCGCGCCTGCCCGCGTCCCGCCGCGACACGCCTCCTGGGTGCTGCGACCGGCTCGTCGCTGGTCCGGTCAACGGTTTCCGCGCACGGCAGTGGCAACGGTGACGATGGCGCCCACCAGCCGGGATTCCGTCCGGTACCGCGCTGCCAGCTCGGCGGTCGGCGCAACGGTGGTGGCCGGCGCCGCGGCGAGGACGGTGGACCAGACGTCCGCCACGGTCGCGCACGGCACCGGCTGCCGGCCAGGCATCGAGACGGTGAAGCCGTCCGGGCGACCGGCGACCCGGAGCTGGTTGCCCGCGGCGGCGCACAACGCGTCGATGATCTGGCCGGCGATCAGGTTGCCCCGGGTGGTGCGACCGTCCGGGAACACCGGGTCGGTGACCACCGACCGGCCGCAGGCTCCGCACACCTCGAACCCCTTCCTCACAGGCGGCTTCAGGGCATCACGTCGCCGGAGTTGGGCCCCAGCGTCTGCCCCACGAACAGGTTTCCACCCGGGTCGTCGGCCAGCAGCAGGGCCGCGGGGGCGACCTCCTCCGGCGTGCCGAACCGGCCCAGTGGCAGCTCGGCCCGCTTGGCCACCTTCCACGCCTGGGAGATGCCGTCGACCAGCGGGGTTTCGATCGGGCCGGGAGCGATGGCGTTGACCAGCACGTTGTCGGCCGCCACCTCCAGCGCCACGGCCTTGGTGAAGCCGATGACGCCGGCCTTGGCGGCGCTGTAGTGCCCGAGCCCGGTGCCACCCTTGAGGCCCAGCTGCGAAGAGATGTTGATGATACGGCCCCATCGCTGGGCGCGCATCGGCTTGAGCACCTCCCGGCTGCACAGGAACACCCCGGTGAGGTCGACCGCGATGGTCTCGTTCCACACCGCCAGGTCCATGTCCTCGGCCGGCGACTCGGTGAGCAGCCCGGCCGAGTTCACCAGGACGTCGACGGTGCCGAACTCGGCCCGCACCACGGCGAACGCCGACCGCACACTGTCCTCATCGGACACATCCACCGCGGTGACACCGGCGCCGGCGGTCCGGTCGAGGACGACGACCCGGTCGCCGTTGTCCCGGAACGCGGCTGCGATGGCCTTGCCGATACCGCTGGCGCCGCCGGTTACGACGACGGTCCGGCCACTCGCGCGCTTCATGCGCGCATCCGGACGGTCAGGCCACCGTCGACGACGATGGCCTGACCGGTCACGTAGTTCGCGGCCGGTGACGTGAGGAACCCGATCACGTCGGCCACCTCCTCCGGCCGGCCGACGCGGCCCCACGGGATGTCGTCGCCCGCGCGCCGCAGCCCGTCCGGACCGAGCGAGTTGACCGGGTCGAGCGACTGCGGCGTCTCGATCAGGCCGGGGATCGCCGCGTTGGCCCGGATCTGCCGAGGCCCGAGCTCGACCGCGACGCTGCGCACCAGGCCCAGCACCCCGGCCTTGGCCGCGGCGTAGTGGGCGTGCTCCTCCCAGCCGTAGACGCCGCCGGCGATCGAGGACACCGCGACCAGTGCGCCGCCCTCGCCCATCCGGGTCGACCCGGCCCGCAGTGTGCGCAGCACCCCGGTCAGGTCGACGTCGAGCATGTCGTGCCAGCGCTCGTCGGACAGGTCGGCCAGCGCGGAGTTGCGCAGGATGCCGGCGTTGGCGACCGCGTAGTCCAGCCGGCCGAACTCGTCCACCGCGCGTTGCGCGAACGCTTCCACCTGCTCGGTGCTGCGCACGTCGACCTCGTGGACCACCGCCTTCCCGCCGGCCGCCTCGACCTGCCGCAGCGTTTCGGCCGGGTCGTGCGGGTCGCCGGGGAACGTGCCGATCACCGTGTGCACGCCACGCTTTGCGTAGTGCACGGCCAGGGCGCGGCCGATGCCGCTGGCGGCGCCGGTGACGATCGCCGCTTTCGGCTCAGACATTCGGGTGGTCCTCTCGCAGGGCGGCCACGGGCGGTTTGGCACCGATCATCAGCACCCCGGAGACCAGGGTGCCGAGCGCGCCGACCCACAGGGCCGCCGCGCCGGTGCCCGCGCCCGCCGCGACGGCGGTGAACAGGGCGCCGCCGATGATCGTGCCGGGCTGGCTCATCGCACCGATGAACGACGTTCCGGTGGCCCGGCAGCTGACCGGGTAGCACTCGGCCATGAAGTACTCGATCGCCGCGTACGGGCCAACCAGGAAGAACAGCCCGGCGCCGTAGGTCAGGATGATCACGAACGAGCTGCTCGCGGCCGGGCTGAGCATCAGCGCGAAGCACAGGCCGGAGATGATCCAGCCGATGATGATGGTGCGCTTGCGCCCGATCCGGTCGCCGAGCCAGCCGTGGAAGACGTAACCGAAGTAGCCGATCGCGTTGATCACGATCAGCATCCAGAACGCGCTGGACAGCGAGACGTCCTTGGCGTTCTTCAGCACCGAGCTGCCGAGCACGCTGAAGATCGCGATGCCGAAGAAGTTGAGGATCCAGGCCAGCGACAGCACGATCGTGTTGCGCCGCAACGCCGGCTCCCACAGCCGCTTCAACGGCGAAGCCGAGGAGTGCTCGACTCCGTAGGAGGCCGCCAGCGCGTGCGCGTCGTCCGTGCGCCCGCCCTTCTCCAGCTCGGTCAGCTTCTGGTGCAGCTCGAACTGCGGCGTCTCGCGCAGCTTCCGCCAGATCACCCAGACCACGATCGCCGCCGGGACCGCGGCCATCACGTACAGCGCCCGCCAGCCCAGCGAGTCCAGGAAGACGAACGCGAGCGCGCTGGAGAGCAGGAAGCCCAGCGGCCAGCCACCCTGGATGAACGAGTAGTAGAACCCGGGGCGCTTGCGGCGTTTCTCGTCCTCGGTGACCTGGTAGACCTCGTTCATGTAGGTCGCGTTCACCGCCTGCTCGGAGAACCCGAGACCGCCGAACGAGCGGATGACGGTGATGATCACGCCGCTGACCGCGCCCAGCGCGGCCGGGATCACCGCGGTCAGGGTGGAGATGACCGCGGTGCCGCCGATGGTGGTCATCATTCCGCGGCGGCGGCCGAGCCGGTCGATGATCGGGCCGATCGCGAAGCACACGATCGCGGTGCCCACGGCGATCCAGGTGTTGATCTGGTAGGCCTCAGGTCGCCTTCCGGGAGAAGACCGGGAATCTGCGCTTCTCGTCGACGGCCGGCGCCGTCAGGTCGATGGGTTTGACGGATTCGACGCTCACGACCCGGCTCCCTTCCGCGGGTTGCGGGACAGGAAGGAGTCGGCGATCTGGTCGAAGGTCAGCCAGCTCACGCCCTCGTGGCCGTTGATGTGCTCGATCAACCGCTCCAGCATGAGCAGTACCTGCGGCCGCCCGGACACGTCCGGGTGGATGGTCATGGTGAAGGTGGCCTGGTCCATCTCCCGGTAGACCCAGTCGAACTGGTCCTGCCAGGTCTGGCCGAGCTCGCGCGGGCTGACGAAACCGTGCGAGTTCGCGGACGCCTTCACGAACATCATCGGCGGCAGGTCGTCCAAGTACCAGTTCGCCGGGATCTCCACCAGGTCCGTCTCCTCGCCGCGGACCAGCGGCTTCATCCAGGTCTCGGCCGGCTGGGCGTAGTCGATCTTGGTCCAGCTGTCGCCGACCCGGACGTAGTACGGCTCGAAGTCGCGGTGCATCAGCGAGTGGTCGTACTTGATGCCCCGCTCCAGCAGGATCTCGTTGGTGACGGGGGAAAACTCCCACCACGGCGCCACGTAGCCGGTGGGCCGTCGACCGGCGACCTTCTCGATCAGCTCGATCGAGCGGTCCAGGATCGCCGTCTCCTGCTCACGCGTCATCGCGATCGGGTTCTCGTGCGAGTAACCGTGCGCGCCGACCTCGTGCCCGGCGTCGACGATCGCGCGGGTCAGGTCGGGGAAGGTCTCGATGGAGTGGCCGGGTACGAACCACGAGGTGGTCAACCCGTAGCGCTCGAACAGGCGCAGCAGCCGTGGTCCGCCGACCTCGCCGCTGAACATGCCGCGGGAGATGTCGCACGGCGAGTCCTCGCCGCCGTAGGAGCCGAGCTGGCCGGCCACGGCGTCGACGTCGACGCCGAACGCGACCTGGATGTCTTTCGTCATGAACAGGCCTTTCCTGGAATGGGGAACAACGGGTGCGGGCGGAGCAGCGGAGTCAGGGTTCGCCTCCCCTCCCCGCGAAGGCCGCCGCGATGTCGTCGCGGGACCACCCGAGCCGCAGGAGTAGCGACAGCAGGACGAGCGATTGGGAAGGGCGCAGCAGCCCGGCCGGGATCGCGCCCGCGGCCAGCAGGTCCTTGCCGCCGCCGGCGCCGTACACCGGAACGACCGGGCCGGCGTGCACCCGGGTGCTGGTGACCACCACCGCGCCGCCCGCGGTGGCCTCGGCCACCGCCTCGCACAGCTTGGGGTTGGCGTTGCCGATTCCCGTGCCCTGCACCACGATCCCGGCCGCACCGGCGGCCAGCGAGGCGCGCAGGTGCGCCGCATCGGCGCCCGGGTAGGACGCCACCAGGTCCACCCGGCAGCCGGTACCGCCGTCGGGCAGCGGCAGCGGCTCCGGCCGGTCGCCGGCCCAGCCGTCGCGGCCGTCATCCGGATTGCTGAACGCGTGCGCCAGCAGGGTTTCCGACTTGCGCACCCCGCGGGCCGGGAACACCTCGCCGGCGAAGCAGACCAGCACCCCGCGGTCGCGGGTGGCCGGCGCCCCGGCCAGGGCCAAGGCGCGGGCCAGGTTGCCCGGACCATCCGGGGCGGGCGCGTCCGCGGCCCGCTGCGCGCCGGTGAAGACCACCGGCCGCGGGTCGGCGTGCACCAGGTCGGCGAGGAACGCCGTCTCCTCCATGGTGTCGGTGCCGTGCGTCACCACGACCCCGACCACCGACGGGTCGGCCAGCGCCTCGCGGATCCGGGCGCAGACCAGCAGCATGTCGTCCACGTCGAGGGTGTACGAACCGACCCGCAGCACGTCGACCACCCGGACCGGCAACGGGTGCGTACCGCCGGTGCTGCGCAGCAGGTCGCCGGCGCCGTCCGAGGCGACGGCCGCACCACCGAGCTCGGCGCGGCTCCGGGAGGAGATGGTGCCGCCCGTCGCGAGCAGCACGACGTGCTCGCCCCGCTCGCTCGTCAGGCTCGTCGTCACGGCCGGTTCACCTCCGCGCATCGTCGGTCGCCGCTACCCAATCGATTGGGTATCGGCGGCTGCGGCGTACCCAAACGTTTGGGTACAGTGGTGGGGACTGTACGGTGTGCGTCGAACCAGGGTCAACACCCAAAGTGGAGAGGCGGTGGGCGCGGGCGTGCCCGAAGCGAAGGCAGCGCGTGAGGACGATGGCGCGGGCGTCCCGGACGGGGCAGCCGTCGACCGCGTGCCGACCCTCAAGGACCTGGCCCGGCGGCTGGGCATCCACCCGTCGACCGTCTCCCGCGTGCTGAACTCCGACCCGGAATCAGCGCGCGGCGCCGCGTCCGACGCCACCGCGCGCCGGATCCGGGAACTCGCCGCCGAGCTCGGTTACTCGCCCGACCCGCAGGCGTCCGGCTTGCGCACCCGCCGCACCCGGCTGCTCGGCGTGGTCGTGCCGCGGCTGTCCGACCTGGTGCTGGCCGTCATGTATGAGGGAGTCGAAGCCGAGGCGGCGACCATCGGTTACTCCTCGTTCGTCACCAACTCCCGCGACGACGTGGACGAGCAGCGCCGCAAGATCGAGCTGATGCTGGCCCGCCGGGTGGACGGGCTGATCATCGGCGACCGGCACCTGGACGTCGACGTGGTGCTGTCCGACCTGCGCCGCCGGGCCGTGCCGTTCGTGCTGATGAACCGCCGCCACCCGGAGATCCCGTCGTCCGCCTGCGACGACACCCGGGGTGGCGAGCTGGTCGCCGAACACCTGTGGGACAAGGGGCACCGGGACGTCTGCGTGATCGCCGGCGAGCCCTACGCGACCACCGGGGTGGACCGCACTGCCGGTTTCGTGCGGCGCTGGCGGGAACTCGGCGGCGAAATCGGCGACGGCGACATCGTGCTGTCCCGGTTCGACACCCAGGGCGGCCGGGAAGCAGGCGAGAAGATCCTCTCGTCCGGCCGCCGGCCCTCGGCGCTGTTCGCGGTCAACGACTTCGCCGCGATAGGTGCGATGGGCGCGCTGCGCTCCTACGGCCTCACCGTCGGCCGGGACTGCGCGGTCGTCGGCTTCAACGACACCTCGCTGGCCGCCGAACTGCCGATCCCGCTGTCCTCGGTGCGCTCCCCGATGTTCGAAATCGGCCAGACCGCCGTGCGCCTCCTCCGCGCCGTCATGCGCGGCGAGCCCGCCGAATCGGCCCGCCTCACGCCGACGCTCCAGATCCGCGAAAGCAGCAGCTGACCGGTCCACTTGCGACAGACGCGAGTGGGAGCCGCCCGCGTTGCCGGAGGATCACCACCGAAGCCGGCGCACCGCGCTCCTGGGTGATCGCGCCCAGCCGCGCACCCGAAACCGGGCTCCAGCCGAACAGGCGTCCTCACCACCCTCAAAAGCCGAGTGCGCGCCGGACCTCGGCCAGGTGCCGCCGCGACACCGCGACGGTCTCACGATCGGGCCCGTCCAGGACGAGCGCGAATCCGCCGTGGAAGGTCGGGGCGATTTCGCGCACCCGGTGCAGGTTCACCACGTAGTGCCGGTGCACGCGCAGGAATCCGTGGGGCGCCAGCCTCGTCTCCAGCCGGCCCAGAGTGTGGTTCAGGGCCCGCAGCCGGCCCCGGTCGGTCAGCAGCCACACGGTCTTGCCCTCGGCCTGCGCGACCCGGATCTCCCCCGGGGCCATGAGCAGGATGTGCCCGCAGTGGACGCCGGCGAGCCGGAACACCGGCGCGTCGGCGGCCTCGGTCGCCGGCGGTGCGTGCGCGCTGCTGGTGAGCAGCGTGCCCATGAGCTGTCCGTCGTGCTGAATGGGCTGGACGGTGATCGGGCACCCGTCCTCCGCGCACGCGGCCAACCGCAGCGCGCTGGCCCGTGCGCGGGAACCGAGCACGGCGTGCCCGACTTCGTTCGCCGCCACCAGCCGCCCGCGCCGGTCGATGACCGCCAGCGGCCCGGCGCCGGCGGCGGTCCGAGGTCGCAGCGAGCCGGGCAGCTCGGTGAGCACCTCATTCCGCCGGCGACGCAGACCATGGCCCAGCTCCTCGGCGCACCAGTGCAGCCGCGCGATCGCGAGCGCCGCCAGCGGACGGCGATGCACCAGGAACGCGAGGACCGCGCACGGCCGGGGCCGCTCGGGATCGGCCACCGCGACGCCCGCGCCCGACCAGTCGGCCAGGTCGCCGCGCCAGTGCTCCGGACCCGTCACCTGGGCTTGTCCGTCGAGCAGCGCGGTGCCGAGGGCATTGGTACCGCGGCTGTTCTCCGACCAGTCGTGTCCCGGCGCGAGCTGGTGCGCGGCGGCGAGCGCGACGGCCGAACGACTCCCGAACACCGCGACGACCCGCCCGTCGCCGGCCGCGACCGCCACCACCCCGTCCGTTCGGGTGAGGTCGGCCGCCAGCGAGCGGGCGGCCGACACGACGGTGCGCGGAGCCTCGGCAACCGGCTCCGGCGGCGGCGTGTCGGGGGCGATGCCGTAGACCTCGCGGCAGCGCTGCCAGGACGCCTCGATCGCAGGCCGGATCGCGGCACTGCCGTTCGTTCCGGGTTCGTGGCCGCCGGCGCCGGCCTGCTCACCGTCCACGCCGACCTCCTCGCGTTCGGGCGGCCCCCTGAACAGACTAGGACGGACCTGGCCGGCCGGGATAGCGCCCGTGTGCTGCCGCCCGGGCAGACCGATGATTCCGGCCGATCCGATGACCCGATGCAGGGAGGTTTCGTCATGGCCATCGACTTCACCCTCACCCCGGAACAACGGGAAGTCCAGGCGAACGCCCGTGCCTTCGCCCGCGACGTACTCGCGCCGGTGGTCCGCGCGGCCGACGCCGAGGCGGACCCGTTGCGCGCCTTCCAGATGACCAAGGAGGCCTACGTGCGGGCCTACCGAGCCGGCATCGCGTTCTGCATGCTGCCCGCGCAGTACGGTGGCGGCGGTCTGTCCAATGTGGACCTCATATTGGCCGCCGAAGAGGTGTGCGCCGTGGACCCCGGTTTCGCCTGCACCCTCCTGGTGAACGGCCTGGGGCTGTTGCCCGTCTGGTACTGGGGCAGCGACGAGCAGAAGGAACGCTTCCTGCGCGCGGCCACGTCCGATCCGACCGGCGAGTACATCGTCGGGTACGCGGTGAGCGAGCCGGCCGGCAGCCCTGGCGGCACGGCGAACTTCGACGCACCCGATGCGTCACCCGTCGGAATCGGTGTCACCGCCACGCTCGATGGCGATCACTACGTGCTCAACGGCCGCAAGTACTGGCCGTGCAACGTCGCGGGCTGGGACGGGCAGGGGGCCAACGCGAGCATCGTCGTGGTGCGCACCGACCCGTCGAAGGGCGGCACCGAGGGGCTTTCGGCGATCATGGTCGAGCGCGGCACCCCTGGGGTCAGCTTCAACCTCATCAGCAAGATGGGGCATCGGCTCACCCCCAACGCCGAGATCGTCTTCACCGACGCGCGTGTTCCCGCGAACAACCTCGTCGAGGGCACTCGCGGTAACGGCGACCTGCTGATCAACCGCAACTTCGCCTGGTCGGGTCCGGTGGCCGGGATCGCGGCGGTCGGTGTGGCCCGAACCGCGTACGAGTCCGCCCTCGAGTGGGCGCGGACCTACACCGCGGGCGGCCCGAGCCCGATCATCAACTACCAGAACGTCGGGTACGTGCTCGGGGACGTCGCGGCGCGGATCGAGATGTGCCGCTGCTTCTGCTGGAAGACCGCACACTTCCTGGACCGGCACGACTACCACGGCGAGCTGATCGGCGCGATGTGCAAGATCCAATGCACGGAGCTGATGTTCGACGCGGTCTACAAGTGCATGCAGGTCGTGGGCGTGAACAGTCTGGACAAGCAGCACGAGTTCGAGAAGCTGCTGCGCGAGGCCGCGGTACTGCCGCTCTACGACGCCGGCAACTTCGGCATGCAGCGCCGTCGCGTCCACGGCGTGCTCGCCAGCCCGGACTACGACCCGCGGGCACTGATGGACAGCGAATTCGTGCCCTTCACGAAGTTCATGGAATCCATCGACACGGTCCCCGCCTACCCGGAGACCCCGCTTCCCGTGTGACGGTTGAGCGCCCGGGTGTGTCCCGACGCACCCGGGCGCCGGCCTGGCGGGACCGGTACCGGCGACGTCGCCCCGGGCCGCAGCGTCGAGCAGAAGGGGCGTCGCCCGTTGCGACACCTCTTCCGGCCCGGCGCCGAGCGCGCCGGCGCGGGTACCCGGCGAGCAGGAAGACCAGACCGGAAGACCGGGAGGGGCCACCGGGGAACATCCACGCGCCGGGGAGGCTGTCATTCGCGCGCGACGGCGGCAGCAGCATGCCGGCGGCGCACGACCAGGTAGGCGACAGAGAGCAGGACGAAGAACGGGACACCGGCCTCCCAGGCCGGCTGCAACCCGTCGATGAACGGCGTGGACAGGGTCACCGCGACGAGGAAGAGGATGGCCAGCGGGACGGTGACACTCGCTCCCCACAGGCGCACCGACGAGTCGGGCAGGCCGTGGGCGCGGCGGTCGCGGCGGAACTTCCAGTGGGTCACCAGGATCAGGATCCAGACCACGAGCGCACCGAAGATCGACACGCCGAACAGGGCGACGTAGGCGCTGTCGGCCGCCGCGACCGACACGATCGCGGCCAGGGCGAGGCCGACGGCGGACAGGACGAGCGCGTCCCTCGGCACGCCGGATCGGCTCAGCCTGCCGACCCTGGCCGGGGCGTAGCCGTCCTGTGCGAGTGAGTGGAGCATGCGGGTGGTCAGGTACAGGTTGGTGTTGGCACTGGAGAGCGCGGCGGTGAGCACGACGAAGTTGGTGATCGCAGCAGCAGCGGGGATGCCCGCGCCCGCGAAGACGCGCACGAACGGACTCGCGGTCACCGTGCCGTCCTGCGAGATCTCCGTCCACGGCACGACGGTCAGCACGATGGCGATGGCCAGCACGTAGAAGAGCACCAGGCGCAGCACCATCCTGCGCACCGCTCGCGGCACGTCGCGCACGGGATCGGCCGACTCGGCCGCGGTGATCGACACGACCTCGGTGCCGATGTAGCTGAACAGCACGAACACCATGGCCAGGAACAGGCCGCCGAGGCCGTGCGGGAGGAATCCGCCGTGGGTGGTGAGGTTGGCCAGTCCGGCCGGCGGCGCCTTGGGCAGGCCGACGAACACGAGCACCAGGCCGAGCAGGATGAACACGATGATCGCGGCCACCTTCACCGCGGACAGCCAGTACTCGGCGGTGCCGAAGAACGTGACCGCCGCTGCGTTGGCGGCCAGCACGACGACCGAGAACACCACGACGGGCAGCCACAACGGCAGCGACGGCCACCAGAACTGGACGTAGATACCGGCGGCGATGACCTCGCCGCCGACCGCGATCACCTGGATCGTCCAGTACGTCCAGCGTTGCACGAACCCGGCCCAGGGACCGAGGTAGGTGTGCGCGATCGCGCCGAACGCGCCCGCGGTCGGGTGCACGACGACCATTTCCGCCAACGCCCAGGCAATGACGAGGGCGACCAGTGCGCAGATCGCGTACGCGATGATCGTGCCGGGGCCGGCCTGGGAGATGGCCAGGCCCGAACCGAGGAACAGGCCGGTGCCGATCGCGCCGCCGAGGCCGATCATGGACATCTGCCGGCCCGTCAACGACCTGCGCAGTCCGCCGGAATCGCGTTCCTCCATCGTGGACACTCGTTCCTCCGTCTTGCCGGCCACCGGCGTCTGTGACTGCGTCGAACGGTGCTTGGCAGCATTCGCGGTCGGGGTGCCGCTGTCAATAGTGTCGCCGAAATCCTTCAGCCGGGTTAAACGTTGGAGGTGCGGCATGATCTCCCGACTCCGGAACGCGTTCGCGCGACCGAGCCGGACACGGTGGTACGGCTGGGTTTTGCCGATGGCCGTGGTGCTCACCGAAGGCGTTTGCCAAGCAGTGATCAGGCGGTGCGCAGCAGATCCTTGTGCGTGTGCAGGGCGGCGAGCAACCGGTCGATGTCCCCGTCGGTGTTGTAGCAGTGCGGGGACACGCGCAGGTTGCCGCCGCGCGAGGACACCACGATCCCCTCGGCGCCCAGCCGCTCGACGAGCTGTTCGGCGTCGGTGGACGCGATGGCGACCAGCGGGCCGCGGTGCGCGTGGTCCTCCGGCGTTGCGACGATGCCGCCCATGCCGGCGACCTCGCCGATCAGCCGGTCGTTGAGCCGTTCGACGTGTTCCGCGGTGCGTTCGACGCCGATCTCCAGCATCAGCTCGACGCCGGCGATGGCCGCGTAGACCGACGGGATCGGCGGCGTACCCGACTCGAACCGCCGCGCGTTGGGCGCGGGCCGATACTCGCTGATCTGCATGGCGTTGACGTCGATGTCGGCGAACCAGCCGGTCACGGTGGGCACGAGGTGGCCGGTGGTCGCCGGGTTGGCGTAGAAGTAGCCGATGCCGGGCGAGGCCAGCAGGTACTTGAGCGCGCCTCCGGTCACGAAGTCGACGCCCAGCGCGCCGACGTCGATCGGCACTGCGCCGGCCGACTGGTAGGCGTCGGCCAGTATGAGCGCGCCACGCGAGTGCGCCAGCTCGGCGATCTCGGCGAGGTCGAGCCGGCTGCCGTTGCGGAAGCAGACGTGCGTCACCGACACGATCGCCGTGCGCTCGTCGATCGCGGCGGCCAGCCGGTCGAGCGAGAGCGTGTTGTCGGGCTCGGCCGGCACGTGCACGACGCGCGCGCCCCGCCGGGCCTGGGCGTGCCAGATCTGACCGATGGTCGGGAACTCCAGATCGGTGGTGACGATGGTGTCGCGCTCACCGAAGTCCAGCGCCGAGGCCAGCGAGGCGACGCCGGCCGAGGCCGAAGTGGTCACGGCGACCGAGTCCGGTTCGGTGTGCAGCAGCCGCGCGAACGCGCCTCGCGCGCGTTCGGACTGCTCGACCCAGTGGCTCCACAGCGAGCCTTCCGCTTCCAGGCTGTCCAGGTAGCTGGTGTAGGCGGCGCGGACGCTGTCGGCCAGCGCACCCTGGGAGCAGCTGTTGAGGTAGACGCGGTTTTCGAAGATCGGGAACCGGTGACGGATGCTTTCGCCCAGCCCGGTGGATGTGTCCTTCATGTCAGCGACCGCGCCCCGATCCGACGGTGAGTTCGTCGTGGATGTGTTGTGCCGCAACGCGTTGTTCGGCGCGGTCGGCTTCGGACGGTGTAACGCACTCGTAGGTGCGGCCTCGGGTGATGACCTGGACGGGCCGGTGCAGCGCGCTCAGGTCCTCCGTGGGATCGCCCCGCACGGCGACCACGTCGGCGGCCAGCCCCTCGGCAAGCCGACCGGTGACCGAGCCGAGGCCGAGTGCGGTCGCGGCCCGATGCGTTGCCGCGGCGAGCACCGCGCGCGGCGACATGCCGGCGTCGGCCAGCACGTCGAGGCCGTCGGCGTAGTTCTCGAACGGGACGAGGCCGATGCCGGCGTCGGTGCCGGCGACCAGCTCGACCCCGGCGGCGAGCATCCCCCGCAGGTTCGCGAGCAGCGCCTCTCGCTCGTCCCACGGGCAGAAGTACGGGTCGGCCAGGCATGCCGTGTTCATGGTGGGGCACACGGCGATGCCGGCGGCCGCGATCTTCGCGGCGATGCCCGGATCGAACCGCGATCCCTCTTCGGTGACCCAGCCGCAGTGCTCGATCATGTCGACGCCCGCGTCGACCGCGCGGCGAATCCCCTCGACGCCGAGCGCGTGGGTGGTCACCGGCAAGCCGAGTTTGTGCGCTTCCTCGACGCAGGTGCGCAGCTCCTCTTCGGTGTAGCGGGCCTCCCAGGGCCTGCTGCCCGCGGTCATGAAACCGCCCGTGGCCATGATCTTGACGACGTCCGAGCGCTGCTTGGCCCTGATCCGGACCTGCCGCGCGACCTCCAGCGCACCGTCGGCTTCGCCACCCATCCGCCACGCATGCCCGCCGGTCACGGTGATCGGCGCGTTGGCCACGAGCAGGCGGGGGCCGGGCACGAGGCCGGCCCGCACGGCGTCGCGCACGGTGCTCGCGACCTCGCCCCGGCAGCCGAGATCACGGGCGGTGGTGATGCCCGCGTCGAGCAGCCTGCGCGCACTGTTGATCATGCGGCAGGCCAGTTCGGCGTCGCTGCCGGTCAGCTCGCTGCCGGTGGCCGCGGCCGAACCGTCCATGGCCAGGTGCACGTGGCAGTCGATGAGGCCGGGCAGTAGCGTCACATCGCCCAGTTCGAGCAGGCGCGCGGACGAGGTCAGCTCGTGCGGCAATTCGGCGAAGCGACCGACGGCGACGATCCTTCCGCCGTGCACGGCCAGCGCCCCGTCGGAGATCAGTTCGGCGTCCGCGGCCGGCAGCATCCGGCCGGCGCGCACCACGAGGTCGGCTTTTTCGGCTGGCATTCAGCTCCTCCCGCACCAAGCTCGCGTCCGAGCATAGGGCGGCCTTTAACACCGGTCAACGCGTTCAACCCCATTGACATCGGCGTGCGAGCGCCGCACCCTGAGGTACCCCATCGGCGCGGCGCGGGCACCCAGGGAGGCCACCGTGCAGGCACTGTCCGAGCAACCACCGATCCGTCGCCGCCGCCGGCACCGGCTTCTGCTCTTGGTGCCCTTCGTGTGGTGCATCGCCGCGGTGCCGTGGGCCGGCGCGGTGCAATACGCCTTCGGCCACGTGCCGTTCCTGCTGGTGTGGATGGTGGCCGGAGTGATCGTCGGAAGCGCCGCCATCGGCGGCGTCTACCTCATCGACCGCCGTCACGGCGTCCTCGATCAGCCGTAGGCATTCCGATGACGTACCTCATCGCACTGGTGGTCAGCGTCGGCTCCATCGCGGTCGGCGCCCTGCTCGCGGCCCGCGGCAGGCGGGTCGACGTCACGGAGTGGGCGGTCGGTGGCCGCCGCTTCGGCAGCTACCTGTTCTGGTTCGTGCTCGCGGGCGAAACCTTCACCACCTTCGCCCTGCTGGGCGCGTCGCAGACGGTTTACGCCGACGGCGCGCCGGGTTACTACGTGCTCGGCACGGTCGTGCTCACGTCGGCCATCGGCTACTGGGTGGTGCCCAGGATCTGGCGCGCCGGCAACCGGCACGGCCTGCTCACCGAGGGCGACTACTTCACCAGCCGCTTCGACGCGCCGTGGCTGGGCGCGGTGCTGGCACTGTTCGGCATCGTCGGGCTGCTGTTGTACTCGGAGGTGCAGCTCACCGGGCTGGCCCTGATCTTGCGCACCCTGTTCGGCGACGGCATGTCCAACACCTGGTACGTGATCATCGCCGGCGCCGCGGTCGCCGCGTTCGTGCTGGCCGGCGGGATGCGCAGCGTCGCGTTCGGCTCGGTGGTCAAGGACCTGCTGCTGCTCGTCGTGCTGCTGGTGATCGCGGTGACGGCGGCCAATGCGGCGCAAGTGGACGGTTGGGGCGGCATCTTCGACGCGGTGGCGCGGAAACACCCGTCGGCGGCGACACTGCCGGGCACGGCCGGCGGAACCTCGACCAACACCTGGTGGTGGATGAGCTTCCTGCTGCTCACGCCGATCGGCGCGTTCGTGCTGCCGCATTCCTTCCAGGTCTCCTACACGGCCAGGGACATCGGCACGATCCGACGCAACCAGATCGTGCAGCCGCTGTACTCCCTGTTCTACATCCTGATCATCGTGATCGCGCTGGCCGCGCTGCTCGCCCAACCGGGCCTGAAGGGCGCGGACGCCAACGGCTCGCTGCTGCTGTTCGTGCGGGACCACTCCCCCGGCTGGCTGGTCGGCCTGCTGGCCGGCGCCGGCATCCTGGTCGCGCTCGTGCCGACCGGCGTGCTCCTGCTGACCTGCGGCAGCCTGTTCACCCGCAACGTCTACCCGTTGCTGCGCAAGGAGCCCGGCGACCGCGAACAGCTGCGGGTGAGCCGGATCGCCGTCGTCGTGCTCGCCGTGCTGGCCGTGGCCGTCACCGCGACGCAGAACAGCGCGCTGGTCAACGTCATGGTCAACGTGTACAACGCGATCGGCCAGCTCGCGCCGGCCTTGTTCCTGTCGCTGCTGTGGCGGCGGATCACCGCGCTCGGCGCGCTGTGCGGGGTGATCGTGGGCACCGCCGGCATCGTCCTCCCGCCGTTGAACGCGGCGCTGCTGTCGCTGTGCCCGCCCGGCACCGTGATCGGGCTGCCCGCGCTCGTGCTCAACACCGTGGTGACCGTGCTCGTCAGTCTGGTCACCCGGGCGCCGGGCCCGGCCGCGATTGCCGTCGGCCTGCCCTCCGAGACCGTCGACACGGCGACGCCGAAGCCCGTCAGCGAGCCCGGTTGATCCGGCTGCGTGCGAGGATGACCACGTGGTAGGCAGCAGGATTCGAGAACTGCGGGCGGCGCGTGGCCTGACGGTCACCGAGCTGGCCCGGCGCGCCGAGGTGTCCACCGGGCTGATCAGCCAGGTGGAGCGGGAGCTCGCGGACCCGAGCCTGGTCACCGTCCGCAAGATCGCCAAGGCACTCGACGTGCCGTTGTTCAGCCTGTTCGAGGAGTCCGAGACCGACGACGTCGCCGTGGTGCGCCGGCACACCCGCATGCAGATCCAGTCACCCGGCGGGATCCTGTACTCCCGCATCTCGGCCGGCCGCGGTCGGCTGGAAGTGCTGCAGGGCACGCTCGCCCCGGGCACGGCGTCGGCAGACGAACCGTGGTCACATCCCAGTGAAGAGTGCGCAGTGGTGATCGCGGGCAAGCTCGTGGTCGAGGTGGCCGCCACCGAACGCGCACTCGACGTCGGCGACAGCTGCTACTTCAACTCGCGCCTGCCGCACCGTTACGTCAATCCCCACCGCAAACCGGCCGAGTTCATCATCTCGATCACCCCGCCCAGCTACTGAGCCGTTTCGCCAGGCGCCTGGGGCGATCGACGAGATGCCGGGCCTCCGGCTGCCACCCGTCGAGCGTGGCGGTGATGCGCTGCGGCCGTGTCTGCGCGACCGTGGCACTCTCGCGCGAGGCCTGGCCGACGACCCGTCGCGCCTGCTGACTCGCTGCTCGCTCGTCCTCCGGTGCGTCGGAAACCAGGTTGTCGAGCCGACGCCGCCCCCCGCGTCGGACAGGCGAACACGCGGGGTCTCCCGCCGGCGCTGCGTACGTAACCTTTCCGTAGTTCTTCCGAAGCGAACGCCGCGGGCGCGCGCCACTCTGAGCGAGTACGAATCACCACCGCACGAGAAAGGAAAACGAAGGTGCGCAACACCTTGAGCGAGCTCGGCGCGCTGCACTTGATCCGGCCGACTGCCGGCGCCGCGCCGCACGCTTGGGCCGCCTGGCACGAGCGCCGCGCGCTCGTGCTCGACGCCCTCGCCGCCGACGGCAGCACGCTGGCTGCCACCTCCGCCGCGGCGGCACACCGCAAGGCAGCAGAACTGCGGGAAGGAGCCGGCGGCGCACCAGCGCGACCCCGGCCGCCGGGTGCGCCCTCTCCCCGAACCGGGGCGTGAGCGAGGACTTGATTTTGCCTGCGCCCCAGTCACGCAGACGTCCTGCGGGACAGCCCCAGACGACGCGCAGACGGCATCGGCCCCAGCGGCACCGGCTCGCCGGCTGCGCCCGCCGGCCCGCTCCACGGTCCCGAAGAACCCGGCACCACACCGCTGCTCGGACGGTTACCTGCTCGGACTTTCCACACCGGAAACACTTCTTCCCACGGCTGGTCTCACTCGGCCACGCCGGCACCCCGGTACCCCTCGTTGCGCGATGCGCGGGCCCTTCCCGGTGGCTCTCCCCAGGGCAATCCTGCGAAGTAGGCGGGAATTCACGTAATCCGCATCGCAGCAGAACGGGACTCTCCACAAAGGACTCGTTCGCGGCCAGGCCCCGGCGGCCCTCGTCGATGATCGCTTCCCAGAGAATCCGCAGATCGATGCGGAAGGCGTGCAGCAATGCGGGCAACGGCAGCCGCTGGCGCGCCCGGACCCGCCCTGCCTCGGCAGCCGCGTCCGCGATCGCCGGCGGGATGGGCCGGCCCGCGGCCCGGGTCAGCGCCAGCGTCCGCCGCATCATGGCAATCACATCCGCCCGGCTGACCTCGGACGTCGCGTACTCCGGTTCGTCGGCGCGCAGCCGGTCCACCGCACGGTGCACGAGCTCGTCCAGGCGAGTGTCCAGCACGCGTCCCGCGACCAGCCGAATCGCTTGGTGAGGATCGAGTTCCGAGGGCGGCATGCCCACGTCCTTCCCGCAATCACCCACCACGTCCCGCCGCGCGACGACCGCTTCCCGCAGGCGTGCCGATCGTGCCGGACCGCCCAGCCAGGAGGCAACTCCGCCGCGTCGCCCTCGAGCTGGTGCGCCACCAGCGAACGCGGGTGTTTGCTGGGCGGGGAACAGTCCCGGCAGCGGGCACCCTGCCGGGGTTGACGAGCCTGGTGCCACGGCACCCCATAACGAACATTCATGACCTGAGACACCGTGCACCGCGGCGGTTTTGGGGATCATGGTCTCCGATGATGTGGCGGATCGACTCACCGACAGCCGACACAACGGCGCGCCGGGTCAAGCCGGCCCAGGCGCCTCGTCCGGCCCCGCTGTGGCCGGACGCCGTCGCCCGGTTGTGCCCGTGTCGCGGCCGGTCCCCGATGCGCCGACCTCGACAACGTCCCACCGACACCTTGGAGCAACCATGCCGCGTCCCTACGCCAGCGGAGTCGTCGCCGCACCCGTCGACAAGGTCTGGACCCACGTCCGCGCCTTCGGCGACCTACCCGCCTTCCTCACCGCCATCGGACAATGCCAGATCGTCGAAGGCACCGACGGACAAGTCGGCGCCGTCCGCAGGCTCACCCTCGCCACCGGCGGCGACCCCTTCGACGAACGACTACTCGCCCTCGACGACCCCACCCACACCCTCACCTACACCTTCACCGGCGCAAACCCCTTCGGCGTACGCCGCTACACCTCCACACTCCGCCTCAGCCCCATCACCGACACCGGAGACACCTTCGTCGAATGGTGGGCCGAATACGACGCCGACGCCAGCCAAGAAGAACAACTCAACCACACCTTCGCCCACGACGTATACGCCACCGGCATCGACGGCCTCCGACAACTACTCGCCTAGCACGTCCGGGCCGAGTCAAACGTGACGGTCGCCGAGGTCTACGCGAGGATTGACCCCCTCGGCGACGTCTGCGGGGCACTGGCGACGCGACGACGGCGGGCTTGAGCCGCCTATACCGAGCGCTCAACCCCGAGCCACCCAGCGCCAAGGCGAGCTGCGACAAGCGGTGACGCCATCACCCGTTTACCCGGTCTGCGGCGGCGTGTCCGGCAAGGCGTGTTCGACGGCCGGATGCGCCGCTCGCCGGCGGACGACGGTCGCCGTGAGAGCTGCGGCCGCGGCCGCGGTGGCGGCTAGCAACACGAAGCCGAGCCGGTAGGAGCCCGTGGCGCCGAAGACCACGCCCATGACCAGAGGTGGGAAGAAGCCGCCCAGGCCACCGGCCGCTCCGACGACTCCGGTCACGGCACCGACCTCGCCCGGTGCGACCAATCGCGCCAAGAGCGCGAACACCGCACCGGTTCCGGCGCCGAGGGCGCCGGCGATGCCGAGGAAGAGCAGCGTGCCGACGGGCATCAGTGGTAGTTCGAACGCGGCGGCGAGCGCCAGGACACCGACCACGGTGAAGGCCGCGACGAGGATCTTCACCGGATCGGCGCGG
Organism: Amycolatopsis sp. FDAARGOS 1241; assembly: GCF_016889705.1. Classification (NCBI taxonomy): domain Bacteria; kingdom Bacillati; phylum Actinomycetota; class Actinomycetes; order Pseudonocardiales; family Pseudonocardiaceae; genus Amycolatopsis; species Amycolatopsis sp. FDAARGOS 1241. Next base: position 4,893,192 of record NZ_CP069526.1, read on the forward strand.
TCGGACAGCCAGCCGCCGACCGGCCGCATCGCGACGGCGAGCACTACGAAGCCGGCGGTGCGCAGAGCTGCGTCCCCACGGTCGAGACCGAACGAGGTGACGAGGTAGGTGGGCAGGTAGACGCTGAACGCGACGAACCCCCCGAACGCCACCGCGTAAAGAGCGGCGAGCTGGCCGGTCGCCCCAATTCGCACGGCAGAACCCAGCCTGCCGAGGAAAGTCCCGGCGGCACGCTGGCGACCCGGGCGGTCCCGCACCACGACGAACGCGAGCACGGCGTACCCCACGAGCAGGCCGGCGACCAGGTCGAACGGAAAGCTGCTTCCGAAGGCTTTGGCCAGCTGAACGGTGGAGAACGCCGAGATGGCGGTCCCGACCATCCCCACGCCGAAGATCCCGAGGGCCAGCCCGCGGCGTCGCGGTGGGTACCACGAGTTCACGAACGGGACGCCGATCGCGAAGGTGGTGCCGCCGAGGCCGAGGAAGAAGCCGCCGACGAGGTAGCCGGTCAGCGAACTGGCGCCGTGCCCGAGGTAGAGCACCGGGATCGCGGTGAGCAGGGCGACGACCGGCTACATGAGCCGGGCGCCGAGGCGGTCGGTGAGCGCGCCGACCGGGATCCGCCCGAGTGAACCGACGATGACCGGGAGAGCGACCAGGATCGCCTGCTGCACGGAGGACAGGTGCAGTTGTTCACGCAGCGTTGCGCCCAGGGGTGACAGCAGAGCCCATGCCCAGAACGTGACCGCGAAGCCCGCGGTGGCCATCGCGAGCATCATCCCGGGGCGGTCGGCCGGTCGCACGGCGGAAGGGTGATTCCGCCGGCGGGACGGGGATTTCGTCACGGTCGGCTCCTCCCGGTGTGAACGGTCGCCCAGCCGCCGGGACGACGTCGCTTTCATCGTCGCCATGAGCCGACGGAGCGGAGAATGGTCGTTGGGCTTCTGAACAAAGGCCCTTCGGCATGGCTTCCGGACGTCCGTCCTTGACGCAGACCACGACTTCACGACCGGCACGCAGCGGGTGGTCCTCAGCCACCCGCAAAGGCCCCCGACACGTCCGGCGCGGTTGACGTGTTCCCCCGGTCCAGCTCCGCGGCCGGCTTCCACTTGAAGAGCAACCTCCCGCCATCGCGGTGGACCAAAGTGGACGACGCTACTGCACGCCGGCGAGGTCACGGGAGAATCCGCCGACGACAGCATCACCGCTGAGCAAGTGAACGAATTTTTCCCCCGCCGGGCTGAGGCTTCCCGGCACGTACGAGAGCTGCTATTCCTGACTTCCCAGCCCGCAGGAACGAGTGGAACCGGCTTCCGACACCCGGAACATTCGCCCGTTGATGGTTTCCATCGGGATCCGCAGGAAGTGTGAGCGTTCTCCACCGGGCCATGGCCGGTGGCGGGGTTCGGCCAGCGTCACCAGCTCGTCGATTTCGGTGATCGAGTTCGCCTTGCCGAGTACGACAACACTCCATCCGGTGCGGTTGACGGGGTCGATGCTGTCGACCTCGAACGCGACCACTTCGTCGACGAGCTTGGCGATCGACCCGGTGCGGCTGCACCGGACGATGATGTTTCCCTCGTGCACCAGGAAGTTGACCGGTCGGATGGCGGGCACCGCGTTCTCGGAAAACACCAGCCTGCCCACCGGCTGGGTCGACAGCAGGTCGATGCATTCCCGTGGGGTCAAGGGGCGCAACTCGGTCATCGTCGATCCCGGTGGTCGGCGGAACAGCAGGTTCACCGTTGAGCGTGCCCGCCTGCACACAGCGGCGGCAGGGCAAGAAGTCCTCGACCCTCGGGACAGTCGGCCGGCATCCCGCCCGCTGCCGCGGTGTCCGGCCGTACCACTGGCTCATCGACCTCCGCACACCTCAGCTCCGCTGACAGCGCCGGTCGGCGACGCCCTGCTGAGGATGGTCAAGCACATGGTTGCGCGGACATCGGGCACTAGTGTCGTGAGTCGTTAATTAGTTGGCAGTATGCGGAGAGGGTTTCCAGGATCTGGTCGGCTGGCTTGGTCCAGACGAACGGTTTCGGGTCGGCGTTCCATTCGTTGATCCAGCACCGGACGTCGCGTTCGAGTTCGGTGACGCTGCGATGGGCTGAGCGGCGCAGCTTGCGGTTGGTCAGTTCGGCGAACCATCGTTCGACCAGGTTCAGCCAGGAACTGCTGGTCGGTGTGAAGTGCAGGTGGAACCGCGGGTGCCGGATCAGCCATTCCTTGACCTTGGGTGTCTTGTGGGTGGCGTAGTTGTCCAGCACCAGATGCAGGTCCAGGTCTTTCGGGACCGCGGCATCGATCAGCTTCAGGAACCGCAGGAACTCCTGATGGCGATGTCGACGGTAGTGCTGTGCGATCACCGAGCCGCTGGAGATGTCGAAGGCGGCGAACAGGCTGGTGGTGCCGTGCCGGACGTAGTCGTGGGTCATCCGTGCCGGGGTGGTGGGCATGATCGGCAGAATCGGTGCGGTGCGATCGATCGCCTGCATCTGGGATTTCTCGTCGACCGCGAGGACCAGCGCGTTCTCGGGTGGGCTCATGTAGAGGCCGACGACATCGCGGACCTTGTCCACGAATTGCGGGTCCGTGGACAGTTTCCAGGTCTCGATCGCGTGCGGTTTGAGCCCGAATGCCCGCCAGATCCGCGAGATCGCTGACTGCGACATCCCCGTGGCCGAGGCCATCGAGCGAGTCGACCAGTGCGTGTCCTGGCCCGGCGTTTCCTCCAGCGTCTTGGTGATCACCGCGTCCACCCGCTCGTCAGTGATCAGGCGCGGCCGGCCAGGGCGAGGCTCATCCGACAAACCCTCCAGCCGGTCTTCGGCAAACCGCGACCGCCATTTCGACACCGTGTTCCGTGAGACACCCACATCCCCGGCGACCTCGCCGATCGACCCGCCCTCGGCGCAGCGCAACACAATCCGGGCTCGCAACGCCAGCGCCTGCGCGGTCTTGCGGCGACGCGCCCACCCGGTCAACACCGACCGTTCCTCATCAGAGAGCACCACGGGGTCAAGCTTCGGGCTCGGCATCACCACACCCTACAGCTGCCCACGAACTACCGACTCAGGACACTAGCGTGCCTACGCACGAGAGCCGTTGTTCGGGGTGTTGCCGGCCCGCCGCGATCGCCGGCGGCGGGAGCGGCTGGTGCCCGACGCGGATGCCGACGTCGAGGCCCGGGGTGACGCGTTCACCGCGTCGGCGGCCCTGGCCGAGATGGCGGCACCGCTACCGGCGGGGGACCACACCGGAGCAGACCCAGACCGCGGCCGTCGCGCAGTGGCTCGCGGGTGGCCTGCTCGCCGGGAAGGTTCTTCCCCCCGTCGAACTGCCGAAGAGCCTCGACCTCTTGCATTGACTGACTTACTCCGGCCGGCTTCATCGGGCCTGCCCGTCACGGGAATGAAGGGCGCCGTCCGCACGAGCCTTCTCGGCAATGGCCTGGAGGGCGGAGATGTGCTCGGCGAGGGTGGCGCGGCCGGTGGCGGTGAGGCTGAGCCAGGTGAGGGGGCGCTTGCCGACGTAGCCTTTGCGGACTTCGACGTAGTCGTTCTTGGGCAGTGTCGTCACCTGTTTGGACAGTGCCGAGTCGGTGACCTTCACCGAGTCCCGGACGAATCCGAACTCGGCCCATTCCGCGGCGGCGAGCAGCGAGACGATGGCCAGTCTCGTCGGATCCAGCAGGAGCTGGTCGAAGCCGGCCACGGTTTCAGTCCCTCTCCTGCCGGCGCAGCAGCCACAGCTTGAACCTGGGGTCCAGGACCACGATGTAGAGCCCCGCCAGCGCACCGTAGTAGACCTCGCCGTGCGGAACGGGGAACAGCTCGGCGACGACGGCGACGGCGACCCCGATGCCGAGGATGGGCGCGATGCGCAGCAGGCGCTCGCCGACGGACAGGCTCCGGTCCGATACCAGCACCGGGCGACCGAGCAGGGTGCCGCCCGCCCGATGCTCAGGCCGAGTGCCAGCACGACGACAAGACCCAGCAGAGCCCAGCCCACCCAGGCTTGCGCTGCCGGGAGCAGGTCGCTGGCCGCGCAGCCAAGGAAGACGGCCATGCCGAAGGTGATCGAGAGCCACCGAGAGCCCACGACGGACGTGATCACCCGCTCTCGGCTCTCGTGGATCGTGCGTAGCGCCGCCACCGCTTCGTCCGGCGCGGGCTCGTTCACCATCGTCGCTCCCTCGTCGGTTCCGCGCGCTTCGCCGCGCGCAGGGTCAGCCACTGGTCCACGGCCACTCACCCTCCCTCAGGAAAGTACTTGCCTGAAGAGAAACCCAGTCTGCGCTTTCCAGGTAGGCAAGTACTTTCCCAGGAGAGGGTGATGTGAGGGCGGCGCACCGGTGGATCCACAGGCGCGGGTCAGCCCGCCGTCCGTGTGCGACGGGGCCGGAACTGGGACGCGGGTGTGGCTCGCCGGCCCTTCCATCCGGTCGGCAACGCATCCACACGAGCCGCCAGCGGCCATTTTGCGCTGTTCGTCCCATTCAAGGATCGATTGTGCTCTACTGCAGGCGCACCCACCCGAGAGGATCTTGCGCTGTGGTAGCCGAGCGGATGAACGCGACCGACCAGGCCGCACCCGCGGTCGACGTGTACGACCTCGACTTTTTCAGGTCGACACAAGCAGTGGATCGCGGCGATCGAGAACCGAGACTCGACGCCGGTATGGCTTGGTCACAAGACCAATGAGGGACACCAGGCAGCACTGGTGGGCACCCTGCCTCACACTGCTTTCGCGCCCGGTACGGCACCACTGGAGTGGCGCGCGCCCGGTATGGCACTCGGCAAGCTGATGGGCGTCGTCGAGCCGGCGGCGCCCGGTGCGTATCGCGCCACCCTCGGCAGGGCGGTACAAGCACACCTGACCGAGCGGGCCTCCGACCTGTCCAGGTGGCCACGTGTGACGTGGACGGTGGACGGTGCCCGCGTCCAGGCGGCGGTGCTGCACTTCGCGGGAGCCTGGCTCGCTCTCACCGACGAACTGAGTGATGCCTACCTCACCACCGTCGGGGTGGGGCTTTCACCCGGCGATCTGATATTCCGTAAAACGTACGGTGAAGGATACGGGGTCGACTTTTCCGCACCTCTCACCATCGCCCAGCTCCACCGGCTCCCCGTCGAGCAGATGCCACAGCCGACCCGGCCTCACCCGGACCTGCGCCGACTCGCCAAGATCGGCCAAAACGCGAACCAGCGCACCAAGGGGTGATCACCTGGATGGCGGTAACACTCACTCCCCCACGCTAGCAGTTTTCTACCTTTAAATTTCGAGTCGCGCAAAGAAAAGGACTCGGTCGTCAATCCGGCGTTCGCCGGCTTTTCGGGCAACAGGCTCCACAATCGCCGCGCCAACGTCGACATCCGCCGACACCGCCAATCAGTACTACATCATCACCGTCGCCAAGAACGCACCGGGAAGCCCCGAATCGAAGGTGATCGACAACCCGCGCCTGGACAACACGCGAAGCGGCCGCGGCAAAACACCTCGAGGCCGCACGACAGCCGGAGCGCGCAGAAACCACCAGAGCGCCCTTCCGACGGCCAGCGTGCTTCGGAGACCCTGGTCCGACCATGTCGGTCTTCGCCGCGAAGCGAGGAGGCGGGGAAGCCGGATTCCCGGTTTCCCCGCCTCCTCAAAGCGGATTCAAGCGATTCAGCTCAGCGTCACCGCGACGTCGTCGATCACGAACGACGTCTGCAGGGAGCTGTCCTCGGTGCCGGTGAACTTCAGCGCCAGGGTGCCGCCAGCGGCCGCCGAGACGTCGATCGTCTTGAGCGCGTACCCCGTGCCCTTGTTCAGGTTGGAGTAGTTGCCCAGCGTCGTGCTGCCGTTGGTGACGGTCAGCTTGTCGTAGGCGGTCGTGGTGGTCGTCTCCGCGGTGTCGATGTGCAGGTAGAACGTGAGGGTGGCGCGGCAGCCGGCCGGGATGCTCACCGACTGCGCGACGGACTCGGTGTGCGTCGAGCCGTAGCCGTCCAGGTAGGCGCTATAGATGCCGCTGTGCGCCGGCTCACCCGAGGACGCCCACTGGCCGATGGTGCCGGTGGTGCCGGTCCAGTTCGCGCTGCCGGACTCGAAGCCGCCGTTGACGAGCTTCTGGCCGGAGCAGCCGCCTGTGGCACCGACAGTCCACGCGAACGACGCCGTGCCGGTCCTCCCGGCCGAATCCCTCGCCGTCACCGTGACGTTCGAGGAGCCCGCGGTGGTCGCGGTGCCCGAGATCGTGCCGGTGGAGGCGTTGATCGACAGGCCGGCCGGCAGTCCGGTGGCCGACCAGGTGTACGGCGCGGCACCGCCCGAGGCCGACAGCGGCAGGTTCACCGCGGAGCCTGTCGTGGTCGACTGGTTGCCCGGGTTGGACACCGTGACGGTGCCGGTCGCCGAGCACGTCGGGTCACCCGACTGCGCGGGGACGGAGATCGCGTTCCACGCCGCCTTGACGGTGTCGAACTCGGTGCAGCTGCCCGGGAACAGGTTCTTCGCCGCGGTCAGGGTCCAGGTGCGGTACTTCAGGTACGAGCTGCCGGAGGTCTTGAGCAGCATCGCGTTGTAGAAGATCTTCACCGCGGTCTGGACACCGAGGCCGGTGACCGTGGAGTTGTTGCACGTCGTGCTGGTCGGCTGTCCGTTGGGCGGGTTGGTACCTTCGGCGAGCAGGTAGAACCAGTGGTTGCCAGGGCCGGCGGCCGCGTGCACCTCACCGCCGGGGACCGAGCTGTCGTAACAGTTCTTGTCGCCCAGCGCCGACGGGTTGTACATGTTGCGGATCGGGCCGGAGCCGACCAGGTTGACCTGTTCGCCGACCAGGAAGTCCGGCTTGTCGTAGGGCGCCGGCTCGTTCGCGAACCACTCGGTCGAAGCACCGAAGACGTCCGCGACGAACTCCTGGGTACCCGCGCCCGAAATGCCGCCGGGCGTGTGGTCGTCGATGCCGTGGCCGTGCTCGTGCGCAACGACGTCGATCGAGCCGATCCACTGGTTCTGCGTGTTGTGGCCGACCTGGACCTGGGTGCCGTCGTAGTAGGCTTGCTCGTCGTTCAGGCCGACGCGGATCGGCCAGCCGCCGCCGTTGCCGTCGAAGCCGTTGCGGCCCAGCCACTGCGAAAGCATCTTGTTCTCGGTCTGCGCCGCGAACAGCGCATCGACACAGCCGGTCTCACGACTGGTGGCGTTGCCGTTGCCCCAGCTGTCGTCCGGGCCGCTGAAGGTGGTGTTGGTGGCCGCGTCCTGGCAGGACGTGCTGGTGATGGCCGGGTCCTTCATCGTGTAGTTCGAACTCGTGTGCGTGGTGTCGAGGTGCACCGGGTTCGGGCCGTTCCACGCGCTGGTGCCGTCACCGTTCATCACGTGCTCCTGCGTGTGGAGCACCTTCCCGGTGGCCGCGTCGACGATGACGTCGAGCCGGCTCGGGCCCTCGGCGTCGTGCCCGACGGCGGTGCTCTTCCACGCGAGCCTCGGCGACCCGAGCGCGTAAACGACCTGCTGAGCCGGGCTCACACTGTCCACCGAGGACAGCTGATGCCGGGCGGTAGCCTCGGCCGCGGCCTTCGTGACGGCCGGGACGGTCGTCGCGAGGTTGATGGTCTGGTCCTGTGCGACCGAGGTGCCCAGCACCTGGCCCGTCGAGTTGGTCGCGACGACGAAGTCACCGCCCACCACGGGCAGGCCCCTGTAGGTGCGCTCGTACGGGATGTACTGCAGGCCGTTGGTCGAGGAGATGGCCTTCTGCTGCACGAAAACGTCGTCCGCGCTGGCGTGCAGAGCGGACGGGCGGCTCGCGACGAGACCGGCAGCTGCACTGACAGCCATGGCCTGCGCGCTGGGCACGGCGTTCGGGGCCGCGTTCGGGGTGGTTTGCGCCTGTGCGGTGCTGGTGATGCCGAGCGCGCCGACTAGTACGCCGGTCGCGGCCATGACGGCAGAACGTCTCAGATGCATGGCGAGGGATCTCCTCCGGGCAGGGTGAACCAGACCCGGGTGCGAGGCCGGGCCGTGGTCAGGGGAGCGGGAAGTGGTGCTCTGGAACGGAAAACAGAATCCGGCGCCCGGGCTTCGCGAACAAGCGACTAACGTACGGTCTTGTTGAGACGTCACGAACTCGACCAAAGCGGCAAATACTCTTGATTGGTCATTTCGGGCGCGGCAACTCCACTGTGGCGCCATTCGGGTGGCACTCGTTCGTCGGTTGACCCATCGCCGGTGAAGACCCACTCACCCCACTGCCGATGCAGTACTGGCTGCGCTCCCAGTGAACCCGAACTGGATCAGCGGGTCGGCGTCGGCCAGCGCGTCCTCAAGGTTCACACTCGGGGCCTATCGGCGCACCCGTCGCCGATGGAGGGATCCGACCGTCCCCTCGGCGGCGTCTGCTTTGGCGACCGAACCGTGGCCGGGTTCCAGGCAGCGTGGCCACCACGCAGACTCGTCGACGAGCGCACGCACCAGGATGGTGGTGCCGACGTCGGCGATGGGCCCCGCACGGGTTGCTGGAGGTGCCGGCCGACTGCCCAGCTCGACCGCGAGACCGACGGTTGACTCTCCACTGGCTGGAGTCCCTACTCTGACGATGCGTCACCGCTGCCTATCCGTCATGCCAGGAGGGAATATGGCTGATCGAAGTGAGACCTGGGATCGCGCACTGATCGACGCGGAGCGGGCACCCGCCCACGTCCATCCGCTTCGCAGTCGACGGCGGTGCTCGTGACACGCTGTCCCGAATGCGGAGCCCTCGCGCACACCCATTCGTGTGAAGAGCTCTTCCACACGGTGCTCGCGCTCGACCACTCCCGGCGCCCGCCATGGGGCCCCCTGCACGGGGTCACGGTCTCGTGCTTCCTGCTCCAGCATCCCAGCCGCCTGCCCGCGCCCAGGCGGCTCCCCTGCTGGGAGATCTTGCACACTTACCTCGGCGAAGGCGTCTTTGCCACCGCACGGCTCACCGAGCGGTCCCGCCGCGCCAACTCCCACCGCAACGCCGGTTCGGCACCGGCGGACACCGTGCCCGACGTGCCAACCCCGTCCGCTACTCCGTCACCCACCTCATTCAGTGTCACCATCACCGACGTCGCCCAAGACGGCACATTCCCCGCCGACGGCTTCCCTGAACGCGTCACCGCCTGGGCCAAGGCCACTGTCACCGCATGGCGCGCGCTTGTCATTGCGTAGGGAAGACTCGTTCCTCGACGATGCCGGCTCAGTCGGGTTCGCGGCTTCCCTCGGGTCTGCGTGCGCCGAATCCCGTCTGAGCCGGCCATCGACCGTGGTGGCCGCCGACAGTCGGAATGGGATCACGCCGTGGCCGAAGTCCAGACGCCCTGAAACCCTCTTATCGGGTAGCCAAAGACATCAAGGAATCTGCTCAAACGGTCGGCAATCTTGTTCACGACCTTCCCGAAAACCGCGTTGAGCGCGGGCTGCTGGTAGTCCTCGTGCTTGAATGCCCACATGGTGATCACTTGGCGCCCCTCCTTGAACAGCAGGTGCGAGCTGCCGTCGGTGGGCACCCAGCAAGTGTCGCCGTCTCCGAGCTTGGCCTTGGTTTCCTCCATGGGCGGACCACTCGGCCCGATGGCGTGCGGGTGGCGTTGCACGTGGTTGGAGTGAGTTGCACCGTCGAGGTTGTCGTGCGTGTCGATCTGAACCGTCAGCCCATCCTGGTTGACCAGGTTCCCGGTGTTGGCATGATTCATGCGGTAGCAACTGCTCCGCACATATTTCCACGGCCCCCCGCCACGATCCTGGGGATCGGCGGTGAACGGCACCGGACCGATGGATGACTGTTCCTGAACCCGGCTGGCTGCGGTGTCGTCGGTGAAAGGCAGTGCCCAGTCTTCCGACCGATACACGTCACATGCGTTCGGCGCGTTCCAAGGAGCCCCGAACCTGTATTCGGACACCCCACCTTGCCGGGACCGGCGGCCGGCTTGCCGGCAACCTGATCGATCAGAAACTCGTGGGCGTCCGGCGGGCTGCTGGCTGACACCCCGACTGTCCGCGGAGGTGCCGTAATCACTGGCGTGCATATCCAACGTGGCCCAGTACTGGTCACCACCCCAGAAGAAGTACACCTGATACTCATCAGGGTAGACGAGAGTCCCCGTCGTCACACAGATCTCCATGTCACCACGGGTCTCGTGACCGACAGCGCGGGACTGGACGCGCTGTTGCGCCTCAGGGTTGGTGGCGAGGCGCCAGATGGTGTCGCGATCGCTCGACAAGTCGTCGCTCTCATACTGTTTCCGGTCGATGCTCAGCGTGAGAAGGTACTTGTCATCCTTGCCCGTCATCAGCCACTCGGATGCGGGTTCCAGTGAGATGTGGATCCCGGACGGATCGTACGTGACAGCGCCAGGGGCCGGTGGACCGTCAGCACAGTGAACTTCTTCTGCGTGAAGGTTTTCTCGCGGTTGATCATGAATCCTGCTTGCTGCATCAGGAACAGGTTCATGATCGCGCACGCGTCGTAGCCGGACTGCCCGGCGTACGTCATCACCTTGGCCGGAGCCGTGGTCAGATTCTGAAGGGCAATTCCGGTCTCGACCTGTTTCGCCTCAGGAGAGTGGTCCGGGTGAGCCCACCCGGCGATCGACGAGCTGCACCCGGTCGTCATCAGCAGCGCCGATACGCCGGGACAGGCCCACATCCTGGCCTCCTTGGAAGCCTTCACCCAAGAACCCGCCCTTTGACTTTTTCAGATGTTGAAATGCCAATACTGCGGTACACCTTGCACACTCACCTCACGTGACCACTCCGAGGTTCGCGTCGTGGTCAGGCTCGCCGCGTGGTTGGCCCGGGTTGACCGGCGGCAGCACCAGGTAGCGAAACCGCGGCAGCAAGTCCGCGTACCGCTCCCTGAGCACGTTGTCCGACACGATGCTCCTTCTTGTCGGTGCGTGATCACTCACATTCTGACCGGTGGTGCCTGATCTGATCGTCAAGACGCGCGAGGAGCGCGTTTCCACACTCGACCGATACCGCGCCACGACGAGACGTGTGAAGCATCCGTCTAGTTCCTCACTGGACCTGCATGGGCTGGCTGGCGTCAGGCCGGACCGTTCGCTGGGAACAAGAACGGAAGCGGGCCATCGCCGCACCCGCGCCGCCTCAGCCGGTAGCCGACCAGATCCGCGGGCAGCCCCATCCGAAGCCACGCCAGACCCGCGGGCCTCGTAATCCACACGTCGGCCGGACCACCTGGCCCTCGCTACCGGCCAGACACTCTCAGATCGCGCGTTCCCCCTTACGTTCGATCCGGGCTCGGACCGCGCCAGTCATCCCGCGTCGAAGACCAGGCAAAAGGGGTGACCGGCCGGATCGAACAGCACCCGCACGTTCTCCCGCGGCTGGGACCCCGCCACAGTGGCACCCAGCGCGACCGCCTCATCGACCGCCTCGGCAAGGTCACCGACCTGGAAATCGAAGTGGATCATCGGCCGTTGTTCACCCTCGACCGGAGGCCAGGTCGGGGCCCGATAGCCCTCCGCCTTCTGGCACACGAAAAACGGGCCTTGGGCAGACGCGGCGACGATCGCCGCGCTCGGCTCCTCGTGGACGACCTGCCAGCCGAGAAGCTCAGCGTAGAACCTGGCGAGCAAACCTGGGTTCGGCGCTTCGATGGCTGTGCCCCACCACATTCCAGCAGCACGAGATTTCATCCCGACAGTCTCGCCGATGTCGGGCCTCGGTGTCTCGCACCGTCGCAGGACCCGCGAGACCCGCCGGGTGTCTTCTGTGCACCGGGCTGTTTCCCGACGATGGCAACGCCGGGGCCCGTTGTCGCGCGCCGCCTGTTTCCGACGGCCCGACTGGACGCGCTCCCCCGGCTGCGTGAAGGTCGCGAAGTCAGCTATCGCCGCGTTGCCCTCAAGTGGTCGCGTCACATTCGGTTTGCGCAGGCGATGCAGATCCGCGTCGCCGGCAGGGCCGTCAGCCGGCCCTCCGCGATAGGGCCGCCGCAGCGTTCACAGACCTCGTAGACGCCGGCGAGCACCCGCTCGGCGGCTTGCTCAAGCGCCGCGAGCTCGTCGTGAGCTTGCCGCAGCAGTGCCTGGACCTGCGCCCGCTCAAAAGCGATCGTGGCGCCTTCCGGATCGTGCTCATCGTCGCCACTGGTGAACTCCGACGACGCCACGATCTCGTCCCGCTGACGTGCCAGCGCCGCAGCCAACTGCGCGGTCTCGGACCGCGCCGTCTCGACCAACTCCATCGCAGTGCGCTTATCCATGACGGACAACCAGCCGCAACCTGAACCGCTCACGCCACGCCACGACCAGCCCCCACACCGCAACCACCTCCAGGAGCCGACACCAGGTGTCCTCACCCGCAAGCGGCACGCCCACCCTCGAGCAACCATCGCGCAGCCCGCTCAACCCACGACGCACCATCGCCCTTCCCGTCGCCGACCGCTGCCTCAATCTCGACAAGGACCACCGGCGAACCCTTGAGACGATCCGCGCAGGTACGCCGAGACCATACAGCCGCCGCCCAGCCGAGCGCAGCTTCCATGACGAGGCGCCCATGAAGACCTGCGCGCGTTCCGCGGACACCTGCGCGCCCGTCCCCGCACATTCGCGAATGGCGAACCGGTCGGCCGGCTGCGCGGCGGGACTCCCCTCCGTCGGCCGACGTCGGACTCGAGCCTGGTGGTGGAGACGAGACGCCGCTCGTGGTTTGAGCTGGATGATCGCGCGAGATTCGTCTGCGCCAGTTCGTCGACCAGACTCCCCACGTGGATGGGAGCACGCCGAGCTGGTTCGGTCAACGAATTCACCCCGATCAGCCCCAGGCTGGTCGGCACCAGGGCCGCCGCGCCGAGCCCCCGACCGACGCGCGCGATGCTGAACAGGGCCGGGTTGGCGAAAACGGCGCCTCCGAACAGGAACGCAGTCTGTACCGCGGATCGTCGTCTCCGTTTCCCAGCCGGCCGGCTGACGATCAGCGCCGAGCCGACGCCGACCAGGAGACGCCAGCCGACAACGGAGGGCAACGTCGGCGCGGCCCTTCCACAAGGGCCGCGCCGATGGCGTCGGTGAACGCGCGTCGTCTGGCTGCTGCCATCCGGCGGCTGCGAAAACACCCGCAAGCTGGACCTCCGACAATAAATTTTGTCTTGACACCTTCAGTAGTCGGTGCAAAGGTTCTCGCAGGGCGCACGTGCGGTGCTTGGGACCCGGCAGCCGCCGAACTCGCCGGACTCCAGCGTCACTGGACGACCTGAACCGCACGACCGCGAAAGCACCAGAACACCCACGGCTGGAGGACCCGATGCGCAAGTTGATCCTGGGATTTTATGTCTCGGTCGACGGCAAAAGCGCCGATGCCGACAACGGAATCCGCGACGTCATGATGGCGATAGACGACTCCGAGCAAGAGGAGTACTTCGTCGACCAGCTGTGGGAAGCCGGGGCCTTCCTCATGGGCCGCAACACCTTCCAGGCCATCGCCGGGTTTTGGCCCACGTCCGACCACCCGTCCGCCAGGGCCATGAACGAGATCCCGAAGGTCGTGTTCTCCCGCACCCTCACCACCGCGGACGAATGGGGTGAAACCACCATCGTGAGCGGCGACACGGCCGAAGAGATCGCCAAGCTCAAAGCCCAGCCGGGCAAAGACCTGGTCGCCGCGGGCGGCACCGAGTTCATGCACTCCCTGATCAAGCTCGGCGTCGTCGACGAGTACCGCCTGTGGGTCCTCCCCGCCGTCACCGGCAGGGGCGCCGCTCTGTTCCCCGAACTCGACGAAGCCGTGCGGTTGCGCCTGGTGAAGAGCACCACCTTCCCGTCCGGAGTGCTCGAACTCCGTTACGCACCGGCCGACAAGTAGGGCCCCCACTGATGGCTGCCTGATCCACCGCGCCCGCCGTTAGCTGCGCGCAGAAGACACCTCGGCGTCGGCCTCGCGCACGCACTCCGAGAGCCGGCCACGCCGAGACCGGCGCGGCGTTGAAGGCCTTCCGGCGGTCGAGCTCAGATCCCTGGTGAGCACCGCCCAAGGCCAGGCGGGCCGCACCGTGCCGGTGTGGTTCACCGGCCTTCTTGCAGTCAGTCTTGGCGAGACCCCTTGCCTTCAGCCCGGCACGGCACGTAACTTAACCCCCCTAAGAAAGGGGTCCCGTGCAACGCAGGCTCGTGAACCGGCGCCGCGTGCTGTCCGCGGCGCTCGGCACAGGGGCGGTGCTCGCGACAAGCGGGTGCCGGTGGGCGGCGACAGGATCGGCTGACGCGGGCGGGTCGGACGTGCTCCGGATAGCGCAGCTGGCCGACATCGCCCCCAAGAGCATGCTCAGCCAGAATCCCAACGACTTCGCGCTCACGCGCCTCGTCTTCGACCCGCTCACCGAGTACGACCACCACACGCTGCAGCCGCGCCCAGCGCTGGCGACGGCCTGGGAATGGTCCGACGCCGGGCGCACCCTCACGCTGCAGCTGCGCGAGGACGTCACGTTCCACACAGGGCGGCCGTTCACCGCCGAAGACGTCGCCGCGTCGATCCACGCCATCCAAGACCCGGCACGCTCTTCGCAGCTGGCCACCACCGCGGCGCTCGTCACGGACCTGAGCCCGCAGGGCGCGCACCGGATCGCACTGCGGCTGAGCAAGCCGGCGGGGAACCTGTTCGACTTGTTCGAGCTGATGCCGATCGTCGACCGCGAGACCTTGGCGGACTTGGCCAGTGGCAAGCAGATCGTGGGCACCGGACCGTTCCGGTTCGCGAAGTGGACGCCCGGCGATTCGGTCGAGTTCACCCGCAACCCTCGGTACTGGAAACCGGGTCTGCCGCACCTGTCCGGAGTGCAGATCCGCACCATTCCGCAGCTTCAGTCCCTCGTGGCCTCGTTGCGCACCGGTCAGAGCCACCTCGTGCCCGGGCTGAGCCCCGTCGACCTGCTGGGCCTCGCCGGGGACGACCGGTTCGCCACCACATTCACCGACACGTCCGACAACGCGTGGTACCTCGGCTGCAACCTGCGGGTCGCGCCGCTCGACCGGGCGGAGTTCCGGCAGGCGTTGGCCTACGGCATCGACCGGGCCCGCATCCGCGAAGTCGTGTTCCGCGGCGCGGGCACGGTCACCAGCCTGCCGTGGCCGGTGAGCTCGCCCGCCTACCGCGCCGACCTGGCCGCCCATTACGCCCACGACCCCGCCCGGGCCCGCGAACTCCTGGCAGCGGCCGGCGGACCGGGCGCCCGGCTGCAGCTGGCGTACAACTCGTCGCTGCCCGCCACGGGCTACATGGCCCAGCTGATCCAGTACGACCTCGGCGGGCTGGGTGTCGACATCGAGCTCCTCCCCTTGCTGGGCAACGACTTCGGCACGCGGCTCTCGTCGGGCGACCTCCCCGCGCTGTGGCTCAACTCGCACGGGTTCGCCCAGCTGAACCCCGCTTCGCTGGTCACCGGCGCTGCGCCATTCCGCTACACCAAGAACACCTCCGGGTTCACCGACCCGGCCTACGGTGCCGCCGCCGTCCAGGCCTGGACCACCACCGGAACCGCGGCGCGGCAGGCGTACGACGAGCTGTCGCGGATCCTGCTGGACCAACAGTTCGTGATTTCGATGGTCAACACGGGTGCGACCATGACGGCGACCACGCGGTTGCACGGGCTGACCTGGACCATGTTCGACTTCCTCGTCCTCGACCAGGCCCGGCTGGGGTGAAGCCGATGCTCCGCTACGCGCTGCGGCGCATACCGTCCATGCTCCTGACCCTGTTCCTCGCCTCGGTGGCGATCTTCGGCCTGACCCGCCTGGTGCCGGGCAGCACCGTGACGGCCATCGCGGGCTCCAACGCCACCCCCGCCACGATCCAGGCCATCACCCGCGACCTCGGACTCGACCGGCCGCTGCCGGAGCAGTACTGGCGCTGGCTGCACGGCCTGCTGACCGGCGACCTGCAACGGTCGGCGGTGCTCGGCCAGCCGATCGGGCAACTCATCGCAAGGGGGCTCGGCGCCACCGTGGAGCTCACCGTGGCAGCCGCCGTCCTCGCCGCGCTGCTCGCGTTCGTGCTCGGCGTGCTGGGTGCCACGAGCCGTCGGGCGTTCGTGCGAGGCGCCGCACGCTCGGTGATGACGTTCGCGCTGGCTGTGCCGCCGTACGTGTCGGGCACCGCGCTGATCGTGGTCTTCGGAGTGCTGGTGCCGGTGTTCCCGGTCGGCGGCCGGGTCTCCCTGCTGCAGGACCCGGAACTGGGCTGGCAGTACCTCGTGCTGCCGGCGCTGTGCCTGGCGCTGCCGGTGTCGGCCGTGCTCGGCCGGTTCCTGGCCGACGGGCTCGACCAGGCGTTCACCGAGGACTTCACCCGCACCGCGACCGCACTGGGCGTGCGGCGTGGGCGGCTGATCACGGTGCACGCGCTGCCGAACGCCTTACCGCCAGTGCTCACCGTCGCCGGGATCCAGCTGGGCAACCTGCTCGCCGGCTCGGCGATCGTCGAAGCACTGTTCGCGTGGCCCGGCGTCGGCCAGCTGCTGATCCAGGCCATCACCAACCACGACTACCTGCTCGTGCAGGACCTGCTCCTGATCGCCGTCACCGCGTTCCTGGTCCTGCAGCTGCTGACCGACCTCGGTCAGGCCGGGCTCGATCAGCGGACCAGGCTGGGAGGCCGATCATGACCGTACTCGCCGTGGCGGTCCCCGCGCAGCGCCGCACGGGGGTGCTGCATTCGGCTCGCGCCCGGGTGGCGCTGGGCGTGATCGTGGTGCTCGGGCTGGCCGGGGCCTTCGCCGGGCTGCTGTCCCCCGAGGACCCGCGCGCCCAGACTGCGCAGCTGCTCACCGGGCCGAGCGGCGCGCACTGGCTCGGCACCGACGAGCTCGGCCGCGACCTGCTTTCCCGGGTCCTGCACGGTATCCAGGTCGACCTGGTCGTGGGCGTCGCCGGGGTCGCCGTGGCCGGACTGCTCGGCGTGCTCGCCGCGGTGCTCTCGGCCCGCTGGGCGGCGGCCGACGTGGTGGCGCAACGGGTCATCGACGTGCTGCTGGCCTTCCCGTCGCTGATCCTGGCCGTCGCCGTGGCCGCCGTGCTCGGGACGGGCATGGTGTCGATCACGGTGGCGATCGTGCTGTCGCAGGCGCCGATCTGCTGCCGGGTGGTGCGCGCCGGCCTGCTGGCGCAACGCGATCGCGACTACGCCGTGGCCGCGCGGCTGTCGGGTGTCGGCCCGTGGCGGGTGTTGTTGCGCCACCTCCTGCCCACTGCGTTGGACGCGCTGGTGGTGCAGCTGGTGCTGTCGCTGTCGACGGCCGTGTTCCTCGAAGGCGGAATGAGTTTCGTCGGCATCGGCGTGCGCCCGCCGGACCCATCGCTGGGCAACATCCTGCAGGAATCCGTGCAGTACCTGACTGTGCGGCCGAGTTTCGTCGTCGGGCCGCTGGTCGCCATCACCGCGCTGGTGCTCGGGTTCACCGTGCTCGGCGACGCGCTCAACAACGCGGCACGACAAGGCGGGAGCCAGACATGAGCGACGCGGTGCTCGAGGTTCGCGACCTGCGGATCGGGTTCGGCGCCCGTACGGCGGTCGACGGGGTCGACTTCGCGGTGCGGCCGGGCGAAGTCCTCGGCATCATCGGCGAATCGGGCTCCGGCAAGTCCAGCGTCGCCCTCGCCGCGCTGCGGATGCTGCCGGCGACGGGCCGCGTGACCGGCGGGGCGGTGCTCCTTCGCGGCACGGACATCGCGGCGCTGAGCGAGAACGAGCTTCGTGAGTTGCGCGGCGGGGAGATCGGACTGGTGTTCCAGGATCCGATGTCCTCGCTCAACCCCATGCTCTCGATCGGCCGGCATCTCGACGAAGCGCTGCGTGCGCACGGCAAGGGTTCGGCGGCGCAGCGGCGGACGAGGGCGAAGGAACTGCTCGAGCTGGTGGGCATCCCCGACCCCGATCGGCGGCTGCGGGAGCGGCCGCACCGGATGTCCGGCGGGCAGCGGCAACGGGTGATGATCGCGCTCGCCCTCGCCGCCGAACCCGCGGTGCTCTTCGCGGACGAACCGACCACCGCCCTCGACGCGACCACCGCCGTCGGGGTGCTTGCGCTGCTGAAGCGGGTGGCGCGCGAGCTGGACACCGCGGTCGTGCTGATCACCCACGACATCGGGGTGGTCGCCGCGACGTGCGAACGCGTCGTGGTGATGCGCACCGGGCAGGTCGTGGAACACGGCGCAGTCGAGGACGTGCTGCTGCGGCCGCAGCACCCGTATACCCGGGCCTTGCTCGCGGCAGTGCCCCGCCTGGACACACCGCTGCCGAAACACTCCGGTGTGGACGGATCGGCCGAGCCGCTGCTGCAGGTCTCCGGCCTCACCAAGACCTACCGCGGCCGCCACGGACAGCGGTTCACGGTGCTCGACGACGTGAGCCTGAGTGTCCGACCGGGCGAGACACTGGGCATCGTCGGCGAGTCGGGCAGCGGGAAGTCGACGCTGGCGCGGGCCGTCGCGGGAGCGCACGCCCCCACTTCGGGTGCGCTCCGGTTCCGCGGCGAAGAGCTGACGGCGAAGCGTTCGGCACAGCTGCGCCGGGCAATCCAGCTCGTGTTCCAGGACCCCTACGCGTCACTGCACCCGCGGATGCGCATCGGCACCGCACTCGAGGAACCGTTGCGCGCGCACGGTCTTCGGGACCGGCGCGCACGAGCCGACCGCGTTGCCGAGCTGCTGCGCGAAGTCGGCCTGGATCCCGACGTCGCCCACCGGCGGCCCGCCGAGTTTTCCGGGGGACAGCGCCAGCGCATCGGCATCGCCCGCGCCCTCGCCACGGAGCCGGACCTGTTGATCTGCGACGAACCCGTGTCGTCGCTGGACGTCTCGGTGCAGGCGCGGATCCTGGACCTGCTCGTCGCATTGCGGGAGCGCCTCGGGCTGACGATGCTGTTCATCTCGCACGACCTCGCGGTGGTCCGGCAGGTGAGCCACCGGATCGCGGTGCTGTACTCGGGTTCGTTGATGGAGCTCGGCCCGGCCGGCCCCCTCACGGACCGGCCGCTGCACCCCTACACCGTCACGCTGCTGTCCGCCGCGCCGTCCCCGGACCCGTCAGCCGACCGGCGTCCCGAGGCGCTGCTGCTGCGCGGCGCGGCGAACGGGCAGCCCGTGCGCGCAACCGGCTGCCCGTTCGCGGACCGGTGCCCCATCGGCCCGGTCGTGCGCGACGGCCGCGGGATCTGCCGGGACCGGCGCCCGGAACTCAGCGAGCACGAACCCGGCCGGTTCGCCGCCTGCCATTTCGCCGGTACCCTGACCCGGCCGACGACCGAGGAGAGCGCATGACCGAACCCTCTCGGCCGAACATCTTGCTGGTGCACTGGCACGACCTGGGTCGCCACCTCGGTGCCTACGGCCATCCCGGTGTGCCAAGCCCGAACGTGGACCGCTTGGCGGAACAGGGACTGCGCTTCGACAACGCGTTCGCCACCGCTCCCCTGTGCTCCCCCGCGCGGGGCTCGCTCTTCACCGGGCGGTACCCGCACGACAACGGCCTGCTCGGCCTCGCGCACCTCGGCTGGGAATACCGCGCCGGCGTGCAAACCCTGCCGGCACTGCTCGGCGACGCCGGCTACCGCACCGCGCTCGCGGGCATGCAGCACGAGAGCAGCGATCCGTCGACACTGGGCTACCAGGAGTTCTTCGCGCTGCGCACCACCTACCTCGAACGCGAGTACTGCGACGGCGTCACGGACGCGGCGACGGCGTGGCTCGCCCGCGCGGCGCTGGAGGACCGGCCGTTCTTCCTCAGCGTGGGCTTCGAGGAGGTGCACCGCCCCTACCCCACCGACCGCTACGCGCCCGACGACCCGGCGAGGGTGGAAGTGCCGCCGTTCCTGCCGGACAACGCGTGGACGCGCGACGACCTGGCGTCCTTCCAGGGCTCGATCCGCGCGGCCGACGCCGCCGTCGGCCGGCTGCTGTCCGCTGTGGACGAGCTGCGCCTGACCGCCGACACCTGGGTCGTGTTCACCACCGACCACGGGGTGGCGTTCCCCCGCGCCAAGTCCACTTTGTACGATCCGGGCACCGGCGTGGCGCTGATCATGCGGCCACCGGCTGCCTGGCCGTCGCCGCGCGGGGCCACCGACCGCCTGTTCAGCCACGTCGACTTCGTGCCCACCGTCCTGGATGCGCTCGGCCTGCCCGTGCCGCCCGAGGTACAGGGCGTGAGCCACGCCCAGTGGTTGCGCGGCGGTGACCCGGCACCGTCGCGCGAGCACGTGTTCACGGAGAAGAACTTCCACGACATCTACGATCCGCTGCGCGCGGTTCGCGACGCGGAGTTCAAGTACCTCCGCAACTTCGAGCCCCGTCCACTCCTGCCGCTGCCAGGTGACCTCGAGTCGAGCCCGACGCGGTACGGCTACGGCGACGCGCACCTGGCGCACCGGCCCGCCGAAGAGCTCTACGACCTGCGTGACGACCCGTGGGAACAGCGCAACGTGGCCGCGGACCCGCGGTACGCCGAGGTGCGGGCGCGGCTGTCCTGCTCCCTCGAGTCGTGGCAGCAGGACAGCGGCGATCCGCTGCTCAAGGGACCGCTGCCGGCGCCGCCGTGGCCGCGGCAGCCGCGCTACGGCGCACTCGTGGCTGACGAAGGCGGCCCGTGGGCGAGATGAGCGAGCCGAACCCGGTGCGCGCGCGCAACACCGCTGTGGTGCTGGGCCTGCTGCGGGCGCACCGGACGATGTCGCGCACCGAACTGGCGCGCCGGTGCGGCCTGAGCCTGCCCACGGTGATGGAGATCGTCGAGCAGCTCTTGGCCGACGGCTACGTGCGGGCGGCCGGCAGCGGCCCGGCGACCGGCGGGCGGCCGTCGCGATTGTACGAGTTCGACCCGAGCGGACGCTTCGCGATCGGCGTCAGTCTGGGCACGCACACGGCATCGGCCGTGCTCACCGATCTCGACGCCGCCGTCGTCGACGAGGCGAGCGAACCGTCCGAGCTGCTCGTCGGCCCGGACGCGACCGTAGCCCAGACCCGGCGGCTGATCGACCGCGTGCTCCCGGCGCCACGGCGCGATCGTATCCAGGGCATCGGACTGGGCGTCGCGGCGCTCGTCCTCGACAGCGAAGACCGAGCACTGCGGCCGCACGCCGACTGGCCCGCCGTGCCGCTGCGCAGCCTGATCGCCCAGCACTACGGGCTCGGCGCGGAGATCGAGAACTACGCGAAGGCCGTCTCGGTGGGTGAGCACCGCTTCGGCGCCGGCCGCGGAAGGCGCAACATGCTGTGCGTCGTCCTGCAGGACGGGGTCGGCGCCGGGCTGATCTCCGACGGCGAGCTGTACCGGGGCGACGACGGCGCCGCGGGCCGCTTCGGCGCCACCCTCGTGCACCTGCCGGGGCGGCCGCGGGTGCCACTCGACGAGGTCGCCGGCGCCGCCGGGATCGAGGCGTTGGCCAACGCGCGGACGCCGGGCCGCAAGTGGCGCGCCGCCGAGGTGTTCGCCGCAGCCGAAGCCGGAGACCCCACCGCACGGGCGGTGGTCGGCGAGGTCGGCGCCGCGCTCGCCGAAGCCGTCTACAACGCGGTCGTACTGGCCGCCCCGGACCTCGTCGTCCTCTCCGGCAATGTCGCCTCGGCCGGCGGCGCGCTCCTTGCGGACCCGGTCCGAGACCTGCTCACCCGTGCCCACACCCGCGGCCGCACCCCCTCCGTCGTCCCGGGCACCCTCGGCGAGCAGGCGGGCGCCATCGGTGCGGCGGCGTTGCTGCTCCAGAACACGTTCGTCGACCCCGTGGTGCTTTAGCCACTCCCCCGTCACCCGCGGCGAACACCACGGGTCGCGCCGTTCTCATCAACGGTCAGGTGCACGCGTCTGTCAGTGCCGTTTTCTCCGGCCCTCATGGTGACCGCAAGGAACTGGTGGGCAACCTCGGCGAGCGCGACGCGAAATGGGGTGCGACTGTCCGCTTGCCTTCCGATTACTTGAGGCTTTCCGGGTAGGCCAGGTGAAATCCGGCGACGTCCGGCCGAAAATAGCGCAGGGGGCATGTTCGCAGCAGCGAATATTCGGTGACGAAGAGGAGGCAGAACGCCTCTAAGGCAAACATACACCTGCGAATACCACAACAGTGCAATCAACGCTCGGCGACCTGACGATCACGCCCACCGCGCCCTCCGCGCCCACCGCGCCCTCCGCGCCCACCGCGCCCTCCGTGACTCCGGAGCAGATCATTGCCGCGTGGCAGAAGCTGCCAGGTGCCCAGCCTGTCAGCAGCGTCGGAGACGCCGCGGTGTACGCCAGTCAGGGGCACGGCACCATCCCTGGGGCCGCCAAGCAAACCAGCGAAACCACCGTCGCCGTGACGTACACCGGCCCTAAAACGGCACAAGGCAAGCTGGCCACTCTGGTCCGCACCGCCATCAACGGCCGCTGCGCGCATCCCGCCACCCTCTGCTGGCGAAGCCTGTGCAACGCTCGTGCGAGCGGTCAGAAGATTTCCGCGCTGAGTGGCGATTGCACATGCACGTGCGGTCATCAGGAAGCATGTAAACGCGGGAAATGACCCCCGTACACCGGTCACAAGCTTGGCAGCCGGGTACGGGGCCATTCTCATGCGCTGTTGTGGGTATTGGCCACGGAAACTCCGATGTCAGGGACACGCCTGTCCGGTCGGAAAATACAAGGCTCTTCGGGGCGGAGGGGAAGCCGACCAAGCGAAGGGGTTGGCAGGGCCGCAGAAGGAATAGCCACCGATGGTTATTCGGTCGCCGCGGGGTACCCGCGTCTGCACGCGGCGCAGCAGGCTGCGGCACGCTGATAGTCAGCGGAGATGTCGATGGACACAGGCCCGTGCCGGAACTGCCGATAGGGCTCGTTGTGGTCGAGCTGGCCGTATCAACGCAGCGGCCGTCTACGACCTCACGGCAAGCCACTGCTTGAGCACGACGAGGGGCGCCACGGTCGCAGGCCACACTTGCACCCGTACCTGCTCCATGGTTGCGGGGTCTTCGTCGGAATCGATGTCCAAGCGGCTCGCAACTCCCAGGTTGGACTTTAGCGCGCGACACCATGCAATCGGGGACAGTCTTACTGATCCCAGGGGTGCAGGGCGCTCCAGGTGCCGTTGGCCGCCGTGAAGACCAAGTCCGAGCCTTCGAACACTTCCTCGGCGTTCTCCGGGTGCAGGCGCCCGAAGCGTTCGGCGCACAAGTCGACTGCAACGGCCCGTCGAAGCGGGCGAACTGCGGGGGATCGTAGAGCCAAGCGCGCCCAACACTCTCGTCGATGCGGAACCGGCGCACGTCGAGCAGGTCCACTGTCCTGGCGCTTCTCGCGCCGATGGGCATGACGAAGGTCAGTCGTGGTGGCCGTAGGTGCGCGGATCCACGGGCTGCTGGGACTTGGGAAGTCCGCCGACCACGAGACGGTAGGAGTCGAGCACGAGCTCCTTCACCAGCTTCTCGTCGACGGTGCCCCCGCCTTCCACCGTGATCCAGTGCCTTTTGTTCATGTGATAGCCGGGGGTGATGTCCGCGTACTGCTCACGCAGGGCTACGGCGTTGTCCGGATCAGCTTTCAGGACCACGACAGGGCGCCCCGGCAAGTCGGTCATGAGCATGAAGACCTTGCCACGCACCTTGTGGAGCTCCCAGTCGGGGCGATGCTCCAGGTCGGCGCCGGGCAGGCCCCCAGTGCAGTCGCCCGCGATCTTCTGCAGCTTCTCTCCGTCCAAGGTGATCAACTCCTCTATCGATTCGAGTGCCCTGACCACCCGGCCAGGGCCCAAGTCGGCGTCCCCTGCGTGGCCGCCACGAACGGCGGCGCACGCACGCCGCGTACGTCGAGGTCGCGCGCTTCGATCGCCACGTACTCAGCCGCGGCGACCGCCCCGGGTCTTACTGCTCGGAGGACGAAGTTCCCGAACAAAAGTGACGACCGCCCAGGCGCCGGACACCAGCACGGCGATCACCACCCGGCCCGGGCGGCGCCGAGAGCGCCGGCCAGCCCGCACTGCGCCGTACCCAGATGCCATGCCGCGGCCGCCCCATCTCGTAGGAGGTGTCCGGCAGCGCCGCCGGGTTCAGGAACAGGTGATGCAGATGGCCGCGACGTCGTGAGCTTCACCCCGACCGAGGCCGACCGGCTGCGCCGCGCCACAGGCGCCGAACGCCGTTCCAGTGTGGCCGGTAGGCCGCGGAATGCCCTGCCGAGCCAGCTGTGGCCGACTTCGGCGGTGGTCGCCGCGGTACGCCGGTTGATCAGCTGGTGCGGATTCGAGGCGGCACTGACCAGGTCGCGGCGGTGCGCAAGCCAGCCGTGCAGCGCGCGGTAGGTGAGGTCGTCGAGCGGGTGGACGCGCCCGGCGACGGTGATGCGCGGGTTGCCCAGGTCGACGTCCTCGGCGCCGAGCAGGCGACGAACACGAGCCAGAACGCCGCGCGGTCGGCCAGCCGCCGGCCCGGTGCCTTCGAAATTCCGCGCCGGATGCACGATCTTGGCCGGCGCGGTGACAGCGCCGACCTTGGTGGCGCGCACCCGCAAGACACCGTTGGCGTTGATGGTCGCTCCGATCACCGCGCTGCCCGGACCCTTGTGCACGGGCAGGCTCTTCCCGGTGACCATCAGCGCGCCCACCTCGCTCTCGCCGTGCTCGACGGCGCCGTCGACCGTGATCTTGGCGCGCGGCCGCACCAGCAGCAGGCCACCCACCACCTCCGTGGTCGGGATCTCGACCTCGGCACCGACACGCAGCACGACCGCCCGCGGTGGCGCCAAGCCCAGCAGCGCGCGGATCGCGTCGTTGGCCCCACCGCGGGGGTGCATCTCGACCCAGTACCCGAGGAGGACGAACGTGGCCGGCACCGTGGCCGCTTCGTAGAAGACTTCGCCGCCGATCAGTGTCACCAACGAACACAGCCGGCCCGCGCTCACCGCCACAGCGACGAGCACCATCATGTCCAGCACCCGGGCTCGCAGCGCGCGCACGGCGCCGTGGACGAAGATCGAATACGAGTAGCCGATCACCGGCAGCGTCCACACGTCTTCCCGCCACCCGAACGGCACCGGCAGGCTCAGCCCGAACACCGCCGACCCGATCGGCGACCACAGCACGATCGGAATCGAGCACACCAGCGCGACCAGGAACCGGTTGCGCGGCTCCGCGACCATCGACGCCACCCGGGATGTACCGAGCCGGATCGTCGCGCCGTCATCGTCGACGGGACCGGCGGTCCGCCCGGCGAACCACCCGCATCCGCTGGTCGGTCGCGCCACTCCGACGGCGAGCACGTACCAGGATTCGCGCAGCGCATCGGTGACCTGCTCGGCCGAAACCCGGCTGTTCGCCGGTCACGGTGAGCCGTCCGGTGGCGAGGTCGACGTCCAGTACCAGAGGAGTTGGTGGGGAGAGGTGTGATCGTCTCCTGCGCGTCCGCGCCTTGCCGGTGCGCGTGCGGATCAACGCCGGTATCGGCTGGGTGGGAACCGCGCGACGCGCGGGCGGCCCGTCGCACGCGGTTCGGCGGCCTGCGATCGCGGGCGGGCATCACGTCATCTCATGACCGCGCCGGATGGAGCCGGCGAGGGCAGTCGAGTGGCGCTGCCTTCAAGCGATCTCGGCTGTCGGGGAGTCGACAATGCGCTGCGCCAGCGCTTGGCTCACCAGCTCAGTCTTGGCCATCGGCACCGCGCCCTGATGATGGCTCACGATCATCTGCGGGAACATCCGGTCGAATGCGGTGCCGTGGGCCTGCAACAGCCCCCGCATGTCCGCGACGTGCGCAGCGTTTGCGCGTTTTCGATCTGCGAATTTGTTCATGCCAATTCGCACATCCTGAGTCACGACAATCTTGTCTGGTTTATGGGGTTTATTCGGTGAGTGAATCATTCGATGAGCCGACACGACACCCAGCGGAATCTTCAACGACCGCCCACAGCTCCGTGACGGCGGTCACGGAGCTGCCATACTTCTACGAAGTCGCCCACCCCATCCGCACCGATCCCGTGACACCGGCCCAGCAACCCGCGCACCCTCTGCGGCGCGTGCAGTTCCTGATGTTCCCGGGGTGCTCCTACCCCGTAGGCGGGAAATCCTAGATCCATTGGGAACGACTGGCACAAAAAATCTGCCCCGCAAATTTATCACTCCGGAAGCCTTGACAGCCGGGCGTCGCCCACCACTAGCCTGGGTCCCGGGTACCAAAATAGTGTTCTTGTGGAGCCGAGTTGGAGCGTTTCAAGAACGTCTTCGTGGGGTTTTTCGGGCGGGCGGGGGTTCAGTCGTATGAGACAGGGGTCGGCACCGCGAACGCTCAGGGGACGGAAGCTCCGCCCGGCGGCGCGCGGCACCTTTCGCGGTACGGCCCAGCACATATCGCCTGCCATCGAGTCCGAGCGCGCTAGCCGACACCCGGTGGCGCCCGCGTCTCGACTTCCAGCCACCCCTTCCACGATCTCGGCGCGAACACCGTGCCGCGGGCCCGGTTCGGCCTCTTGCGGGCGAACAGGCGTCTGCTACGAGTGTTGGTCGATGCCTACCGGCATCCGGCGATCACACCGCTGTGCTCATGACGCAAGGTCCGCAGTCGGAGGCTGCACCCATCCCTCCTGCTGCGAACCGCGCCGGTTTACGGCCGGCCGTAAACCGGCCCCAGCTCCGATAGCAGTCCAGGCAAGCGCGAATCTCTTTCATGAGTCGGGCCTGCTTGTCGTGCTGACCGCTCCAAGTTCTGATGCAAGAGGTTCATGAAATGGGAAACTCCCGCAGTGTCCTGGCCGCTGAGCCGGCTGACAATCTGACCACTGTCACCGAATACGAGCGACTTTTCGCCGAAGTGCTCACCGACATCGTGGACACCGACCACGTGCCGGTCGACAGCCACTTCTTCGACGACCTCGGCGCCGACTCCATGCTCATGGCCCGCTTCTGCGCACGCGTACGCAAACGACCCGACCTCCCCTCCATATCAATGCCCGACATCTACAAACACCCGACCATCCGCAGCCTCGCCGCAGCCCACACCACCACCACAACCACACCCACCCCCCCACCAACAACCACATCCACCGAAAACGAGCGACTCTTCACCGAAGTACTCACCGACATCGTGCACACCGACCACATCCCCGTCGACAGCCACTTCTTCGACGACCTCGGCGCCGACTCCATGCTCATGGCCCGCTTCTGCGCACGCGTACGCAAACGACCCGACCTCCCCTCCATATCAATGCCCGACATCTACAAACACCCGACCATCCGCAGCCTCGCCGCAGCCCACACCACCACCACAACCACACCCACCCCCCCACCAACAACCACATCCACCGAAAACGAGCGACTCTTCACCGAAGTACTCACCGACATCGTGCACACCGACCACATCCCCGTCGACAGCCACTTCTTCGACGACCTCGGCGCCGACTCCATGCTCATGGCCCGCTTCTGCGCACGCGTACGCAAACGACCCGAACTCCCCTCCATATCAATGCCCGACATCTACAAACACCCGACCATCCGCAGCCTCGCCGCAGCCCACACCACCACCGACAGCAAACCCACGTCGGCAACTCCGGCGGCTCTCACCGAGCCGCCGAGGCGAGCACGCGACAGTCACTATGTCCTCTGCGGGGCGTTGCAGCTCCTGTTCCTCCTCGGCTACCCCGCCCTGACCGCGGCCGCCTGGGTGACGGGCTTCAACTGGATCTCGACAAGCCCGAACCTCGTCGACGTCTACCTGCGTTCGGTCGCTTTCGGCGCTGCGATGTTGGTCACCCTGTGCGCCCTTCCGATCCTGGTCAAGTGGGTGTTCATCGGCCGGTGGAAGCCCCAGGAGATCCGCGTCTGGAGCATGGCGTACGTCCGCTTCTGGCTCGTCAAAACCCTGATCCAGCGGAATCCGATGATGTTGTTCGTCGGTTCCCCGCTCTACGCGCTCTACCTGCGGGGACTGGGTGCGAAG
Organism: Amycolatopsis sp. FDAARGOS 1241; assembly: GCF_016889705.1. Taxonomy (NCBI): domain Bacteria; kingdom Bacillati; phylum Actinomycetota; class Actinomycetes; order Pseudonocardiales; family Pseudonocardiaceae; genus Amycolatopsis; species Amycolatopsis sp. FDAARGOS 1241. The sequence goes on from NZ_CP069526.1 coordinate 4,921,097, forward strand.
ATCGGGCGCGGCGCCGTCATCTTCTCCAGGAACCTGCCCGTCTGCACCGACCTGCTCAGCGTCGGCGACGGCGCGGTGATCAGGAAAGACTCGTTCTTCAACGGCTACCGGGCTCACGATGGCGTCATCCAGACGGGCGCGGTGAGCATCGGCAAGGACGCCCTCGTCGGCGAGGCGACGGTGCTCGACATCGGGACTTCGCTGGGTGACGGGGCTCAGCTCGGGCACTCGTCCGCTCTGCACCGGGGTCAGGCAATACCGACCGGGCAGCGCTGGGTCGGCTCGCCTGCCCAGCGGGCCGAGAAGACGAACCAGATGGTGGTCGCAGCGCGCGACGTCGGGACACGACGACGGGTGCTCTTCTCGGCCGTGCAGCTGGTGAACCTGCTGCTGCTGGGTCTGCCGCTGACGTTCGGCATCGCGGACTTCGCGCTCCCGCGGCTCCCCGAGTTCGGTCCCCTGCTGGACTCGGCACCGGTGCCCCTCACGACCTGGACGTTCTTCCGTGACGCGCTGATCGTCTCCGCCGTGGTCTTCTTCGGCGCCTTGCTCGTCGGCCTCGTGCTCGTGGGAATCGTTCCGCGCGTGCTGAACCTCTTCATCAAGCCGGACAAGGTCTATCCGCTGTACGGCTTCCATTACTGGGTCCATCGCGCGATCACCCGCACGACCAACATCAGGTTCTTCACGACTCTCTTCGGTGGCACCTCCTACATCATCTACTACCTGCGTTGGTTGGGCTACAGCCTTCGCGGGGTGCGGCAGACCGGTTCGAACTTCGGCGAAATGGTCAAGCACGACAACCCATTCCTCAGCGCGGCCGGCAGCGGAACGATGGTCGCGGACGGGCTGTCGATCATCAATGCCGATTTCTCGAACACCTCCTTCCGCCTGTCCCACGCGTCGATCGGGCCGGACAACTTCCTGGGAAACATGATCGCCTACCCCCCACAGAGCAAGGCGGGCGACAACTGCCTCCTCGCGACGAAGGTCATGGTTCCTCTCAACGGACAGGTGCGGAAAGGCGTGGGCCTGCTCGGCGCGCCCAGCTTCGAGATCCCGCGATCGGTCAAGCGCGACAGGCAGCTGGACGTGACCAGCGCAGACGAGCTGCGCCGCGGCCTCCGGGCCAAGACCATCTACAACACCATCAGCATGGCGCTGTTCCTGCTGGTGCGCTGGACCTTCTTCTTGTCCGTCATCGTGGTTTACCTGGCTGCGATCAACCTCTTGAACCCCCTGGGCGCGCTCGCATTCGCGGTCGCGTCGGCCACCGCGGTGGTCATCGTTTTCACGGTCGTCTACAACGTCGTGGTCGACCGCCTGTTCCGGCCGCTGCAGGCCTTGGTGCCGCAGGGGTGCTCGATCTACGACCGCGCCTTCTGGCGGCACGAACGATTCTGGAAGGTCAGTTCCCTCACCTATGTCCTCGCCTTCAACGGCACCCCGCTCAAGAATCTGATCTGGCGGCTGCTGGGTATGCGGATCGGCCGCCGGGTCTTCGACGACGGCCTCCGCGTGCCCGAGCGGACGTTCACCGCGATCGGCGAGGGCTGCACCCTCAATGCGGACACCATCGTCCAGTGCCACTCGCAGGAGGACGGCGGATTCAAGTCGGACCGCATCGCGATCGGTGCCGGGTGCACCCTCGGTGTCGGCGCATTCGTCCACTATGGCGTAACGATGGGCGACGGCGCGGCGCTCGCCACCAGTTCCTTCCTCATGAAGGGCGAGGAAATGCCGCTGAACGCACTGTGGAGCGGCAACCCCGCCACGGAGACGCGTTCGGGCGACCCGCAGGGCCGAAAGATCAGCATCGATGACAACCGCGCCGCCGTACTCGTCCGCGGGGGCTGACACCCGGCAAAGTGGACGGTAGGGATGATTCGATGGACAAACGGGGTGAAACCGGCCGGGTGTTCTGGCGGGCTGCCCTGCTCGCGGCCGACGCGACCGCGATGCCGTGGCCGGCGCTTGACCCGGCACCTGGTGTCGCCGAGCACGCCGCGGCCCACGATGACGACCTCGCTGCAGCGCGACGCCGGCCGGCCCCCGCGCGAAGGTGCGATCCCGCGGTGCCCCTCAAGGACATCGCCGAGCACCCGGTCCTCGCCGGCCTGGCCGAGCTACCGCACCGCGAGCACGCCCGGAACCGCTGGCGTCCTCCTCTGGCCGGAACTGAAAGGAGATCGAGATGTCATCCTCATCACCATTGCTGTTGGACGTGGATCTGCAGCTCGGCAGGGTGCCGATGCTGCGAGCCGGCGCGACCGGTGACGCACCGAGCTGGGCGAGCGAGCACCGCGATGCCTTGCGTGCCGTCGTCGCCGAGCACGGGGCGGTCCTGATCCGCGGTCTCGGCCTGCGCGATGCGGCCGAGGTCGCCGCGGTGTTCCGCGGGCTGGCCACCGCGGGCCTGATGACCGAGAGGGAGGCGTTCGCGGAGCGGCAGACCTACGCCGAGGGTGTGTACTCCTCGTCGAAATGGCCACCGAACCAGCCGATGTGCATGCACCACGAACTGAGCTACCGGCTCGAGTTTCCCGGTCTGATGCTGTTCGCGTGCCTGTCCGCGCCCACCAAGGGAGGGGCAACCGGTGTGGCGGACTCGACGGCCGTGCTCGACGCGCTGCCCGGTGACCTCGTCGAACGGCTCGAGCGGGAAGGCTGGACGCTCGTCCGCAACTACAACGAGGAGATCGGCGCGACACTCGCCCAGGCATTCGGCACCGAGGACCGCGACGCGGTCGAGAGCTACTGCCGCGCAAATGCCATCGAGTTCGAGTGGCAACCCGATGGAGGGCTGCGCACCTGGCAGCGCCGCAGCGCGGTGGTGCGGCACCCGATCACCGGTCGGCGCTGCTGGTTCAATCAGATCGCTTTCCTCAACGAGTGGACGCTCGACCCCGAGGTGCGCGAGTTCCTGATCGACACCTACGGCGCCGAGGGGCTGCCGTTCACCACCCGCTTCGGCGGCGGCGATCCGATCGGCGATGACGTCGTGCAGCTGCTCAACGAGGTGTACGAGGCCAAAACCGTGCGGGAGCCCTGGCAGGCGGGCGATCTGATGCTCGTCGACAACATCCGCAGCGCACACAGCAGGGAGCCTTTCTCCGGACCGCGCGAAGTCCTGGTCGGGATGGCTGACCCGGTCCGCCTGACGGACTGCTCGCCGACCGTCGAGGTCGGCCTCGGATGACCACGTCGCCCGTGCGGCTGTTCGCGGTCATCTCCGGTGCCCACCACCGACATCCATCCACCGTCGCCCGTTATGTCCTCAACAGACGATTCGGTGTGCGTCGAGGAGGCGGGCACGGTCCGCGCCTGTCACCGGCTGGCCAGGCACGGTTCCTCTTCGGATCCGGCTGATGCGCAACGCGTCGTGGGCGACTTCCGGTGTCCGGAGCCAGGGCGATCCCGGCCCGGTCCTCTGAGCCCAGCCGGCGCAGGACAGGGGTGGGACTCCTCGGCTGCCAGGCGAAAGGAACAGAAAGGAATATTCCGAGATGATCATGAGGTTGCCGGACCTCGTTGCCAGGTCCGCCCAACGCGCCCCCGACGCGCCCGCCCTGACCGCGCGAACGACCACGATCTCCTACGCGGACCTGCACGAGCGGACGGAGCGAGCGGCCACCGGCCTGCGCGATCTCGGGCTCGACGCTGGTGAGCGCGTCGCGGTCTTCCTCGACAAGAGGATCGAGACAGTCGTGGCACTGTTCGCCTGCTCGCGGGCCGGTGGCGTGTTCATCCCGGTGAACCCCGTGCTGCGAGCGAGGCAAGTGAGGCACATCCTGGATGACTGCGCCGTGCGGGTCCTGGTGACGTCCACGGATCGGCTGCGGGCCCTGCGCACCGAGCTCGCCGCCTGCAAGTCACTCGCCCACGTCCTCGTGCTGGGCGATTCGCCCGGCGACGACAAGGAAACCCCTTACCGCATACATGCCTGGGCAGAGGTCGCCGAGCGCGCAACCCAGGCGGTGTGTCCTCCCACGGGTGGCGTCGACACGGATGTGGCCGCGATCCTCTACACGTCGGGGAGCACCGGGGCCCCGAAGGGCGTCGTGCTGTCGCACCGCAACCTGGTCGTCGGCGCGGAGAGCGTCAGCACCTACCTGAACAACACGGCGGAAGACCGGATCCTGGCGGTTCTCCCGCTGAGCTTCGACGCCGGCCTGAGCCAGTTGACGACTGGCTTTTACGTAGGTGCCAACGTGGTGCTCGCCGACTACCTGCTACCGGGAGATGTCGTCCGGCTGTGCGCGGAGCACCGCATCAGCGGGCTGGTCGGCGTACCGCCTTTGTGGATCCAGCTCGCGGCCCAGACGTGGCCGGCCGAGGCCGTAGCCGGGATGCGCTACTTCGCGAACACCGGAGGGCGCCTGCCGCGCGTCACCCTGCAACAACTGCGAACGATCTTCCCGGCCGCGGCGCCGTACCTGATGTACGGCCTCACAGAGGCGTTCCGCTCCACCTACCTCGATCCGACGGAGGTCGACCGGCGACCGGATTCGATCGGCCAGGCGATCCCGAACGCCGAGATCCTCGTAGTCCGGGAGGACGGCGGCCTGTGTGGTCCGGGTGAGCCGGGTGAACTGGTGCACCGAGGTCCGCTCGTCACCTTGGGCTATTGGAATGACGCGCAGCGAACGGCCGAGCGGTTCCGGCCGCCGCCGAACCGTCCGGTCGAGCTGTGTACGCCTGAGCTGGCGGTCTGGTCCGGCGACGTCGTCGTCCGCGACGAGGAGGGGTTCCTGTACTTCGTCGGACGGCGAGACGACATGATCAAGACATCGGGGTATCGGGTCAGCCCCCAAGAGATCGAAGAAGTGGCCTACGAGACTGGACTGGTCCACGATGCCGTAGCGGTCGGTCTCGAGGACGAGACACTCGGCCACCGGGTTGTCCTCGTCGTGACCCCCCGCGAGCCCGCCGGGTTCGATCCGGCCGCGGTGACCGCGCGCCTGCGGCAGGAACTGCCCGGCTACATGGTGCCCGCCGAGGTGATGGTGCGCAGCGCCCTGCCCCAATCGCCGAACGGCAAGTTCGACCGGGCAATCCTTCGCCGTGAGCTCGCCGCCGCCCGCCGTCAGGAGCCCACATGACCGCAGTCACCCACGCGCGCCCAACGCCGACGGCATGCTCCACAGTGGCAGCCACCCGCTCGAGTTGCTCGCTGAGCGCGCCGGTGCCATCGGGTGCTTGCATCGACTGGACCCGCTCGCACTTGATGTCTGATCTCCCGCGTGCCGAGATCGGCGACCTCATGGCGGTCTTTCCGGCCGGCGCCTACCGAATTACGCCATTCCCACAGCGTTCCTCGGCCATCCGACATCGAGGGAACCGTTGGCAGCTCGCAGGCCGCCGGGCCTGTACGACCGATGAGGAGAATCCGCATGCCTCGCTCGCCAGAGATCTCGCACGCGATTTTCGAGGATGTCAAGGCCGTCGTGGTGGTCACCCTGGACCTCGAAGACCAGGCCGATGACCTCGGGCCGGAGACGGGCCTCTACGGCAATCTTCCTGAGCTCGATTCGCTCACCGTCGTCAAGCTCATCGTCGCCTTGAAGAAACGGTTCGCGATCGAGATCGAGCTCGACGAGATCGGCGGCGACATCTTCGACACACTCGGGCGGCTCGCGGCCTTTGTGGAGTCCAAAGTGTACATTGAGCCGCTCGGCGGAGTCAGCCACTAGAGACGCGCCCGGGCCTGACGTCCACCGACCCGCCTCTCGCGGCGGTTCATCGAGCCTTGGTCGAGAAGGGGAGAAGGCATGCCCACCAAGACCGTCGAGACCGTCCAGAAGCTAGAGGAGTCCCGGACGGTGAGACTGCCGGCCTGGCTCCCCGAGTTCCGCGCAGCCGACGTGCGGCTGCTACCGCGGTCCCGAAGCAGGCGCGCCACGAGGTGAGCACGGCGCTGGACCCCGCCCATTCAGATCTGCCGCCGCCGCGGCAGATCATTTACTTCGCGGCGTGGGGCTGACCGCGGTGGAGCTGATCGAGCGACCGGTGGCCGTCGCGATCGGCGTGGGACGGCGGTGGCCGGGCGCTGCGGTGAGGCCTGGCCCGCAAGCCAGAAGAGCGGAGCGCGCCGGAGAAACCGGCCGCAAAGCAGCACGCGCCCGGTCTGGGTTGAGCTTGCCGGCCGGCCCGAGACCGCCGGAGCACGCCGCCCGACCAAGCGCGCCGCAGAGAGACCGGTCGACGGTATCCGGGCAGCCCGAGGTAGCGGGGCGCACCGCCTGCCGGCCGAGCGCACCCCAACACAGCCACCTCAGGTGCCGAAGCCCGAGGTCGCGGCCAAGCACGAACCCGCGCCCGTGGACCGGGAAGCGCCGGCGAAGCCGGAACCTCGCCTGTGCAACGAGAATCGCCGGCGGAGCCCACACCGGCGACGTTGCAGCCGGCGGCACCGACCACTCAACGCAGGACCGTGTGAGTCAAAATAGTGGCCAAGACGCCAACTCGCGCACCTGCCTCGAGTGCGGTGCCACGCATGGACCTCGTCCAGATTGATCCGCCAGAGTCAGCCGCCGATGCGATGGACCGGGGACCGGTTCAGTCGCGCCGGTGCCGTCCGGTGCGGAAGAGCTGCCGCGGCGGATGGACGGGCCGGCCCTCGGCCAGATGCCGGGGCACGCCGGGATCGGTCAGCTCGCCGATGAGATCGGCGACCGCCACGTATCGGGTCGTTGTGGGCTCAGGCGACCCGGCGTCCACGAGCGGAACCCAAGCGCGCTCCGGATCTGCGGCGTCCACGCAGGACCCCGCGACCACGCCAGTGCGGACCACCACCCCGTCGCCGTCTGCCTCCCGTTCGAGGTACGCCAGGTGCCGTCCCACCGGGTAGTCCACCACTCTCACCTTGACCGCGGCTCGCAGTTCGACGTCGTCGGCCATCGCCGCCCCTCCTGATGAACTCCGGGAGAACGACCGCCGGGTCCGGGGCGGCACAAGACTCGGCAGGCGACTCTACCGGGAAACCTGACGAAAACACCCGGATTCCCCCGAACAGCGGACAGACCATCGTCCGAAGTAGAGGGTGCGCGACACCGGAATCCCTAGCCGGCGGGCCAGGCCTCCGGCGGATCGCCGAACGCCCCGGCGCCGAAACCGGCGAATCCACTGTGGCAGGCCGATCGCACGACAGGGCCACCCGGATTCGCCTCATCGCGGGTTCGGGCGTCAGCCACCGGGTGGTGCGGCATAGAGGATGTCGGTGGCGCGGACCAGGTTCACGGGTGCGTCCGGCGCCGTGTCACGTTGCCGGACCGGTACCCAGGTGGTGCTGGTGTGCTCGTCGCGCAGGCTGCGGCCCGCGATCGTGCCGGTGCGCTCCTGCCACTCTGGAAATGCTCCCGCCCGGCGCCCACCGGCCGGCCCGCGAACGCGACAGAGGTAGCGCACCTGCCACCCCGGTGGATAACCACCGGCGTGACGGGTGGGCCACTCGGCCTTCGTGCTGTGGCTGTCCGGGCCTCGACGAGCCCGATCGTGTACCGGCTGATCGTGCGGACCATCGTCCATCGCCACGAATCGTCACCCCGATCGCATGCGGGATTCACCGAACGACCGCCGCGGTCCAGGGCGGAAGTGAACAGCGTACACTCGCTCGCGGCCCGCGGTCGTTCCTCCGCTCGGGTGTTCTCAGGCACCAATGGGCTCGATTCCATGACGAACGGAACCCGCTTCGCGTCCTCGCCGACGGCCGACCGGTGACATCCGTCCCCTTCCCAGACGGCACCACGGGTGAGGCGTTCTCAGCGACGAACCTCGCCGCGGCGCACCCGGCTGGGTCCGCACCGCCAGGTTGCCGAGCCGCAGGTCCCGCGGCTGCGACCCGGGCACGATCACCTACTCGCTGATCGAAGACCGGCCCAGCCTGGTCTGGGCTGCCAACCTCGAGCTGCGCGTCCGTCGCTGGACCGTCGGTCCCGGACTGAGCTGGCCCATAACTGCAGGCTCAAGTTCGCCCATGGCCTGCGGCTCCGGTACCGAATTCGGTGGCAAACGCCCGCGCACCGCCGCGGGGAGCTGTGGAACGGTCCGCGATCTCGTCGCGGGTACATCGGACGAGAGGGGGCCGGGCAACCGCCGATCCAGCCGCACCTGTCGAGCGAATGCGTCGCAGGCACCTGGAGAAGCCGTGGGGCCGACTTCCGGGCGGCGACGAGCTGCCGGCCTCGGTTCGCGCGTACGGCAGCCCGCACCGGCCCGCCCTGGGGTGCCTCCGCACCTCAGGCCTTACCGAGCGCACCACCACCGGGCAGTTCGCGTGGTGCGGCAGATCCCGGCTCGTGGACCCGAGCACCAGCCCGGCGAAACCACGGCGGCCGCGGCGCCGACGACGAGCAGCTGCGCGCTGTGGCCCAACGCGAGCAGGCCGGTGGCGGCTTGTCGTGTTTCGACTTGGCTTCGACGTGGACGTCGGGGTGCATGCCCGTCAGGCCCGGCACGCTGCCGAGGACACCGCCGTGCAGCGGGGCGATCCGTCGCAGGATGTCCAAGGTGGACAGTCCGCCTGCGACGAGCACGCCACAGATCACGCGCAGACCGCAGTGGTCAGCAGAGCGAGCAGGAGCTCGCTGCGCCGGAACCGGCGGAACTCGGGGACATCGACGAGCTACGTGGCCGCGAAGACCACGAGAGCGCCGAGGGCCGCCTTCGGGAACTCCGCCAGCAGTGGCCGTGCGAACAGGACGATGACCACCGCTGTGCCCAAGGCGAACGATGAGTACAGCCGAGTTCGCCTGCCCGCAGCCGAGCCGAGCGCGTTCCGGCTGCCGCTGCTGCTAACGGCGAAGCCCTGCAGGAGCCCGGAGGACACGGTTAGGGGGCGACCGCACGCAGTTCCTGGTCCGCGTCGATCTCTTCGCCTCCCCCGGGCGCGAACGCGCGCGGTGAGGACGTTGTCCGACAACGCGACGATAGCGATGCCGAGTGCCGGGGGAACCAACTGCCCGACCTCAACGGGGACCCCCGGCAACGCTGGTGGCAGCCCGGCGGGCACCGCTCCCACCACCCCGATGCCCTGCAACCCGGCCGCCGCAACGACCCGGTGGCCCCCACCATCGCCCCAACGGTCCCGGCAGCCACGGCGCGATCCGTTGCAGCACGAACGGCACGACCAAGCCACCGCCGGCCAGTGCACGAGTCCGAGGTGGCTGACGAACGACTCGAGTTCGCCGGCGAACCCATCGCCGCGTACGGGAGACCGGTGACGTTGCCGAGCTGACCCACGACCATGAGCACGGCGATCCCGCCGTGCAGCCGGTGAGGACCAGGCTCGACAGCGGCTCGGCGAGCAGCACTCCCCACCGCGCGGGCGAGGCCACCTGCAAAGCACCGCGAGCGGGGCGGCCAGCATCGCGTAGCAGGCTGGATCGCCGGCGACGAACAGCGCGAGCACCGCGGTCATCGGCGCGATCGTCGACTCCGGCCCGACCGACGACCGGCTCGACGAACCGAAAACGGCGTACCCGGCCGGGCCGATCGCCGCCCGCAGGCCGGTCGCCGGGGCAGGGGGTCCACTTCTGCGCAGGCCATCACCTTCGGCACGGCCGGCCCGGCCGTCACCATCGCAGCGGACGACGACGTGGTGCGGGCCGCGCAGCTGATGGAGTCCCACCACGTGCACCGCCTACCGGTCGTGAGGGACCCATGTCATTGTATTCATCATGCATGACGGCGCCAAGTCCACAAAGGAACGGATGGCTTCGTGACTCGGGTTCCAGGTCGTCCCACCTAGTTCGCCGGGTTGACCACGCGCGCCACCGCCGGCAACTCCCACCACCGAGCCACGACGTCCACCGTGTCACCTTCGGACTCGCACAGCTCTCGCTCGATGAGCACGCCGCGCGTGGCCGACCCGGATTTCGGCGGAAGAGGAGTCTGCACCGATTCGAGTTCCGGTCATGACACCACCATCGCCCGGCGCACATCCAGACGGCCGGAGAACAACGGGTCCGGCGCGGGAAGCAGGATGTCGCAGCGCCGCAACGTCCGGCCGGCGTTCCGGCGCGTCCGTTCGCCCTGACGACGAAGCCGGTTCGGCTCTCATCACGCGGCGGCGTCCGGCGAAGGCTGGGACGGAGGGCGGCACAAGGAGGTCGTGATGGAGCTGGTCCGCATCCGGCCCGTCCTCGTTCTGCCGGCCCTGCGCGTACTGGGTCTCCTGGACACCGCCGGCGTCGCGGAGTTCGGCGCCGCGGCCGGGCGGTGGCGGCCACTCCCGGTCATCGGGCTGGGACTCACGGCGATGTGGTCGCAGCGACGGTCTCCTTCGGCCAGGTCACCCTCCTCGGGCTCGTGCTGCTCGCACGGCAGCTGCTTGGACCCCACAAGACGTTGTCCTGGCCTGCGCAGCTGCTCGTCGCGGGCGTGGTGGTCCTCGCCGGCCCTGTGACCACACCGAACCCAGCCGCAGCCGCGCATCGAATCCCTCGCTCTGCTCGGCGGGGCCAAGACCGGAGACCGCTCCGAACACTGCGCCCACGCCGTCGTCTCCGCCGGCCCCGGCGACTAGACCCCCGACCTGCGCGGCGTCGAGGTGCTGGTGCCCGAAGACCGGCGCGTCCAGGTCGGCGGACTGCCGATCATGAGCGAAATTCCCGGCCCGGCGGGACGGCAAGCCGCGGGTTGGACGTTTCCGAATCCCCGGTGACCGAGCGCGATCGCGGTACGCAGCAAAGCGATCCAGGAGTGTTGCTCTGAAAGTTCGCGGCGGATGCGAGTAGCGATGTTCCGAACGGGAGGTTCACGACTGCGCGGCTCCGGGCGGTGGGCTTCCGCGCGAAGTCGCGATGAACCGGCCGAACTCCCTCACGATCAGCGATCGTGGGCTGACCTGGAAGACAACTGCGCGGCGCGGTCGCCGGAATTGTCGGGGCCGGAACCTACCATGGCGGCACATCCGAGGGAGGTGTGCGATGCGGGACGCGGTGCTCGAAGCAGCGAGGTTCCTCGCGGCCGGACGCATGCGGCGGCTCACGCTCGAGGACGTGGCCGACCACGTCCGGTACAGCCCGTTTCACCTGGCGCGCGCGTTCGAGCGGCAGGTCGGCCTGCCGCCGGGCAAGTTCCTCGCCGCGCAACGGTTCCAGCTCGCCAAGGAGCTGCTACTGGACACCGGCGAAAAGGTCGTCGACATCTGCCACGAGGTCGGGTTCTCCGCGCCCGGCACGTTCACGACGCGGTTCACCGCGGCGGTCGGGGTGAGCCCGCACCGGTTCCGGCGGCTGCCCGACCTGCTCGCCGACTACCCACCGGCCCCGGTCCGGGTGCCCGGTCCGGACTGCGCGGGCGGAGCGGTCACCGGCCGCGCGCTGCTGAGCCCGGCCGCGCTCGCCGCACTGGACGGTGGCCCCGCGGTCTACGTCGGGCTGTTCGCCAAATCGGCGGCGCGCGGTCTCCCGGTCAGCGGCGCGCTTCTCGGGCCTGACCTGGAGTTCGCGCTCACCGACGTGCCGGCCGGCACTTACCGGCTGCTCGCGTGCGCCCTGCCGGCGGCCGCCGATCCGCGCGGGCAGCTCGCGCCGAGCGTGCAGGCGGTCGGCTCGGCTCCGCGGCCGGTGCGGATCCGGCCTGGCCCGGTGCCGCTGCGCCAGGACGTCCAGCTGGACCTTGCACCGTCGTGGTCGCCTCCGGTGCTGGTCGCACTGCCTCCGTTGGCCTCGGCAGGAGCGCAAGAATGGAGAAGCGGCTCCCGTCCCGCACGGATACGTTGAGCGGGTCAGGGGACGTCGGCAGGGAGCAGGCATGCCTGGAGTTCGAGTACTGGTCGGCACACGCAAGGGCGCATTCATCCTCACCTCGGACGAGGACCGCACGCACTGGGAGGTGGACGGCCCGCACTTCGGCGGATGGGAGGTCTACCACGTCGCGGGTTCGCCCGCGGACCCCGACCGGCTGTACGCGTCGCAGTCCACGTCGTGGTTCGGGCAGCTGATGCAGCGCTCCGACGACGGCGGCAAGACCTGGCACCAGGTCGACCACGACTTCGCCTACGAGGGCGGTGCCGGCGAGCACCTCTGGTACGACGGCACGCCCAAGCCGTGGGAGTTCACCCGGATCTGGCACCTGGAACCTTCGCTCACCGATCCGGACACGGTGTACGCGGGAGCGCAAGACGCTGCCCTGTACCGCAGCACTGACGGCGGGAAGAGCTGGCGGGAGCTCACCGGGCTGCGCACGCACACGTCCGCACCGGGCTGGCAGCCGGGCGCGGGCGGTTTGTGCCTGCACACGATCATCCTCGACCCGCGGAACTCGGAACGGATGTTCGCCGCGATCTCCGCGGCCGGCACATTCCGCAGCGATGACAGCGGCGAAACCTGGCAGCCGATCAACCGCGGGCTGCACTCCGACGGCATCCCGGACCCGGACGCCGAGGTCGGGCATTGCGTGCACCGGATCGCACTGCACCCGTCGCGGCCGGACGTGCTGTTCATGCAGAAACACTGGGACGTGATGCGCTCGGACGACGCGGGCGAGCACTGGCGGGAGATCAGCGGCAACCTGCCGAGCGACTTCGGGTTCCCGATCGCGGTGCACCCACACGAACCGGAAACGGTGTACGTGGTCCCGATCCACAGCGATTCCGAGCACTACCCACCCGAGGGCAAGCTGCGCGTGTATCGCAGCCGCACCGGCGGTGACGAATGGGAGCCACTCACCAACGGCCTGCCGCAGCAGGACTGCTACGTGAACGTCCTGCGCGAGGCGATGGCTGTCGACTCCCTCGACGACGCAGGCATCTACTTCGGCACCACAGGCGGGCAGGTCTACGCGTCCCGCAACGCGGGCGAGAACTGGACCCCGATCGTGCGCGACCTGCCCGCGGTGTACTCGGTCGAGGTGCAGACCCTGCGATGACGACCGTCGTCCGCGTCAAACTGCCCACGCACCTGCGCCGCCTGGCGAAGGTCGAGGGCGAAATCCAGCTGCCGGTCGACGACCCGCCGACGCGCGAGACCCTGCTGGACGCGTTGGAACGCGCCTACCCCCAACTGCGCGGCACCGTCCGCGACACGACCACCGGCAAGCGCCGCGCGTTCGTCCGGTTCTTCGCCTGCGAGGAAGACCTGTCCAACACTGCCCCGGACACCGAACTGCCCGCGCCGGTGCAGTCAGGAGCCGAACCGTTCCTGATCATCGGTGCCATGGCGGGCGGCTGACCACGAACCACCACGACGGGGAGAGTCTCCTGGCCTCGGTGCGACCCGGGGGCGCACCGAGGCCAGGGCTCTTTCGAGTTCTCTCCAGCACGGTGTGCGCATACATCCGCGCATGCGGTTCCGGGCACCGCGGCGGCCGAAGTCCACTCCGGACGCGCCGGTGCCCGAATACGCGCAACGATCCGCTGATCCTCCGCGCCGTTGAACTCGACGGCAACCGGGGACGTGGTGACGATGCGGCGCAGTCCGGAGGATCAGGTCGCATCCGCAAAGCCGAACGAGCCCGGACTGGCCTTCCGATCAACGGCCGTGGAGCAGATCTGGAGCACCACCACGGATTCGGCGACAGCCCACACATCGAACCTCACCCCATTGCCACCAACCGCACCCGGCGACCGGCGGTTCTCCTTGACCGCAGGGCAGATCGTTGATCTGACCTCACTGCAATGAGGGCGTCAAAGACGCTTGACTTTGCATATCCATGAGCACCAGCAATAGGGCGCTGTACACGTACGTGGAGCCTCTCTACTGCTGCGCTGCTCGGGCGAACGTCACCGAGGTCACCGTCGTGCGGCCGTGACAGGCGCATCCGTTCAGCATGGCTCCACCCCCGCCGCGCCTACCTCCGGCGTCGCCGTCAACCGGGTCTGCGAGGCTACCCACATGCCGTTGCTGGTCAAGCTGATGACGGCGGGCTTGGCATCACCATCGTCGCGCACCCGGTTGCCGAGAAGTCCGGTCTGCCGTTCGCTCGGATCGAGCAACCGGGGTCCAGCCGGGACGGCGGCCGGGTTACGCCGGCCGACGGTGGGCTGCGGGAAACATTGACTAGTGGTCTGTGTTTGAAGTGGTCTGACGGTTGGACTTCTTGAGGATCTCGTCGGCGGTTTTGGTCCAGATGAAGGGGTGGCAGCGTTCGTTCCAGCCGTCGATGAAGGCGCGGATCTTGGCGTTGAGGTCGTGGACGGAGCGGAAGCTGCCGCGGCGGATGGTTTGGCGTTCGATGATGCCGAACCAGACCTCGACCAGGTTGAGCCAGGAGCCTGAGGTTGGTGTGAAATGGACGTGGATTCGCGGGTTCGCCGCGAGCCAGTCGCGGATCTCGGGACGCTTGTGCGTGGCGTAGTTGTCCATCACCAGGTGTAGCTCGTCGTCGGGGTAGGCGCGGGCGAGCTGTTTGAGGAATACCAGGAACTCCTGGTGCCGGTGCCGCGGTTTGACTGCGCCAGTGACCTTGCCGGTGGCGATTTCCAGCGCGGCGAACAGGGTGGTGGTGCCGTGCCGGACATAGTCGTGGGTGCGCCGCTCGACCTGTCCAGGTTGCATCGGCAGCATTGGCTGGGTCCGGTCCAACGCTTGGACCTGGGACTTCTCGTCGACACAGAGCACGATCGCGTTCTCCGGCGGCGCCAGATACAACCCCACCACGTCGGTGACCTTGGCGACCAGCTCTGGGTCGGTGGAGAACTTGAACGTCTCGCTCCGCCAAGGCTGCACCCCGTAGTCCCGCCACGCGCGGGCCACCGTGCCGTTGCTGATCCGCAGCCGGGCGGCCAGCAGCCGGCTCGACCAGTGCGTCACGCCGAGCTTCTTCGGCGGCGGCTTCAGCGTGGCCGCAACGATCTCTCGATGGTCCACCAGCCGGGGCCGCCCCGAGCGCGCCTCGTCGTGCAGGCCGTCGATCCCACCACCCTCATAACGTTCCCGCCAGCCGATCACGGTCGGCCGCGACACCCCGACCCGTTCGGCGATCACACTGTTCGCCACACCCTCGGCGGCCAGCAGCACGATCCGCGCCCGCTGCGCCAGGCCCGCCCGCACCGACGAACTCCTGGTCAACGACAGCAACCGCTCACGATCACCATCACGACGAGACAGCGCGGCAGCCGGTCGATTCGCCATACCGCATTCTGACACCCACCCAACCGTCAAACAACTAACGACACGCGACACTAGTGGGCCGCGCTGCGGTCGCTGGACGCGGTGTGGACGGTGGACGAGAACTATCTGGTGAGCCGCGAGAACTGGCTGGACGAGCTGCCAGACGTGGGCTGGGCGCGATTCGCCGGGCGCCGCATCAACGAGGATCCGCTGATGACCCATCTCGGTCGTCTCGGGCGGTCCTGCCAGCGTCCGCGCCGTGAAACGGGACTGGAGCTGATCGCGCAGTGGACGCTGGTCGAGGACGGCTGGCGGCTACTGGGCACCAAGACCGGATTCACTCTGGTGCTCAAGTACTTCGAGATCGAGGGTGAGTTCCCGCGCGACGGCGAACAGTTCCCACCGGCCGCGGTGGAGTTCGCGGCCGATTCGGTGAAGCTGGACCAGTTCCGGGAGCAGGCCGACGAAGTGGCCCGGTTGACGCGGGCTGTTCGCCGGGTGGTGTCGGTAGGGCACCACAACTGAGCGGATGGCTGCCGGGTGTGCCCACCTAGGGGACGTTTGCCGCGTGCCCCTGGCTACATCCGCGGCCTCTTGGCGGGCGTTCGGCGCGTCGGGTCAGAGTTCCGTCGCGGCTTCCCGCAGGTACGCCTCGAGCCGGCTGATCGGCGCGGTCACGCCTCTGGTATCGAGCCGGCAGGTGTAGAGACGACGGACGACCGTGGGCTCCCGCATCGGGAGAACCACCACGCTCGGAGGAGCGTCCAACAGCAACAACCGCGGCAGCAACGCGACGCCGAGGCCCGCCGCGACGAGATTGAGTGCGGTGCGGAAATCCATGCCATCGAAGTCCAGACGATGTCCGCTCCCCCGGACGCCGGCGACGGGTGACGCTGCCAAGTCGCGGACGTCGACCGCGGTGTTGATCCACGCGTCCGACGGCAGGTCAGCCGGGGTGACACTGTCGGCCCCCGCCAAGGGATGACCGGCGGGAAGGACGACCATGATCGGATCGTCCATGAGGTGCTCTTGCCTGAGCCCGGCGGGCACCGGCTCGGGAGCGTGTTCGTAGTCGAACGTGATGGCCAGGTCGATCTCGCCCCGGAACAGCAGCGCATGCGTTTCGCGCTGCTCAAGTTCACGCAGTGCGATGTGAACTTCCGGACGGGCCGCGTGCAGGCGTGCGAGGGCAGGAGGGACGATCGAGGCTGCCGCCGAGATGAACGCGCCGAGCCGGACCTCGCCGACGGTGCCCTCCGCGAGCGCCGCGAGCTCGGTGGCGGCGCGACTCATCGACACGCTGATCGCGGCCTCGGTGTCGAGAAGGACCTGCCCGGCCTCGGTCGCACGGACGGGCCGCCGGACCACGACTCGCGCACCGACCCGCCGTTCCAGTTCCGCAACCTGCTGCGAGACCGCGGACTGGGTGTAGCCCAGCTCCTCCGCGGCAGCGGCGAACGAGCCGAGCCGGACGACGGCCGCAAGGGTCACCAGGTGCCGCGGATCGAACAGCCAAGTCATGAAGTTAAGATTAGCTTATCGGCCAAGAAGAGATCATTGCTTGTGCTAATCCTGAGGCGGGGTGACGCTGAACGCATGGACTTCACGCACTTCGACACCACCATCGACAAACTCCCCCGACGTCGGGTCGGGTTCTACCCCACTCCGTTCCACGCCTTGCCCAATCTGTCGGCGGCCTACGGGATCAACGTCTTCATGAAGCGCGAGGACCTGGCAGGACCCAGTGCGATCAGCGGAAGCAAGATGCGCCTGGCCGAGTTCATCCTCGGGCGGGCCATCGAGGACGGGGTGACGCACGTGATCACCCAGGGCGCGTACCTGACCAACTCGGGGCTGCAGTTCGCCGCTGCCTGCCGGAGCGCACGGATCACGCCGATTCTGGTTCTGACGCGGAACGTGTCCCGGCATGGTGAACTCGGCGAGTTCCGCGGCAACTACCTGCTCAACAAGACAATGGGAGTGGAGACCCACGTCGTCAACGTCAGCGGCAGCCCGGAGGAGGCCGCGCGGATCACCGACACCATCGCGAACCGGAAGGCCGAACTCGAAGCGCAGGGGCACAAGGTCCTCGTCGTCGGCGCCGGCGGTGCGCACCCCGACGGCTTCATCGCGCACGCCCTGACGTTCCGGGAGATGCTGGAGCAGTCCGACGCCGCGGGAGCCGACCTCGACTTCGTCTACCACACGATCGGTACCGGAACCGCGCTGCCGGGGATGCTGGCAGCCAAGCTGAGCCTGGGCCACCCGGTGAAGTTCCGGTCGATCTCCATCCTGAAGTACAACGACGAAGACTGGATGAACCCCGGCGTGATCGTCGAACGGACCAAGGCCGTTCTGGCCACCTTGGGCGCGCCCGTGCCCGACGACGCGACGATCCGCGCGGAGATCGACGTCGACCAGCGCTTCATCGGTGAGGACTACGCCGTCGCGTCTCCCGAAAGCTCGGCAGCCATCTGCGAGCTGGCCCGAGCAGAGGGCGTCTTCGTCGGCCCCGTCTACACCGGCAAGGGACTCGCGGGATTGCTCGACCACGCCCGCAGCGGGCGGATCCCCGCCGGCAGCAACGTCGCCTTCCTGCACACCGGAGACACCGGCAACCTGTTCGAAATCCCCCAAGTCGTCGGCCACATCACCGATTGAACCGGCAGCTCATCAGCACGATCACCCCGAGCGGCAAGGAAAACCCAGCCGGGCAACCACCTCTCGCCGGCTACACGCTGGGGCTACACACCAGCGACGAACACCTCGCCCTGGTGGTGCGAGTCCGGCGAAGGTCATTCAAGCCAAGCGACTGGCATTCGACCGGTACAGCACGGCTACGGGCTGATCCGGGCAGACTCTGGGCCCGCCCCACGATCTCCCGCACCGACAGGTCCGCCCGCGAGTGCGTGGGCTGCCTCCGGGTCGGAAGTGTCGGCGCAGGGTGGATGAGCTGCCGGCCGCGCGGGCGAAGCCCGCGGAGCACAAGCTGCGGCTGCTGGAGTGGATCCCGGTGGTGGCCACCGCCGAGTCGATCGCGGTCGGCGAAGTCGGTGGCCGGCGGCGCCGCGGGATGGGCATGGACGGGTCGCGCGCAGCCGATCACCAGCGCCAGGAATACTGCGGCCCACCCTCACCAACGGAGTGGCCACCACAGCACGAGGCTGAGAGCCCTGGCGACGGCCGCGTCGGCCGGCTGGGGAAGGCTGTCGTGCCGGGCCGTGCGACGTCGCCGAGGAGTGCGATGCCGAACACGACCAGCGAGCCCACGCTCAGCCGGGCCAGCCAGTGCACGGGCACGAGGCGCAGGAGCGGCGGCTCGGCGAGCGCGAAGACCAGCCCGGGTACGCCGAGCCTGACGCGGAACACCGGCTGCGCGGACCGCAGCTGTGCGGCCGGCTGCGGCGGTGAGATCGCGGTCGGCAGCAGCGTGGACTGGTCCACCCGTTGGCGCACTGGGTGCACGGTGTCCGGCGGGTGCGGGCCGCACGCCACGCACGACACGGCACCGGATACACCCGAACCACCGCGCTGCTCGGAGACTCCCGCCGGCGCGCGGGTTCGCCGGATGGCTCCCGCTGCCGCGGGTGGGGGAACCGCGCTATTGCCGGGGCATGCTCGACGCCGCCGCGCGCCTCGCGCCGGAGGACGGCCGGTTACTGCGCGAAAGGCGGGACGCGCAGTAACCGGCCTCTCACGAGATCTTGTCGAGGCGGGGACGGGATAGGCATTGAACACCCCGTGTCCATGCCGATGGTTCAGGGCTGAGCTGCCCGATATCACCTTCGCCTGCTGTCTGACCGGGCCACTGTCCCGCTCCGTGGTGGCTGATCACGTGGTGCGCGGGCTTACGGTGGGGCGCATGCGGGTGGTCGTGGATGGTGAAGCGATGCAGGACGCGCACGGCTTCATGGCGAAGCTGCGCGAGTCAGCGCCGGTGTGCCCGGCTTCGGAGGCCCGCCAGGCGGCGGCTGTCCTCGTCACCCGTTACGAGGACGTGCGCGCCCTCGTCGGCGACGGCCGCGTCCGCCACGACGTCCGATCGAAGGCCGAGCGGGAGGCCGCGGCCGAGCGGCGAGAGCTCACGCCCCGCGAAGAGCTGATGCACCGGGCACTGGGCATCAGCATGATCTACCGCGACCCGCCCGACCACACGCGGCTGCGCAGGCTGGTCAACCGGGCCTTCACCCCGCGCGCGGTCGAACGGCTCCGCCCGCGGCTCTCCGCGGTGATCGACGAGCTGATCGACGCGTTCGCCCCAGGCCTGCCGGTGGATCTGGTGGCCGAGTTCGCTGTGCCGCTGACCACCTTTGCGATCTGCGAGTTGCTCGGCATCCCGCAGGACGAACGCGGCGCGTTCTGGGGCTGGGCGCAGGAGATCAACGACGCCGAGCTTGGCGACGGGTACTACGAGGCGCTCACCGAAGCCGTCGAGTACCTCAGCGCGCTGATCGAACGCAAGCGGGCGAACTCCGGGGACGACTTGCTCTCCGAACTCATCGCTGTGTCCGATGAGGACGGTGATCGGCTGAGCGCGGACGAGCTGGTCGCCACTTCGCTGCTGCTGTTGATCGCCGGGCACGACACGTCGGTGCATCTGATCGCCAACGCAGTGCTGTGCCTGCTGACCGCGCCCGACCAGCTCGCTGCGTTGCGCGCCGATCCTTCGTTGGTGGACAACGCCGTCGAAGAGGTGCTGCGGTACGAGTCCCCGGTGAACATCCTGCCGTCGCGGTTCGCGGGCTCGGCGATCGAGCTGGCCGGTGGGACCATTCCGGAGGGTGAGATGGTGCTGCTGTCGGTGCTGTCGGCCAACCGCGACGAGTCGGTGTTCCCGGACCCGGACCGGTTCGACATCACCCGGTCGGCCGCCGGTCACCTGGCCTTCGGGCACGGCATCCACTACTGCCCGGGCGCGCCACTGGCCCGGATGGAAGGTCGGCTCGCCGTGGCCGCCTTGATCACGCGGTTTCCGCACCTGCGGCTCGCCGTCCCGGCCGACGAGGTCCGGTGGCGCGACAGCACGTTGATGCACGGCCCGGAAAGCCTGCCCGTCCACACCGGGAAGTGATGGCTCTGCTGTGAGTCCCGCGCAATTCGGCAGAGTCCCGTGCGCTCCCGGCCACTCACCCAGCCCGGGGTCATACCCTGGCGCCGGCGAATGACTGATGAGGCGAGCCGGCCGTGGCCCACGTAGTAGGTCGTGATGCTCCCGCCGCCGGCGTCAGCGGCGCGTGGCTGAGTGCGGCGACGTGAAGCATGATCTACGGCTACCTCCACAAGCAAACCCCGCTCGGTAGCCGCTGATCAAAGCTCGGCGTTGTTTTCGGCGCGTACTACCGGGATGCCACGTCGGCATCTCGCACGCCAGCGGGCCCGTGTCCGGTGTTCGGTCAGCCGTCGTAGAAGGGTTTTCGGCCAACGGGTTCTGCGTGTGCGTTGCGGAAGGATGGCTCGGACAAGGCCGCGCGGCGCAGGTGTTCGGCGAGTGCGTCGGCCGCCGTCGACGCGGCACCGTCCGTGTCAGCCCAGGCCAGTAAGTGGTGGCGGCGGGACCAGGGGTCCTGCAGTTCGCACACGTCGAGGGACTGGCCGGGGTCGATGGCGCGACGTGGCACGACGGCAAGCCCGACGCCGGCGGCCACGAGGGAGACGAGGACGCTCAGGTTGGCGACGGTGGTGCGGTGGCGCACCACCGGGGCGTGGGGCCCCAGGTGCTTCTCGATCCAGCGCCGCAGCGAGGAGCCGGCGTCGAGGCCGACGAGCGGGTGCTCGGCAACCTCGCTGTAGGTGAGCGCAGTCCGTCCGGCAAGAATTCCTCCGGCCTGGCCGATCACGACGAGGGAGTCGTCGCCGAGGGGCTCCACGCGCAGTCCGCAGCCGCCGGCCTCGTCATCGAGGACGACCCCCAAATCGGCCTCGCCGTCGGCGAGCATCCGCACTGTCCGCGGAGTTCGGCTCTCGGACACGGTGACATCGATGTCCGGGTGGGCGCCGAGGAACGAGATCAGGGCTTGCGGCACGAGCCGGTGCATCGCGGAGCCCCCGCCCAGCAGGACCAGTGGAGCGGTCGGAGACCGGGTGTAGCTCGCGACGGCGTTTTCGAGCCGGACGGTCTGGTCGAGTACGTCGCGTGCGTGGCGGGCCAGGGTCGTCCCCGCCGGCGTGGGACGCACGCCCCGCCGACCGCGGACCAACAGTGCCACGCCGGCGTGGTGTTCCAGCGAGCGCACTCTGGCGCTGGCCGAGGGCAGGCTCAGGTGCATGCGCTGGGCGCCCGCCGTGATCGACCCCTCCGTGACGATATGGAGGAAGAGCCGCAGGTCGTCCAAGTCATAACGCATCCCCTCAGCCTAAGCCATAGCCTTAGGCTAGGTACGTTGACTCCGCATTGTGGAATCGCTGATCCGTGGCGATGCTCGGCGGGTGAGTGAGTCGTTTCTGATCTTGCTGGCCGGCGTCGCCGCCGGAGCTCTGAACGCCATCGGGGGCGGAGGAACCTTCGTCGCGCTGCCCGCGCTCGTCGCCGCCGGGATGCCGCCGGTGATGGCCAACGCGGTGTCGCGGATCGCCCTCGCACCCGGCGCCGTGGCCAGCGTGTGGGTGTACCGACGCGAGCTCACCCCCGTGGGCGCCACGTCCACGAAGGCGCTGACGGCAGTCAGCGTCATCGGCAGTGGAGTCGGTGCCGGCCTGGTGCTGGTGCTGCCTGGCGCGTCGTTCGACGCCGCGTCGCCGTGGCTGCTCGCTTTCGCCACGGCGACCCTCGCCTTCGGTCGCCACGTCTCCAGGGCCTTGAGCAGCGCGCTGGGCCGCTCGATTCGCATGAGTTCGCGAGCTGTCCTGCTCGCGCAGTTCTTCCTCGCTGTGTACGGCGGATACTTCGGCGGAGCCGTAGGCATCCTGACGGTGGCCCTCTGGAGCATCGGCCTCGCCCTTGACACGGCGGCCAGCAACCCGATGCGGGTCACCCAACTCGCGGCCATCTTTCTCACCTCGAGCGTGCTGTTCCTCATCGCCTCGGACGCACTGAGCGCTCCGCTCGCGCTCGCCGCCATGGTGGTCGGTGCGGTGGCCGGAGGCTTTGCCGGCGCCTACCTGGCCCGCCGTTTTCCCGCCTGGCTGCTGCGAGGCGTCCTGCTGGCCACCGCCGTGACCACGACCGTCCTGTATTTCCTGCGTGGCTGACGATTCGGGAATCCGCAGCGATCATCAGCACGCGCGGGAATTGAGGTGGACATGACCGAAAGTGGCTCAGGAGCCGCACCCTACGCGGACGCGGCGCGAGCGAGGCTGGTGATGGCCTATGAAGCATGCGAACTGGCCGACTTCGCGCGTTTCGCCGTCCCGATCGGCGAGCATGAGCTGAACCCCGACGGCACCACGCGTGCGCCAGGCCCGGAGCTGGCCCACGCCGCCCGAGTGCTCACCCTCGCCGTGCGGTTCTTCGAAGCCGCCGTCGTGTTCGAGCGTGTGGGCGGCGCCGATTGGCAGGTCATCGGCGACGTGCTGGAGGTGTCACCCGAGGCCGCTCGAGTGCGCTACGCGATGTCCGAGGCCAGCTTCTGGGAACTGCTCTCCCCCGAAGGGGCTCGCTCGACCGGGCCCGCCGGCGAGGTGACCAGCCTGCGGGCCCACATGGTCAGGGAACCGCTGGAATTTGCCCTCGACCTCGACGACTGGGTGCTGCGCCACAGGGATGAGAACGACCTCGGCACCACGCCAGTCTCCGGTGGCGTGGTCCGGAGGGATACTCAACGACGTACCGAGAAGCCTCCGGACTCACTGAGAAACTGAGGCGAGAGGCCTTCGGGCGGCACGTCGCCGCTGAGATTCCCTCCATGCGCAGCGGGCAACTGCCCGGGCCCATTGCCCCGCCCAGCTCACCGGTTCGTCCGGGGACACGCAATCTTCGCGGCCAAGATCCGCAGCCATACCTCACAACGGCCTGGCCCTGAGCACTCTCTCTGACGCGAACACCGCCCAGAACCGCCTGGTGTCAACAAAAGTGACAGTAACCCCGGTCCCCTGTTCCGCTCTTGCTGGACCCCGCTCTCCTCCCCGTTCGGGCGTGTCGAAAATGTCGCTACCAGCTGCGGCCATCTTCTCCGAGCCGGGCAGCGCTGCAGCCTCACCGGCAACGACCTCGCCACCGGAGCCAGCCTGGTCGAGGTCGGGGCGATCACCCCGACCGGCTTCAGCTTCGCGTCCCTGCCCGGGCACGCTGAAGGAGCCGGCCGGCTGATCACCTTCTCCTTCCGCACCAACCTGGCGACGCACCGGCTCTGCCTCACCGTCGCCGGTGCCGGCACCTGGACTCCGCCGATCTCTGGCAGGAGTACGCCATCAACCTGCTCCGCGGCATCCGCACCACGACTACCAGCCCCAGCACGCGGGTTTTCGTGCCCGCCGCCGGTGCGCCGGGTGAAGGCACCTCGAGAGCGCGGCGCCCGGCCCCGGCATCCGCCGCAGCTAGCCGGTGTCTGCACTCGAATCGGGCGGAACCGCCCGTGCCGCGACGGCCTCTAACTCCCCACCGCTCCACCATCGTCGCGCCGTCGTACACCCACCGAAAGAAGGCCCGTTATGTTCATGACCAGGGCACGTCTGCGTCTCACGCTCGGGATCGGCGTCGTCGCCGTACTGCCCGCGTGCGCCGCCACCCCGGGGCCGTCACCGGACAACCCGCAGGCGCCCGGATCGGCAGGACCTGCCGCGACCGCCGCCCCCGCCCCAACGGACAACTTCCAGGGCCACCTGGTGATCATCGCGTCCTGCGAGGACGGCACCACAGATCATCACGAGATCACCCTCACTGGATACGACCCGGCCACCTGGGCCGAGCGCGCGAGGCAGGTCTTCCGGATCCCGGCGGACGCCGCGCTCTCCGAAGGCCAGGACTCCGACATCTGCACCCGCTACGGCAGCGACGAGAACCTGTGGATGCGCGATCCCATCCCCGCACGGCAAGCCTTCAACACGGACTTCTCCCGGATGGCCGTACAGATTTACGACTCGGGTTCGACCCATGTGGGCTACGTCGACGGCGACGGCCACCTCGTCGACCTCACCGGGCCGGCGCAACAGGCCTACAGCTCCAGCGTGGAGGAGGACTCCCCGGTGTTCGACCCGAACGGGGGCACGCAGATCTGGTTCACGACGACGGCAGGGACAGACGGGTCGGCGGTCGTTTCCAGCCGTCCGGTCACCGGCGGCCCGGCCACCCGACGGGGCACGATCTCCACCAAAGGCGGTGGGCTGGTGCTCATCGGCTCCCCGGCCCAGCCGGTCGCCGCGGGCGACCACGCCGTGCTCAGTCCCGACGGCACACGATTCGCGCAGGCCGCAATGGCCTACAACTCGAGGGAAACGAGCCAGCCCGGCGGACTGGTGGTGTGGCGGCTGCCCACCGACCCGCCCCTCGACGGCCGCGGCGGCGCCGGCATCTACACCACCGCTCCCGCGGCACCCGAAGGCCTGCTCGGCTCCTGCACCCCGATCGGCTGGGCCGACACCAGCACGGTGATCTGCGACAACAGTGGCGAGTTCTACCGGGTCGCGCTGCCGGCAACGCCGGCCAACACCGTCGCCTTCAACCAGTCGGCGCTGTCGATCGCCAAGATACTGCCCGACACCGACCGCACCAACCAGGTCGGCGCCCTGTCCCCCGACGGCAAGACGATCATCTTCGAGTCCGGCGGCGACGATCAAGCTTTTCAGGTCGCCGCCGCGCCCGGCTCGCCCGTCCAGCAGCTTCCCGCCGCGGCGGCCGAGGCACTCGCGAAGGGCAACGTCATCGCCTGGCAATAAGGCACAGCGTCGCCTGGCCTCAGCGTGCGGTTCGCGGGAGACCCAGGCGCGGCGCTCGTCTGCGGCCGACTTTGTGAGAGTCCGCGCAATGACGTGGTTCTTCGCGGGCGAGACCGACGAGGATGCATATTCGGAGCTGCCCGGTCCTGCGTGGACGTTCATCGCCGTGTTGCGCGAGCGAGCCCGCACGTGGGGCTGGGCGAGCCCAACTACACCTTCGTGCGCTGTCCTGAGGAGACCGGTCCCCGCCCCTACCTGATGAGACTCGTGTTCGCGCGGCGCGCGAACACGGACGCCGAGTCGCGATCTCGTCCGGCGCGGACGCTGACCGGGCGACCGGCCCGCGCTGTGCTGCTGTTCGCGACCATGCCGCCGCTCACTGCGGCGCTCTCGGTGGACAACTCGCTCACGATGACCACTGAACTAGTGGCCTGTTTCGGAAGTCCTTTCGGTCAGGTTGGGCTGGTTGGCGGGGAGGGAACCGGCTGGCCAGCCAGGTGGTGAGGTCGCTGGCGATCTGATTGCGGTCGGTGTTGGTGGTTCGTGTGTTTTCCCGCTGGTCAGGGTGGTGGAGTTCGACCTCGTAGGTGCCGTCGTCGAGCAGCGACACGGAGGCGTACCAGCCCGCGTTCATGTCGGCGGGATTGACAGTGAGGAAGGTGTTGTCGGTGCGGGTGAGGTCGGCGATGAGCATGAAGAGGGCGTCTTCGGAGGGGTCGTCGATGTGGTCGCCGTTCTCGGTGTCGGCGATGTAGTAGTCGGCGGTCATTCCCGGGGCTCCCTCGGTGTGCGGATCAACGCGAGGCCAGGATCGCATGCCGATGGGGGTGCTGGTCAGAGCCACTCATTGATCGCGGCGACGGTGACCGTGACTTCGTAGCGAACGGCGAGTTTTTCGTAGCGGGTGGCCACGGCCCGGTTTCGTTTGAGCCGGTTGATGCCGCACTCCACCGCGTGGCGTTGCTTGTAGATCTCCTGGTCGAACACAGGACGACGACCACCGCGCCGACCCTGGTTCTTGCGGTTGCGGATCTGGTCGGCCTTCTCCGGGATCGTGCATCGAATCCCGCGTCGACGCAGGTAAGCACGGTTTGCGCGGGAGCCGTAGGCCTTGTCGGCCAACACACGATCCGGGCGAGTCCTCGGCCTGCCCGGACCGAACCGCAGCACGCTGATCCGGTCCAGTACCTGCTGGAAGTGCGGCGAGTCGCCTCGTTGCCCACCTGTGACCACCAGCGACAACGGCTTTTGTCCCTGTTCGGTGGCCAGGTGCAGCTTCGTGGTCCACCCACCGCGTGACCGACCGATCCCGTGATCGGCCGGCTCGATGTCGACTCCACCCGGCGATTCCCGCTGCAGATCCCCCTTTTCCGCGCGCCAGCCGCATGCTGGTGCGCGCGCATCACCGTGGAGTCCACGCTGACGTCCCAGGTGATCAACCCGCCCGCGTCGGCCAGGGCCTGCAGCCGGGCCAGGATCTGCTTCCATGTTCCGTCTCGCTGCCAACGCCGGAACAGTCCGTACACCGTTTGCCAGGGGCCGTACCGAGCTGGCAGGTCGCGCCACTGGATACCGGTACGCACCCGAAACCGGATCCCGTCGATGAGCTGCCGTTTCGAGTGCTTGGGTGGCCGCCCGAGCCCGCTGCCCTGAGGCAGCACCGCTTCCAGCCTCGCCCACTGCTCATCGGTCATATCGCCACGACCCACACAGAGATCGTTTCAAACCGAGATCAACTTCCAAACAGGCGCTAGTGGCCGAAACCGCCGCAGCTGTCCTGGTCCGTCTGTCGCGCGCGGCACGGATGGTCGTAGCGGCCTGGGCGCCGTCGGCCGAAAGCTCGTCGGCTCGACGGTGACCACGGTCATGAACCAGGCTCAGTGGCCAGTGACGATCGTGCGGGACCGCGACGGGACGGTGCCGACGGTCGGGTCGGTGGTCGTCGGCGTCGACGACAGCCCGATGCGCAGCGCCTGCCGGCCCAGCGGCTGACAGGAACCACACTCCGACCGCGAGGTGTTGCCGCCTGGTGCGCAACAACCCCGGGACGCGCTGCTCGAGGAGTCCGCGCACGCCCCACTGGTCGTCGTCGGCAGCCGCGGCCGAGGCGGATTCACGGGACTGCTGCTCGGATCGACCAGCCCGGCACTGGTCCGCCGCGCGGAGTGCCCCGTACTGGTCGTCCGCCCAGAACCCGCGGCATGACACGTGGCGATCCCGGATGGCGATCCGCCCGTGCGCGCTGGAGTCGAGCACCACGTGAGTAGCGGCTCGCGTCTTCGGCTGGCAACCACTTCCATTTGTTGCCAGCACGAGTAGCTGACGCTTGCGGAACATTTTCCTGTCGAGAACCCAGTGCCAATCGAGCCCCATATGGTTCCGCTGGGCGCCAAGGGGAAACCGGCCAGTCCCGCTGCGCAGCCCAGGACGCCTGCGACGCTGGACCCTCCGTTCGGCGTTCCGTGCCGGAAACGAGGCCGCCGCGCAAGCTGGGTTTGCCGACTCCAAGACAGACAGAGTTTCCACACTTGTGGTTTGTGCCACACGAACCCGCGCACCCAAGGCAGATGTAGTAGCCGGCCTGGATTTAAGCACCGACGGATCCTGCTCCACTGGAGTCCCTCTGACTTGGCGGTGAGGCCGCCAGGACAGCGGGGCGGTTCATACCGACGAAGAACGTCAAGGTGCCAACGGCGGCGTCGGACATGAAGGGCGACGAGCAGGATCACGGGAGCAAACTTTCCTTCCCAGTTTCGACACCGGCGTAACCCGCGTGACGGCGACCGTGATCGCCACATTTCGGGCATTAGGCCAGCTTCCGAACCCTTGACTTTATTATGATCACTTGATCAGTGCTTTACAATACCTTTGGCTATTTCGATTGTTCTTCTTACCACTCGAGCCAATGCGGGCAGCGTCGTAATCCGTTTCTGCCGGTGATCCGATGAACACACGAACCGCGTTCATTCCATGTCATTCGCGCGTTACCCAAAGGTTCACCTGGTACGCCCTGCTGATTCCATGGAGCGTAGTTAGGTTTCTTCAAGCCGCAGATCACATCAGAGGTTCAAATGCACGAATCCGCTCATGATACGCGGAGATCAACACCTGTTTCAACGACGCCGTCGCCTGCGACGGGCTGGACCTCGATGTCGCGGAATGCCACGTACCCGGTCTGGTCAAGGGGGACGAGACCGGTCCGACGGCACCGCGACGAGTGTGCTGCTCGGTTGCCGAGGCCGATCGTGGCGACCTGGAGACCTCCAGTCGGTGTGCTCTGACCGGCTGGGTGTGCCGGCTCAACGGCACCCCGGGTGGGCGGCAGGTCGCCGATGGTCGCGGACTTCAGGAGGACGGCAGCTTTCACGGTCCGTGTCACCGCGGGTGATGCGCCCGACCCTCTGTGGGAGTTCCGAATGTGCCAGTTCGGCGCTCTGGACGATCTGCCGGCTCCGGTGGAAAGGGATAGGTATGCAAGTTACGAGACAACGCAGAGAACGCTCGGGCGCCCGGTTCGGGCTCTCGCGCCGGAACGGCCAACGGCTCCGCATCGTGGTGGCCGGTCTGGCCGGTGTTCTCACGATCGGCACGGGAGTGGCTGCCGCCACCACTGTGCCACTGGGCGACAACCAGGTCGGCACGCAGTACCGCGACGGGCTGCAGGTCTCCGACGACCAGCTCATCAACCCGATCGGCGCCCGGTTGATGACTCAGTTCGGCAAGTTCATGGGCTCGACGGTCAGCCCCGACGGACGGTTCCTCGCGGCGAGCAGCACCGACAAGTCGGTGGCTCTGCAGGTCTTCGACCTGAAGAGCTACAAGCTGATCTGGACGGTCGGCACCGCGTCCGCGGTCAACCAGAAGCTCTCCGACGGCTCCGTCGGGCAGGAGGGGCCGACCTACTCGCCGGATGGCAAGTTCCTCTGGCTGCCCGAGCAGGACGCCATCACCCGGTTCCCGGTCAACGCCGACGGCACCCTCGGCACGCCGACCCGCTTTCCGATCCCGACGTCGGGCACCCACCTTTCGGGTAACGACCGCAGCACGGTGGCCAACTCCGCGCTGGTCGGCCAGCTCAAGTACGCGCCGGACGGCTCCACCCTGTACGCCGCGCTCAACGGGCAGAACACGGTCGTGGCGCTCAACCCCACCACCGGTGCAGTCGAGCGGACCTGGAAGGTCGGTATCGCGCCCCGCGAGCTCGCGTTCGTCGGCAACCAGCTCTACGTCAGCAACGAGGGTGGCCGCCAGGCCCAGGCCGGCGACACGACCATGGACTCGTACGGCACCCAGGTGCCCGCCAATGGCTACACCGGCGCCTCGACGACCGGCACCGTCAGCGTCATCAACACGGCGGACCCGGGAGCGGCGGCCGGATCGATCGCGGTCGGGCTGCACCCCACCGCGATGTATGTCAAGAACAACGCGTTGTTCGTCGCCAACACCAACAGCGACACCGTCTCGGTCGTCGACACCACCAAGGGTCAGGTCGTGCAGACGATCGACACGAAGCCGTGGCCGTCGTCCAATGTCGGCTATGAGCCCACCGGCATCGCGCTGACCGCCGACGGGCACCTGCTGGTGACCCTCGGCCGGGCGAACGCCGTCGCGGTCTACCGCTACGACGGCGCGCCGCAGCAGCCGGTGAGCTACATCGGCCTGCTGCCGACGGACTACTACCCGTCGGACGTGGCGACGGTCGGTGGCCAGATCGTGGTCACCAACACCCGTGGTGTCGACGCGCTCGGCCCGGCCATCACGACGTCCAAGGGACAGGGCACCGTCCCGGTGACCGGCCACGACACGCACAGCACCACCGCGTCGCTGACCCGTTTCACCATGCCGAGCGACAAGGACGTCGCCGGCAAGTACACCGACACGGTTTTCGCCCAGAACGGCTGGGGCAAGAACGACGTCCAGCAGTCCAACGGCGGCAAAGCGGCGGCCGTGCCGGTGCCGTCCCGGATCGGCGATCCGTCGACGATCAAGCACGTCTTCCTGCTCATCAACGAGAACCGCACCTACGACCAGATCCTCGGCGACATGAAACAGGGCAACGGTGATCCGACCCTGACGCAGTTCGGTGCGAAGACCACGCCGAACCAGCACGCGCTGGCCACGCAGTTCGGCCTCTACGACAACACCTACGACCCCGCGACGAACTCCGCCGAGGGCCACAACTGGCTCATGGAGGGTGACAACCCCGAGTACACCGAATCCTCGGCCGGCGAGTACCAGCGCAGCTACGACACCGAAGAGGATGTCCTCGGTCACCAGCGTGCCGGTTTCCTGTGGACCGGGGTCGAGGACGCCGGCAAGACGGCCAGGAACTACGGCGAGTTCGAGTACATGGAGGGCAAGCCCTCCGGCAGCTGGCAGCAGTACTACTGCGCGGCCACGAGTGTCCAGAACGGTGGCGATGCCGGCCAGCTGACCACCCCCGCGCTGAAGGGCAACTACGGCTCGGCGATCCCGTCGCTGAACGCGATCGCCGACCCGCAGTCCCCGCCGTTCGACCTGTCGATCCCGGACGTCTACCGCTACCAGACGTGGAAGCAGGACTTCGAGAAGAACGGCCCGGCCAACTTGAACATGGTGTGGCTGTCCAGCGACCACACCGGCGGACCGACCACACCGGAGTCGGGCGTGGCCGACGGCGACCTCGCCATCGGCCAGATCGTCGACACGATCTCGCACAGCCAGTACTGGAAGGACTCGGCCATCTTCGTGGTCGACGACGACAGTCAGGACGGTGCCGACCACGTCGACGGACACCGCGCCCCGGTCCAGGTGATCAGCCCGTACGCGGTGCACGGCAAGACCGTGAGTACCTACTACTCGCAGATCAGCATGGTCCGCACCATCGAGCAGATGCTCGGCGCGCAGCCGCTCAACGAGAAGCTCGCGGCGGCCACGCCGATGTTCGACGCGTTCACCAACAAGCCCGACTACACGCCGTTCACCGCGGTGCGGAACCAGGTTCCCCTCACCGAGGGCATCGCCACCGCGCCGTCATGCGGTCTCGACACCCTGGGCCAGACGGGCGCCGCGGCGAACGCGCTGAACAAGGCCGAGGCTCAGAAGGTCGCGGTACCGGCGGACATGCAGGCCACCGCCGCCGCGTGGCAGACCTGGCTCGCCGGCCAGCACACCACCGGCAACGGGGCGATCCCGGACTACTCGAACCCCGAGCAGATGAACCGCTACACCTGGTACCAGACGCACCAATGGAAGACGCCCTACCCGGGCGACACGAAGATCTACCCACCGAACGAGGTGCCCGGCGCCTACCTCCCCGGCCCGGACACCAACTGACGAGTCAGCAGTAACAACTCGACAGCAGCACGACGCGACTGCCCGCCGGACATCCGGCGGGCCGTCCACGTTCCGCCCGGTCTGCCCGCTGATCCTCGACCGGCTCGACGAACACGGCAACCCCAGCCTCCGATCGGACGCTCTCACCGCGATCCAGGTCGGCAGCGCCGTCGCGATCTCCGCGCCCGCTGGTCGGGAGAGCCTCCGACCCCGACGCGGCGACCTGCGCCCGACGCGGGCCGCCGCCGCGCACGTGGCCTGCGTGCCAGCACCCACCACGTCGGCATCAACACCGATTTGCACGTGCACCCATGACCGCTCAGATCATCGACGAGCGCAAGACGGCCCACGCCCTCAGGGCCGAGGGGTGGCCGAAGTCGTCGTCTTTACGGACTCCGGCGTCTCGTACCGCCTCGCCACGGTCTTCGGCGACGACGACGGCGCCCCTGACTACCTGCGTCCGGCCGAGCGGCCGGATCGCCGAGGAGCTCGACGTCGCCTACGAGCAGGCGCTCCTGCCCGCGACTACGCCCCGGCGCACGCGGCCGGCCACCATCGACCGGCAGCATCGGGACGCCGCCGTGAGCGGCGTCCCGATGCTGCGGCCTCTGCCCGCGCAGATCTCCGAGGTGAAGGTCTCTGATCAAGCCGGTCCGGACACCGAGTGCCCGGCGCTGGCGCGCGCCGTGCTCCAGCGCACGCAGAACCCGGGTGCGCCCCGACGGCCACAAGACGGTCATCTGCTCGTGACCGGCGCCTTCCCATGAGCGAGCCGCCGGCCTGGCCCGACGGCCTCACCGGCTACGAGTACACGGACCGGGCCGCCCGCCCACGGCCGCCGCCACAGCGCTGCCGCACGACACAGGCGACTCACAGCGGCGCTACCGCGTCCGGCACCTCACCGGCACCAACGGCAAGGGCAGCACCACCGGCAGGGCCTCGGCCCCGCTCCGCCACGCCCGCCTGCGCGTGGGCACCTACCCCAGCCGACACCTCGTCGCGGTCGGCGAGCGGGTCCTGATCGACGGGCGGCCATCAGACCACCTCGACGAGGGCCTGCGGTGCGCAGCGACCGCCGCACAGCGCTGTGGGCTCCGCCCCAGCTGGCGAGGCGCTCACGGCGGCCGTCTGTGGTGCTCCGCGGTCGAGCAGGTCGACACGGCCGTGGTCGAGCTCGGCACGCTAGGCAGCCGGGACACCACCAACGTCGTCGACGGGGCCGTAGCCACCGCGACCACTGTGGAACTCGACCACACCGACGTCACCGCTCCGACCCGTGCCCACGCCGCCGCGGAGAAGGCCGAAATCGTCCGACCCGGCGCCACGCTCGTGCCAGGCGAGCACGATCCCCCGCGGCGAGAGATCGTCGAGACCCGCGGCCGGGCCGCACCCCTGGTGGCCGGGCGTGACCCGCTCCTGCAGCACCACACCGCGACCGCGGCCGGCGCCACGGTGGACCTGCGCACACCCTGGTCCTGTGCACACCCTGGGCGCACCACACCGCGCCGGAAATCGCCGCAACCGGTCCGCACGCATGCGAGAACACCCTGCTTCACCTTGCGCGCCACCGAGGCCCTGCGCGGCGCCCTGCTCGGCGCCCTCTGCCGCGTCCGGTCGTGCAATCAGCACTCGCCGAGCCCGGGCCCGCCCGCACATGCCGAATTCCCAGGCACCGATCCCGCGCTGGTGCCGGACGTGGCCCACAACCCGGCCTGCGCCGCCGCGCCGCGGGCCACAGCGCCGAACACTGGTCGCCGGGCCCGCGGACGGCGCTGTGCGCAATACTCGGCCGGCGTACCCCCATGGCTTCCTCGCAGGCCCTGTGGGCCTCATGGTGGCCGCGGCCCTGCCCGGCACCCGCGCGCTGCCGCCCGAGGCCGACACCGCGCGCACTCGGCGCCCGCACGATCTTCGGTCGCCCACCGGTCGACGCACTCGCGCCGGCGGAGCAGAACACCGGCCCCGACGGCACCGTCCTGCGTACCGCGTCCTTCCAGCTCACCGGGCCAGTACGGCCAGCCCGGATGGGCCCGCCCTCGCTCGTGGTGCAATAACCGTAGTCCAAGACGTTCTGCAGCACCGCGTCCCCGCCCAGCACGTGGCCGAAACACCGGTCGTGGTCGACGGGGTGGTCGGCAGCCGCAGCTCGGCGGCCGCCGGCCAGGCAGCGTAGACGGGGCGCCCTTCTTACCGCCCTCCGCCAGCTGCGGCTGCGGCTGCGGCTGCGGCTGCGGCTGCGGATACGGATACGGATACGAGATCACCCCGCACAGCCGCCAGTAGCCCTCGACCTGCCTTGAGGTCTGCCGGCTCCGGAGGGCGGCAGACCGGTGCGAGCGAGTCAGGCGGCGACGTGGCACCGGCAGGTGATCCTTCTGTGTGGCCTGGTCGGCCGGAGGCGTTTTTCCGGGTGCATTGCCCGCCGTAGCGGTTCGGGCTACGAGTGGGGGTCGTCGACCTTGAGCTGGGCTCCGGGGTCGGCGACAAAGGCGACCAGGAGCTTGGCCTGTGCCGTCGAGCTGGTGTTTTCGGTGAGGACGTGGTGCGCGCCGGGCGGCTCGATCCAGTTCTGGCCCTGGCGGAAAGTGGTGACGGGTTGGCCTTCCAGTTGACTGCGCACGGTGCCTTCGAGGACGTAGGCGTAGACGAACGCGTCGCCGTGCCGGTGCGACGCCGCACGTGCGCCGGGCGGGAAGGTGACGATCACTGAGGTGAAGGTCTTGCCTTGCACATTCGGCAGGGCCTGCTGCAGCAGCGGGGTCAGGGTTTCCGTGGGTGGCTGCGATGCCGTGGCGGGCGGCGGAGCCGTGGCGGCGGTCGGGGTCGTCCCCGGGGCGGGCTGGTCCGAGGCGGCGCAAGCCGTGGCGCCGGCCAGTGTGGCGACGGCCAGGAGGCCGCCGGCGATCCGCATTCCGATCATGAGAGGTCTCCTGTTCAGCTTTCCGCGACGCGGATGATCGTCTTGCCGGGGGTGCGCTTGCCAGGGGCCAGCGCGGCCGGTGCTTCGGCGAGTGGCGCTACAGCACCGACCGCCGGTTCGAGCCGTCCGTCCCTCAGCCGCGTGGCGAGGTCGGCGAGCCGGGCACGGTCGGGTTCGACGACGAAGAAGACGGCCCGCCCGTCCGTGGGCTGGACTTTGGGCGGCATGGCGATGGTGACGAGCGTGCCGCCGGCGCGCACCAGGGCGGCGGAGCGATCGAGGATCTCTCCGCCGATCACGTCGAACACGACGTCGACTTCGCCGGCGACCTCCAGCTTCTCGGTCTGGAGGTCGATAAAGGTGCCGACGCCGAGCGCGAGCGCCCGGTCCCGGTCAGCGGTCCGGCCGGTACCGATAACGCGGGCACCGACTTCGCGGGCGAGCTGTACCGCGATCGACCCCACGCCGCCGGCAGCGCCGTGGATCAGGACGGTCTGGCCGGTGGCCAGGCGGCCGTGGTCGAACAGGCCTTGCCAGGCGGTCAGTCCGGAGATCGGCAGCGCGGCCGCCACGGTGTGGTCGACATCCGCCGGCAGCGGTGCGAGATTGCGGGCCTCCACCGCGGTGTACTCGGCAAGCGAGCCGTCGCGGAACCAGTCGGCCATGCCGAACACCCGCTGGCCAACACTCAGGCCAGTGGTGCCGAAACCCACTTCGACCACGACACCCGACAGCTCGTGGCCGGGCACGCTCGGCGTCCTGTCCCGACCCGCGCGATCGGTCCACGTGGCCGACCAGTCGAGTTCCCCGCGGGTGAAACCCGCGGCGTGCACCCGCACGACGACGTCGTTCTGGGCCGCGCGGGGGTCGGGCAGGTCCGTCAGTGAGAGCCCTGCGATACCGGCGTCCTGGTCCCGAACAGTGATGGCTTGCATGTCAGTCCTTACTGGAAGGGTGATCGATCGAGCGCACCTGCCCGCGAGCGTTTCCTCGTCGTCACGTCGTGCGTTCTCAGCAGGAAGACGAGGTAGCCCTCCGGGCGTGACAGCTCAAAGGAAATTGAGTTTGTCAGGGTCGATGACCCCGCTGTACGCGGTGCTGAGACCGTCTCGGATCTGCACCGTGTCGACGGACTATACGCGGCCCTGCCGATGGAACACGAGAGCGAGCTCGCCACCCACCTCGACGAAAACGACGTGCTCGGACGCCGACTGGACCTGATCCACCTGCCCGCTGAGCGATATCTCGTAAGCCGCTGTGGGTTGGTTGCCGGTGATCGTCGATCATGGTGTGGCCCAGGTGATTTCGGCATTGCGGTCGGCGTGGATTGCCCCGTTCACGGGGTCGGAACCCGGTCGGTTCCGCAAGCTGGTGCGGGTCATGGCGAAACGTGGCGGTGACGAGACCGGTGGGCGACGGGGCGTCAGCGGCGTTTGACCTGGCCGATCGTGCGCTGCTGGTCGCGACGTACTGGCGGACGAACCTGACGGTGCGCCAGATCGGCCCGCTGTTCGGGGTGTCGCGTTCCGCGCACACCGGGGAAGCGACACGATCGCACCGCTGCGGGCGCCGGCGGCGGTCGGCAAGCGGCGAATCGACGCGGTCGCGATCGTGGAGGGCACGCGCGATCACCGGTGTGCGGCACCGTCGAAGAACTACGGGTAGTCGGTGAATGTTCAGATTGCGATCGACGCCGACACCCGGCTGGTGATCGCCACCGGCGACGCACATCGGGGCAATCGCGACGACCGCACCGTCTACCGCGACTGCGGAATCGAGCACGAGCCGGCGGGCGTCCGGTGATGGCCGACGGCGGCTACCAAGGCAACCCGGCCGTGATCATGCTCTACCGCACATCTGGTGACAGCAGCGATCTGCCCGACCGGCAAGCAGACCTCAACGCCGGTCACCGCAAGACCCGTGCCCGCATCGAGCACCCGCTGGCGCGGATGAATTGCTGGAAGATCCTGCGCCAGCACGCTCAACGACGCCGTGCCCGGCATCGCGCACCCGCACAACATCCTCCTCACCGGCTGATCCGCAACACCAACCCCACCAAACACAAACCAGTCACCAGACTTCCCCAGAGCGCGGCGCGAGCGGGTCGGTGGACCTGATCGAGCCGTCGGGGCTGGACAAGCCGGGCTCGACTGTCACGCTCTACCTGCTGCCGGCTGTGCCTCGCCGATGACGGCGACGCACCCGCGGCGGTTGGTGACTCCGACCGCGAGTGCGGGGTGTCGCAGACTTCGCGGGCGCTGGCGGCGCTGATGCACAGCACCCTTGCCCAGCACCGCTCGTCCCCAGCGCGGAAGCCGGATGGCGGTGATGTCCCGCTCCGCCGCGCCGAAGACGCTCACTTCCCCTAGCCGGTTGGGCCCCGTCATCCCGGACCATCGGGATGGGCGAGGTCGTAGGCACGGGAGACCTTCCGGGGGACCACCATCCGCCACGCATCCACGACGAACTCGCGAGCCTCGGCCGGGTCCAGCGCAGCCAGCTCCGCGTCGACCCAGTTGAACCGCATGTCCGACTCCGACGGCAGCCGGAACTTCCCCGGCTCACCGGCGACGAGCGCGGCCCGCTCCTCCTTCGGGAACGCGAAACCCATCACCGCCTCGTCAAGGGAGAACGCGACATAAACGATCTGCTTGACCCGGAACTTCAACCGGCCACGCACGTACACCGGGTAGGAGCGCTCAAGTTCTGAGCCCAGGGCACGGACATCCTCGATCACCGCCATGACACACCTCCTCACCCCGACGACGAGACTGCCAGATCGGCGCAGTGCACGGGGTCGCCCGCATCACCAGGGTGCCCCGATCATCAGGTACAGAGTGCCCACCGCGGCAACAGTTCGGACCCGCAACGT
The DNA here is from genome assembly GCF_016889705.1 of Amycolatopsis sp. FDAARGOS 1241. Classification (NCBI taxonomy): domain Bacteria; kingdom Bacillati; phylum Actinomycetota; class Actinomycetes; order Pseudonocardiales; family Pseudonocardiaceae; genus Amycolatopsis; species Amycolatopsis sp. FDAARGOS 1241. The sequence goes on from NZ_CP069526.1 coordinate 4,958,070, forward strand.
CGCACTCGGCGGCCAGCTATTGATGAGACGGGCTCGATTCAAGTGACTCAGCCGGAGTCCGCCGCGGCCGCATCGCAACTTCGGCGTGTCGCTCCGTAGTTCGACCAGCAGAGACCTCGCCCTTGGTGTCCCCGTTCGGGGACAGGGGTGTGTTCGCAGACCGCGAAAGGCGCGAGGATCGGTCGGCCGACCTACACGGTGCCCGCGCTGAAGCGGAAGCCGCGCGGATCACCGGCCAGGTTCGTCCGGCGGCCAGGCCCACATGGACCACTCGGGCCGAGAAGGAACCCGAAGGGCTTGGTCAGGCTCCCGCCGCCCGACGACAACACCAAGCCCGCATTAGCTGTCGTTGTTTGCTCGCCCACTGGCAAACTCGTCCGAATGCTCAGCCCACCAGCGGGCAATATCTACCCTGCGGGCAAACCAGACGCCCCCCTTGGCCTGGGCATACTCGATGAACTCCCGCAACGCTCCCGTACGTGCCGCCTGTCCCACCAGCCGGGGGTGGAGGCCGATGGACATCATCTTGGGACGACCCCGGGAGCCTTCCAGCCACAGTTCGTCAAAGCCGCGCTTCAGGTAATCGAGGAACAGGTTCGGTGAGCGGGTTCCCTGAATGTCGTTGTAGGTCAACGAGTAGGGCACCACGAGATGCCGAACACCGTTCACCTCGACGTAGTACGGCAAATCGTCGTTGTACGCGTCCGAGTCATACAGAAATCCCCCGTGCTCCACGACCAACTCTCGCGTGTTGATCGAGGGGCCGTAGCGGCAGTACCAGCCACTCGGGGCTTCGCCCCACGTCTCCTTGAAAGACTCAACAGCCTTCTTGATCCGGCCGGCTTCTTCCTCGCGCGTCAAGCGCCAGTGCTCTTCCCAGCGCCACCCGTGCCCGAGTAGGTCATGCCCGGCCTCCCGGGCAACGGACGCGACCTCCGGATTGCGTTCGAAGGCCACTGCGCAGCCGAAGAACGTGGCTTTGATGTCGTACTCATCGAAGAGGCGAAGCAATCGCCAGACGCCGACCCGGCTGCCGTACTCGTACATCGACTCTTTGGCCAGGTCCCTCATATGGGCGGGAAAGGCGTAATCCACTTCGGCCAGGCTGTCATTCTCGCCGTCTCCCATCTCGTGGGAGTATTCGGACCCCTCCTCGTAGTTCACCACGATATTGACGGCCACATTGGCACCATGGGGCCACTGCACCGCCGGTGCTTCTTTGCCGTATCCGATCAGATCTCGGCTCAGGTTGCTGGAAATATCTTTCATCGACCTCGTATCCTCACTGACGAAATCACGGTCGGCTCACCACGTGACGGGCGCAGCACTGTCCTCGATCGAACGGCGGAAACGCCTGTTCATTTGCCGGATCCGTGAAGCACCTCCAGGGGGACGCGATGGGTTTCCGGCACGAACAGCGCCGCCAGCGCCAAGCCCAGGTACATCACAGCCACGATGGCGAACACCCAAAACTCACCGACACCTTGCAGGAGAGAGCTGGCGACCAACGGAAGCAGCGCGCCGCCCACAAAGCCGGTGTTTACGACGACGGCCGTTCCGAAACCACGGACTCGGGTCGGGAACAGCTCTGGCGCCCAAGTCCAGATGGTGGTGTTGACGAGCAGTACGAAGATCTGGAACAAGAAGCCGAGCACCAGGATGAGCGTGTCACCTTGAGCGAACAGAGCGAAGGCGAGAACGCCGGCCGCGCCGCAGACCGAACCCAGACAAACTACGGTCCGGCGAGAAATCGCAAATCCGCCGTACGAGGCGATCGCGCATCCGATGAGGCCGCCGAGGTTCTGCACCATCGTGAAGGCCACGCTGCCCTGCACCGAATACCCTCGGTTGACCAGCATGATGGGCATGAGCAGGACGACGCTGAACTCGGCACCCCACGCCAGGAATGCCGCGATCCCCAGGGCGATGGTGCGCCGGCGAAGTGGCCTGGTGAGCACACTCTTCAACGCCTGAAATGCGGAACGCTCGTGCTGCGCGCTCTCCGAGACGGCGACGGTCTGGCTGTCGACGTAGTGGTGGATGTCGCCACTTCGGAGGCGCAGCCTTCCGGTCGCCAGTCGCGTGAGAGCTTCGTTCGTCTTCTCGATCTTGCCCCGGCTCAGGAGGTAAGCCGGTGTCTCGGGTAGGTACCGCCTGAAGAAGAAAATCAGGACAGCCGGAAGGCCCAGCAAACCGAAGGCCCACCGCCAGGCGTTGTCGCCGGCGCCGACAGCGGAGGCGAGCGGGCCGATCACAAGCAACGTGTAGGCGTAGGCGAGGAACAACCCGACGCCCGCTGAGATCGTGTTGAACAGAGAAACGAATACACCCCGGACCTTGGTCGGGGTCAACTCCGAGAGGTAGGTGAGCCCAACGGCGATCTCGCCGCCGACCCCGAGGCCGGTCACGATCCGCGTGAGGCCAAGAACGGCCGAGTTCGGAGCCATCGCCGACAGTACCGAGCCCACGCAGTAGACCCCAAGACTGACGGCCAGCAGGCTCCTGCGACCCAGCATGTCGGCGATCACTCCGCCGCTGATGCCACCGACGACAATCGCGATGAGACTTACGGTCGAGAGCAACGCCAAAGTGGAGGCATCGATCCCGAGGCTCTTTTCAAGGGAGGGTCCCAGCGCCGAGAGAATGAGCTGTTCGAACACCTCGAAGAGCCCGCCCAGCACCACGAGGGCGAGCGCAAGATAATGGGTCCTGGTGAGTCCCATGTCGTCGATGATCTCACCGAGCGACCTGGGCTTTTGGCTCATGGCGGGCTTGGCGTCGAATGCCATGATTCAACTTCCTGTTTCGAGGGTTGCCGATTGTTCCTCAAGACACCCTTTTGGCTTGCGTTGACGGCCGCGAAGGCGAGGGGAAGGAGAACACGGAGACGAGGTCCTCGGTTCCGGTGTTCTCCAGCGCGTGCCAGGAAGCCGCCGGGATGAAGATGGCCTGACCTCGCTCGAAGTCCAGGACTCCCTGGTCGGTGTGCAGTCGACCCACCCCTTGGGCAACGTACATGACCTCGGAAGTGGCGTGCGCGATGGTTTCCGTCCGGGGCGCCCCTGGTGGGATCGTCGCCACTCCGAGGCAATTTTGAATCTCGGGGACGTTGGTTCCACTCAACAACAGTCCGTCAGCCGGAGGGTTCGCGGGATCCACGGTGACCTGAACGTACTTTCCCGTGACACTGTCGGTCATGCTTCCCCTTCGAGATATTGTCAGAGTCCTGGCCACTCGATCCCGGCTTGCCCGGGGAAGAGCTGTTCCTTGTTCAGGCGCAAATGATCCCGCATGGCATCCTCAGCACCCTGGGGACCATCGCTGCGAATTGCGTCGAGGATGCGCTGATGGTCGGTGATCAGCTGGACACGATTTTTGTGGTCCTGAAGCACGATCTGGTTGATCAAGACCCACAAGGGCTGCCGGTCGATCTCGACCAGCTCCGACGCGAAGTGACTGAGAAGGTGATTCGGGCACATTGCGGCCAGGTCGGCGTGGAAAGCCATCGAGTGATTGACGAAGTCGGGAAGCTGCGCCGGCTCGTCGATCAAGCCGATAGCCAGGTCAAGCTCGCGTTGCACCTTGTCCAGGTCAAGATCACCGGGACTTGCCGCAAGCAGACGGGAAACCGGTGGCTCGACCACCAGCCGAGCTGCGATGACGTGCTCGGGCGTTGAACCGATCTCACGCCCGGAGCGCTGGGACAGGCCCCGGCGCAGGTCCGCCACGTAGGTGCCGTCCCCGTGCCGCACCGTGATGGCACCGCTCAATTCCAGTGCAAAGAGCGCCTCACGAACGCTTGCTCTCGATACCTCGAACTTCGTGGCGAGTTCGCGGTCCGACGGCAGTCGAGCCCCCGCAGCCAGGCCCCCTTGCTGTATCTCACTCAGAAGCGCCTGAGCTACGCGCAAATACCGCCGCTGCGGCAGAGCTGACTGGTCTGACGACTGCATCCTGAGAGGTTAGACCAGTGCCTCCAGGCGCACAAGGGCCCTGTCGCCGGCTTGGCCAGGACGATTTGCCCGGCTGTATCAGCGAGCAGGCACTGGTAATGAAAGCTCCAAACACGAGGGCTGTCGGGGTACGGACCGTTCGTCCCAGCCCACCCGGCCGCGTTCACAGGCGACGTAGGTGGCGCCCAGACCGGCGGATGGCTGAATCCGGTCGGCGGGGATCGTCGGTATCCCACTTCGCCGGTTCCGCCTCGACACCGCGGACGCGGGCGACGGCGCCGTCCACGACCTGGACGATCACCTCCAGCCGTGGCCAGCGAGCGGGAGCGATCGGGAACCACTTGCGGTCGGCCTCCAGCTGCACCTTCTCGCCGGCGCAGGTCTCGCCGAGGTTCTTCTCGAAGATCACCTGGCCGTCCGCCAGCGCGCGAAGGTGAGCGGACGGCCATGCATGCGCTGGTGGAGAACGGTTTTGGTGCGCCGGCGAGGCTGCGAGCGGCAGGGCGGTCGGTCATGCCGGCCTCTCCCCCGGCACGGTGCCGTGCCGAGGGCGTGCCTGCGGTGCAGCGGGGCGACCATGAACATCCGCGCCGCTGTGGCGACAGTCCAGCTGTCCTCGACGACCAACCGGGCAAGACGCAACCGCGCCAGGCGGCGTCAACGCAGCGTTAAGGTGGGACACGAAGGCCTCCAGGTGGTGAAGCTGTTCCCCGACAGCTCCACTTCACAACCGGAAGCCTTCGCCGGCCTGCACGACAGACCGCCTCGCCTCAAGCGAGAACAGCGTCCCTGGACATCACGTCGAGGTCAGCCGGCGACGTCGTAGCGGCTGGTGATCGCGACGCGGTTGAAAGCGTTCATCACGACGACGATCCAGGCGACGGCCGAGATCTGGTCTTCGGTCAGTGCGGTGGCAGCGGCGTTGTAGTTCTCGTCGCTGACGTGTCCGTCGGAGACTTTGGTGATCGCTTCCACCAGACGGAGGGCGGCACGGTCGGTTTCGGAGAAGTATCCGGTTTCCTCCCAGGCAGGCAGCACGGCGATCCGGTCGGGGTTTTCGCCCTTTTCGAGCGCGTCGCGGGTGTGCATGCGCAGGCAGAACGCGCAGCCGTTGATCTGGGAGGTGCGGATTCGCACCAGTTCGATCAGGAGCGGGTCGAGTCCCGCTGCGGCGGCGCTGTTGTCCGCTTCGGCGGAGAGGGCGATGAGGGCCTTGTAGGCGGCCGGGTGCTGCTTGTCGATGCGGACGCGCTGCGTGTTCGTCACTGTTGCTCCGATTCGTTGTGCGTGGCCTTGTCGGCCAACGGGGTTGTTCCTCGAGAATCCCGCCGTGGGCGGTGCGGGGTTACGAGTGCGGGTCGTCGACCTTGAGCTGGGCTCCAGGGTCGGCGACGAAGACCACCAGGAGCCTGGCCTGTTCCGTGGAGCTGGTGTTCTCCGTGAGGACGTGGTGCGCACCCGGCTGCTCGAACCAGTTCTGGCCCTGGTGGAAGGTGGTGACGGGTTGGCCTTCGAGCTGGCTACGCACGGTGCCTTCAAGGACGTAGGCGTAGACGAACGCGTCGCCGTGCCGGTGCGCGGCTGCGCGTGCGCCGGGTGGGAAAGTGACGATCGCCGACGTGAAGGTCTTGCCCTGCACATTCGGCAGGGCCTGCTGCAGCAGCGGAGTCAGGGATTCGGTGGGTGGCTGCGATGCCCCCGCGGACATGGTGGACATGGCAGGCATCGGCGCTGTGGTGGCCGTCGGCGCCGGAGCGGCGGCGGGCTGGTCCGAGGCAGCGCACGCCGTGGCGCCGGCCAGCGTGGCAACGGCAAGGACGCCACCGGCAATCCGCATTCCGATCATGAGGGATCTCCTGTTCAGCTCTGGGTAACGCGGGTGATTCGTCTTACTGGGGACGCTCGCCGGGGCGGAGAAGGCGCGCGTTCGTGGGCTGGACCTCGGGCGCGCGGCGATAGCGACGAGCGCGCCGCCGTCGCCCACCGGGGCTTGATCTGACGTTCGAGGAAGGGGCTGACGCGGCCGGTCAGTCCGAACACCGCGCCGGCCGACACTCAGGTCGGCAGCGCCGTACCCCGGTGCCACGACAACACCAGCCCCGCCGCGTGGAGGGCAGGTTCGCGAACGCCGGCTCCGCGACACCGACGGTTCGGCCTCGAACAGCAATGAAGCATGAAAGTCCTTACTGGGAGGGCGCTCGATCGAGCAGACCTGCTCGCGACATTCCCTCGTCGTCTCGTTGTGCGTGCTCATCAGGGAGACGAGTCAGCCCCTCAAGGTGTGACAGCTCAGACGTGGCGACAGTTTGTCCGGGTTGATCACCCCGCGGTACACGCTGCCCCGCCAGTGGGCCGCCGGGAGCAGGGCGGCAGATTCGGGCAGTGCGAGCACCGATGATCTCCGGCCTGTGGTGGCGGTCGGCCATACGACGGCCAGCTCGACGGTGTCCCTGCCAAGGCGGCTGTCTGTCCTGTTGCCCGCCTCGCCAAGTCGGCGGGAACGAGGTGAACGGCAGCCCCACTGGTGCCGGGCGTCTGCCACCGGGCGCTACTGCTTGACGGCCCAAACCCCACACGGCCCGCGCCACAATTTCACTTCCTGTCGAATATCCGGTTGAAGCCGAAGGCGAACATGCCGACGGGCGAGAGGGCCAGCAGCAGACCTCGTTCCCCCGACCGCGGCCGGCGGTCGGTTCACCGACCCCGCGGCCCGAGACATCCCGCCGAATGCGCGGAGGTCAGGGCACCGACCACTTCGACGACATCGCCGGAATCTGGCCCACTCGCCGCTACCCTGCGTTACCGCGGGGCCGCCGGGACACGCGCGGCACGAGCGTCCGGATGTGGAGCGGGCCCGAGACAAACCGCACGTCAACCAGGCTCTTCCCCGCTCCCCCAGGAATCCGGCTACCCGTCGTGGCCGAATACACCGTAGGCGCGGACTGGCCCCGCGAAGCGGGCGCACTCGTTGGCCGGCCGGGCGGGCCGACGTGATCGACCAGGCGCGCACGGTCGTGGGCCTCGTGCTGCAAGCCCCGCCCCGCAGCGCCAGTGTGCTCGTGGTGGGCGGTGGTCGTGCTGAAGACGGTGGCCGCTTCAGTTTGGCCAGGGGTTGCCGAGCATGAGCTCGACCGTGGTCGGCCGCCGGAAGCCTGGGACGAAGTGCTCGAGCACATCGGCGTTCACGGTGCCGTGCGTGGTGTCGGGGCGATCCTTGTTCCCGTCGACGTAGGCTTTCAGGAACTCGGACTTGAAGTCTTCCCGCGGGTGGACGCCGACGATCTCCTTGATCTGATCCTGGTCGATCCAATCCAAACCTACGCCGAGAACATCGGTCAGCACGCCAAGATTGGTGGTCGCGATTTCCGCGCCCATCTTACTGGGAATGCCCGGCGTCGTGTGCAGCGCGATCGCCGCCCACACCGTGTCGGTAGCGGCGGTCGAAAAACCGCGCTCGAGCAAGAACTTGCGGGCGTGGTCGGCGCCATCGACCTCGAAACGCTGTTCGACCTCGGAGAAGGGCTTCAGCAGGCCGGTGTCGTGGAACATCGCGGCCAGGTACAGCAGCTCCGGGTCCGGCTCCACGCCGAGCTTCTGCGCGTGAATCAGGCTGAAGAAGAAGACCCGCCGGGAGTGGTGGTAAATGAGAGGGTTCGTCGTTTCCTGGATGAGCTGGGTCGCTTCGGCGACTGCCGCCGTTTCAGGAACCTCCAACCCTGCGATGACTTGTGACATGACCTTTATGCCTTTCCGGACGGAGTGTGTGTGCATCCGCCCATCATGCTGACGACTGCCCGCGTTCGGCGCCGCTCTCGTCCGGCCGGCAACCACTCAAATCAAGACATGGCGAAATTCCAGCCCGCCGGCCCGTCTGCCACGGATTCGACCCGGTCATGGCCGTTGCCGGGAGAGCGGTGTGCTACCGATAGACGCTGCCTTCCGTTCGAGCGCCTCAGTGCCGGCGACCCGGCAAGCGCTCGGCTTTGTGAACGGTGGGCCTCAACGGTTCCAGTCGGGGTCGCCGATCACGACCGCACTTCCTTTCCGCGTCGTCGGGCTCGTGCCTTGCGGGCTCGGCGAGCTGGTTTCCCGGCACCGCGGCCGCGGCCGGTTCGGAGACCGCGATCCACAACTGCATGGGGCGACAGAAACCACCAGCGCACACTGTCCGATCGGTGGCGACCTCAGCGCCGCATGATCCGGCGCCTGAGGTGCATCGACGAGATGTCGGCGCGTTCCGGGTCGAGTTCGACGGCGTCGAAACCGCCTTCGGGGACCGTGTACAGGCGGAGCGCGAGGCCGTCAGGAGTGGTGAAGTCGATCAGGTCTCCGATGAATCCGGAAATCACCGGTGTGTGCGCGACGCCGACCGCATCGAAGTGTTCGATCCACCGGTCGAGCGCGGCCCGATCGGTGACGCCGAAGGTCACCGGGTCGTATCCGGCGATGGCCTCAGCCGCAGCGGGCGCCAGCCGCAGCTCGATCGGCACCTCGACACCCGGCAGCATGATGATCACCGCGTAGCGTGCGCCCGTCTCGTCGTGATGGTCGAACCGTTCGATGTGCTGCGCGCCGAGCGCACATTCGAACCAGCTGAGACCGGCCGCGATGTCCCGGACGGGCAGCTTGAGGTGGTGGATGCCGGACAAGCTTGGCTGGGTCAAGGTTTCTCCTGCATGGTGACGGTCAGGGTCGGGATGCCGGTGATGGTCGCGTCGATGCGGTCGCCTGGGCGCAGCCATCGGCCACCGTGGTCGGCCGCTGATCCCGCCGGTGACCCGGTGAAGACGATGTCGCCGGGCACCAGCGTGGTGTGCCGGCTGATTTCTGCGAGCAGTTCGTCCACGGGATACAGCATTTCGCTGGTGGAGGCGGCCATCATGGGTTCGCCGTTGACGGAAAGAGAGATGCACAGGTCACTGTCGTCGGGGATGAACTGCGCCGGCACGACTGCGGGGCCGCACGGGGCCATGGTGTCTTGTGCCTTCCCACGGGCGAGGTCGATCTTGAGGTCGTTGTCGACCCGGAGCAGATCACGGCAGGACAGATCCAGCCCGATCGTGTAACCCGCGATCGCCGCGCGGGCCTCGTCCGGTGAAGCGTTCCGGAGTTGGTGCCCGAGGACGACCGCGAGTTCACACTCCCAGTCGAAGCGGGAGGTCGTGTCCGGGATCCGGACAGTGTCGCCGGGCCCCACGAGGCAGGTGCGCGGCGGACGGTGGAAGTAGGGCATGGTGGCCCACCGCTCGACGGTCAAGCCCATCTCCCGCAGATGCCCCGCGTAGTTCGCCCCTACCGCGAGCAGTGCATCGGGATACCGGACCGGGGTCAGCACCCTGGTGCCCGCCGGCAGCGAAGGACCAGGTGCCTCGGCGAGACCTGTCAGCAGGGGCAGGGCGGCGGCCCAGTCGTCGAGGAGGTCCCGCACCGTTGTCGTGCCCAGTTCCGCCGGCGCGCTCAGCTTGCCGTCCTCCAGCAGCAACCCCGGGCGAGCGCATCCGTCGAAGTCCACTGTGGTCAGGGCGAACCAGGTCATTTCATCAGCTCCTTCGCGGTGACGACTGCGGATCGGGGCGCGCTCGCCCCTACCGGGATGATTGTCACGGCTGCCAGTACCGCGGCGACCGCGGTGATGAGGAAGATCGTCGAGGAGGCGTACCCCGCGCCGAGGAGGATGCCGCCCAGGACCGGGCCGGCGATGCCGCCGATCCGGCCAGCCCCCATCGCCGCCCCGACACCGGTCGCTCGGGACGACGTCTCGTAGAAGCCCGCGCACACCGCGGCCAGGCACATCTGCGAGCCGATCGCGAAGAAGCCGGCCACGAACGTCGCGGCGAGCAGCGCGCCGGTCGTGGTGCCGACGACGCCGACCGCGGCGATGGCCAGTGCCCCGAGCACGAAACCCGAGCCGACCACGACGGTCGGACGGCGTGTATCGGCGATCCGGCCCAGCAGCAAGCAGCCGGTGATGGCACCGACGTTCAACGTGGCCACCGCGAGCGACGCGCCGGCTGCGTTCGCACCGGCCGCGCGGCTCACCAGCGGGATCCAGTTGACGAGCAGGTACGCGAGCATCAGGGCGAGGAAGAGCGTCAGCCACAGCAGCACCGTGCCGCGCGCGCGTCCGTCGGCGAACAGCCGGGCGATCGGCGAGCGGGCAGGGGCCGGCACTGCAGCTACCTGGACACCGTGCGTGCCCAGCCGGTCCAGCACGCGGTCGAGGCCGATCCGGTCGGCGTGGTCGAGCAGGTGCTGCGGCGACTCCGGCATCGCCCGCCACATCACCGGGAACAGAGCCAGCGGAACCACGCCGCCGACTACGAAAACACTTGCCCAGCCGAACGCGGGCACGAGCGGAGCCGCGAGCACACCGGCGAGCACGCCACCGAAGGGGAACCCGCAGAACATCAAGCCGACGAAGGAGCCGCGACGAGCGGAAGGCGCGTACTCGGCGGTCAACGTGATCGCGGCGGGCAGGGCCCCGCCCAGCCCGATGCCCGTGAGCAGGCGGGCCACGACCAACACCGGCATGGAGTCCGCGAGTGGGGTGAGCAGCGAGCAGACGGCGAAGAGCGCGACGGACAACATCAGGATGCGCCGCCTGCCATACCGATCGCCGAGCCTGCCGAGCAGGACGGTCCCGACGAGACTGCCCGCCAGGCCGATGCCGAACACGGTGCCGAACGCGGCCGCGGGCACGTCCCACTCGCGGGAGATGGCCGGGGCGGCGAGGGCGATCGATTGGGTGTCGAAGCCGTCGAGAGTGGTGACGAGAGCGCAGAGCACCAGCACTACCCTGCGAAGCGGGCGCGCGCCGGGCCGATCGAGCAGCTCTTCGAAGGTGAGTCGGGCAGGAACCGTCATGTCACAAGCCTCACTGCTCGGGTCCGGGGATCAGGGGGTGATGTGAAGAGCTGGGCGGAAGACGTCGTCCGGGTCGTGGCGGCGTTTCACGTCGCGGAGACGGTTGTGCACATCCGGACCGAGAACCGCGGCAAGGTCCAAGTGCCGATCCGCGAAGTTGAGGTAGGCACCGCCGGGGCCCAGCCCGGCGATCGCGGCGTGCGCCGCGCGTGCCCAGCCGCTCTGCGTGCCACTCGCGGCCGGGTCGTCCCAGCAAGCGGAGACGTTGACCGCGAACGCCGCCGCGCGCCCGGGGAACGAAGTGGCCTCCTGCGGGACGTCGGTGATCGCGCCACGCAGCCGCAGCACTTCGAGCTGCGGATCGCCCTCGGGCAGCCGGGCCGCGCATTCGACGAGAGCGTCGGCTTCGGCCGCACCGAGGGTGGCGAGCTGGGTCGGCTTGAGGAAGTAGTGACGGCCGTGCGGGAAGCGGTGGTCCTGGGCCGCCTGGACCTCGGTGAACCGGCAGGTGCGCGCGTCTGCGCGGCCGAGGCCGAGCGGAGCGGTCCCGGCCGCGGCGAGCGCGGGGTCGCCGGACCAGACCCACTCGACGCCGAGCACCGGCGTATCCGCTTTCCGTTCGAAGCGGGCGAGGACACCGAGCTCCCGGGGAAGGTGTTCCGCGTGCTCGCCGAGCCGGCGCAAGACGGCGGCGGCGCGGCCGAGCCCGACCTCGTCGCGGCCCGCGACGACGGGGCCCTGTGGATGCGTCCGGAACACGAGCCGGGTGGCGACGCCGAAGTTCGGCCCCAGTCCGCGCAGGGCCCAGAAGAGATCCGGATCCCGCTCCGCATCGACCATGCGGATCTCGCCGGACGCGGTCACGAGTTCGACGGCAAGCAGCGAATCACACGTCAGACCGAGCTTGGCGGACAGCCAGCCCACGCCGCCGCCGAGCGTCAGGCCACCGACACCGGTGTGCGACACCGTCCCCGCCGGCACCACCCGGCCGACGCGGGCCGTGGCACGGTCGAGGTCGCCGAGCAGCGCACCGCCTCCGGCGATCACCGTCCCGTCCGCGCACACGTCGGCGGCCCGCATCGGCGACAGGTCCAGCACCAGACCGTCCGCGACGACGGCGGCCCCGGCGATCTGGTGTCCTCCGCCCCGGACAGACACCGGCAGTCCCTCGTCGCGCGCGATCTGCAGGGCGAGCGCAACCTCGGGCGCATCCGCGCACCGCACGACCGCGGCCGGGCGAGTGTCGATCATTCCGTTCCAGACCATCCTGACCGCCTCGAAGCGAGAGTCGCCGGGCAGGATGGCCCGGTCTCCGAAGTGCCGCACGAGGGCGGGCAGGCGGGTGGCTACTGCGGTCAACGGTGGCCTCCTTCTCAAGGTCGCGCACAGTGTGCGACGCGAGCTTGAGGCGCGACCACGCATCAATGACGTGCGACAACGCAGCGAAAGACCCACAAATGTGGGTGTCAGACCTCGAGCAGCCCGGACCGCGAGGCCTTGGCCACCGCTTCACCACGGGAATGCACACCGAGCTTCGCGTAGAGGCCGCGTGAATAGCTGCGCACAGTCGCCGCGGACAGCTGGAGCCGCGTGGCGATCTCCTTGTAGGACCGGCCGGTGGCGAGTTCGCGAAGCAGTTCGAACTCGCGGGTGGACAGTCCGGGACCCGGCGCCGCCGGCCGGTCAGCTCCGGCCACACTCGACGCCCGGGCCACCGCGACCACCAATGACCGGGGCGCCGCTTCCCGGCTCACCACGTTCCCGGACGCGGGGACGGGCCCCGGATGGTCGTGCACTACGACGAGCCCTTCGAGGTCTTTCGCCCATTCCACGACCGAGTCGGCGACGATCACGTCGGCTTTGGCGACCAGCTCACCGAGCCGGGGATCCCACAGGCCGGCCGCCACGTCGACCTCTGCGGGCAGCCCGCGCTCCACGACCCGAGCCAGGCCGTGGGCGACCAGCGGGTCGGGGTGCACCACGACGACCCGGAGTGGCTCACCGTGGCCACGGCCGAAGCCGAGCAGTGCGCCCAGCAAGCCGGCTGATTCGCCGATCGCGGCCGACAGCGGTGCCCAGTCCCGGCCGGGCGTGGTGCTGCTGAGCAACACCGCTCCGACAGGCCGGCCACGCAGGGTGAGCGGAAATCCGGCGCCGGCCCGAATCCCGAGGCTCAGGTACAGCTGGTCGATCGGCCGATCGAACCCCGGCTCCCGGCTCAGGTCGGCCGAGGACCACTCCCGGCCGGCCGACACCGCGACCAGCCGGCTCGACACCACCGCGGGCGACCTGGTCCCGATCGCCAGCAGATCCGCACCCGCCGTCGCGACGACCGAGCAAATGCCGGACTCGATCTCGACCAACGCCACGTGATCGACCGCGCACACCGCGCGCACCGCCTCCGCGACTACGGCGGGATTGGCGCGCGGTCGGTCCGCGAGTAGAGCAGCGAGACGCTCCGCCAGCACCGACCTCACAGACGTCACGTCAGTGTCGTCGATGTCGTCGGTGCCGATCATCCGATGACCTCCAGGGTTGCCTGCACCATGGTGACATGGCCGCCGAAGTGCCACCGCCGGTGTTCACGACAGAGACCTCGTCCAGGTCTACTGGCAACAGCTCACCGGAAGAGCTTCGCAACGCCACCTAGCGCGTCAACGTGGTTCAGGCTGCGCCTGCCCAGGTGATGCACAAACGATCGTGCGACATATGTGGTCGAAGCACTGTTTCTTGTTCTTGATCAGCAACGGCCGGTAGGTCGACCCCGCGCCCGAGTCGCCCGGGCCGAGGGACAACGTGACGTCGGGCGCCTTGCACAGCCCGTTGGCGACGGGCTGGCCGGTGGCCGGCGCTTCGTCCGAAGAGGACTCCGGCGACGACGTGGCCGTGGCCGTAAGCGCGGACGACGTCGCCGAAGTGCTCGACGACGGGTCAGAGCTGGGGGTGCTGTTCGCGCTCGGCGTGGTCCCGCCGCCGCACGCCGGCAACAGCAGCACACCGGACGCGCTCACACCCGCGAGAAAGACCAGAGATTCCCTCGTGCTTAATTCCGCAGGAGCGATCTGTAAAGCGTGCCGTGTCCGCTCCGAGGTCACGTTCTCGGCGTTTTCGAGACGGTCTGGACCATGATCGCCAGCTGTGGGTGTCCACTCGCGACCAGCGCCCCGCGCCCCAGCGCGACGCCCTCGCGGCGGCCGGGTGCGACGGGTTCTCCCTCGACAAGGCCTCCGGCAAGCTCGCCGCCGATCGCGGCTGGACACAGGCCGCTGTTAGCCAACCGGGCCGGCGACCAGCTCGCGGTGACCAAGCTCGACCGGCTCAGCTGGTCATTTGGCGCACCTGTGCCGGCAGCTACAGGCGAAGGCGGTTGACCTGGGTGTTGCTCGACCAGGGCGTCGACACCTCCACCACGGCCGGACGGATGTTCTTCGCTGGAAGACGGGATTGATCGGCAGCGGACCGCCCATCGTGACCAAGACCGCGGTGACCACCAGCGCCAGGCTCCCGGTCTTGAACGCGAACGCAGGCAAACGCCGGTGATCCGCTGGTGATGCCGTCGAGAGCGGCGCAATCGGCGGTTGCTCAGCGCGTGTGGACGGAGGCTTCGCGGGTAGCCGTTGACTGTGACACTGAGTGTGATCCTCGCCCTCCTGGCGGCCGTGGCCAACGCGACGGCCTCAGTGCTGCAACGCAAGGCGACTCGTCGTGAGCCGGATGGCGACTCGTTGTCGGTGCGGCTGGTGTGGGATCTGGTTCGACAGCCGGTGTGGCTGGGGGGTATCAGCGCCATCGTAGTCGGGTTCGCGTTGCAGGCCGCCGCGCTGGCGACCGGGCCGATCCTGCTGGTCCAGCCCGTTCTCGTGGTCGAATTGGGGTTCACACTGGTGTTGTCGAGTGTGGTATTCCACGCTCGGTTGCGGGCCCGGGAATGGGGTGCGGTGGCGGGCATGACCGGTGGGGCGGCGTTGCTGCTCGTGGGTTTCGCTCCGCACGGCGGGAATCCGCGCGGTGCGCCCGCGCCGGCTTGGGCTTGGGGATGTGCGGTCACCGTACTGGTGGTGGGTACGCTGATAGTCCTGGGATATCGCAACCGCCATGCGGGGCGGGCAGCGTACCTTGGGGGTGGCGGTGGGTGTCTGGTTCGGGTTTACCGCGGCCCTGGTGGCCGCGATGACCGCGGCTTTCAACGAGGGCATCGGCGAAGCCGTGCGGACCTGGCAGACCTGGGCTCTGCTGGTGGTCGGTCCCACGGGGTTTCTCCTCCTGCAGAACGCATTGCGTGCCGGCCGGCTGGTGGCCTCACAGCCCGGCTTCACCCTGGCCAACCCGCTGGCTTCGATCGGCTGGGGAGTCGCGGTGTTCGGGGAGCAGGTGCGAGACGGGGTTTGGATCCTGGCGCAGGCCGGCGGGGCGGCCTTGGTCGCAGCCGGCACCTTACTTCTGGTCCGCTCGCCGCTGCTTCACGGTCCGCAGGGCGCAACGGAGCAGGCCGACCAGCCGCGCGCTCAACGGCCGTGAATGCGCCCTTGACCCGGATTTCGATCGCGCCCCAGCCCCTCTTCCGCATAGCACAGGAGCAAACGTGGGCCGGGACGACGACATTGGGCTGCTGCCGGCGCTGCGGGATCCCGGCGTTCGACGAAGCAGCTGATGCGTAACCGGTTGCTTGACGCCAAGCAGGATCAGAAGCGCGCCGCTGGGGAAAATCCCGTAGTGGGCCGGCGGCACGCCACGAGCGCATGGGGTCGCTGCGGCGTGTGCTCGAAAACGGCCATGCTCGCTGTGGCGGCCTTGGCTGGGCTGCGGCCGGCACCGCGAAGCGCGCCTGAACTGCGGATCTTCGGCCTTGTGGTGGCTGTCGCCGTTGGAGCGATCAGAGGCCGCGGACGGCAACAGCCACGGGAACCTCCTTCGTCCTCGGGCTGGCCGCGCCGGTCACGTTGATCGCGTTCCATGGTGCTGGGCCGATTGAGGCTTTTCCCACCGGTGATCCGGTTGCTGGACCACCGCGTTCAGATTCTGGTGACCGACGGCGAGATCGACC
Source organism: Amycolatopsis sp. FDAARGOS 1241 (assembly GCF_016889705.1). Classification (NCBI taxonomy): domain Bacteria; kingdom Bacillati; phylum Actinomycetota; class Actinomycetes; order Pseudonocardiales; family Pseudonocardiaceae; genus Amycolatopsis; species Amycolatopsis sp. FDAARGOS 1241. Next base: position 4,973,931 of record NZ_CP069526.1, read on the forward strand.
GTCGCAGGCTGCGCGTGTCACCTCACCGAGGACGACCTGCGTGCCGCCCTGCGGCAACGCGGCACCTACTCGCCGGCCGACATCCGGTTCGCGCTGTTCGAATCCCGTGGCGGGTTCACCGCCGGACGGGTATCACGTCCCGAGGACCGGCAATCTGCCTTCATCCAGACCTTCCGGGCGACGCACGCCGCCCCGCAGTCCGCAAGATAGGTTCAGGGGCGGCATGTTCGATCCAGCCGAACTCGTTCAGCCGTGACCTCAGCGTCGCGTCAAATGCGCGGCGCCGACGTAAGGTACTGGGCTCGACCCAATCCTTGTCGCTCGACTCGAAGCGTTCTCGTTCGTCTCAAGTGGACTTGCCGACGTCGAGGTAATCGCTGAACTCGACGCTCAGGCTTCACCGGAACACCGTGCTGCCGCCTGTCACCGGGTACCGCGCGAGCGATTGCGCGGTACCCGGTCCGACGGTCGCTGTCGGACACACCGCCCGGACCGCGGCGGCGACTCGCAGTGGTGACTTCCACCCGATCACGCAGTCGCGGCCGGGCCGGCTTGTGTGCGGCCTGCGGCTCTACTGCCCGGCTTTGATGCCGGGGTCGCCGAACTCGTACTGGATGGGTTGTCGCGGAATCGCACCCGGCTTGTTCGGCGCCGGGCCGATCTTCCCCATCGGCAGGATGACGCGCTTGTACGTCGCCTCCAGGACCATGGCGGAAGCGGTGTACCAGGCCAGCACCGCTGAGGCGAGCAGGAAGTAGGCGGCGATGGTTTCGATCGTCGGGAAGCTGCCGATCAGGGCAATGGCCAGCAGCGTCGAACCGGCGGCGAGGGCCAGCAGGACCAGGGCGACAGACGCGTTTTCGGCCAGTGCGCCGAAGAACCCGGTCCAGGTGATCGCGGCGAGTCCGATGAACCAGAACCCGAACGCGGTCGCGGCCAGCGGGCTGGCCGCGATTCCGGGCAGCCCGCCCAGCCCGACGAACAGCTGGAACAGCCCGTAGCCGAACCAGAACGCACCCCACGCACCCTGGACGGCGGTGGCGAGTGGGTCGCGGGCACGGTAGGACCACATCGCGGCCAGCAACTGAGCGATCCCACCGAAGGCGAACGCGAACGGTGCCAGCAGCAACGGGGTGGTCGTGTTGTCGCCGAACCAGCCGGCCATGTTCGCGGCGACCATGAACGTCGACGCGGCGAACCCGAACAGGCCCAGGATCGACGGGGCAGCGATCGGGCTGAGGTTGATGTGCGTGTGCTCTCGCCAGAAGGCGAGATCCGGAGCGGTGGCCACCTCCGGATGACCGTTGGTCGCGAGGGCGTGGTGATCGCCGTCCGCGGTGAGTTCGACGCGCTCACCACCCCAGTCCTGCAGGAGGCGATCCACGACGCCCTCGCCGAAGGCCCTCGTGTGCTGGTGATGGACCTGAGCGAGACCGCGTTCTTCTCCTCGACCGCGATCGGGGCCCTCGTCGACGCCGAGCTCACGGCCGGTGAATCGACCCCCGTGCGGCTCGCCGCTTCCCCCCGCACACTGCAGGTTTCTGGGTCTCGGCCGGCACTTCGACTACTACGACACCATCCACGACGCCCTCCAGCCGCGCTGAACCGCGCCGCGCGGGGGCCACAACCCACCGCGGGCATACTCGCCCGGCACGCGGATATGCCATGGCATGCGCCACCGCTGATCAGCGGAGATCAAGGAGCAGCCACGGGATGCGTTCGGCCGGCGACCCGGACGGTGAGCCTCCGCCGGCGCTGCACCTGCGACACCCGGCCAGCCTCGAGGATGCGGCCGTCCTCCGGAAAGCCCTTGTCCGCTGGGCCCGCGCCCGCCACGTGCCCGACGCCCTGATCGGCGACCTTGAACTCGTGGCCTACGAGGGCTTGGTCAACGCCGCCGAGCACGCCTACCCGACGGCACGATCGATGTGCGCGCTCACCGCCAGGACCAGCACGTGCGCATCACCGACCACGGCGGCTGCCGCCCCCATCCCGCACCCGACCCGCTACGCGGGCGCGGGGCCCCTGATCCACCTGCTCGCCCACCACGCCGCCATCGACGCCACCGGAAAGGCACCGCAGTCACCATGACTCGGCAACTCACCCGCCACGTCGAAGAGCACCCGTGATCTGCGCCCCCATGACCAAGCTGCGGTAACCGAACGCGGCGACACCGCGATGCCGCCCACGCCACATTGCGCGAGCGCCTGTCGGACACCGCTCGTCGAGCGACACAGGCTTAGCGGCACGGCGTGACCGAGCAAGAGCACCCGTCGAACCGGTGCCTCCGGTGCGGGAAGTCCGAGCCCGGCAGCGGGTGGTGCGCTGTGCCCCGGCCGCAAAATCGAGATCTCTGCTGCCTCCGTGGCCTACGACGTCGCGCCGGCGAACGCGAAGGGGCTGCCGGGCCAGTACCGCCGATGAGCCGGTGAGTCTGCGTTCACCGCGTCGGCCCCGTGCGGTCGTCGCGTCGGGCGAAGCCGAACCTGCTCGGTGGGCACGGAGCCATCAGCGGTGGGTGACGGTTGCCCGAGGACGCGCCCCATCCCACTACGGCGTGCGTGGTGGTCCCCTGCCTCGTCACCGCGACGATCGCGTGAATTTCCGGCCTTCTTCGCAAGGTTCTTTTGGGAGAGTCACCGAGAAATTCGGGTGTATCGGGCGCACGGGACGGGTAGACGGTGCCCCAATCGGGTGGCCGTCGGGGACACCCATGTGAACAGGGAGCAATTCATGGCCACCTACTCATTGGCTGCCATTGATGTCGGGCGTGGCATCTCCGACGCGTGGGCCAGCGTCGCGACTTTCGTGCCGAAACTGGTCGTGTTCCTGATCATTCTCGTCATCGGGTGGCTGATCTCGAAGGCGATCGCGAAACTGGTCGACAAGGTCCTGCGTCGGGTCGGGTTCGACCGCCTCGTCGAGCGCGGCGGGATCAAGACGATGCTGGAGAAGTCGAAGTTCGACGCCTCCAACCTCATTTCGAAGCTGCTGTTCTACGCGCTGCTGCTGATCACCCTGGAGATCGCGTTCGGGGTGTGGGGCCCGAACCCGGTGTCGGCGCTGCTGACCGCGATCGTCGCCTGGCTGCCCCGCGCGGCCGTCGCGATCATCATCATCGTCGTGGCCGCCGCCATCGCCCGCGCCGTCAAGGACCTCATCTCCGGAGTGTTGTCCGGCGCGTCCTACGGCAAGGTGCTGGCCACGATCGCCTCGGTGTTCATCTGGGGCCTGGGCATCATCGCCGCGGTGAACCAGATCGGGATCGCCACCACCGTCACCACGCCGGTCCTGGTCACCGTGCTGGCCACCATCGGCGGCATCGCCGTGGTGGGCTTCGGGGGCGGGCTGATCCGGCCGATGCAACAGCGCTGGCAGCGCTGGCTCGACCGCGTGGACGAGGAGATCCCGCGCGCGGCCGGACAGGCCCGCCAGCGTGGCCGCGAAGACGCAGCCGCCCGCTCCGAAGCGCCCACGGAGGCATCCGCCACACCGGCCGGCACCACCACAGCGCCCGCCCGCGACACTGCCCCGGACCACGCCCGCTCGACCGCAGACGACGTCCCTCCGCCCGGCACCCGGCCCTGATCGCCCCCGGCTGCGTGGCCGGGCCGCTCGCGGCCCGGCCACGCAGCTCAGGCCAGCGAGGGCAGCCCGGCCTGATCGTCGGTGAGCGGACCGGAGCGGTGCCCGCGGGCGAGCTGGCACACCGCCAGCAACCGCAGCTGCAGCCACGACGGCATCGCCCACCCGGCCGCGTCGACGGCGGGCGACCAGGCACGACCGGAATCCAGCTCGACCTGCTCGATCAGCCCGCGCGCGTAGGACGCCAGCAGCACCGCCGCGGCCACCGACGCCGAACCCTCCACCCCCAGCACGAGGATGTCGCGCACCGCCGCGGCGTGCTGGTCCACCGCCGCGGCCAGCGCCGGAACCGCGGCCATCCCCGCCAGTCCCGTCATCCCCAGCTCATCGGCCAAATCCGCCAGATACCGCCGAGCCCGGCCCTCGAACCATCCACTCAACACTCGCCCACGGTAACGCCGGCCGAGAACCGCCGGCATGTGTCGCGCCGCTCACCCGGCGCAGGACAGCGCCCGCGGTGCTGTAGCGGCATGTCCGACGGGCAGTCGCTGTGGCGTGGGGAGCTCGTCGGCGCGATGCCGGTCGTCGTCGGTCGCCGGACGTTTGATGCTGGTGAAGTGGGTATACCGGCGGTATCGATACTGCAGGACGGGAGTGAGTTCCATGGCCTCCGAACAAGACACTGATCTGATCACAGTGATCACCGAGGACCATCGGGCGGTGGAAGCGGTGTTCGCCGAGCTGGAAAGCGGTACCGACTGGGCACACCGCAAGGACCTGACCGACCACGTCATCGCAGAGCTCGTACGCCACTCGGTCGCCGAGGAACAGTTCATGTATCCGGCGGCGCGCAAGTACCTGGAGAACGGCGACGAGCTGGCCGACAAGGAGCTTCAGGAACATGCCGAAGCAGAACAGGTCATGAAGGAACTCGAAGGACTGCAGCCGGACGACTCGCAGTTCGACGAACTGCTCGATAGATTGATCCGGGACATCCGCCACCACATCGAGGACGAGGAGAAGGTCCTCCTGCCCAAGCTCCGAGCCGCGTGCTCGGTCGAGGAGCTGGGCCGGCTGGGCCGCAAGGTCCTGGACGCGAAGAAGACGGCCCCCACCCGGCCCCATCCCTCGGCGCCGGACAAACCGCCGGCCAACCGGCTGCTCGCCCCGGGCGCAGCTTTCATCGACAAGATCCGCGACGCACTGTCCAGCCGATCTACCTGACCACGGGCCAGGCGCGCGGCGCTTGCGGCGGCCGCCGCAAGCGGCGGGAGACGCCGCGACGGGGTCGGGTAATGCCTGGTCAGTGGTCATTATCGGCGACGGCGCGGCCGAGAAACCACGTTCTTCGATGGCTACCAGCGAGCGGGTCGCGGGCACCGGCGCCGGCTGCTCCCGGTCTCAGGGTCCTGCTCGAGCGATGTTTCCAGACGCCGATGCAGCAGTTCGCCGGGAGACGATCGCCACGAACATGGCGCGCGACGATGTACACACATGAGGCGTACGCGGACGGCGCCTGGACGGCGACGAATTCCCGATCGCCGGCGCAGCGGTGACAAACGCGGCTGGTGATCAGCTGCCTCCCGCAGCCGTGCAAAGAGCTCGCTGGTCCAGGGCCTTGGTCTCGCTCCTCACAGGTCTCGGCGGTGTTCGACGAGCCAGGTGGCGACCTGGTGCAGTTTCATGTTGCCGTGCTGGGAAGCGTCGACGAGCATGCGGAAGGCGTGGGTGGCGTCCACGTCGTGGCCTTGCATGAGGATGCCCTTGGCCATGCCGATGACGTCTCGGTTTTCCATGGCGGCGTGCAGGTGGGCTTCGGTCTGGGCACCGACGAGCGCGATCGCGGCGTGGGTGGCGAACATGCGCCCGTGCTGCTCGGTTTCGTCGCTGAAGGCGTCGGTTCTGGTGGAGTAGAGGTTGAGCGCGCCGAGGGTGTCCGCGGACGTGAACAGCCGGTAGGACAGCATCGATCGCACCCCGGTCTTCGCGGCGGCCGGCGCGAACTGCGGCCAGCGGTGTTCCCCGGTCAGGTCGCCGGTGCGGTAGATCTCGTGATCGTAGCTCGCGTCGACGCATGGTCCTTCGTGCAGCCGGTACTGCAACTGGTCGATCTCGGTGACCAGCTCGTCGGTCGGGGCGACGGTGCGGATGCGCCTGCGCTGCTCGACCAGCGAAACCCCGGCGTATTCGGCACCGTCGACGTGGTCAACGGCGGCCTTGACGATCGCAGCCAGGGTCGTGTCGACGTCGGGTTCGGCCTGCAGCGTCCGGGCGATCTCGCTGAGCACCTCTGCCAAACCGGTGGTGCTGTGCTCAATGCTTTCCGGGTGGCTCATTTCCGCTCCCCTCCTCACTGCCACCCGCTGGATACCCGCTCTGTCGCCGCTGCCACGCTCGCGCTCGAACGGGCAGATGCCCAGTTCAACGATCAAGATCGAAGGCAGCAGCCGGGCAGCAAGATCCCCGGTTGGCTGAAGCTCGGCAGCTGCGGGTTCTGCCTGGCCCGGCCGGGTACGCCCTGGGCCATCCAGCGGCGCCGCATCGCCGCGATCTCCAGACCGGCGCGAAAGGCTCGGCGTCGACGTCGCGGTGCCACTCGGCCGGCAGCCGCGCCAGCCAGTCGTCGATCGAGGCCTCACGGCGCACACCAAGTCTGCCGGCCGCGGCCGGTATGCGGCGAGATCGTTGGCAGGGTGGGCGACTGTCGTGCGGCGATCGCGAAGACGCTGGTTGCGGAACTCGCCGCGTGGCGGACGCTTGGGGACGACCTGCGGTCGGCGGTTTTCTCCGCCAGAACGTGGGTACGCGACCTGGATGGTGCACACCGACGAACGCGCGGCCCCCGGTGGACCGCCAGATCCGGGCTATACACGCGGACAGGATTTCGTGCTGACGTTCGGCCACGACGAGCTGATCATCCGCCGGCGGTACGAGGACCTGAGCATCGCGGAGCACATCCTCGTTGCCCTGTGGCTCGTCGCGGGCAGTGTGCTGTTCCTCTCGGGATCCCTGGGCACGCTCGCGACGTGGCTCTTCCTCATCGGCAGCGTCGAGCTGCTGGTCCGACCGGGGATCCGCCTGACTCGCGCCGTGCACCTGCGTCGCATCCGCCGCGACGGGGCGGTGGATTCCACACCCGACTTCTGAAGGGGCCCGAGCGCTCATGTGTCGTCTGTTCGGCCTGTCCGCCGGTACCGAGCGGGTTCACGCCACGTTCTGGTTGCTGAACGCGCCCGACAGCCTCGCGGCCCAAAGCCACCGAGACCCCGACGGGACAGGGCTCGGAACGTTCGACGCTGATGGCACGCCCCGGATCCGCAAGCAGCCCTTGGCCGCCTACGCCGACCGCGCGTTCGCGCGCGAGGCCAAGGATTGCGAATCGCGGACGTTCCTCGCGCACATCCGGTTCGCCTCCACCGGCGGGCTGGAACCGCGCAATACCCACCCCTTCACCCAGCACGGGCGTCTGTTCGCGCACAACGGCGTCATCTCCGACCTGGACGTGCTCGACGCGCAGCTCGGCGACTACCGGGACCTGGTCAAGGGCGACACCGACTCCGAACGGTTCTTCGCCCTGATCACCAAGCACACCGACGAACGCCACGGCAACGTGAGCGCCGGCCTCACCAGCGCCGCCCGCTGGGTCGCCGCGCACCTGCCGCTCTACGCCCTCAACGTCATCCTCACCACGCCCGACGAGCTGTGGGCTCTGCGCTACCCCGGCACCCACCACCTCTACTACCTGCACCGCCCCGCCGGCGGCGTATCCGGCGACCGGCACCTCGAGCACACTGGTACCGCGGGCCGCATCCGCGCCCACTGCGCCCCACTGGCCCAGCGTCGCTGCGTCACGGTGGCCAGCGAGCCCATGGACGACGAACCCGGCTGGATCGACCTGCAGCCCGGGCGGCTGCTGCACGTCGCCCCGGACCTGACCGTCACGCGGCGCACCGTCCTCGAACAGCCGCCCCGGCACCTGCTCACACTCGACGACCTCGGCGCACACGCCGCCGCCTCACAGCAAAGCGCCTGAACCCGGCGTACTACGAGCCACACGGCGACGAGACGGCGCCCAAGTACAACCGGGCCGTGCCCCCTCCCGGACCGAACAAGTTGCGACCACCATGTTCGAGTCGGAGCTGCCGGCGGTGCAGGACTGGCACTTCGGCGCGGATCAAGTCGGCACGATCGCGCAGCCGGTCCTCTACGTCCTCGCCCTCGGCTCAGAAGCCTCCCGCTCTTCGCGGACGGCGGCGACCTGGTCGCACAGGGCTCGCCCGGATCGAAGGCGTCGAACTGCCGGAAGTCCACCGCCTGCTCCCGATCCGCGATCCGGCCACAGTGGCCCCGACGCCGGCCGGTTTCCATTCCCGCGCGGTGATCAGAGTCGTGCCTCGACGCCGGTCACATCGACGGGGAACATCGGCGGGGAACATCGGCAGCCGACGCCTCCCCCTCGGGCGCGTCAGGTCACCGCAGGGCCGGACGCGGACGTGCCCGAGAGTTCGCTGATGAACTCGTGGCACTGCTTGGCCCGCGCCGAGTCCTCTTCCATCACGCGACGGATGAAGTCGGCGATGTCCTGGCGGTCGGCGTTTTCGGCGTCGCGGACGTATTGGCCGTAGTCGTGGCCGGCTTTCAACGAGTGGTACTGCACGGACACCAGGTCGTACGTGACGTCGTCGAAACCGGTTTCTCCGGTAGCCATGGCTGACTCCTTTCGCCTCGGATTACGGCACCTGTATCGGCCATGGACGAGTGATGCCCACGCGACCGCCGCGCAAACATCGGGCGTGTGGCGGTTTCCCTCGCGCGTACGGGTAGCTCCCGCCGCTGCAGAGACGAAGGTGGTTGCGATGGGCAGACGGGAGCAGGCAACGCGATCCACGGCATTGACCTACGGCATCGTGCTGGTGGTGTGTGCCCTCCGTGTGGGTGGCCACGGTGCGGATGGCCACGGGCTCCGTCGCGCACGCGGCGCTCGACTTCGACCCCGCCCAGGCCACGCCGGCACCTCGATTCCCCCCGCGGCGCCGAGCGAGGATCCCAGGACCGGGCAGTCCTTTTCAGCGAGGATCGGCCGTGCGCAGCGAGTAGCGGCGCTCGGCGTAGGCGAGGTCGTCACGCCAGAGGCGCTCGGCTGTGCGGCGGATCAGCGGGCGCAGCGCACCGGCGGCCTTGCGCACGACCGCGAACCCGGCCCGCTCGGACACCGCGACAACCGCCTCGATGACCGCCGTCCTCGCCCGCCCGTCCACACCGACGCCCAACGGGGTGGCGTGGGTCTCGACCACGCTGCCTACCCCCTCGCCGTCGACAATGCGCATCACCACGGTGCGAGGGCCGGGGCAGAAGAATTCGGCCACCACCGGCACTCCCCAGCGCCCCGCCAGCCGAAAGGTCACCTCGACGAGGAACCGGTCCTCGACGTCTGTGCCCAGGGGTGCTTCAAGCACCTTGAGCCGCGCGAACGAGTACGGGTGGAACCAGGCGCCGTGCCAGGGATCAAGGCGGTTCGCGACGACGTCGGCGGGCTCGCACACGCCCGTCACGGTCGCCACTGCGTCCACGCTGCCGCTCTGCTGGGGTCGAGGCGGGACAGCGGGCCGCGCGGTGGGAGGTTCACCGCCAAGCTCATCCAGCCGTGTCCAGACCAGCACACCGTCGTCGAAAACCGGCACCGGCGACCAACCCGCCCGCGGCCCGCCGCCGACCCGTAGGCCGTGCCATCGGCAGACCAGCTCGTCGCAGTCGAGCCGGGCTTCGGCCAGCGGCGCGCCCAGGTGGGGGCATACGCCCGGTCCGGCCCGTACCTCGCCGCAGCGAGTCCGCCAGGCGACCAATTCCCGGCCGCCGATGCTCCGGCCGAAGGGCCGGTCCGGCCGGACCTGACGGCTTGCTGCCAGCACGTACCAGTTCCCGGACTGGCGGGCCTCCGCCCGTTTCACGGCGTCGGCGATCACAGCCGGGCTGCATTCGGCGAAGGTGGGAGGCTGCGCGGCCCACCGCGGCTCACCGAAAGGCCGGACCGGCCAGCCCGCCGGCCACCGCCGGTCGAGCCGCTGCCTGAACGTCATGCACCACGCTCCTGTCTGCACTTCACTGGCCTCGGCCGGGGGCCGTCGTCGAAGTCGCTCGCCCCGAGACGCATACCCGGCCGCGGGCGGGGTAACCGGCCCCGACGGGGGCCGGCGAACCATCCGCGTGAACAGACCGGCCGACATGAAGGGGAACTGGATGGCGACCAAGGCGGCGAGCGTCATCCCGGCACAGGCCGGCCCGCGCGATTGGCTGACCGTGCTCGGCGAGGAACTTTCCACCCACGTCGGTGAATTCGTGACCCGGCGCTGCGATGAGCAGTTCACCGGCCGGGGTGAAGGTGCGCTCGCCGTGACAGCCCTACCGGAGTTCGTCCGCGGCGGCAAGTTCCTGCGGTCGATGTTCGCCTACGTCGGCTGGTGCTGCAGCGCGCCGGAGAACGACGCCGCCGTGCGGGCGGTCGCCAGTCTCGAACTACTGCATTGCTTCGCCCTCGCGCAGGACGACGTCATGGACGCGTCGCAGCTGCGCCGAGGTCGGCCGGCCCTGCACACCCAGTTCGCCCGCTGGCACCGCGACCAAGGTTGGAGCGGCTCGCCGGCCCGGTTCGGCGAGGCCGCGGCGATACTGTCCGGCGACCTGTTCCTGGTCTGGTCCGAACAGATGCTGCGCGAAAGCGGGCTGCCCGCCGGAACGCTGTCGCGTGGGTGGCCGCTCTACGACGCCATGCGTGCGGAACTGGCCGCGGGGCAGCTCGCCGACCTGGTGAACGACGCCCGAACCGTGCCTGACTGGGAGTCGGTACTGGACGTGCTCCGCCGCAAGTCCGGCAACTACACCGTCCGCCGGCCGCTGGAGCTCGGCGCCACGCTGGCCGGCTGCGACACCCGGATTTCGCGGGCCCTCGGCGTTTACGGCGGACTCGTCGGCGAGGCGTTCCAGTTCCGCGACGACGTCCTGGGCATCTTCGGTGACCCGGACGTGACCGGCAAACCCGTGGGACAGGACCTGCGCGACAGGAAAGCCTCCAGTGTCGTTGCGCTCGCGGTCACCATGGCCGACACCACGCTGCGGCGAGAGCTCGAGCGCCTCCTGAGCCGCGACGCCATCGACGACGACACCGTAGCCGCACTGCGCGACGCCATCATCGCGTCCGGTGCCCTGGATCAGCTGGAGAAGCTGATCGACAAGCAGGTGCGGAAAGCCCTGGACGTGATCGACAGCGCGGACGTGCCGGCCCGGATGGCCGAAACGCTCGCCGTGCTCGCCGCCCGCTGCACGGAGCGTGTCCGATGAGGGCAGGACCGGGCAGGACCGACCGGGTTGCCGTCGTCGGCGCGGCCGGGTACTACCGGTTGCGGACGCGGCTCACGCGGCTCTCCCAGGCCCAGTTCGACCGCTTCGTCGCCTCGGACATCGACTCGCCGCTGAGCCTCGTCTCCCGCGACCTGGCCCGGTTGGTCGCGCCCGGCGGGCCGCGCCACGTGTTCACCTTCCAGGCCCGCCACGCGGGCCAATCGCCGATTCGGGCGCCGGCTCTCTACGCCGTGATCTCCTCCATGGACATCGGCGGCTGCGTGTACTTCCCCGACGGTGGTAGTGCCGCCCGGCCCCGGGCCCTCGCCCCTGCCGCCGAGGTGCAGTTGCGTTATGGGGAACGGGCCGACTCGCTCGAACGGCGCGGCGCCCGCGAGTCGGCGATGCCGACGGGCTCGGAAGGCCGGCTCCCGTGCGACGCCGTCGTCCTCACCGGCGAGCTCCCCGAGGGCTGTCAGTTGCTCGGCCGAGCCCCGCGGCGACCAGTGCGGCTCTTCCCCTCGCCGTCCGCGCTCGTCGTTCACCTGGCCGCGGCCGGAGACTGGCCTGACGTCGGGCACCACATCATCTCGTTCGGCGACGCGGTCGACCGCCGGCCGCCCGGACGCCAGCCCGGTCGGAACCCCGGCGCCGGCGAGCACGCTGTCTTCCGCGCCTCGCGGGAGGTTGCGCGGGCGGACCGGTCCCGGTTGGCCGAACGAATGCCCTTAGCTGAAGGGCGTGCCCGCGACCATGCGCGGCGCAGCCCACTTCGCAGGGCTGAGCACGTGCGAGGCCTCCGCGTCGGGCGCCGGCAGGAGTTGTTTGCGGAATACCTCGAGCAGCGCCGCCGCGCCGGGCTCGGCTTCGCCGCTCCGGTCGATCGCCCCGCGTTCGAGGTTCGGCGCCGGCGCGAGGATCGAGAACAGGTGCCGGTGCGCCGGGGCGAGGGCCGGGTCGCTGGTGGGAAGCCGGGTGAGGAGCAGCGACGGGTCGACCGCGTCACCGGGCCGGGGCCGCGCCACGCAGCGGTGGGTCCGCGATGACCCGCCGGGAACTCGACGCCGCCGGCATCCACGACCCGGCCTTACGCTCGGCCTACCAGCGATGCCGGACGGTCAACGCGCGCCACGGCCGCACCTACTTCCTCGCGACCCGATTGCTCTCACCGGCCCAGCGCCCGCCCGTCCACGCGCTCTACGGGTTCGCTCGGCGGCTGGACGACATCGTCGACAAGCCGGCCGGGGGAGCCACCCCCGCCACTATCACCGCGGAGCTCGACGCGGTGGAACGGGACTTCTTCTCGGCCCTCGCCGCCAGGCACAGCGACGATCCACTGCTCGCGTCCGTCATCGACACCTGCGCGAGGTACGAGATCGCGACCCGGCACTTCCGTGCGTTCTTCCGCTCGATGCGGATGGACCTCACCGTGACCGACTACCCGCGGCGCTCGGCGCTCGACGAGTACGTGCACGGCTCGGCGGAGGTGATCGGTCTGCAGGTGTTGCCCGTGCTCGGCACCGTCACGGGCCGCGACGAGGCGGCGCCCCACGCGGCGGCGCTGGGCAAAGCGTTCCAATTGACGAATTTCCTGCGCGACGTCGCGGAGGACCTCGCCCGCAACCGCGTCTACCTCCCCGCCGACGAGCTCGCCGCCTTCGGTGTGGACCGCGACCGCCTGGGCTGGTGCGCCGACCGCGGCCTCGTGGACCGGCAGGTGCGGGCGGCTCTCGCAGCCCAGATCGCCGTCACCCGGACGCTTTACGATCGGGCGCGGCCGGGGATCTGCATGCTGCACCCGGTGTCGCGGGCCTGCGTCGGCACCGCTTTCCAGCTCTACGCGGAGATCCTCGACCGCATCGAACGCGCCGGGTACAACGTCTTCGGCCACCGGGCGGTGGTGCCGCGCCGACGTCGGCTGCTGGTCGCGGCCGGCGCGCTCGGCCGGGCCCGGTGGCTGCAGCTGCGGAACCCGTCGCCGTTGCCGCCGGCGGGGGCGTGACCGTGGGCAAGCTGGAATACCTCGCCGTGCTCGGTGCCTGCGTCCTGATCACGCTGCCGCTCGAACTGGCGGGAGCCAGGGTCTACCGGCGCCCGCGCCGGCTGGCGCGCGCCGTGGGGCCCGTGGCTCTCGTGTTCCTGGTGTGGGACGCCGTCGCCATCGCGGGCGGGGTATGGGACTACGCGCCCCAGAGCCTCAGCGGGATCCGAGCACCGTTCGGCGTCCCGCTCGAAGAGGTCCTGTTCTTCGTCGTCATTCCGATCTGCGGCCTCCTGACCTACGAGGCAGTGGGCCTGACGCTCACGGCGGTGCGCCGTCTCGGCCGGCGGCGGGTGCGGCGGTGATCCCCTGGGGTTACACCGTGCCCGCGGTCGCCTCGGTGCTGGCGGTGGTCGCACTGGAGCTGTGGGCCTTGCGGACCGGCCTGTTCCGCAAGCCCGGCTACTGGATCACCATCGCCGTCGTGGCCGGATTCCAGATCCCCGTGGACGGGTGGCTGACCAAGACCTCACACGCGATTGTGCGCTACGCGCCCGAACACCTCTCCGGGCTCCGCTTCCCCTGGGACATCCCGATCGAGGACTTCCTCTTCGGGTACGCATTGGTGACGGCCGTTCTGCTCCTGTGGGAGCGGGCGGCGCAGAAGGAGGACACCGAGTGAGCCCGCTCGCCGAAGACGGCCTGCCCCGAGCGCAGGTGCCGGCGGCGTTCGACACCGAAGCCGCCTCCTACGACCGGCTCGTCGGCGCGAACCCCGGCTACCACGACCACCTCCGGCTTTCCGCCCGGCGCCTCGGCCTGACCGGGGGCGGCGCGGGCTTGCAAGTGCTCGACGCCGGGTGCGGCACCGGCGCGTCCACCGCAGCCCTGCTAGAGGTGCTGCCGGACGCCGAAATCACCGCATTCGACGGGTCGGCGGCGATGCTGGCGTGGGCACGGCGCAAGGACTGGCCCCCGAACGTGCGATTCGTGCACAGCACGATCGAAAGCCTGGGACGCTCGGGAATCACGGGTCCGTTCGACGCGGTACTCGCTGCCTACCTGATCCGCAACCTCGCCGACCCGGACACCCAGTTGCGCGCCTTGCGCGCGCTGCTTCGTCCCGGTGCGCCGATCGCCGTCCACGACTATTCCGTCGCCGACTCGCGGCGGGCCAGGTTCATCTGGAACTGCGTGTGCGCCGCGATCATCATCCCTTGGGGCAAGGTCACCACCGGAGACGCGACGCTCTACCGGCACCTGCGGCGCAGCGTGTTGCGGTTCGAGGGCACCGGCGCACTGACCACCCGCATCGCCGCTGCCGGGTTCACCGCCACCCGCTGCGCGACCATGCCCGGCTGGCAGCGCGGGATCGTGCACACCGTCGTCGGCGTCCGGCCCGGGGAGACCCCGTGACCGCGCCCGTCGGCCGTGATCGCCGGCTCGTGGTCCACCCGGCTCCGGGTGGGCTCGACTCCGCCGGCAGGCTCGGCCGGCGCCCCCGCGTCGCTGTCGTCGGTGCCGGCATCGCAGGCCTCACCGCGGCGACCGGACTGGCCGAACGCGGGGTCGAGGTGACGCTCTACGAGCGCGAAGACCACCTCGGCGGCCGCGCCGGCGGCTGGCCCGCCCGGCTCCCCGACGGCACCGCCGTCACGATGAGCCGGGGTTTTCACGCCTTCTTCCGGCAGTACTACAACCTGCGCGCGCTGCTGACCCGCACGGACCCCCGGCTCGAACGGCTCACCCCACTTGAGGACTACCCGCTGCTCGACGCCTGCGGCCGCACCGATACCTTCGGCGGACTCCCCGCCTCTCCCCCGTGGAACGCGCTCGCGTTCGCCTTGCGCAGCCCCACTTTCCGGCTCCGGAACCTGCTCGCCCTCGACGGCCGCGCCGCGCTGCCCCTGGCGACCGTCGACGTGCCCGGCATCTACGAGCGGCTCGACCACGTCGGCGCCGCCGCCTTCCTCGAGCGCATCAATTTCCCGCACGCGGCACGGCACCTGGCGTTCGAAGTGTTCTCGCGAAGCTTCTTCGCCGACCCGCGCGAATTGTCCGCGGCGGAACTCGCCGTGATGTTCCACCTGTACTTCCTGGGATCGAACGAAGGCCTGCTCTTCGACGTGCCGACCGAGCCATTCCCCCAAGCGCTGTGGTCGCCCTTGGCCGAATACCTGACCGCCCGAGGCGTGAGGATCAACCTCCTGACGGACGTCGAGAACGTCGCCAAGTCCCGTGGCACCTTCCGCGTCACCGCAGGGGTGGAAGAGGACTTCGACGCCGTCGTGCTGGCGTGCGAGGTAGGCGGGCTGCAGTTGCTGGTCGAGGCGTCGCCTGGCCTCGGTACCGACGCCTGGCGGGCGCGGATCGCGGGGCTCCGAAGGGCGCCCGGTTTCCTCGTCCGCCGGCTGTGGCTCGACCGTGCGTTGGCTGCGACACGGCCACCGTTCCTAGGCACGGGCGGCACCCCACCGGTGGACAACATCAGCGTCCTCGACCGCTACGAAAGCGAAGCACGCTTCTGGGCGAGAAAAACCGGCGGCTCAGTGGTCGAAGTGCACGCCTACGCCGCCACCACGACCGATGTCGACGCCCTGTCGAGACAGATGGACGAACAGCTCCGCGAGATCTACCCGGAAACCGCCACCGCTCGTGCGGTCGGCGAGATCACGCTCTGGCGGGAGGACTGTCCGCTGTTCGGGATCGGCAGCTTCGCGAACCGTCCCACCGTCACCACGACCACCCCAGGACTGGTGCTGGCCGGCGACGGCATCCGGATCGATCTGCCGGTCGCCTTGATGGAACGGGCTGCGGCCACCGGCTGGGCCGCCGCGAACTCACTGCTGACGAGCTGGGGCATCGCGGGACACCCGCTCCACTCCGTCCCCAACCGCGGGCGGCTCGCGCTGCTCAACCACCTCGTCCCCTGGCTGGAACGCGGATCGCGATGAAGACCCGGGTCACACTCACTACCCCGTCGGTGTCCGGCGACCACTGGACACAGTGGCCACCGATCGCCGTCCGGGCCTACGGTCGCACCCCCGGTACGGCGCGACCGGTGATCACGAGTACGACGAGACCACCGTCGCCGTAGGCTCGGACCGAGGCGGGTTCAGCTCAACTCGGCAAGCCCGTGACGCCGGCGTCGCTGCCGTCCGGCCAAGACTTGTTCCCACCGAGGGGTGCCGCGTCTCCCAGCGCGTCTTTCGCGGTGTGCGCGCGAGCACGGGCCTGTTTCTCGGTGGAGCCAATCGATGAACGCGTGGTCGTTCCAGCGCCTGGTTGCAGACCCGCTCGGCCGTGGTGACCAGCTGCTGGCGCAGCAGTACCCGCAGCCGTCCCATCGTGGCCGACACGGCGATCCCGTGCCCGACGACGTCGCCGACCACCAGGCCGACGCGGCCATCGGTAGGGGAAGCGCGTCGGCCCAGTCCCCACCGGCCGCGAAGGGGTGGGCGACACCGGGTGCGCGCGTGGCAAAAGCATGACGACCAAGGCGCTACGCGAGACGGGCGAGGACTGGTGCGACACCCTTCCGGACGCCATCCGCCGCCGTGACCTTCGCGAACCCAGCCCGAAGCTACCGTTGCCGCCGCCCGTGTGGCAGCGGGGCTGCGCGATCGTGGTCGACTTCGCGCTCCACCTGACGATCGCGATCAGCACTCGACCTGCCGGCCCTGGTCACGCTGATCGGGACGTACACCGTGGTGTCGTTCGTCCACCGGGTCTTGCTCCAGTGGTGGTGGGGCGCCACGCTCGGCCGGGCACTCTTCGCCCAGCGCTGCGTGGTGACGGCCACGGGGGCGAAGCCAAGCCTCGGCGCTCTGCTGAAAACGTGGCTCGTCCTGGGCTTCTTCGCCGTGTTCAGCACGCTCGGAGGCCAGACCCCGGGGCATGATCACCCGGTCGACGACATCGCCGTGAGGCGCGGCGACGCCCGCACGGCTCTCGTCTTAGCTGCTCAGGCGCGCTTGCCGGAGGCAGAATACATTGCCTTCGGGGTCGGCCAGGACGTGCCAGGGCTCCTCTCCGGTCTGGCCGAAGTCGGCCGGGCGCGCCCCGAGCTTCAGGAGGCGTTCGAGTTCGGCGTCCTGATCGCGGTCCGTGGAGTTGACGTCGAAGCTCAGCCGCTGCCCCGCCTCGGACTCGACAGCGGGGCTGAACACCAGAGTCGGCTGCAATCCTCCGAACCCTTCCCGCGGCCCGATCTCCACCGCACCTTCGTCGGTGTCGAGCACGCTGAACCCCAGCACCTCGCACCAGAACGCCGCCAGCCGTTGCGGATCCAGGCACTTCACTCTCAACTCAGAAATGCGACAAGCCATGATCGACACCCTACGGGCCTTCGACCGCAGGCAGCTCGTCGTGGCCAAGCTCGACCGGCTCAGCCGGTCACTGGAGCACCTGCTCGAGCTGTCCAGACAGCTACACGCGAAGGCGTGGACCTGCTGGTGCTCGACCAGGGCATCGACACCTCCACCGCGGCCGGACGGATGTTCTTCCAGATCGTGGGCTCGAACGCCGCGTTCGAACAGGCCCTGAGGTCCGAACGCGCCGTCGACAGCCTGGCCGAGGCTCGCGCGCGGGCGCACTGGTGGGCAGAAGCCGAAGCTCGGGGCTCGCCAGGTGCAGCCGGCCAGGCACAGGTACGAGGAGTGCGGTGACGCAAGCGGACAGTTCGACCGCGTTTATCTGAAGTGTGCCACGCCAATTTTGCGTTGCGGTGAATTCGCGCTGTGCTCGTCACTGTTGCCGACGAGTTCCTTGCGATCACCCGCGACGGCCTGTTCGACGTTGTTGATGAATTTGGTGACCTCAGCTCTTGAGGAACCCCAAGATATCGGCGTTGAGTTGTTCGGCGTGGGTGACGTACAGGCCGTGCCCCGCCGTGGGGTACTCCCGGTAGACGGCATGGGGCACCATCTTCCGGGTACGACGGCCGGTGACGCCGATGGGTGCGGACTGGTCGGCCACTCCGTGCACAACCAGCGTCGGAATGGTGATGTGACGCAGGTCCGGGCGGAAGTCGGTGTGGAAGTTCGAGCGGAACATCGCGGCCGTCGCGAACGGCGATGCCGACAGGCAGCGCCGGACCTCGTGCTCGATCAGTGCCGGTGAGACGTCGTTGCCCAGATGCGTGGCGAAATAGCCCTGTGCTCGATCGGCGAACCACTTCGGCCGGTCCTTGCGCAACTGCGCCAGCGTCGCCTCGTTGACCGCCTCGGGAATTCCCTCGGGATTGTCCTCGGTCGATTTGAGGTACGGCAACGTCGACGCCAGGAACGCGACACGCAAGACCCGCTCCGCACCGTGCCGGGACAGGTAGCGTGCGGCCTCGCCACCGCCGGCCGAGTGGGCGACGAGCGTGATGCCCCGCAGGTCCAGATGCTCGATCAACGCGGCCAGATCGTCGGCGCCGGTGTCCGCGTCGTAGCCGGAGGAGGGGCGGTCCGAGCGGCCATGCCCCCGCCGGTCCAGCAGGACACACCGGAACCCGTGCTCGACGAAGAACGGGACCTGGTACTCCCACATGTCGGCGTTCAGCACCCAACTGGAGACGAACACCATCGGCGCGCCCGCACCGTAATCCTCGTACGACAGGCGGGTCCCGTCACCGACCTCGAAGAAAGGCATTTTCAGCTCCTCACCATTGTGTTATGGCCCAATATTCGCGGAAGCCGAGAGGCCAGTCGATTACCTCGCAGGTAGCGATCCCGGCGGCTGCTCGCGGGCGTACGTGCCGTCGAGGTTCGCGCCCATCACCTCGTCGACGACGCCGGCGCTACCACCGGCGCGCCGCCGCGACCGATCGACCCCGAGCGCTGGCACCAGCACGCATCCGAGCCAACGAGCCTCAAGGGAACACGCTCGCCGCGGCCCGCGGGTTGCCCGGCGGTGAGGTGGTTTCGATCCCACTGTTTTTCCTGGTGCGCAAGGATTTTCCGGTCGTACGCTCGACGGATGCGACTGGGGATGGACGACGATGGAGGAAGCGACAGAGCGCGGGGGCAGGACTCCGGCGGCGGGGAGCCGCGCCGCGCGCCCGGTCGCCGGCGGCCGACCGGCAAGCGCGAGCGGCGGCTCCGAAGCGCCCGCGGGGTCACCATCCCGGCCGGTAAGCACGAGCGGCGGCTCCGAAAGGCCCGCGGCGTCACCATCCCGGCCCGCAAACACGAGCGACGGCTCCGAAAGGCCCGCGGGGTCACCATCCCGCCCGGCTCGATCGACCTGGCCGCCGAGATTCCGCGATTGCGTATGCGTGCGTTGCGCATGCTGGCCGTGGCGGCTCTGCTTGTCGCCCTGGTCGTGGCCACCGAAGTCACCCTCGGCGTGCTCCTGCAGCGTTCCGAGGACCTGCTGAAGACGGGGAGGCAGGCCGAAGGCGTGGTGGTCACTTTCTTCGACGCCGACCGCGGCCACTCGTCGACGTCGGTGGACTATTGGGTTGGCAGCGAGGTGCGCCGGGCGCGTGTCGTCGTCGACAGCGGTCGTGACTACGCGCCGGGCGAGCCGGTGACGGTGTTCTACGACCCTGCCGATCCCGCGCGCGGGCCGCGGCAGACGAGGGGTTGGCCGCCGAGATCGCCGAGGTCCACGTGCGTCACCGAGGCGCCTACGGGCGTCCGCGGATCGTCGCCGTGCTGCACCGCCGCGGCCGTCGGGTCAACCACAAACGGGTCGGACGGGTCATGCGCGAGCACGGGGTCGTCGGTCTCACCCGCAGGCGGCGCAGGTCTCTGACCAGGCCCGATGTTGTCGCGGCGTCGGTGCCGGACCTGATCGGTCGGGACTTCACCTCCCCGTCGCCGGGGAGGCGGTTGGTGGGCGACATCACCTACCTGCCCACCCGGGAGGGCTGGCTCTACCTGGCCACGGTGATCGACCTGCACACCCGAGAAATGGTCGGGCACGCGATGGCCGACCACATGCGCGCCGACCTCGTCCGCGACGCCCTCGACCTCGCCGTCAGACGTGGCCTGATCAGCGGTGACGCGGTTTTCCACGCCGATCGCGGGACGCAGTACACCTCTGGGCGGTTCCGGTCCGCACTTGCCGAGCACGGCATGCGCCCGTCGGTGGGCCGGACCGGGTCGTGCTTCGACAACGCCGTCGCGGAGTCGTTCTTCGCCACCCTCAAAACCGAGATCGGCACCGCCGTGTGGGCGACCCGCGACGACGCCCGACGGGACGTTTTCGCCTACCTGGGCTACTACAACCACGACCGTCTACATTCGACACTCAACTACCGCACCCCGCACGAAGTCCGCGTCGGCTATCGTCAAGGTCTCACCCTCGTGGCATGAAATCCGGTGTCCGGCCTTCGGGAACAACCTCAGAACGACCCCGGTATGTGCGATGTCTGGACGCGCCAACCGCGGCAGCCCTGCCCGGGACACCGACCGGCCACCTCGGCCTCTACGACCTGCTCCCGAGCATCGCGCCGGGCCCGATGATGGCTGGCCAGGCGCGGCGGGGCCTCCTGGTGGTCCCCGCCGCGCCCTGGACTCACGGCAGCAGCTCGTAAACCGCGTTCTGTTCGTTGGACGTCGCGATCCGGGCGTCGTTGAACCCCGCCTCCTTGGCCAGGCTCACGATGCGCGCGGGTCCTGCCTGGTTGCCCAGCCCGTACGCCGGTGAGCCGGCCAGCCCGCTGGGCAGGCAGACGAACAGCGAGGCACCGGCCATCACACGCCCCATCGGGCTGCTGATGGTTTCCTCGACCGTGTCCCAGCTCATCGGCTCGACCAGCATGACCCGGCCCTCAGGCGCCAACGCCGCACGCGCCGCCCGCAACGCCGAAACCGGGTCCGGCATGTCGTGCAGAGAGTCGAAAAAGGCGATGAAGTCGTAACTGCCCTCCAGGTCGGCCGCCCCCGCGTTCCGGAACGTGATCCGGTCGGCCACCCCGGCCGCGGCCGCCCGTTCACGGGCCTGCGCGATCGACGGCGCGTGGGAGTCGATCCCGACGAATGTCGAGTTCGGATACGCCTCCGCCATGATGATCGTCGACGCCCCGAACCCGCAGCCGACATCGGCGACCCGGGTACCGCGCTGGAGCCGTTCCTCGACTCCCGTGAGCGACGGAATCCACGAGCTGGTCAGGTTGGCCACATAAACCGGGCGGAAGGCCCGCTCCGTGCCCTCGAACTGGTCCTGATGGTGCTCGTGCCAGCCAATTCCCTCGCCGGTCCGGAACACCTCGGTGAGCCGGTCGACGACGCGCGCGCCCGCAGTGAAGGCCTGGAACAGCCCCGCGACATAGGCGGGGCTGTCGGCGTTGGTGAACACCTCGGCCTGCTCGGGGGACAGCCGATAGCGAGCGGTCCGTTTGGCTTCCGGCCCCGAACCGCCCTCCGTATACGTGACGTAACCAGCAGCGGCCATCGCCAGCAGCCACTCGCGGAGATACCGCTCGGCCAGGCCGGTCCGCTCGGCCAGTTCCGCCGACGTGACCGACCCCCCGGCGGCCAAGGCGGAGAACAACCCCAGCCGGTCCCCCACCAACGCCAAGGGCAACGCCACCGCCCCCGCCGCATCCCTCCCGACCTCCCCGAGCAGCTTCTCCAGCCGAGGTTGATCGACAGCCGTGGTATTGATCGCCTCTGTCATTCGTCCTCTTCACATGGGCCCCGGAAAGCTCCGGAGACCCGGTTGCGCTCGCCCCGGAATCCGGGGCGACCTTTGTCCGTTTGCCAGGGGTAGGTGCAACGGTGACCGAATGCCCCACCGAGACCGCCGAAGCGCACCGATGTCCCTACCTCCTCCGGTGAGTAGTGGCACGTACCAGGTGTGCACGGTCGGCAAACCCTGAAATACTCACCCGAATACAGGCACGAATTGATCGTCCTATCGGTTCACCGAGGGAATGCGATTTGCGCCACGCTGCTCGCCCAACATCCGTAATGGCCGGACAAAGTTCGCGTCGAACTTGGGCCGCGCGGTCCGGGCGAACAGGAAATTCCGGCGGAATAAGGCGGGGCAGTGTGAAGCTCGGTGTCGTCGGTCATCGGGTTCGGGGTGAGGTCGACGGCGATGATCGAGGCGTCACCGTCGCGGCGGATCCCGGTGGTCTGCACGATGTAGTCGCGGCCGGCGGGCTGTCCGCCGAAGTCGTGGTTGGCGAACACGCCTCCGATCAGGTCCTGGGCGGTGAGCTTCACGAACGTTGCGGGCAGCCGGGTCACCGGCCGCCGCGTTAGCGACTGAGGGCGCCGGCGTGGTCGTCCACCAGGCGCACGTGCGCGTCGGCGTGCTCGTCGAGGGCTTGGGTGCGCGCGGCGAGGGCGGTGCGCTGGGCCAGCGGGTCGTTGCCGCAGCGGAGTTCGTACAGGATCGCCGGCAGCAGCTCGGTGTCCGCCGGGGCTTTCGGGCGCCCGCAACGATGGGCGGTGAAGGTGATACGGGTGGCGCACGAGGGACTGTCGGAAATCTCGTCACCCCGGCCCCAGCGCACACTCACGGTGGCAGTTCGGCTGCGGTGCCGCGGCGTTAGGTTGGGTCGGGCGAGGGTGCCTCCCGTGAGGGATTGGCGCGGCTCGACACGGCGCTGGATGAGGTGTGCCTGTTCGGGGCGCAGGCGACGCGGGACGCCACGACGGCGCTGCTGACCGTGGATCCCGGGCTGGCCGAGCCGGTCATCGCCCGGGACGCCGAGCTGGATTCGCGGCGCGCAGATCCCAGGCCGGGCTCACCGTGGTGTCGGTGGCGGTGGGCCGGCTTGCTGGTGCAATGGCGGGAAATGCCCTCCGCGATCGACGCGCCCCGAGCATTTTGTGCGCGGTCCGGCTGCCGTCGGCGAACGCTCGTATCGCTTCCGGTTGGGCTGACGCCGCCGAGAGGGCCCACGTGCGGAAAGGTCAGTGGATTCCGTCTGCTGGGCGACCAGCCGCTTGGGTGCCTGCATACGCCACGCCCGCTCGACCAACCGGTTGGTACGGTCTTCGGAGACGTTGCTCAGGACGATGCCGCGTCCGAGTATCCACCTGGCGAGGTTGTGGCGGGAAATACGAACGGGCAGTTGCGGCACTGCCCGGGCGGCTGCCGCAGGTGCTCCTCGGTGCAGGCGCTGACCGCTGTCCGGGCGCCGTCGAAATTGGCGTCGTGGGGGTGGATGGTCGAGGAGTCGCGCACGGGCGCGTGCAGCAGAGGTCGCGGAGGGGCAGGCACACCCCGCTCGGACGCACCGATGTGCTCCCCACGCCTCCGGCGTACAACACCCCCCGCTGGTGGCCAGAGATCGGGCCGCGCTTGCGCCGATGCCGTCCTGGCCGCCAGCCACCTCACTGTTCACGACTGTTCACGACGGGCAATCCGATCGCGGATCGGACCATGGACCTGGCAGTCGCGATTCGGGCATTCGGCCGCGTGCCGCTCGTTCCAGGCCGTGCGCATCTTTTCGTTCCGCGCCAAGAACTGGGCGTCGCGCCGGGCCCTCCACGGCGACGGGGCCAGGCGGCCGGTGACCAGGAGCTGGTTCGGCGAGTAATCGTCGGCGGTCCGTTCGACCGCCAGCCCGGTCGCGGCGAGGATCGCGAACGACCGGTCAGCCCCGCGTGCGGGTCCCGGCGCGTTCGGGCCGGCGGAGGCCGGAGAGATCGACCTTCTTGACGATGTTGCGATCCACCACGTTGTTCCCCAGCGCGAATTGGGCCCATGTCCCCGCGAGTTCCTGACGGCTGCGCTCGCTCCACTCGCGGGCCAGGTCGCTGCGCGACTTGTGGAAGTTCAGCGCAAACCCTTCGCTGTGCAGCCGGAGGATCGAGAAGCCGCCCGGGTACTCCTTGGCCGCGGCGACCTCCTGCAGGGTCACCCGCGGTGCGGTCGGGCTGACCGTGTGGTGGTTGCGGTGAGTGTGTCCCGCGTGGTGGAGGAAGACACCCGGAGTCTTCGCGTAGGTCTCCAGGATCGACGCGGCCTGGGCGGCGTCCAGCGAGCTGCTCGACTTGATCGGCTTCGACGACTCCTGCACGACGAGCGGGTGGTGACCGAACACGAGGGTCGGCTGCTCCTTGTGCTCGGCCAGGTCCTTCATGAACCAGGCATACTGCTCCACCGCCAGCGCACCCGCGTCGCCTCCGCCACCGGCCTTGTCGTACGTGTCGAGCCCGATCACGTGCAGACCGGAGAGGTCGGTCGAGTAGAAAGCGACCTCGTCGTCGGGGAAGTAGCGGTCCTGGAAGCAGTCGTTGCCCTGCCAGCGACCGACCCGGCAGTTCGCGTAGGGGTCACCGATGTGCGCGCGGTCGTGGTTGCCGCGCGTGAGGAAGTAGTCCTCGCGGTACGTGCCGAACCGGTCGAGCAGCTGACCGGCTCGGCTGAGGTCGCCGGGTACGGCCTCGGCGGAGATGTCACCCGCGGCGAGGAGGTAGGTCGGGTCGAAGCTCCGGACGTCGCGCACCAGGGATTCCAGCATGACCTCGGGATACGGCGGCTCGCCCGGGACCTGGACGATCGGGATGACCGACGGGTCCCCCCCGACGAGCCCCGCCTGCGTCTCGCCCATGTGAAGGTCGTTGCACAGCACCATGGAGAAGAGATAGCGCCCCGGCGGCGGCTGCGGCGTGGTGAACGAGAACGGGCCGCCCGGAGTGCCGAGGCCATAGCCGTTGGTGCCGACGGCGTTGCCGGCAATGAGCGTGAACACCATGGGGGCGGCCAGCTTCCCGCGGGAGCGCGCCTGGTAGTAGTACGTCTGGCCCGGCTCGAGGCCGGTCAGCTCGACGTGGTGGTAGGGGGTAGGCCGACCACTCTGGCCGGCGACGCGGTTGAGCCGGCGGGGGTTGGTGCCGTACCAGACCTCACCGTCGGCGGGCAGCGGCACCATCCTGCCCGTGCCGTCGTTCGTGCCTGCCTCACCGGTGTACCAGGTCACCACGGCCCGGTCCTCAGTCAGTGTCACCAGTTCCAGGTTGACTGGCACGACCTCACCTGTCCCGGCAGCGCCGGTGGACGCGGTGCTTCGAGCGGGATCGACCACTCCTAGCAGCGGTATGGCTGCCGTAGCGATCGCGCTCCAGCGAAGAATGTCCCGACGGGTCACATCACAACCAGGCACGCACAGCCTCCGGAAGGTCTCCCCGGGCCGAGTCGCCGGGGGCGTCAACATCCCACCGCACCACGCCTGGGCGTGAGAAGAACCCACCTTGTGAACACCATGTGTCTGCACCGGATCACCGACACGAACAACCTCGCCAGACGGTCAACAACGACCGGCGCCCAACTCCCAGTGCGCGCAGGTCACAAGTCGCGCGGCGTCAGGGCCGGCCCGGCTTGTTGGATTAAGCGATCTCGTGCAGCTTGGCGCTGCCGCTTGATCGTGTCTTCCAGATCCTCGAAGGGACTGCCGGAGTAGTGGCGTCAACGGCCGGGCTGCGTCCCGTAGGCCTTTGCCTGGTGTTCGACGCGCTGGGCGTCGTCAGCGAGGATGCCACCGTTGATCGCCACGGTGGTCAGCGAGTGCTCGTGGAGGAAGACGGCGAAGTCCGGGAGATGGTAGGCGTCCGCCACGGCAGCGTTGATCTTCTCCAGCATCGCGCGCGTGGCGTCGATGTCGCCACCGCGCGGGACGTGCACGACGAAGACTGGGCGCTCCACGGCCAACCAGTTTTGGCACCACCCTCACAAAGCTTGTGCCGTGGGTCGTGCCTGCTGAACAGGCGCATAGACCTCTCGCACCGTGCGTGACCAGGAGCTGCCCTGAAAGTCATCGGAGCCAGCGGATGAGGGCGGCGATGGTGCGTTCGGCCTCGTAGTGGGCGGCGCGTTTGGTGTAGCGGGTGGACAAGTCGCATCGGCAGCCCTCGCCCGTCGACGGCGAGATGAATCGTGGTGCTCAGTCCGCCGCGGGAGCGTGCGAGCGTGCTGCTGGGCCCGAACCACGGAGGAATCCACACTGAGGACCCACTCCGCGCGACGTCCACAGAACCGCATCCAGGACCTGCCGGTGCTCCCGCCACCGCCGACCTCGACCCCGACACCGGCTCCGGGCCCACGCCCGATCCGCGACCTCATCCCGACCCCGGGTCAAACCAGAACCGCAGCTCGATCAATTGCAAGACACGGACTAGTCAGCGTGCTTGTCGTTGCACCTCGCTGCGGCGATGACCGGCAGTCTCTACCGGTCGTTGATGTGCTCGAAGCCTGCGGAAGGGAGCGCCCACGGTGCGTCGAGAGGTGACGTGCGCGCGACGTTGTGCGAAAGCTCGGTAAGGACGAGGTATTCCGCTGCCACTGTTAGCCAGCGTCTGAAGGTTTGTGAAGACGATGGAGGGATGGAACAGTGCCTCTTGAGGGTGAGTACGAGCCGAGCCCGGTGGAGTATGTGCGTGATCAGGTGGAGTTGTATGAGAGCTCCGGTGGGACGGAGGGGACCGTCTCACCTGATGTCGGGTTGCCGGTCGTGATCTTGACGACGCGGGGCGCGAAAAGTGGGAAGATCCGCAAGACGCCGTTGATGCGGGTGGCGCACGAGGGGGTGTACGTGGCGGTTGCGTCGCAGGGTGGCGCGCCGAAGCATCCGGTGTGGTACTTCAACGTCAAGGTCGATCCGCACGTGGAATTGCAGGACGGCCCGGTCCGGCGGGACATGCGGGCACGCGAGGTCAGCGGAGCGGAGAAGGCCGCGTGGTGGGAGCGGGCGGTTGCCGTGTATCCGCCATACGCGGAGTACCAGCGCAGGACCGACCGGGAGATTCCCGTGTTTGTGCTGGAGCCGGTTGAGGGCAGCTGACCTGTCTCAGCACGGTGATTTCCGGAACGATCGCCGTGACGGAGCCGTCGTTCGGGGTTTGTGCGAGCCGGCGCGAGCGGCCGTGCCTCAAGACCGTTGCGTTTCCCTGCTGCCGTGGGGTTCCGCCGCGCCGTGACGGTCAGTCGGTGACGTCGATAAAGACCTGGCCGACGAACGGGCGGCTGAGATCGCCGACGGCATCCGCCCGCTCGCCGACCGGGGCGGCCGCCAGCGGCCGGCGTTGCGGGGGCGGGCTGAGTCGCGGCCCGCGACACCCTGCACACGCGGGACCGAGATCATCGGGGAGAGCAGGCTCGTGCATGCGTCATTGGTCAACCAGTGGTGGCAGGTCGCCCTCCAAGGCAGCACCCGGGGTGACCCCTCAGTGGTTTTACGGCCGCCGACCCCGACCAGGGGCTGCGCGAGTTCCCTGCAGAAGACTTATGAGGCCGCGGCCGAACTTGGCCACCGAGACGACAAGCGTCTCAACCATGATTAAAGGCACGAACCAGCCCGGACTGGGCAGCGCTCCAGGTTCGCGAATCCACCTGACCCGTGCCCCCGAGTCGCGGGGATCCAGCGACACCTCGATGACTCTCAGGAGGAACGATGAACGACAAGCCCAGACCCACGATCCACGACCTCCACGAAGTGGTCGATCTCGAACTTGCCGAGGTCGCCAACAGCGTCGACCCCGACGGCGACGACGTGCCAGAGCGTGAAGTCTACGAGGCGGAACTACGCAGCTTCCATGACGCGGTTGTGGTCGAAGAGAAGTCGGAGGAGGAACGCAACTCGGAAAGTTGATCGTGCGGCACCTGTCTCGTCTCGCACCAAGCCGCGGCAACCACCGGCGGTGCCATGCGCGTGAACGGCAGGGTCGCGAACTCGATCGTTCCGTGAGTCTTTCGTTCGTAGAGAAGGGTTTGCGTGTTGACCACCGTTACCGTGCTGAAGTTGAACAACGGCGTCGAGATGCCGCAGCTCGGCTTCGGCGTGTTCCAGGTCCCGCCGGCCGAAACGAAGGCGACGGTCAAGACCGCCCGGGACGCCGGCTACCGCTTCGCTGTCGGCCCTCGACCGCGGCCTCCGCAGGGGCCCCGACCCAGACACGTTCGATCTGAGGTGAGTTCTCGGCGGAGGGCGCCTTCCCAGCCCGGCCATGTCAGGCGCACGGCGAGGCTGCGGTTTCTTGGATGAAGCCACCCTTCGTGCCGCTGTCTGTCCAGGTTGGCCGGTCAGGCCGCGGGTCATCGGAAGGCTCAGGCGTTCCAGGAACATCGGAACGGAAACCAGCGCCAAGTCCGAAGCTCGCTGCTCAACAAGGTTTGTGTGCGACGAACCTCAAGCACTTTTGTGACTGTGGCAGTTCAGGCCGGCTGTCCCCAGCGTCTCGTCGGTGTGCCGTTGCCGCCGACGAGGTGGCGAATCTTGGTGCTCCAGCGTCCGCGGGAACGGCCGATCGCGTGGTCAGGCGGAGTAAGACGACCGCGCAACGCGCCGCAAAGTGAAGCGAGCCCTGTCAAAATCCTCAGCCCCGTCAAAACCCTCAGCGCAGTCGAACGAAGCACAGGTGATGATCGTGACCAATCCATTCTCGTCGGGACGGCCGGCGCCCGGACTGCCCAGTCTGCCGACGCCACCCTCGGGTTGGCCGATCGGTTCGTACGGCACCTATGAAGAAGCACAGCGCGCGGTCGAGTATCTCGTCGACAACGAGTTCACCGTTCAGGACCTGACGATCGTCGGTGTCGACCTCATGCTCGTCGAGCGTGTCATCGGCAGGCTCACCTGGGGCAAAGTGCTGGGCACCGGTGTGCTGTCCGGCGCCTGGTTCGGGCTGTTCGTCGGCCTGCTGCTGGGTCTGTTCAACAACACCAACGGCATGGCCGCGGCACCGATGATCGTGGGCCTCGCCGCCGGAGCCCTGTTCGGCGGCGTGTTCGCAGCGCTCGGCTATACGGCCTCCCGCGGGCGCCGCGACTTCTCCTCTGCCAGCCAGCTCGTTGCCGGCCGCTACGACGTCCTGTGCGAGCCGCGTAATGCGGAGAAGGGCCGGGAGCTGCTGGCCAAGCTCTCTGTAGGCGCTCAGCGCAGTTGAGGATTGGGGCAAGGCTCATAGTCGCGGTGTTCGAGCAATGGTCCTGACTTCGGGCCGTGGATGTCGCGGAACCTTGTCGGTAGCTCGCCACTGACGTAGGACTCGACGCCCGAATGCGGCATTCACTCAAGGTCGATGGCGCGCGGATGCCGTGGTTCGTAGATTCCCACCGTGCTGCCACCGGGTAGCCGGAACCCACTCAGTCGTCCCCACCGCGCTTCGCTGACGGCCGTGCAGACGACTCCGTTGGCCGCCAGCTCGCCCATCGTGGCGTCCAAGTCGTCGCACATCAAGTACAACTCGTGCGATGGCAATCCATCGCCAGGATGTACGGCGATCTCGGCCGGAGGAAGTTTGAAGATCAGCCAACCGCCGCCAGCGTCGACGTGCCGGTAGCCGAGTACGTCGCGAAAAAAGGACCGATCCGCTTCGGCATCGTAGCTGTAGACGATCACATGAGCTCCACAAATCGACATGTAGTCACCGTCGCACACACCTCGACAGGAAACGACCGGTCGAAGCTCGGCAATCGGACGATCAGTCGCCCCAGCTCGTCGAGCCGGCCAGCCCAGTGACTCGACTTTAGAGGTCAGGCGAGAATGAGTTTGCGTAGGCAGATGACTGAGCAGGCCAGGCTGATGACGGCTTGGCGGACATCGGCTCGGCGTTCGGTGCGGATGCGCAGGCGGCGGAAAAGCCTTTGAGCCAGGCGAAGGAGCGTTCGACCGGCCAGCGGATGGTGCGCAGGCCGGAGCCGTGCTCGGCGCCGCGGCGGGCGATCATGGGGATGATGCCGTGGTCGCGGACCAGGTGTCGGTACTTGTCGCGGTCGTAGCCGCGATCAACGTAGAGTCGCAGCGGTCGTCGCCGCGGTTTGCCGACTGTGCCGCGCATCGGCGGGATAGCCTCGATCAGCGAGATCAACAGACCCGCTGTTCCTACAGGTCAAGGAGGCGACAGCGTCGGTGCTGGGCCGCATGCCGGCAAGAGCTGCTACCGACAGCACGGCGAGCGGGTGGTACGGCGCAGCGGATGATGCAGGCGGCCAGCGACATCTGCCTCGGCTGGACTACCGGCCTGGACACGCGGCGCCACTTCTACTGGCTGCGGGCGACCCCGGACCGTGTGAGGCAGGGCTCGGACCGGAATGCCGCGCCGCTCCGTCGAGACAGCCCAGGACGGACGAGCACGTGAACCGGATTTTTCAGCGGGGTCCACCCCGGGCCGGTCAGGGATCTGCCCCAGTAGGTTGTCGACTGCGGCCTCCGTCGAGAACCAGCTCAACACCGATCAGGTGCGGCACGCGGCCGGACCGGGCTCGCGCCCGCCAAGATCGCCACCGTTGTCGCGTCGGGCGTGCTCTGACTGGGCAACGGCAACCTGGCCGGCGGATCCAAGCTCAAGCACCGACGCTTCGGCCAACAGCCACGGTTCCGAGCCGGTCCGAACCGCGACATCACCGCGCGGCGTTCGCGCCCAAGCCACACCGGATCGCAGGTTCGGCGGCGCCGCGAAGATGGGCCTGATCATGATGGCGGTGACCGGGATGGCCCGCCCATCCGCCGATCCGCTTCCAGGAGTCCCGGCGACGGACCGACGCCTGGTTCTGCTCCGTCTCGAGGAGAGACACAACCCTCGACGAGAGCCGTGTGGTGACCGCTTCTCAGCGGCGAACACCTTGCACGGGGTGGCTGGCTTGATGAGGGGCGCGGCCGGCGCGCAGGCTGGATCTGAACGGCAACCCGGTGCGGCGCCGCACTGACCAGACCGCGGTCGGCTCGGCGGCCTGCCTCCGGCGGTGTACGTGATCACGGCGCACGTGCTCTCGGCGGCGGCCGTCGGCCGATCCGGCCCGGCACGCCGGCGCCGGTTAGAGAGGGGCAGGTATGAGCACCGACCAGATCCTGTTCGGCGTGGCCCTGATCGTGGTACTCGCGGTGGGCTCACAGGTCCTGGCGAGCCGGCTGCGCATCCCGGCGCTGATCCTCTTGCTTCCCGCAGGGTTCACCGCCGGCGCGCTGACCACCGACGTCAATCCGGAGCGCCTGCTGGGGGCGGCGTTCCAGCCGTTGGTCTCGCTCGCGGTGGCGGTGATCCTCTACGACGCCGGCTTGTCGCTGGAGTGGGGCAAGGTCGCCGGGCGCGCTCGCCACGTGGTACCCCGCCTGGTGATCTGGGGGGTGCCGGTCACGATGGCGACCACCACGGTGCTGGCCGGCCCGCTACTGGGCATGTCGGCCGGGGCAGCGCTGATGACCGGGGCGATCCTGGTGGTGTCCGGGCCGACCGTCGTGGGCCCGCTGCTGGCCTTCGTGCGGCCCTCCGATCGCCTCCAGAGGATATTGTCCTGGGAGGGCTCGCTGATCGACCCGGTCGGCGGCGTCCTGGGCGCGGTGGTGTTCCACGCCGTCCTGGCGAGCACCAGCCACGGATTCGCATACCAGCTGGGCCAGTTCCTGATCTCCGTCGGGATCGGCGCGGCAGGCGCCGTGGTCGGCGGGGCCGTGCTGTGGGTGTGCCTGTGCAAGCTCGACCTGGACGGTGTGCTCAACACCCTCTGCCAGCTCGGATGCGTGGTGGCTGTCGCGGCCGTTTGCGACATCGTCCGCGACGACGCCGGGCTCATCGCAGCGATTTTCATGGGGCTCGCGGTCGCGAACCTGCGCGCCTTCGACGTCCCGGCCCGCCGACCGTTCTTCGAGACCTTGGTGCAGCTGATCATCGGGCTCATGTTCGTGACCATCTCGGCGACCGTCACCCCCGAGGCGCTGCACCACCTCGTGTTGCCGGCCCTCGGCCTGGTGGCCGTCCTGGTGCTGGT
The DNA here is from genome assembly GCF_016889705.1 of Amycolatopsis sp. FDAARGOS 1241. Classification (NCBI taxonomy): domain Bacteria; kingdom Bacillati; phylum Actinomycetota; class Actinomycetes; order Pseudonocardiales; family Pseudonocardiaceae; genus Amycolatopsis; species Amycolatopsis sp. FDAARGOS 1241. The sequence goes on from NZ_CP069526.1 coordinate 5,005,486, forward strand.
GACCCGCCCGCTGGTTGCCTTCTTCGCCACCATCAGGACCGAGCTGCCCCGGGGGGAACGCACGTTCGTCGGGTGGATGGCGCCCCGCGGCATCGTCGCGGCAGCCACGGCCTCAACCTTCGGAGCCGAGCTGGCAGCCCACCGAATCGGCGGCGCCGCCAACATCCTGCCCGTCACCTTTCTCGTCATCGTCGCCACCGTGGCCCTGTACGGCCTGACCGCGGTCCCGGCGGCCCGACGGCTCGGTGTCACCCGCTCTACCCGCAGCCGGCCGCTGCTGGTCGGCGGCGACCCGTGGGTCATCGACCTGGCACGCGCCTTCCGCGCTACCGGCCTCGACGTCCTCATGTGGACCCCGTCCGACGGCCAGCGCAGTCAAATCGAGCAAGCGAGCCTCGAACTGGCCGCCGGCGAGCAACTCGGTGCTGCCATCGCCCAAGGCACCGCAATCGACGGCGTCACCACCGTCCTCCTGCTCACCGGCGAAGACCACTACAACGCTCTGGCCGCCACCACCCTCTCGGGCAACTCCGACACCCCCCTCTACCGGCTGGCTCCCAGCCACGGCACCGCGGCCTCCCACGTCGCGGGTGAACCCCTGTTCACCCCCGCCCTCAACCACGCGGCCCTGACCGCCCGATACACCGCCGGCGCCCGCATCACCACCCATTCGTCCGACGGCGGGATCCCCCCTGCCACCGACCTGCTGTTCCTGATCAACGCCGAAGGCACCCTGATCCCGGTGACAACCTCTCCCCCGCCCCGCCCCCAGCCGGGCGACACCCAGGTCCTCCTGGGCCGGGCCGGAAACGAAACGCCACAGTGACGAGCACCGCCGGCGGCTCGAGGTCCTCTCCCGAGCGGCCGGTCAAGGGTGGCGATCGTCCGCAGGCCGCCGACTCCGTTGACCGGATCCGGGTGGCCATCCGGACCGGGACACCGGTGACGACGCCGGCTGCGTGCTGCACAGGGCCGGCCTCGGCCTCAGCCGCGGCGGACGCGAGTCTGCGAGAGTCACGGGGCGCGCGGTGCGGATGCAGAGCGTCAACGGCCGAAGACGAGGACTTCCTCGGCCGACGTCACCCGTCGCAGATGAGGTCGACGAGACGCGCCCGCGCTCAAACCTCGCGGTGGTGCCTCGTAAGGAGGTTGCGGTCGTGGATTGCGGCACAGCGCGGTCGTCGAAGCAGGCTCCCCTCGCGCTCGTGATGGTCGGAGGAGTCCCGCTGCATGAGCATGGGGACACTCCTGGACTCGCGGTCGTGATGGTTCTCAGCGTGCCGATCGTGACCGCCACGTTCCTGGTCGTGCTCTACCGGATCCCGCTCGCCGCGGTGGCGGCGGTCGCCCGTTCAACCCGAAGAGCGCCGTCGAAACTGGCATCGCCTTGTCGATCTTGCTAGTGTCGCGTGTCGTTAGTTGTTTGACGGTTGGGTGGGTGTCAGAATGCGGTATGGCGAATCGACCGGCTGCCGCGCTGTCTCTTCGTGATGGTGATCGTGAGCGGTTGCTGTCGTTGACCAGGAGTTCGTCGGTGCGGGCGGGCCTGGCGCAGCGGGCGCGGATCGTGCTGCTGGCCGCCGAGGGTGTGGCGAACAGTGTGATCGCCGAACGGGTCGGGGTGTCGCGGCCGACCGTGATCGGCTGGCGGGAACGTTATGAGGGTGGTGGGATCGACGGCCTGCACGACGAGGCGCGCTCGGGGCGGCCCCGGCTGGTGGACCATCGAGAGATCGTTGCGGCCACGCTGAAGCCGCCGCCGAAGAAGCTCGGCGTGACGCACTGGTCGAGCCGGCTGCTGGCCGCCCGGCTGCGGATCAGCAACGGCACGGTGGCCCGCGCGTGGCGGGACTACGGGGTGCAGCCTTGGCGGAGCGAGACGTTCAAGTTCTCCACCGACCCAGAGCTGGTCGCCAAGGTCACCGACGTGGTGGGGTTGTATCTGGCGCCGCCGGAGAACGCGATCGTGCTCTGTGTCGACGAGAAGTCCCAGGTCCAAGCGTTGGACCGGACCCAGCCAATGCTGCCGATGCAACCTGGACAGGTCGAGCGGCGCACCCACGACTATGTCCGGCACGGCACCACCACCCTGTTCGCCGCGCTGGAAATCGCCACCGGCAAGGTCACTGGCGCAGTCAAACCGCGGCACCGGCACCAGGAGTTCCTGGTATTCCTCAAACAGCTCGCCCGCGCCTACCCCGACGACGAGCTACACCTGGTGATGGACAACTACGCCACGCACAAGCGTCCCGAGATCCGCGACTGGCTCGCGGCGAACCCGCGAATCCACGTCCATTTCACACCAACCTCAGGCTCCTGGCTCAACCTGGTCGAGGTCTGGTTCGGCATCATCGAACGCCAAACCATCCGCCGCGGCAGCTTCCGCTCCGTCCACGACCTCAACGCCAAGATCCGCGCCTTCATCGACGGCTGGAACGAACGCTGCCACCCCTTCATCTGGACCAAAACCGCCGACGAGATCCTCAAGAAGTCCAACCGTCAGACCACTTCAAACACAGACCACTAGTGGCCGTAGCCGTCCTGTTGACCTTGCAGGTGCGCGGTATTCTCCAGGCGCCCTATCCGCAAGTGCGGGCGGTCGAAACAGTAGCCACCACGTTCCCCTCTTCGTGCTGGTCTCCTCCACCGCGTACTTCGTGATGGGCGAAAGTGCCTTGGGAAACTTCTCGGAGGCTGCAAATGGTTCTCGGCCTTTTGCTCCTCGGCCTTGTGGTCAGAGTGATCTACCAGGCGGCGCAGGCCGGCCTGGCTCGACGACGCAGTGATTCCGCCGACCAGTAACCACCGGATCGGAGAGCGCAGCCGAGCGGAGCAAGTTGGTGGTCATCTCCACCTGCCGTCAAGCCCGGTCATGGCGGGCCGGCACCGAGCAGATAGAGCTGTTTCTCTGCGCCCGCCCGCATCCCACGGTTGATCACTGTCGAGAGTGGCCTCAACGACGGCATCGCCACCCCGATCGTCGTGCTCGCGCTCGCCGGGGCAGCCTCCGCCGAGGACCACAAGCGACCGCTGCCGCGCGCGACAGGAATGGACGTGCGAATTTCCGGTCTTCCCGGCATTGGTCATTCTCATACGGATGGTTTCACTCCGCCGGGCGGCCGGGAAGCGAGCGGGCCGGCGCCGGGCGCGCATCGTGTCGCGCGCCCGCGCCGGCCACCGATGCCCGAGGACCGGATGGGCTCAGTTCCCGCTACGCCCCGGTCCCGACGTGGAGCACGACCGGACCGCCCTTGTTGCCCGAAACAGCGCGCTCGAGCGCGGTCGCCGCCTCGGCCAGCGGCAGTACGGTGCCGACCGACAGGGTCAGCCGGCCCTCGGCCAGCAGCCCGCAAAGCTGCGCGAGCTGGGCGGGGTCCGGGCGCACGTAGACGTCGGCAACGCTGATACCACGCTCGGCCGCCGGCGGGTCGCCGGTGATGGTCGCCATCCGGCCCCCCTCCCGCACAGCCACCATGGCCTCGGCGCTACCTGCGGGGACCGCGTTGACGGCGGCGTCGACCCCGACGCCGCCGGTCAGTTCACGGACCCGATCGGGCCACCGGCTGTCGTGGTAGTCGACGACCTCGGCCGCCCCGGCCCGCGCGACCCGCCCCGCGCTCGACGGCCCGGCCGTAGCGACCACCCGGACCCCCCGCCCGGCGGCCAGCTGCACCACCAACCCCCCGGTCGTGCTACCGCCACCGTGGACCAGCAGCGTCTCGTCCTCGGCGACCGTGAGCGACTCGGCAAGAACCTGCTCCGCAGTCAGCGCAGGCACCGAAAACGCCGCCGCCGTCTCCCACGACACCCCCCGAGGCTTCACCACCACCAGCCCCGCGTCGACGACCACACGCTCCGCCCAGCAACCCTGGTGACGCAGGGGAAGCGGATGACCGAGCACCGCGTCGCCGACCCGCAAGTCCGCGACCTGCGAACCGACCGCGATCACCGTGCCCGCGACTTCCACACCCAGTGCCATCGGCGGTCTCAACCCGACATTCCACGCACCAGCTCGGACGATGTCGTCCCAGTTGCCGACACCCGCCGCCGCAACCTCGATCACCACCTCGCCCGGACCCGGACCATCCGGCTCGGGCAACTCCAGCACCTCGACTTGGCCACCGATTTCACGCACTCCAGCAACACGCATCACATTTTCTCCATTTCACTCTGGCGAGCCTGGTATTTCTTCGACCACTCGGCGACGAGCGCGGTTTCCTCCGCGCCACCGAAGGCATAAGCGGGCGACATGATCGGCTGGACGCGGTCGACGTGGACCAAGACCGCCTCGTGCGCGGGGTAACCTGGTCCGTTCAGGTCGAGCAGCCAACTGTGCAGCCACTGGTAAACCGGCGTTTCACCACCATGAATCGTCGCCGTCCCGGTGAACCGGTAGCCCCGGCGCCGGAAGACATCCACCGCATTCATCTCCACACGCGGATCCGCGGTCAGGTTCGCGACCGTCCCGGGCGAGGCGATGTTCATGAACGCGATGTGCTCATCGTCATACACCCGCGCCGACGCCTTCGGCGACAAGCTGGGCGAGCCATCCGGCCGAACCGTCGCAACAAAAGTAAGCTTCGCAGCCTCCACAATCAACCGCATATCAGCGTCGATCATGCTCCCCGCTCCTCTCAATTTCGAATATGCCCCAACCGCCCGCGAGCGGCCTGGAGAAGTGAAAAGCGCTGACAGAAAAGCCCGCCTGGCTCGCCGTGGCCGAGCAGCCCGGTGAGTCGGCCGTGGCGCTCGCGCGTGCTCGAGGGGCACGTTGCGCGCCGAAAGACGATCCCAAGCGTGCGCAGGACGAGGTCTTCCCGAGCTGTGCGCGCCGCCTTACCAGCGTCACGGTCAGCTGGGCGCACCGGCCGAGTCGACGGCGGGGATGTCGATCTCGGTCTCGTTGACGTTGTTGATGAAGTTGGTGAACAGGGCCTGCACCGCGACCGCGACGATCGCCAAGATCTGCGGGTCGGTATACCCGGCGCCTCGCACAGCCGCGAGATCTGCGTCACTGACCCGCCCACGACTCTCAACCACTCGCTGGGCGAACCGAGCGACTGCAGCACGCTTGGGATCGACCGAGCTCCCGGCACGACCGAGGGCGATGTCCTCACTCGACATACGACCGAATTCGGACGATACGTACGTGTGGATCGCCAAGCAGTAATCGCAGCCGTTGGCCTCCGACACCGCCAGCGCGATGCTGTGCCGGGTCTTCGCGTCCAGCACTCGGCTCAAGGTGCCCTGCAGAGTCGTGACAGCCTCAAGAACAGTCGGGTTCGACGCGATGACCTTGAACATGTCCGGCACGAAACCGAGCTGCGCGCCAACACCGGCGAGAATCCTCTGCACGCCGGCGGGCGCATCATCCAGAGCGGGAACATTCAGTCGTGGCACAGCGAATCAACCTCCAATAGATGCGTTATTGGTCGGCGTCGAGCCCACGTCGACTCTTACCGTCGCAGGGTCACGTTCACGTTTGCGGTTGTGCGCCCTGGCGGCTACGGGGCCACGAACACCAGGGCCGAGCTGAACCGCCACGGTGTGGAAGTGTTTCGGTACACGGTCGAGCTGTCCATGCGGGAGACCGGTTTCGCGGTTGCTGCGGACAAGTCGCCACCCACCACTCACCGAGCCGCCGAGACCGGCCGGCCGGGTGATCCGGTCGAACGCGACTTCGCAGCAACCAGACCGAACCGGGTTGTGGGTCACGGAGCCACCTTGGAGTGCAGCACCGGACGATCCGCCACCTCAGCGCCTCGCCGACGCCGGCACGCTCTCCTCGGTCGGGTCCAGAGACGACTCCTACGACAACGCGATGACCGAGGCGGTCAAAGTCCCTCCACAAGGCCGAACTGGTCCGCAACAGGGGCCGCTCGCGAAGGATGACGACCTGAGAATTGCGACGGTGGAGCGCATTGACTGGTACAAAAACCGGTGTCTGCTCGGCGAAGTCGGACACGTCCCACCCGCCGAATACCATGACCCGGCAAAGTGTTCGATCACACGTCTCAACGTTTTGGGAACCGGCTCCGACCGGCAAGATCTTTGCTCGACCAGCCGGGCTGATCGTATATCTTGCTCCCGGTAGCGATTGTATCCTTACAACGGCGTAGGCGTGTTTGCCGAAGCTGTACTCAAACAAGGAGTGGACCTCATGACAGACCCCGCGATCGTCGTCGGCGTCGATGGATCGGACCAGGCGTTGGACGCCGTACGCTGGGCCGCCGCCGAAGCGGCACCCCGGGCCCTACCGCTGCGGCTGGTGTCCGCCGTCGACCCGGCGATCGCCGTCACCACAGCCGGCCCGCCCGTCGTGGAAGAGGCGATCGAGGCCATCGAGCACGTCGCTCAGGCGGACCTCGAGAAGGCCGCGCAGCTCGCCCGTGAGACCGCAGACATCACCGCCCGCACCGAGTACCTCCCCACCCCGGCGATCCCGGTACTGATCGAGCAGTCCAAGCACGCTCGCCTGCTCGTCCTCGGCGCGTCCGGGCGCGGCGGGTACGCCGGCATGCTGCTCGGGTCCACCGCGGTGTCCGTGGTGGCACACAGCGAATGCCCCGTCGTGATCGTCCGCCCGGCCGCCGAGCCCACAGGTCCGGTGGTAGTCGGCGTCGACGGCAGCGAGACCAGCCTCGGAGCGCTGGCGGCGGCCTTCGACGAGGCGGCCTGGCGGCGGGCGCCCTTGGTCGCCGTGCACTCCTGGTTCGACTCGGACTACCTGCTCGCCACCCAGTACGGCGTGCTCGACGGTGAGCCGGAATCGGAGGAGCAGGCTCAGGTGCTGGCCGAAAGCCTCGCGGGGTGGCAGGAGAAATACCCCGACGTGACGGTTCAGCGCGTCGTGGTCCGCGACCAGCCTCGCCACCAGCTGCTCGATTGGAGCCGCAAGGCCCAGCTCGTCGTGGTCGGTAGCCGGGGCCGCGGCGGCTTCAAGGGGCTCGTGCTCGGTTCGACGAGCCAGGCGCTGATTCAGCACGCGCCCTGTCCCGTCATGGTCGTGCGCGGGTAGCGGGAGAGTCCGCGCGCGAAGAGAGCGACGTAAAAGCCGGCAGCCGCACACTCGTTTTGTCTCGTGACCCCACTGGTCTGGACAGAGCGGCGCTGGGAACGCCGAACCTCCGGGGCCACTGGCCCCGGAGGTCATTCCTCACACCGTCGACGTCGAACATGATCCTGCCGCGCAGGGCACCGTTTCAGGACCGTGGCTGTACGGTCTGGACGGGCGCCACCAGCCCCTCCTCGTGCGGGGCAATGATCGAACCTGGTGACCTGACTGGACGCGGCCGTGCACACTCGTGTCCGAGCGCTGACTCCCGGCGCGGCGAATGGAGAACCCGGCCGTGACCAACCTCGGGCGATCAGGCCCTCGCGAAGCGCGGCGGCGATCTGCTCTGGCGCGTGACGAGCCCCGCCAACTGCGCAACCTGCGGGCACCCACGGCGAATTGTTCCCGGTCAATCCAGTCCGATGTGGATCTGAACACTTGCTTGGCCCGCGCGGATTGCCGGTCGGCTACTTACCGTCCCGGCTGGTCCGGGACGCGTCGGCCCGCGGGTTGCGTGCGGCGATGACGGTGAACAGGGTGGCGATGAGGGCGAGTCCGCCGTAGCCGAGGGCGATCTGCGGCAGCGAGAAGGTGGTGGAAAGTTGCCCCGCGATCAGCGCCGGGATCGTGGCACCACTGTAGCTGAGGAGGTAGACGACGCTGAAGATCGGTGCGCGGTCCGCCAGGGTGCTGCCCGACAGCAGGCAACGGGTGGAGGCGCTCATGGCGATGCCTTGGCTGGCGCCGGCGACGATGGTTGCGGTGATGAAAAGCACCAGTGCACCAGTGGCGATCGCTGCGATGATGCCGATCATGCCGGCCAGGAAAGCAATCATGCCAAGCCGTTGGGCCACCGCCGGGGTGAACCGGCCGCTGAGCGGAGCGCCGAGAACGCTGGGACCCATGTAGGCGGCGAACACGAGTCCGAGGACGAGCGGGCTCCGGGTATGGAGCTGGTCTTCGACCAGCGCGGGCACGAAGGCTTGGTAGAAGGCCCCGGTCGCCCAGGTGGCCAGCAACACTGCTGCCGCAACGGGAAGCAGGTGCCTGGCCCGCGCGGGTACCCCGACCCGGGGGCGCAGCGATCGCCAAGCGCCCGGCGTCGGAGTGGCCGTTTCCGGGCTGACGACGATGAGCGCGATGGAAACCAGAAGCAGGCCGATCACGACCAGGTAGATGAGATCGCGTGGCCAGGGGCCGAACTGGACGAGGGCGCCAGAGGTGATGGCGCCGACCGCGAGGCCGAGCATGACCGTCTGGCTGGAAGCGACCGAGGCCAACCAGGCCGGCCTTACTGGTGCGGCGTCGACGATGTAGGAGGTGAGGCTGCTGCTCGCCAGCCCGGCGCCGAAGCCCATCAGGAGCCGACCCGCGATCAAGATGCCGATGTGGTGCACGTTCAACAGCAGCAGGCAGCCCAGCAGGAGGAGGCCGAGGCTGGCGATCGAAGTGGGCCGTCGCCCCAGGTGATTGGACAGTCGCCCCAGCGCCAGCAGTGTGGTGAGGGTGGCGGCGGAGTAGGCGACGACGGTGATCGAGATGTCGGCGTTGGTGAACCCGTCCTCCGCCCGGTAGACGTTGAACAGCGGGATCGTCGAACCCACCGCCACAAACACGGCCACCAGGGAAACCACCGCGGACAAGAATGCCAGCCGGAGTGATCTGACCTTAATGGCACGGTTGGTCACTGGTGCCGCGTTGTGCATCGAGCTACGTCTTTCTCGTGTTGGGTACGCCTAAGGGTTTTGTGCGGTTCCGATCGAAGTGCGCGGGCTGTCTCACGACCAGGAGCGTCACGGGCAGCGGGGCAGGTGCCGGAGCGATCGCGTCGGCCGAGACACAGATCCAGGTGCCCTCACGCGTCCTGTGCACGTCGGTGTACAGCGTTTGCTACTTCGCGCCATCGGCAAGCTGCACGAGGAAATCTTCAGCGAGCACCTCTCTGAAGCAAGCGGCATCGCTGGCCTGGTCGGCCTCGGCGTAGTGAAGGTTGAGCGGCTCGAGGATCGCCAGTCCTCGAGTGACTGCTTGGTTTCGCTCATTTTCCTCTGCCCCTCCTGCCTGCGGTTCAGCGGTCGTTGTAGGCGCGCACAGCGACCGGCGCCATCGTGCAACTGCTTAGCAGCGGCCCGTCGCGCCGTCTTACCAACAGTGAGGTTTTCCCGGTAAGTTGATCAACCTGCGAAACTTACGGCGAAGCTTGTGCGAGCGCTCCGTCCGGCAAGTCGGCCAGCTGCGGCGCGTACGTCCAACTGGCCGGCGAGAGCAATCGTCCGCCGGGCCAGGACCATCCGATCTGGCGGCGCCGTCTTCGCTACCGCGGCCACGACCTGCGGACACGACCCAGCTTGGGCCGATTCCAGGGGCGAATACGACCTGCAAGGCCCAGCTGATCAGATGACCGGCAAGCTGCGCGGTGACGTCGCGCACGAGCGGACCGCAGCCACGACCTCACCCGCGGTCTTCACACCGCTGGAGGCTACCTTCGCTGGCCTTCTGCTCAGATTGCAGCAGTGCGGACAGGTCCCGGAAGCGGTGCCGGTACGCGTCCACCGCAGGTCCCGACTACGACTTCAGATCAGCTGACACCGCGTCGTTCAGGTCGGACGAGACGCTCCCGCTGCCCGCTTGGACAGTGCTGTGGTGTCCGTGCTGCCCCACAACGTGGTGCGGGCGTGCCAGACAACCAACGCACCGTTGAGGCGGCGCGGGTCGCGCGCTTCATCCGACACGGCCCCTGCGACGAAGGTCGTCGGCTTCACCGCGCAACACACGGGAGAACCCTGCCAAGTGCTCGGGTACGATCGCCGGCTCGTTTCCCCTTCGCGCGTATCCGGCGGTCCTCCTCTACCGCCTGGTGGCGAGAATGACCGGTCAGTCACGGGGGCGCATGACCGACGCCAAGGCCACGAGATTTGCAGACGTAAACTCGCCGGGTGCGAACGCGTGGGCGCCGAGCATCGCGGTAAACGCGGCCAGAGCGTGTAGCGCGATCAGGTCTCCGGCCGAACCGTCGCCGAACGCTGCGGCCGCCGCGCGGAACCGCCCTTCGAAGAGCGCGTCCAACGCGGCCGACACTGCCAGCTCATGGTGCGGCGGCACCGTCGGGGCCAGCCGCGACAGCACCCCTGCCCTGATCCGCTCGGCCCTCAATCGGGCGCCCGCGGCCCGAGCCTCGGCAGTGAGATACGAGGTGAACCGCGTGGCCTCGGCGAGTACCTCGCCCACGCGCCCGCTTGCGTCAACCTGACCGGCGACCTGAGCGACCCGGTCGGCATCGCCTTCCACGTACCCACCGATCAATTCGAACAACAGCGCCGCGCACTGGCGGCGGTGTGCCTGCTCACCAAGCTTGACGCCGCCCTCGTCGTCTCCGTCGGTGAGCAGCGGTCCGTCGACGCTACCGGTGTCCATGGCGCAGCCGCCGGTTCCGGTCCCGCCCTGGGTCTCGAGCAGAGATTCCGTGACGACCTTAAGGAGCGATGATGCAAGCTGCGGGCGCCTCCCGTATATGGTGGCCGTGTCACTGGCGGCACCCGATCCAATGATGATCAGGTTCCTGATTTCCTCAGCAGCCACCCGTGAACCTCCGCTCGTAGTATGTATCGGCCTGCCCTCGACGGCGATGTGCGCGTTACCGCTGCAGAGCGCGGTTCCGAGGCCGTCCCACTGCCGCGTTCCTCAGCCGGTGAGTCGATCACAGTCGACGCCTGTTTGTCGTCGACCCGCGCAACGCGCGCCTCTTTCGCACGCCGGCGCCAGCCCACCCGACGCAGCCGTACGGGCTGCGGCGTTGTTGAGCATGACGACTGCAGCCGCCAGGCCAGATGGCGTTCATCACGTCGATGTAGGGTCCCTGGCCTGCGACCCGTTCGCGCCGCATCACAGAGCCAAGCGCAACGCTACGACCGGATTGGACGACCTCAGGGGCCGCTGATGAGCCTCGGCTTTCACGGTCGACGTGGCGGTCGAGGTGTTAGCCCGAAGGTCCAAGTCCGGCGGAGCGAAACGACCAAGCCTGCTCGGCCTCTCGACGAGAACGCGCGCCAGAGCAGGCACGACGGGCGGAACATCGACGGCGGAGTTCCCCTGCACCGTTTGCTTCGACCATATGCCCCTCCTCTGTGACTCGGCTTCATATTGGCGTCAGCCGACGATCGGTTCTTACCGCCCGATGACGCCGACGTACCAACTATCGATTGGCCCGCTCGGATTGCCCGGCGCCGAGCAGGCGGCAACCTGGTAGCCGCAGCAGCGCGCCAAGTACGAGACCTACGCCGAGGCCCGCCACTCACGCATCGGCAAGACCCGCACCCCAGCCGGCCTGACGTTCGCGAACAGGCGCACTGACCGGACCGAGAAGCCCTCCGCCAATCCTGCTACCGGTGGGCTCGAGGGAAAGGGCTGCAGCATGCGGTGAGCCGCCGAGCCGGGTGGGCTTCTCCGTCTTGCACTGGTCGGGCAGGTCCTCGTGCACATGACCCGGCCCGAGCATCGGCTTCCGTCGCACGGTCGCATACTCCCGTTGATGATCGAAAGGAGCGGTAGCGCGCCCGGCCAATCGAAGTCCAGATGACAGTCCACCCCGGGCTCGCCGCGCGGGGACCGTCACCTCGGTGTAGATGCGGCAGCAGTCCCTCCGGCAGGGGTACGAAGCAAACCCCAGTCGTCGGTGGTCGCAGGGTTTGCGCCGCTTCCCGAGCTGGTTTTGGTCAGCTCGGTTGGCACATCCGATTCAGGTGATCCCGAATTTGTCGGCGACGAGTTCGGGACGCTCTTCGGGGAGGTGGTGTCCTGCGTCGTCGACCACTTCGACGCGCAGGTCTGCGGCATGCTGCGTGGCGTCACCCAGCATTGCCGGTGGCGTGAACGGGTCGGCTCCGCCGGCGAGCAAGAGCGCGGGCGGGCGAAGCCTGCGGGTCTCCGCGTGCCGCAGCATCGGGATGAACTCTTTGTATGCGAACTGGTACATGAGCTGTTCACCGGCGCGTGCGATATCGGGTTGGCGCAGCACATCCACGTACGCGGCGACGGCGTCGGCCGGCATCGACGCCCGGTCGGTGACACCGCGACGCAGCCAGGCCCGGGTGAAGAACGGGAGGTGCGCCAGGACGAAGCGGCCGACCAGAGGTGTCTCGACGAACGGTGTCCACCCATAGCGCCAGGCGTTGCGGGCCACCCGTCGGACATCGAGGTAGGGGTGGAGTTCGTCAGGGCGACGACACGGGTGACGCGGTCGGGATCGTCGAACGCGAGCTGGAAGGCCAGGGCGGCACCACGGTCGTGCCCGACGAGAGCGATCCGGCCCAGCCCCAAGGAATCCAGCAGTGCCCGCAGATCGTCGACGAGCTCGGCGGTGCGGTAACCCTGCCTCGGCGCGTCCGACCAGCCGGCTCCGCGCAGGTCGGCCGCGATGAGCCGGTGCGAGTCACTCAGGAGGGGCATGACGTGCCGCCACATGTACCAGTGCTTCGCCCAGCCGTGCAGCAGCAGGACAGGGGATCCGGCACCTGTCTCGGCGACGTGCGTGCGCAGCCGCCCCGTGTCGATGTAGCGGTGACGGACACCGGGGACCTGCAGCGCTTCGGGGAGACCCCGTGCCGTCGTGTCCGGTGCTTCGCGCTTTCGTGCGCTCATTCGTGTCCCCTGCCGGCGGGCTCGGCGACCGTGAGCGGGTCGCCGGCGTCGGAGTCGAACGCGACCGATCCCGGAGCCGCCCGCCAATGCCCGCCACCGCACACAGCGGCGGAGGAGGGGCGGATGGGACGGGCCGTTGTGATCATGCCTGCGACTCTAATAGGGAAGCTGTGATCACGCCTCCGGGTCTGGAAGGGAAGCAGCTCAAACGTGGGACCACTTGCGCCCGCTCCTTCAGGACCATGTACCTCACTTCCGTCACCGCAGCCACGCCACGGTGCAGGTAGGCCGCCATAACGAGTGAGAGTGCGCTGGGACTGCACCTGGGCGACCGGTTCGAGCGCATCAATTCGGCGCAATGACTGCCCCACCGCGGTCCGCGCCAATTCAGTTCGTCCGGCGATGATCACCAACGGTGGCCGCGGTCGACATCGCCACGGTCGAGGCGCTCAGATCCCCACCGACGTCGAAGGGAAGGCGTGTGTAACGCCAATCCGGCGTCGCCTGGGCCAACGGCGATAGGGTGGTCGCAGCTTTGGACCATTTAGTCCCAATGGGGCTGTCACCTGGTGACCAACACCTGGGAGATGGGGAGGCTCTACATCATGGCGACACTCCAGGAGCTGGAGAAGCGGCTGGCGGCTCTTGAAGAGCGCGTGGCGGAGATCAAGCGGGACGCCGCGGCCGCTCGCGTGCTGGCCAGTGACTCCGATCGGGACGTCACTCTTTTGGGGGAGGAGATCGCCGCTCACACCCGTGTGCTCAGCGCGATGCGCGGGACACAGCTCGAGCACGGAAGGGTGATCGACACGCTGGCCGACCACGCGGACGAATGTTCGGGAAAACTGGCTGCAGATCTCACTGACATTGCCCGCTTGCTCCGTGAGCTCATCGACCGTCAGTGACTGCATGCGGTAACGAAGTTGCCGGACATCTCGCACCATGAGCCAACGGAATCGCCACTGATCCGCATGATTCCTGGCTTGATCGTCAAGACGGCGAAGGTGGTGGCCACGGGCCTCACTGGCGCGGCGGCCTATGGCGAGCTGACGCGGGCCGTCCGATCGGATGCGGTTCGCGGCGCGACGGTGACTGTGACTGTGACTGGGACTGGGACCGGGACTGGGACGTGAGGATTACGCGGTGTCCTCGCGGCTGTCGTAGAGGGTGACGGGCCACCACTGGTTGACCAACGGCGCATGAGCTTGATCGTCCCGATGATCTCGGTCCGCGTGTGCAGGGTGTCGCGGGTCAGGACCCAACACCGCACCGGCCGTTGACGACCGCTTGGCGCCAAGGTCGAACCTACGAGCGAGCCCAAGCACTCGAAAGCGGCGCGCTACTCCTTGGTCGCGCTTCCCCGTCCCGATCATGGTCACGGCGCACGCCTCGCCAACCTGACCCCGACACTCCAGGTAGACCGCACCCCACGTGGACCCGATGGTCCTCTTTGGGGCATGATGGGAGCAGGAAAACGACGTGCCCTCCGGCGAGCCCGACGACTGCCGGCGAGTTCCCCTTGCAACCCTTGGCACCCCGCCGGGGCTCGGCGCGACGCCGCGAACCGTCCAACCGAGACGACAACCGAAGTGGAGTGATCACCATGTCGGCGCGTACAGCTCTGATCACCGGCGGCACCAGCGGGATCGGGAAGGCCGCCGCTGAGACTCTGCACAGCCGCGGTTACCGCGTTGCCGTCACCGGACAACGTCCGGAAAGCGTCGCTCGGGCACGCGAGGAGCTGCCCGAAGACGTCCTGGTCTTGCAGGCTGACGCGCGCTCGCTCGCCGACACCGACAAGGTGGTGGCCGAGGTCCGAGCACAATTCGGGAGCCTGACGACGCTGTTCCTGAACGCCGGCGTCAGCCTTCCGATGACGCTGGACAATTGCGACGAAGCCGCTTTCGACGAAGTGTTCGCCGTCAACACCAAGGGCCAGTTCTTCACGCTGGTCAAGTCGCTGCCGCTACTGTCCGACGGTGCTTCGGTCATCGTCACCGTGGGTATCGGAGCTACTCGCAGCCTGACCGGCAACAGTGTCGCGGCCGGGTCGCACGGCGCGATGCTGGCCATGATCCCGACGCTGGCCCTCGAACTCGCCCCGCGCCGCATCCGGGTCAACGCGGTCAGCCCGGGATTCACCGACACCCCCATGACGCGGACCGCGCTCCGCACGCAAACCGATGACGTCGCGGCGACGATGGCGGCTATGGCCGACAAGAACCCCCTCGGTCGCCTCGGCACACCCGAGGATATCGCCGGGACCGTCGCGTTCCTGGCGTCGGACGAGGCCGCGTACATCACCGGGCAAGAGATCGTGGTGTCCGGCGGCGCCGGGCTGGCCATCTGACCGGACTGACGCCTTTCGACGGACACACTTGCGTCCTTATCCCGTTCGAGGAGCTCGCACACGAGGTAGCCGACCCACGACGGACGGCAGGCTTCTTCGTCCTGCCGTGCGCTCTCACGTTGTCGAGTCGCCCGGCCCAATAGGCGCGTTCCCCACCGATCAGCTGTTCGTCGATGGCTGCGATCCGGTTCATGGTCGAGATCGACTCGCGCGTCTGTAGCGGAGGGGCGTACGCCAGGGACGGCGTTCGTAGGTGCTGGGCCCGAAAGGCCGATCCCACGGGGCAAGCCCGCCGACCACGAGACGGCAGGAGTCGAGCACGAGCTCCGTCATGAGCATGAAGACCTTGCCGCGCACTTGGTAGAGGTCCCAGTCGGGGCCGGAACGACGCTCGAGGTCGGTGCCCGGAAGTCCCGCGGTGTGGTCGCCGGCGATCTCCTGCGCTGCGTGTTTCGCTCGCCACGTACTGAGCCGCCCGGGCAGCCTAGGTTCTTACTGCGGGGAAGACCCGTCGACCGGGCATCGGACCCGTGAACCTCACCTGCAGGAACCGGCAACGGTGTCCGGCCTCGGCGGCCGTCGCTACCGCCGAGGCCGGGCAGGCCGACGCGAATCACTCCAGCACGACGGTGACGGCTTTGGTCTCGGTGTAGGACAACAACTCGTCCACTGACTCTTCACGGCCGACACCGGACGCCTTGACGCCTCCGAACGGGAGCCCCCAGTAGTGGCGGGAACTCCCGTTGATCCACACGTACCCGGCTTCCAGCTCCCCTGCGATCCGATGGGCGCGGGTCACGTCGCTGGTGAAGACACCCGCGGTCGGTCAGTCCGTACTCGCTGCTGTTGGCAATGGCCACGGCTTCGGCTTCGTCTCGGAAGGTCAGCACGGTCAGAACCGGACCGAAGATCTCGTTCACCGCAGCCGGGTTGTCGGGTGAGACACCCGCCAGCACCGTCGGGGAGAGGTACCAGCCATCCGGTCCGACGGTGTCGGGGCGACCGCCTCCCGCGAACGCCTTGCCGCCGGCAGAAGTCGCCGCTGCGATGGCCTCCAGAGATTTGTCGTACTGGTTGCAGGAGATCACGGGGCCCATCTGCGTGCCCGCATCGAGCGGGTGGCCGACGCGGATCGACCGAACGTGTCCGACGACAGCCTCGAGAACCTGATCGGCGACTGATTCGTGAAGCAGCAGCCGGCTCGTCGAGCCACAAGACTGGCCGGCCGTGGCCGTGTAGTTCATGCCGAGCACCGCGCTCTCGACGGCTCGATCCAGATCGGCGTCGGGCAGCACGATCAGTGCGTTCTTACCGCCGAGCTCGAGACTGACGTACTTGACGCCGGATTCTGCCGCGGAGCGCTGAATCATCCGGCCTGTGTCGGGTGCACCGATGAACCCGATGCGCCGAATGAGCGGGTGCGCGACGAGTGCGGTGCCGCTGACCGCGCCCCGCCCGCTGATGACCGCGCACAGGTCGGGACCGAAGACTTCGGCCGCCAGCTCCGCCATTCTCAAGGCTGACAGAGGCGTTTGGTCAGGAGCCTTGAGCACGACCGCGTTGCCTGCAACCAGCGGCGCCGCAACCTTGGAGGCAGCGAAGAACAGCGGGTGGTTGAACGGCACGATCCGGGCGACGACCCCATACGGCTCCTGCACGCTGTAGTGCAGATTACCCGACAACGGGTATGTCGATCCGCCAAGTTGCAGAGCGTGGTCGGCCATGATGTCCACGATCGTCGCCGCGGCGCCGACGTCGGCCCGCATGACGGGCAGTGGAAAGCCGGCATCGATCGTGTCGATCGTCGCCAGCTCTTCCTCGTGCGCACGCAAAACCTCGGCGAAGGCACGAACCTTCGCGGCCCGGGCCCGCACGGGCAGTTGTGCCCACGGTCGCTGAGCTTCGGCTGCCGCGCGGATGATCTCGTCGACTTCATCGGCCGAGCAGTCGGGTGCGTCGGTCAGGCGACGGCCGGTCGTGGGGTCTTCGATCTGGCACCGGTTCCGGGTCGGCATCGGACGGCCGTGAAGTTGCATCTCCCAAGACCGGTCAACGATCACGGAGAGCTGGTCTTGCGCGGTCATGCGGTGAGTCCTTCACTGGTCGGAGAGGTCATCGGTGGAGCAGCCCGCCGCTGACCGACAGAACCTGTCCGGTCATGAAACGGCTGTCGTCCGAGAGCAGGAACGCGACCACACCGACCATGTCCTCAGGTCCGGCATCCCGGTGGAGTGCTTGTGCGGCGTGCATCGCTTCCTTTTGAGCTGCGGAGACGGTGCCCCGAGGTATCTCGGTGTAAGTGGGACCAGGTGAGATCGCGTTCACGCGGATTCCGTCGCCGCCCAGTTCGCGCGACATCGAATACGTCATTCCGGTCACGCCGGCCTTGCTTGCGGTGTAGTGCAGGTATCCCGCACGGCCCAGCCAGACCGCGTCGGAGGCGACGTTGACGATGCTCGAATCGCTGCCCTGTCGTAGGGCCGGCAGCAATGCGCCGGTCAGCAGGAACGGTCCGCGGAGGTTGACGGCCATGAGGCGGTCCCACTCCTCGAGCGGGATTTCCCAGAACGGGCGCATCACGATCGTGGAGAAGATGGCGGCGTTGTTGACCAACCCGTGCAGGCTGCCGAACTCGGTGTTGACGAACTGAGCGAAGGCCGAACACGAGGCCGGATCAGCGACGTCGAGGTAGTGGAAGCAGGCCTTGCCGCCGGCGTCTGTGATCTCCGTAGCGACTCGTTCCCCGGGCTCGGTGTTGATGTCGGCGACGACGACGGTTCCTCCATCGGCCGCGACCCGTTGGGCATAGGCCCGACCAAGGCCCTGACCTCCGCCGGTGATGACGATGGTGCGGCCCGCCAGTCGTGTGTTCATGCGCGCACCGCCAGCGAGCGGTGCCGTGACGACGGTTCGTCGCCGGGCACGATCTCGGCCTGGAGCTGGGTCAGGCAGGTCGGGCAGAAGGTTTGCCGGAAGATCACAGGACGGTCGGTGAACCGGCTCGCGTTCTCGCGGACGGACGGTCCGGCGGTGGCCGGTGTTGTTTCCCGGACCAGGGCTTCGCGCAGTGGCTGTGCCGCATCGCCGAGGACGTGCCCGCAATGCCGGCAAACGACGCGCCCGTCGGGCTGCTGTTCGAGATTGTCGTCGATGAAGACGGTCACGCGGTGGCCTCCGTGCGGTCGTCGTCCAGTCCGGCGCGGATGCGTCGGAGTGCGTTGCGGCGGGTACGGGTGCCCTCGTCGTCGACGGTGCCGTCTGTCCCGAGGACGACGCCGTAGACATCGGTGGCACCCCTTGGGGAGACTTTGTGCGCGAGAACGTCGGCCGCGACAGCCGATGGGTCGCGTAACAGCGGATCTCCGTATCCACCGCCGCCTTGCCAGTGGGTGAAGTAGACGTCCGCCTCCCCCAGTTCGGTCTCGTGGTGCGTCGGCAGCACATCGGGCGTGCCGCCGAGTTCGGCAAGTGACGACGGGATGTGTCCGCCGGCCAAGTCGGCGCGCACGGTGGTGGACCGCAGCAGCACGTCGTGCTGGGTTCCGGCCGGCAGCCCACCGGAGAGACCGCCCGCAAGGGGAAGGGCCTTGCCAGGCGCGGAGACTACGAGATGGACACCGCCGAGTGGGCTGTCATACGGAATGAAGCAGCTCGAAGCGCCGACCCCACCGCGGTAACGACCCGGGCCACCTGAGTCCGCTTCTTCGCGGCGCCACAAGTAGAGCATCGGAAAGCTGAACTCGTTCATCTCGACGTCGGCGACGCGCCCATGGGGATGCACGCCATGCCACCGGTGTCGACGCCATCGGCGTGAGTCCGTGCACCGAGACCGCCGGCCATCGAATCGCAGAGCATGGTGACGAAGCCGCCGCCGCGTTGGTCGACTCCTGCGAGCAGGGCGAAGTCCCAGGTGCCGCAGCAGACGCTCATCAGCCGCTCACGGTGCTCCGGGTGCGCGTCGAGTAGGCTGGCGAGACATTCGGTGACGACGTTCGTCGTAGCCCACGCGGATGCAACCGATGCTTTGCCGATTCCCGCTGGGAAGGTGCAGTTGTTGATGGTGCCGGGTTCGCTGACGATCTTCGTCGGCAGTGCGGCGGCCACGGAGGCGACCCCGTCGGTCCCCTCGACGCCGCTGATCGCATAACCGTGCCGGCGGACGTTCTCGATCTCAAGTTCCAGGTCAGACCAGGTTCTGTCCTGCCCGACCGCCAACGTGCCCGACTCAATGCCGGAGTACATTCGGTGCAGCTCGGCGACTTGCGCTGTGGCCAGCATTGCCTTCCCCGCCGAGCTGCAACTGGCGGGCATCGCCAGGCCCAGCCGGGACGCGACCCTAACCGGTCGGGTGCTCTCCACGGCGTCGACGAAGCGCACAGTGCCGCCGTCGAGGATCACCAAGTGAACCGTTTCAGAGAGCTCGGTATTCAGCTTCTCCAAAAACGGACGGAGAATCTCTCGCACATCGAACCGGTGCAGGATCGCGAACGCCACGGCCGTCAGCGAAGTGCCGGGCCGGTAGAGCTTGGTCCTCACGTCCTTCTGGATGAACCCGCGGTACTGCAACATCGCCAGCAGTCGGTGTGCGGTCGACAACGCCACATCGAGGTACTCGGCCGCGTCAGTCACTCGCAGTTCGCTACGCTCTCCCAGTAGCAATAAGAGGCGAAGAGCCCTGTCGACCGACTCGATCGGGTAGCGTGACCGGCCCGACGAGGCTACCGCATTCTCCAGAGTCGGCTTCTTCATAGCAGAACTCTACGGGATTCAGGTGAGCCGTGCTGGCACTTCACCCCGCCGAACGGTTCGAAACCGGATTGAGTTCATACCCGCGAACAGGTCAGGCGAGCTACCGACTAGAAGAGGACCGCATAGTCCATTATTTCGCATGTAAGCGGACCTGGCCGAGGGCCATGTCGAGCGCGGCGCGCAATTGCTCGGCGTCCTGGGCGGTGTGCGCAAGCAAGTAACCTCCCTGCAGCGCAGCGATGACGCCGACAGCAAGAACCTCGGGCACCGCGTCGGAATCGAGGTCACCGGCAGCCTGGATGCGGGACAGCGCCGAGGTCAGCAGTCCCTGCCACCGGGAAAACGCTGCAGCGAGAGCAAGCCTGCCACGGTCGTGCCGGCGAGCGAGGTGGTAGACCAGCGAGCCGAGGGGGCAACCGCGTTCGGCCGTGCGCGAATCGAGCAGTCGCGCCTGCCACCGTTCCAGGTCTGCCAGCCGATGGACCGCGTCCAGGCTGGGGCGCTGCGCCCCTAGCACGACCTCGAGTTGAGTCGTGACAATCGCCTCTACGATGCCGTCGGGGTCGGGAAACAGCTGCGCGAGGTCAGCCAGCGTCACGTGCGCGGCGGCACGAATACGCGCAGTGGTGAGCGAGCCGACGCCTTCACGCAGCAGCAGTGCGGTCGACGCTGCCACAACGCGCGCTCGAGGTCCCGGCTCCGAAGGGTCGCGACGCGAGCGGGGCCTGTCATACCAGTCGGCCGTCATGGTGGCAACAGTAACCGCACGAGATCCGGCAGGGGATGTCCCCTGAGCAAGTAGGGCCCAAATGGTCCACTTCTTATCCGCTGAGGGCAAAGCTGCAGATACGAACTCGACCTTTGCGGACGCGAGCCCCCCGGCGTGCAGTGGTCCCGCTGAGCTCGCGACACCTGGCGCCGGCACCTCGACCTCATTGCCATCCCCGCTCCCCGTGATGGCGAGCGGCCGCCAATGGCCAGACGCGATAGCACTCGTGGACGCGGCTGGCAGACTTATCTGCGGGTTGACCATGGTGGACGATGTGGTCCGCGGCAGGTGAGTCCCGGACAGGCCAGACAGGGAAGAGGTGCCCGAACGAAGGCGATTTTGCTGGGAGGCAAGGCTGCGGGCACGACCGGGGATGACACTGATGGACCCGACCCGGGCTTGACGAGGCTCGCCGACCTCCCGGGGGCGAACTACGGCGATGGTGCTGGGATGAGGTTGCGTGGCCGTCGACTTGGATCGACCGCCGCGGCCGACAGCGGACGCTGTCGCGGTGGTGGAACCCGGAGAGCACAGCCAAGCCTGTGCGGCTGACGGGAAGTGGTGAGCCGAACGGGCTCGGATTCTGCACACTGCACTGGAGTTGATGATGGTCAACGGGGTGGCCGCCACCGCGCTTCGACGATGTCCGCGCGGCGATCAGCACCACCAAGTCACTGCTCTACTGGGTTCGTAGTGACTCGACCAACGAAGCAAGTCCATATGAGCGTTGCAAGGCCGTCAGCTTCGATGAGATTGTGCGACAGACTGTCCAGCTGTACGGGATATACAACCGCCACCAGCGGTCGCGGCGAACCACCGCGAGCCCTTCTTTCGTGTCACCTTGGCGACGGGCTCTACTGGACCATATGGTCCCCGTCAAGTCCGGCGGGCGAGGGAGTACAGCCAGGTACCTCGAGCCGAGCCGCGGCCGAGCGATTCCACCCAGTTGCCAACGGGTGACTGCGCCACCATCCGAACCGCCACGGACACTTCGGCCGGCCGTGCGAGAACCCGGGTCGGCGGGGCGATTCCCGCAGGCCCGGGTTCTCGCACGGCCGGACGGCGCGTGCTCGGTCAGAGCACGTCGGCCAGGTCGGACAGCAGCGCGGCCTTGGGCTTGGCACCGACGATCTGCTTCACCGGCTTGCCGCCCTGGAACAGGATCAGCGTCGGGATCGACATCACCTGGTAGTCACGCGCCGTGTTCGGGTTCTCGTCGATGTCGAGCTTCGCGACGGTCAGCTTCTCGCCGTTCTCGGCCGCGATCTCCTCGAGCACCGGCGCGACCATCTTGCACGGCCCGCACCAGGTCGCCCAGAAATCGACCAGAACCGGCTTCTCACTGGTGAGCACGTCATCCACGAAACTCTTGTCGGTCACCTTCACGGTGTTGGCCATCGGTTTCTCCTTCAGGTGGTCGGAAACTCGGGAAGACTCGGAAAGATCAACGGGCGCCGGCGCCGTAGCCGCCGCCGACCAGCTCGGCCGCCTCGTGGGCATCCGGGTCGCCGTGCTCGGCCAGCCATCGTTCCGCGTCGATGGCCGCGCTGCACCCCGAACCCGCCGCCGTGATCGCCTGCCGATAGGTGCGATCCACCAGATCACCGGCCGCGAACACCCCCGGCACGTTCGTGTACGACGTACGACCCCGCGTCACCACGTAACCGTCCTCGTCCAGCTCGACCTGGCCCCGCACCAGCTCGCTGCGCGGGTCGTGCCCGATCGCGACGAAGAACCCGGTCACGTCCAGCTGCTTCTCCTCCGTGCGAAGTTCAGCGCCGCACCATGGACCGGCGGCAGGAGCAGGGCTTGCGCTCTTGCCACAGCGAGATCCCGACGTTGACACGTGCGATCCGGTGTCTCGTCGCTGCGCACGATGTCGACGACCGCGGCCGAGGCCGAGCCTGCACCACGTGGCGTCAGCGCCGCGCCTGCCGAGCTTGGTTACCGCTCACCCAAAGCCTGCTCGGGGACGACGCGCACCTGATTCACGCCGCGCGGCAGATCACCAAGCCCGTCACAAATTGACCGGCGCCCACTGACTGCCCGCCGGAGCCGCGTGAACGGGGTTGAACAATGCGGCCTTCCTCGCGCGGCGACCGGCTCGCACCTGTCTACCTCGAGACCACCACCGATGATGCCAGCTGACTCTCATCAGCGCGAACACGACTGTTACGGGTTGTGCGTTCGTGCCGGCGTCAAGCGGCGCGGGTTTCGCCATCGGCAATCTTTTCCGGAAGCAGAGGCACCCCTTCATTCCCTGCGAGCGAGCGTCACGAACCGCATCGCCACCGCTGCGAGGACGGCGGAGGCCAGAATGACGAAGCCGGCCGTGAGGAACACCGTCGGTAAGCTCGTCGACGTAACCAGGACCGCACCGAGACCAGACCCGGCTGCCAGGGCTATCTGAAGGTTGGTCACGTTGACCGCCGACGCGGCTTCCGGGGTTTCCGCCGCCGCATCGAGTATCCAGACCAGCGTTCCCGGGTTCACGATCCCCCAGAACAAACCCCACAGCACGAACAACAGACCGGCCAGCCAGGGTAAAGTCCCCACACTCGCGAGCCCGATGACCAAGGCGGCCACCACCGTCGCAGCCCCGGCGAAGGTTCCGATCACATTGCGCTTGAACAGGGATCCGGCGACGAGCGAGCCGACGATGCCACCGCAGCCGTAGATGACGTACAGCAAGGAAATCACGCCGCTCGACAGATGCGTGTGCTCCATCAGGAACGGGGTGATGTACGTCCACGCGGTGAACTGTCCGATGAACACCACCGCGCCCGCCGCCATCCCCAGCTGTGCCGGCCGCCGTGAAACGACTCCGACGAGATCACGCAGACGCGTACGCCCGTCCGGCGGAATACTAGGCAGCACGACCGCCTGCGCGACCACGACAAGCAGTGTCGCCGCCGCCGCGGCGGCGAAGGTGAGACGCCAGCCCACGAGGTTGCCCAGGAACTGTCCCGCGGGCAGCCCCACCACCGTCCCACCCGAAATACCCGCCGCGACGATAGTGATGGCACGAGTGCCACCGGTCGGGCCCACCAGCTTGGGCCCGACCGGTGAGACCACGGTCCAGAAGGCGCCGAGGGTGGCGCCGAAGAGCATCCGGGCGATCAGCACCAAGGCGAAGTTCGGCGCCACTGCGACGACCGCGTTCGACACCAGCACAGTCACACCCAGGACGAGGATGACCGAGCGCCGGTTGAATCGGCCGGAGCCGAGGAAGAACAGCGGCGCCGACACCGCGGCGCTGAACCCCGGCACGAGCACCATCAACCCCGCAAGGCCCAGCGAAACATGCAAGCCATCGGCGATCCGCGGCAGCAGTCCCACCGGCATCGTCTCCGTCATCACGACGATGAACGCGCCGAGTGCGATGGCACCGACTGCCACCCAGCCTCGTCTGCTCCCTGGCTCTACCGCAGCGACGGCAGCGCGAGCGGACCCAGAATGGACCGGGACGCCCGCAGCGCACGACGATGTCGAGACCACGCGCACCTGTGTTGCGCGACGCGTCGGCGTCTCCCCCTCGGTTTCGGTCATGATGCTTTCCCTCCTCGTGACGTACTCCTCACCAGCTCAGCGCAGCCCGACGCTCCGTCGGCAATCCCAAAGCGCCAAGACAACTCGGGGTCGCACCCGCTCCGCGATGCCGGATCGCAGCACGGCATGGAAAACGCGGCTGGCGGCCCCGTGGCCGCCTTCCGCGCCCGGACGTGACTTGCGCGGAAGCCGTCGTCCTGGCTCGATGCCGGACTGCGGGTAACGTTGCCGGGCTTGCGGAGTGCCGGGGAGTGTGCCTCGGCGGCGTTCGTGGCCCCAGGACTGTGGGATCGCCGAGACCGCCCTGGTCCAGACATGTCAATGCCGTTCGTTGTCGACGTTGCTGCACAGGCGGTCAGCGTCGAACCCCAGCCGGGTCTTACCACATCGAGGGAGAGTTTCCGTCGCGGGCGTTGAACAGCCTCGGCTCCTTCGCGAGCGAGATCATCAAGACGGACTTGACGTTCACGAGGACCTCGCGGGCACGTTCGCTCCGTGGAGGGACAATTTCCGTGATGGCCTCCTGTGGAGGCAGCGGCTCGGACGCGTCAGGAGGGCAGGGACCCACGCAGCTAGCCCACTGCCGCTTTCCCGCTGCCGACGTTACGAGCTTCCTCGCTTGCGATGGCGTGGCCCTCAAGCAGCAGAAGGAACCGAGCGACTCCCCCTCCCCCAGGGGAAGCCCGCCCGGTTCACAGACCGCAGTCGACGGGGCTCACACCAGGTCGAACGTGTCCGGGTCCGGGCCCGTGCGGAGGCCGCGGTCGAGGGCCGACAGCGCGGCCATGTCGTCGTCGGTGAGGGTGAAGCCGAAGACGTCGAGGTTTTCCGCGACGCGCGAGGGGGTGACGGATTTCGGGATCACGACGTTGCCCAGCTGCAGGTGCCAGCGCAGCACCACCTGGGCGGGCGTGCGCCCGTGCTTTGTGGCCACGTCGGCGACGATCGACTCGCCGAGCAGGTCGCCGCCCTTGGCGAGGGGGCTCCAGGCCTCGGTGGCGATGCCGTGCTCGGCGTCGAAGGCACGGACCTCGGACTGGACGAGGTAGGGGTGCAGCTCGATCTGGTTCACGGCCGGGACCACGGTGCCCTCGTCGAACACGCGGCGCAGGTGGGCCGGCTGGAAGTTGGACACGCCGATGGCGCGGACGCGGCCGTCGGCGTACAGCTTCTCCAGCGCCTTCCACGACGCGACGTACTTGTCGCGTGCGGGCAGTGGCCAGTGGATGAGGTAGAGGTCGAGCTGCTCGAGCCCGAGGGCGGCGACGCTCGCGTCGAAGGCGCGCAGGGCCTGGTCGTAGCCCTGATCACTGTTCCACAGCTTGGTCGTGATGAACAGCTCGTCGCGGGCGATACCGGAGTCGGCGAGGGCCTCGCCGACCGCGGCTTCGTTGCCGTAGGCGGTCGCGGTGTCGATGCTGCGGTAGCCGGCGTCCAGCGCGGTCTTCACGGCCGCCTTGGTCTCGGCCGGCGGCACCTGGAACACGCCGAAGCCGAGTTGCGGCATCTCGACACCGTTGTTCAACTTCAGTACGGGAACGCTGGTCAACTCACAAACCCTTCTGTACGAACGAAAAACTCACGCAGCGATCATGCACGATGCTGCGTATTCGTTCGTCGAGCCATTTCGTACCACGTACCTACCGAGCGCGGCGGGCGCGACCCGGTGGTTCGTGCTGGTGGCGCTGCAGTCGCCACCAGCACGAGCCTGCCCACGTGGACGATTCTCCCAAGCCGCCGGGATCGCCGTGGTTCTCCTTGGCGGCGAAAGTTACTTCTGGAGGAAGGACTGCAGCAAGGCCGTCACTTCCTCCGGCCTCTCCTGCGTCACGAAGTGGCCCGAACCCTTCAGGACATGTCCCTCGACGTTCGAAGCGTACGCGCTCCACTGGTCGGCGATGAGTGAACCGAAGGAACGCTCACCACCGATCGCGAGGATGGGCATCTTCAGCTTGCCCTGAGCCAGGAATTCCTTGTTCTGCTGAACATCTGTGCGGAATCCACGGTAGATACTCAAATTGGCCGTCAGGCGGCCGGGCTGCTTCAGGAAGTGGGCGTAGTAGTTGAAGTCCGACTCCGTGAACGGCGACTTGTCGCCCGCCACGTACTCCAGCATCAAGTCGTGGACGAGGTCGCGCTCGTGACCGGCGATCAGCTTTTCCGCGAGGGGCAACTGGAAAAAGCCGAAGTGCCACGCCGTGGGCTGGGCTGGGTCGGCGTTGAGCACGGGGAAGTGGTAAAAGCTCTCATCCGGAATGGGGGCTTCCATCACGGCCATGCTCCGCACTTCCGACCGGAATTGCGCCCCGTAGGCGTAGGCGACCACCTCACCGAGATCGTGGGCGATGACCTGGACGCCGTTGTTGAGCTTGAGCTGCGTCAGCAGCTGATGCACGTCCCTCGCCAACTGCGCTGCATCGTAACCACTCTTGGTGATCCCGGACTCCCCGGCACCACGCATGTCGACGGCGATCACGGTGTGGTTCTTGGCGAGCGGAACCATCTGCTGCCGCCACTCGGACCAATCCTCGGGGAACCCGTGGATCATTACCAAAGGCGAACCTTTGCCACCCACCACGTAGTGCATGCGGAAGCCGTTCACTTCCTCATACTTGGACTGAAAACCAGCAGGCGGTTGAGATTGCGGGTAAGGCGATAGTGACTGTGCCGCCACGGTGGCATGCTCGTCGTTGCCACCTCGTGCTGCGGAGCTCGAAGTAGCGGAAATCACGAGGAGGATGGCTGCCAAAGCCGCAATGAACGCGAAAGGTCTGTTGACCTTTCCTATTTTGATGCCCATCATTCTCCTGCTTGGAGTCGGTACTCGTTACGCGTCACCAGACGCACAGGACAGTGAAGCGACCCAGCCGGCCATGCACTGTCGCGCAAGGGATCGGCCGGATGGAGGACCTGCAGTCGGAGCATGCTCCCCTCTCCCGTTGGTTCACCTGAAGGCTGGAGCCGGTCGCCAGCCGATACCCCACTTCAACCCGATCGAGCTACGAGACTTCAACCCGATCGAGTTCTGACCCGGTGGATCGCTTCAGAGAGTGAGCGCCTGGCGCGCGCAACTTCTTACCCTCCAAACCTCTGGGTGGCCGAACCGGCCCGCCTCGGCCACCGCGCGTGGCCCAGACCGTCACCCCGGGGCCCCGACAGTCGTACGTGACGTTCGGGCCCGGTGCCGGCGTACCGCGCCCCGCTGGAGACAAGCGGACGATCATCTGCGCGAGCCCATCATGACCAAGCCGTCCGCCACGCCGCCACGCCGCCACTGTGGAGTTGCGCCCCACGACTACGACCTCGCGTCCTGCCGAGGCCGAATGGGTAAGCCGCGAGCTAACTGAATGACAATCATCTGCCAGCCTGGGCAACGGCCGTCCAGAGCGGTGAGTTGTCACAACCCGCGCGAAACACCCAATGGCGGACGCGGCATATGCGACATTCGCGATCTAGAGATTGGTTCCACCTGACCGCGCCAACGGTATGCAGCGGGAAGCTCTGACACACCCGCAGGCCTTGCGGTAGCCGCTCGCACACACCGAGCCTGCGCGACTCGTCGACCAGGCCGGGCACATGACCGAGCTGCCTGCCGAGCCTTTCGATGTCCTGCTCAAGGCTGCGTGATTCGCGACCCGGAGACCTACCGCCGCCAGGCCCGCCGGCGGTGTCGGGTCGATCGCCGTGCAGCTGGCCCGACAAGCCGGCGCACACGTGATAGGCACGGGCCGCAACGCGGACCGGGATCGGGCGCTGAAGCTCGGCGCCGACACGTTTCTCGAGCTGCGTTCCGAACGGCTCGAACGCGTCGGTGAGGTCGACGTGATCGGCGACGAGGTCCTCGCCAAGTGAGTGCGCAGCGGACGCCTTCGACCGATCATCGGCACTGTAGTCACTTGATGAGACACGCGCCGCGTTCGCCTCGGGCGTGCGCACCTCCCGGCGAGACGATTATCCGAGTCACCGAAGACCCGGCGCCCGCCGGTTCGGGGAAGTCGTCGCCGAAGCGCGCCGCCGACCACTCACCGCGCTTGGCGGTGTGCGGTGGAGACGGTGACCTCGGCGATGAGCCGCGACAGGGGCTCTCCAGCACGACGTCGACACCCTCGGCGGAGCGACGGCCCGTACGCGCGCCGAGATCACGGCACATCACTGACCTACGCCACATCGTAAAAGTCGCTTTTTTAGACCGAGCACGTATGCGCAGAGGAACGCCTGACGGTGCCGGTGCGGCGCCACGACCGCGCCGGGCGGGAAGTCGACGATCGCCGAGGTGAACGTCCGGCCCTGGACATCCGGCAGCGGCTGTCGGATCAGGTGTTCGGCGGGAGGCCGTGGCTCCTACCGGCACCGAGAACGCCAGGCACTTGCGGTGATCCGCGATCAGACCGTGCGTACAGGCCGCCCACCGGCGACGCACCGCATCGCCCGCCTGGGCGGAACCGTTCACGAACTTGCGCGAGCAGGTTGACAAGCGTAGGCAACAGGGGAATCCGACCGTAAGTGGAGGTGTCGGATGGGGTTGGGCCAAGGCCCGCCAGTCGGGGCCGAAGTTCTGCATGAGAGCGCGCGCACGCGGGTGACGCGGGTGTACCTGCCAGGGGGCACCGTCGTGCGCAAGGAGCCGCTCGGACCCGACCGGCAGCAGCGGTTGCGGCACGAGGTGACGATCCTGGAGCGGCTGCGCGGTGCCGACGGAGTCGCGCAGCTGGTGGACGCGCCAGGCGAGCCGGGTTCGATCATGGTTGCCGACGCCGGTGGGGCCACCCTGGCCGAGTCGGCCAAACCGCTGGCCGTGGACGAACTCATCCGGCTGGGCATCAAGCTGGCTGAGGCGGTGGCGGGTATGCACCGCCGCGGAGTACTGCATCGGGACATCACTCCGGCCAACATCGTGGTGTCCCGCGACGGTGTTCCTTGCCTGGTGGACTTTGCGTTGGCGATGTCGTTGGCCGAGATCCGTCCCGAGTTCACCCATCACAGCGAGATCGTCGGGTCGCTGGCCTATCTCGCCCCGGAGCAGACCGGGCGCACCGGCCGGTCGGTGGATCAGCGGGCTGACCTGTACTCCTTGGGCGCGACGCTGTACGAGCTGGGGACGGGCGCGCCCCCGTTCGGCTCCGGCGACCCGCTGCGCCTCACTCATGATCACCTGGCCCGGGTGCCGGTGGCGCCTGCCGAGGTGAACCCGGCCGTGCCGGGAGCGCTGTCCGAGATCGTCATGCACCTGCTGGAGAAGGAACCCGACCACCGCTACCAGACCGCGGAGGGTCTCGCCCACGACCTGGCACAGGTGCGTGACGCCCAGGCAGGTCGGGTGCCGGCCCGGGTCCACGTCGGCGAGCACGATTTTCCGCCGCGACTGCTGCCGCCTTCGCACCTGGTGGGCCGTGAGGCCGAGGTGGCGGCGCTGGAGGCGGCGTTCGAGGAGGCGCTGACGGGCCGGTGCCGGGGGGTGCTGGTCAGTGGCGCGCCCGGGGTGGGAAAGACGGTGCTGGTGGACCAGCTGCGGCCGGCGGTGACGAGCCGGGACGGCTGGTTCGTGGCCGGCAAGTTCGACCAGTACCGGCAGGATCTGGAGTTCAGCGCGGCTGTCCAGGCGTTCCGCGCGCTGGGCCGGTTGTTGCTGGCCGAGCCGGAGGACCAGTTGGCCGAGGTCCGCGAACGGATCGTCGAGACGGTCGGGCCGAACGCAGGCCTGTTGACCGCTGTGGTGCCGGAGTTCGCCGCGCTGCTGGGTGCGCCACCGGACGCGGGGGATCCGCTGACCGCGCAGGCGCGGACGCAGCAAACCGGTGTGCAGGTGCTGCGGGCAGTGGCCTCGCGGAAACGGCCGGTGGTGGTGTTCCTCGACGATCTCCAGTGGGGTGGGCGCACGCCACTCGGCTTCGTCGATCTCCTGCTGTCCGAGGATCCGGTCGAGGGCCTGTTACTGGTGGGCGCCTACCGCAACGGAGAAGTGGATGCGGCCCATCCGCTGACCGGGCTGCTGTCCCGATGGCGCGAGCAGGCCGGCGTGCGCCGGGTGGGGCTGGACAACTTGACGGTCCCGAGTCTGGTCACCATGGTGGCGGAGATGCTGCACGCGGAGCGGCCGGCGGCGGCCGGCCTGGTCGACGTGATCAACGAACGCACGTCCGGCAATCCGTACGAGACGGTCGAGTTGCTCAACGCGCTACGCCACGACGGGATGCTGACCGCGACAGCCACCGGGTGGCAGTGGAACAACACGGTCGCGCGGGATCACCTGGGTCAGTCCGACGTCGCCCGCCTCTTGTCGGCCCGCGTCGGCGCGATGCCGGCGCCGTCCCGCGCGCTGGTCGAGGCTATGGCGTGTTTGGGCGGGCGTGCCGAGACAAGCCTGCTGCAGACCGCCACCGCCGCATCGGCAGGTCTGGTGGAGCAGCGACTGACCCACGCCCTCGACGACGGCCTCCTCGTGGTCGAGCCCGGGTCGCCTGAGCGCGTGCGGTTTCGCCACGACCGCATCCGTGAGGTCATCCTGGACGGGCTGGCGCCGCGGCAGCGACGCACCGTGCAACTGGCCATGGCACGGCGCCTGTCCGGAGTGCCGGAGCTGTTCGCGGTGGCCGCCGAGCAGTACCTGCCGGTAATCGACGCCGTCACTGACGCGGCCGAGCGACAGCGCGTGGTGGGACTGCTGCGGCGCGCCACCGACCAAACATTGCTGACCGGCGACCACGCGCTGGCGAACGCGCTGCTTGCCGCCGCACTACGGCTGATCGATCCGGGCGAGATCACCACGCTGGTCGAGTTACACACCGCCCGCCACACCGCCCTCTTCAGCCTCGGGCGGCTGGAGGAGGCAGACGAGGAGTACCGCACGATCGAGCGGCTGTGCACCACCGCGTTGGACCGCGCGGACGCGAGAGCGGTCCAGCTTCGCAGCCTCGCCCACCGCAACCGATACGCGGAGGCGATCAGCCTCGGGCTGGACTCGCTGCGCGAACTCGGGGTCACCGTGCCGGCAGCGGACAAGCTCCCGGCCGAACTGGACCGGCAGTTCACCTATCTGCACCGGTGGCTGGAGCACACCGAGGCCGCCGACGACCTGTCCCGATCGGAGCTCACCGACCCAGCACTCCTCGCCGCGGCCCGCGTGATCACGGCGCTGCTACCAGCGGCCTACCACGCTGCTGACCTCGCGTCGTACGGCTGGCTGAGCCTCGAGGCGGTGCGGATCTGGCTTGAGCACGGCCCCGCCACGATCCTGCTCGGCCCGGCCGGCACCGGCGCCTTCGCCGCGGCGGTGCTGCGCTCCGACAACGCCACCGGGTACCGGGCAGTGCGGCGAGTCCTCACACTCGCCGAGGCCAGCGGCCGCGAGCCCGACACCTCGCAGGTGCGCCACCGGTTCGCTCTCGTGGCCTGCTGGTTCGAGCCGATCGAGAATGGTGTCCAAGCAGCTCAGCAGGCTCGCGATGGTTTGATCGCCGGGGGCGATCTGACGCTCGCCGGCCAAACCTACGGCCCGACCGGGTACTACCTGCTGGACTGCGCGCCGACACTCGACGCCTACGCCGAGGACGTGGAGGCGGGGCTGGCCTTTGCGCATCGAACCGGCAACGAACAGGCCGTCCAGTGGCTCGACAGCTACCAACGGCTGGCACGTGTGCTGCGCGGCGAGGTGTCCGGCGCGGCCGGTTCGTTGATCCCCGACCGGTACGCCGACCCTCCCCAGGCGCTTCTCCACGCACACCTCAACGGCACGATCGCCGCCGCCATCCTGGGCGACCAGGCCGATCTGGAGCGGCACACCGCGGCGGCGATGCCGCTGCTGCCGTCCGCCCACGGCATCTATCCGATCGCCGTGGCCCGTCTCCTGCGCGGGCTTGCCCTCGCCGCACGGGTGCGCGCCGTCGACGGTACCGAGCGCGATGGACTGCTGTCCGAATTGGACGAGGTGACGCGGTGGCTGGCCGCCCGCGCCGCGGACGCACCGGACAACTTTCTTCACCTGCTGCGGCTGCTCGAGGCCGAGCGGGCCTGGGCGCAGGCCGACTTCCGCGCCGCCGTCGGGGCCTTCGACGCCGCCTGCCTCGAAGCCGCACGGCGTCAGCGCCCCTGGCACCGGGCCCTCATCGCCGAACGCGCGGCCCGCTTCCACCTCCACCACGGCGACGAACATGCCGGCTACGGGCTGCTCGCCCAGGCCCGGCTGCAGTACGCCGCGTGGGGGGCGACCGCCAAGGTCGCCCAGCTGGACTGGGCCTACCCCACCCTGCGGCCGCCTGCCGACGCGACAGAGGGGCCCGCTGATCTTCTGAGCCAGCCGGCCACGGTCACGACGGGAACACTCGACCTTCTCGGCATTCTGTCCGCGTCGCAGGCGCTGAGCTCCGAGACCACCATCGAACGCCTGCACGCCCGTGTGGTCGAGGTGCTCAGCGCGATGACCGGCGCCACCGCCGTAAACTTGCTGCTGCGGAGCGAGATCCACCAGGAATGGCGGCTACCGACTCCAGGGCGCGACTCCGGCACCGCTCCGATCACCGGCACCGGGCACGAACAGCCGGTTCCCATGTCGGTGCTGCGCTACGTCCGGCGCACCGTCGAACCGCTGGTCGTGGACGACGCCACCCGTGACGATCGCTTCGCCCGCGACCCCTACTTCGCCGACGTCGGCTGCTGCTCGCTGCTCGCTCTCCCAGTCGTCAGCCGCGGCAACCTGCGGGCGGTGTTGCTGCTGGAGAACCGGCTCATCCGGTCCGCGTTCACCGCCGCCCGGCTGGATGCCGTGAAGCTCATCGCCGGCCAGCTGGCCGTCTCCCTGGACAACGCCCAGCTCTACTCCGAGCTGACCTCCTCGCGCGCACGGATCGTCGCCACCGCCGACCAAACCCGCCGACGCATCGAGCGGGACCTGCATGACGGCGCCCAGCAGCGATTGGTCTTCCTGGCCCTCCGGGCCCAAGAGGCCAAGGCAGTGGCGCCGCCCGAGGCCGGCAACCTGGCCGCGCAGCTGGACGACCTCACCGCCGAGGCGAACAGCGCACTCGACGAGCTGCGCGAACTCTCCCACGGCATCCACCCCGCGATCCTCACCGACGGCGGAATACACCCCGCACTCAAATCACTGGCCCGCCGCTGCACCGTCCCGGTCGAGCTCACCGTGCAGGCCGGCCAGCGGCTCCCTGAGCAGACTGAGATCACCGCCTACTACATCGTGGCCGAAGCACTGACCAATTCAGCCAAACACGCCCAGGCATCGGTCGTCACCGTCGACGTCGAAGCCGACGACGCGATCCTGCGAGTCCGCGTCCGCGACGACGGCCGCGGCGGCGCCGACCTCGCCGGCGGATCCGGCCTGGTCGGGCTGAAGGACCGGGCCGAGGCGCTCGGCGGCCGCCTCTCCGTGCAGACCTCCCCCGGCGCAGGCACCACCGTGCAAGCCGAACTCCCGCTGAACCGCGACCCTTGCTAACAGGTCGAGCGGTCGCCGCAGCAGACCGCGTTGCCGCTGTTCCTCAGCGCGGCGACGCCGCCCGGGCAACCGTGTGAGCTGCAGATCTATTTGATCACACTCGAGATCGGCATTCCATGGGTGTGGGGGCGGCTGCAACTGAGGGCGGCCACGGACTCGCAGCGGCGGCTGGTGGCCAGTGTTGCGCGTCGGGCGCGATGGTGCCGATCGAGGACCGGCCGGTGCGCGCTCTGCCGCCCTGGACCGAACCCCTCGCCCGCGCTGGCGCGAGATCAAGGACACCCGTCGACAAGCAGGCGCCTGGACCGCGAGAATCAAAGGGACTACAAGGACCACAAATTCACAGGGTCGAACTGGGCACGTTCATGCGTAATCGAGGGCAGTGCAGCCCCTGAACTGGACGTTGTAGTCCGGACATATGGCTAGAGTTCCTGGTGAGCCTTCGGCTACGGCCGAATTGCCATCCGATGTCACCGCCACCGACATGGACATCAGATGATCAAGAACCCACAGGAGTTTGAATGAAGATCGGTATCGGCCTGCCCAACCAGGTGCGGAATGTCAATCCCGCCGTGATTCCCGCCTGGGCTGCTCGGGCCGAGCAGGCCGGTTTCTCGACGCTGGGCACCTTCGGCCGGATCGCCTACCCGGGTGTCATGGACACGGTCGCCTTGGCAACGGCTGCGGGGGCGACGAGGACCGTCGGTCTGCTCAGTGCGGTACTGCTCGGCCCGGTATGGCCCGCGACCCTGCTGGCCAAGGAGATCGCGAGCATCGACGGTGTGTCCGGCGGTCGCCTTACCGTCGGCGTCGGCGTCGGCTTGCGCGAGGACGACTTTGTCGCGGATGGCTTCGGCGCGCGGGGACGCGGTAGGCGGTTCGATCGGGATCTGGAGATCTACCGCGACGTGTGGCGCGGGGCGAACGTGGGCGGCGACCTCAACCCGGCCGTTCCGCAGGGCACCCGCGAAGTGCCGCTGATGTTCGGTGCCGCTTCGCCGGTCGCCCTCGAGCGAATGGCACGCTGGGGCGAGGGTTACATCGGTCCGGCCGTGCCTGCGTCGATGGTCGCGCAGCCGTTCGAGGCCGCCCGCGCTGCCTGGCGGGATGCGGGCCGCGAGGGCTCGCCGCGACTGGTCGGCCTCGCGTATTTCACGCTTGGCGACACCGAACTGGGCCGCGCGAACATCGACGACTACTACTCGGTCACACCCGAGTACGCAGGCCTCGTGGTGAGCGGGACCGCCACCACCGCTGACACAGTGCGGGAAGCCGCCAAGCAGTACGACGAGCTGGGCGCCGACGAGGTGATCTTCATCCCGGGCACGGACGAGTTGGCCGAGCTGGCCCGGCTCGCCGACATCGTCTTCTGATCCGCACTACCTCGAGGTCAACGGAGTTCGGCATCTCGTGGTTCCCTGGTCGTTGACCTACAACGAAATTCAGGGAACCCGTTCACCGAGCCTCACCAGGCGGGCTGAAGGCCGATGGACATCATCTTGGGACGGCCCGGTGAGCCCTCTGGCCACAGTTCGTCGAACCGGAGCTTCAGGTCGTCGAGAAACAGTTCGATCCAGCAGGGGGCGACGCTGGGCCAGGTGGACTCAGTTCCAGCGGGTGAATCCGGGGAGCAACCCGAGGGCCGGGACTACCGCTGTCGTGCACACCGTCATGGAAACGACGTTGCCCACGAACGGGTGGACCCCATCCGGCAGCTTTCGTGATACATACGCAGCGAGGGGCGGGGCGAGGATCGCACCTGGGACTGCGCCGCCCACGATCGCCTGCACGGTGGGGCCGTAGGCGAGCACCACGGCCGGCGCGACGGAGACCAGGGGAACGAAAGTCGGGTACCAGCCGTGGCGTACCCACTGCCGACGGTGGATCAGGACGCCGAGCGTGGAGGTCAGGACCTGCGCGGTGAGCAGTGCCGGGAGCAGCGGGTCGCCGTGCACCGGGGTCAGCGGGTTCAGCAAGTACGTCACAAGCGTACCGATGAGCAGCCCGGCCGAGGCGATTTCGTTGCCGTGGAACGGTGCTTCGGTGAAGTCGGCCAGCACGCGGCGCACGACCCACGCGGGTTCCTGGCACGGCGAATCGACAGGAGCGGGAGTGGCTGCCCGCGGCCGGGGGAACCACGGGAGCACCCGGCAAAGGGCGAACGCGGGCAGTGCACTGAGCCACATTGCGCCGGCGGTGCCGATCGATGTCGGCAGCCCCAGTGGGTAGCACCCGAACTGCACCAGTCCGATCGCGATCGGCGTCGTCAGCATGGCGCCGAGGACCGCACCGGTGAGGGCCACCTGCCAGTGTGGCCCGTAGGTCAGCACGACCGCAGGCGGGACCGACACGAACGCGACGAACGTCGGCTGCCACACGCCCGTCGCTGGGATCGTCCAGCCCCACGCGAGGTTCGACAGCAGCAGCCCGAGCAGTGCCGATCCGGTGAGCCACGGCCACAGCCCGGTGCCGGCGGCGATCGGGAATCCGGCCCAGCGGCGGCGCCGGTTTGCCGCCACGTGGGCGATCCAGCCGCCGGCGAGCAGACCGAACCCACCGAGATCGGTTTTGAAGGACTGCGCCTCGGTCGTGTCGCCGAGGCACCAGCGCAGGAATTGCGGAATCCCAGCGTACGCCCGCTCCTGCCACGTGTCGTAGCCCGGCAGCACGTGCGGCAGCGAACCGCTGGCCTCGGCGAGCACGAAGGCGAGGCCGGCGGTGACGGCCACGAGGGCACCACCGGCGAGCCAGCGGCCGAGAGCGCGCCTCGCGGCGAGCTGCGTGGTCATGTCGGCGCCCCTCAGCACGGGTAGACCTGGCCGCCGCGAGCTGATCGTAAAGGTCGAAACGGCTGGTGCCGCCGAACGGCCGCCGTGGGCTGCCGAACCGAGAAACTGTTGGTCCACCTCACCGATCGGTCCGACTCGAGATCCGAAGTGGACACCTTCTCCTGCCTCTGAACAACGGGTGGACGCCGCGGCAGATGGTGATCTCCGCGGCCGGAGGCAACCCTGCCTCGAACCAGACCGACCCGGGTGAGGTCAGCCGAACGCACTGGGGTGTTCAGCTTGCCGGAGTGCTGAACTGTGGTGCAGATCAAGAACTGACCAAGAACCCACAGATCCTGACATCAGGTCGGCACCGGGAGCCAAGGATGAAACGCTTCAGGACGACCCGGCGCTTCGGAACTGGGCGTAGGTTCGACGATTGCGAGGTCACGACAGTGCCCAGCTCGAGGAAAGTGGTGTTCGTCGTCTTCGAAGGGGTGAAAAGCCTGGACGTGGCGGGGCCGGCCGAGGTCTTCGCCGAAGCGAACCTCTTCGGAGCGCACTACTCGTTGTGCTATGTGTCGCCCTCCGGTGAAGCCGTTGCCACCTCGACCGGTTTGACCATGCCTGTCAATGGTCCCGCGGCGAGCGTGTCGCGCGCGGACACAGTCGTGGTCTGCGGCGGCGATGTCCTCGTCGGCGCCCCCATTGAGCCTGATCTCGTGGCTGCCATCCGGTTGCTTCGCGAGCGCACGCGCCGTCTCGTTTCCATCTGCACGGGCTCATTCGCACTGGCGACCGCGGGCGCGTTGTCCGGGCATCGGGCAACTACCCATTGGCGACATGCGGAGCTTTTTGCTCGCGCTTTCCCGGAAGTCGACGTCCTGCCGGACGCTCTCTTCGTCGAAGACCGGGACGTGTTCACGTCGGCGGGCGTGTCGGCCGGTATCGACCTTGCACTGGCGTTGGTCGAGGCCGACAACGGCCCCGACATCGCGCGCGCCGTTGCCCGGAGTCTCGTCGTGTTCATGCAACGCCCGGGCGGCCAGTCGCAGTTCTCCGCCCCCCTGGAAATCAGGCCCGCACGGACGCCGACGCTGCGAGAGGTTGTCGATCTCATTTCCGCAGAGCCTGGTTTGGATCACAGTGCCAGCCGTCTCGCCGGGCGGGTCGGGGTGAGTCAGCGTCACCTCATACGGCTCTTCCAGACGGAGTTCGGCCTGACGCCTGCACGGTACGTCGAGAAGGTGCGAATTGACCACGCCAAGTCGCTGCTGGACTCAGGACATAACGTCGAAGAGGCGGCAGCGGGCGCGGGTTTCGGGAGTCCGGAATCAATGCGCCGAACCTTTGTGGCCCGGTTAGGGGTATCGCCGAGTCAGTATCGCGACCGGTTCAAGAGTGCTACACCGCGTACCAGGTCGTAGAAGCCTGGCTCGCCTGCCCCTATCTGCGGGAAGAAAGTCCAGGTTTCTCGCTTCAGCGGGTCGGTATCCTTCGAAAGACTGGGGAAAGTTCAGCCGAGGCGACCATTCGGAGACGCGATGTCCGAAGTAATCGCAGGAATTACCATCCCCGACACCGTCATGGTGCGGGAAGCAACCACCCTTGTGCGGGACGCCACCGACGAAAACCTCTACAACCACTCACGCCGGGCCTTTCCGTGGGGATCACTCAAAGCCGCCGCGCGGGGAATCGAGGCCGACCCTGAGCTGGCCTACTTCGGTGGAATGTTTCACGACCCACGTCCGCATACCGAAATAGGGACCAGCGGTTCGAAATCGATGGCGCCGACGTGGCCAAGCGCTTTCTTCTGGACCACGGGGGTGCCTGAAAGGACAGCAGAACAGGTATGACTCGGCATCGCTCTGCACACGACGCCGGAAATTCCCGCGAGGCTGAGTCCTGAGGTAGCGGTCGTCACGCTCCGCGTCGAGACTGATGTGCTCGGCTTGGATCTTCGCGAGATCACTGAAACCCAGCGTGCTGATGTCGTCGGAGCGCATCCCCGACCTGGCTTCAAGAACAAGATCCTGAAGGCCTTCTACCACGGGATGGCCGACCGGCCTGACACCACATTCGGCACCATGAATGACGATGTCTTGGCGCATTTCGACTCATCCTTCAAGCGGGGCGACTTCGTCGATATCATGAAGAACAACGCCTGGCCCGAGTGAGTGGTGCACACCTCACCGGTTCCGACAAAGGAAGCTTGATCCCCCTCGGCGCGATGAGGCGCGCGCCACACTGTAAGTCTGACACCCCTCGCGCCGGAGAGCAGGACGGTCCCATAGATGCCCGACGGTTCCCCGACGAAACGGCATACTGAGCAGCTGATCGGGTTCCTCGGAACGTTGACCCGAGCCGGGATTATGCCGTTGAGAAGTTCAGAGCCAATCGAATAACGTTGCTCAGTGGTTTCGGAACGAGCACCGACAGTCGGCTGTCGAGTACTTCTTCGGCGTTTCGACGCGCCAGTGCCGAAAGAGTTCGGTGGATGTCGTGCGACGGGTAAAGGGCATAGGCTTGATTAATCGCGCCGGGCGGCAGGTGCCACCTGCGGATGCCGGCAAGATCAGCCATGGCACCGCATTGGACGTAGTAGCCGATCGTGTCCGTGGACACCTCCAGGCCAGGTGTCGCGTGCGCGACCACGGCATCCGCGGCTTGGAGGGCTCTACGGCGCGGCGCGCCGGCGCGGTCGAAAACATCAAGGACGTTGTCCGCGGATCGACGGGTGAAATCCTCCCCCGGCACGCTGACCAGCATTCCCGAGTCGTGCAGAAGTGACGTCACGAACAGCAGTTCGGAGTCGACGCTGGTTTGGTCAACCTGGGACAATGCTGTTCCGAGCAGCCAAGTTCGATAGCCGTGGAAGAGCAGCGTGACGCCTTGGTTTTTGGCCATTTCGATGGCAGTACTCGCAACTTCCGTGTCTGGAACCGACGGAAACAAAGTTGTTGTCGATCGTGTCCCGTTCTTCGAACGGGTGACGATACCGCGGATCGTCTCCAGAATGAATCTTCTCATGCCAGTTCGGACGATTGAACGCTCGGCGCGGGTCAAGACGCCGTTCGTTTCGCAGACCCATTCGTAGCTGACCATCGCCGGCGACGGGGGCGCCGAGGTCGATCCACTTGCTGCGTCGCCGCTTGCGCACACGATGGCTCCAGAAGATGGAAGTGGGACAGGGATTGGCTGCTTCCAGTGTTGGTGATCATGAAGGTGTCGCCAAGGCCGTGAGTGACGAGTAGCCCACGGATTCGGACTTGCCCACCCAGGGTTGAAAATGCGGACAGCCGCTGTCCAGATCTGTGGGTTTGTCGTCCAGTTCTGTACTTCTGCACCGCACAGGGCACGAAGACGCTGGAGCTCGATCCACCTCGACGCCACCACTGGAGGCATTGCATCTTGACCCGCGAACTGTTCACCGACGAAGAACTCGCAGCGTTCAAGGCGGCTCAACGCCTCGCCTTCGACGCGACTCTCTCGATCGAAGCCCAATTGCACGAAGGAATCACCGAGCAGCAAGCGGCCGCGATGCTCGAGCACTGGCT
This sequence comes from Amycolatopsis sp. FDAARGOS 1241, assembly GCF_016889705.1. Lineage (NCBI taxonomy): Bacteria > Bacillati > Actinomycetota > Actinomycetes > Pseudonocardiales > Pseudonocardiaceae > Amycolatopsis > Amycolatopsis sp. FDAARGOS 1241. The sequence continues at coordinate 5,045,364 of NZ_CP069526.1, forward strand.
GCGTGCGCGCGGCGTTTCTCACTTCTTCCACTACGGCTTCGTTTGGTTCGGTGATCGAACTCGGTTCCAGGACTTTCCGCCGCTTCCACATCGATTACGAGACCTGTTCGACAGCAAAATGGCTCATTTCAGTGGACATTACCGGCCGAGCGGCCGTCGGTTGAAGCGTGGTGATGCGGTAATCCTCGACATCGGCCCCATCTACCGGCGTGCAGCTGCGGATATCGGATATTCTTGCGCGTTCGGCGAGCCCACGGAAGAACATCATGAAACGAGAATGGCTCTTGCCCCCTATCGCCGAATGATTCTGGACATGGTTCGACATGGCGATGCTCAGGGCAGGATCGACAAGGAGATAGACGACTACACCAAAGATCACGGTTACCTCAACATTCACTCGATGTACCCCGGGTCTGCAATCGCCCATCGCGTTGGCCGAGTGCCCGGCCTGCGGTTGCCTACGTTCAACGTAAAGGGGTTCAGCCCGCAAACTGTCAGCTACCTGGCGAGCGATGTCGTCGGGTCGGCCCTGCGACTGGACGTTCGCTCCGCGCCCTTCTGGAAGCCCAGGTCCGACCGGCCGTGCGAGCCGGGACTGTGGGCGTTCGAGCCGCACATCGGCCGAGGCGACGCCGGCGCGAAATGGGGCGAGGTGCTCGTGGTGACCGAGGACACCGCCTACTGGCTCGACGACGACCTGCCGCATATCCGCTATTGGGCCGACCACGGCGTTGTTCAGGATGCGTCCTGAATGGTGACAGCTCACGGTCGATCAGCGCCTGCCCCGGGATGAGCCGTCACACCCGGAACGTCTGCCTCGTCTCCCTGGCGAGAAGGACGCGGGACGACGCGCGCAGGTGCGGTGGGCCGTGGGTAGGGCGTCCACCCGCGCCGGCACCTGTTGGCGATCGCCGTGGCCGAGCGGCTCTCGGCACGGGGCGTCGTCAACATCACCCGGATCGCCGGCCGGCTCCCGGTGCACGCCTCCTCATCCGGCCTGGTGCTGCTCGCGTTCGCGCTGGTCGATCAAACAGCACCTCGGTGCCGTCGCGCACACCGAGCCGCACGTGGTGCCCGACGATGTCGTGCAGGTCTTCGAGGAACGGCATCGCGGCTTCTCGGAGCGACAGCGTGGGTGATGCCCGGTGGCCAGTTCCCACATCCTGATGCCGATCTGCACGCGGCCGTCGGGAGTCCGGACCAGCAGGCCGTGCTCGACCAGCTCGGCGACCAGCCGTGACGTCGTGGCGACGTGCCGGCCGGCGCGGCGCGAAACGTCCGTGATCGTCAGCGCGCGATGCGCCACGGTGACGACGTCGACGATCCGCACGGTCCGCACAAGAACCGACTCACCCGTGCTGACACCAGGCATTGCTCCGGTCTCGCACGGAGAGAACGGCAGCAAGAACCACCGCCAGCACCCACGACACCGTGATCACCATGACCGGCACCCGATCGACGACCGTGCGCAGCGCCAGGGCTAACCGACGGAGGTTGTTCGACGGCCCGGACCCCGCGGGATTGTCCACCGGTATCGGTGCCGGATCGCGTGGCGGGATGCGCTGGAGTTGTTCGGTCCGTCGTGGACGACCCGGACCTGGCGCCGGCGGATGACGGGGACGGCAGGTGGGACACCGTGCCACAGCGGTCGCTCAAGTGGGCGGGTGTTGGTGGGCTCCCCCATCCCGAGCGGCCCCGCCTCGTGCGGCATCCGGGCGGGCAGTCGCGCGTTCGCGGTGTCGCTGCCGTGACCCCTGAAACCGCCGGCCGAGTCGGGCACCGCACACGCCGCGGCGGATGCTCCTGGCTGTCGCGCCCAACACATTCGGGGCCACTGCGCGGAAATCGTCCTACATTAATGTACGTACATTTGATCGGTCCCCGGTCGGGACCTCGACGCACAGCGCAGCCCGGAGGAGAGCTATGCCCAACGTGGACTCCACGCACTTCGATCTCGTGGTGATCGGATTCGGCAGAGGTGGCAAGACGCTGGCCGCCGCCATGGGGCGGCGCGGCAAGCGCGTCGCCTTGATCGAGCGGTCGGCGCAGATGTACGGCGGGACTTGCCCCAACGTCGGGTGCGTGCCCACCAAGTCGCTGATCCACCACGCCGAGACCGGTGCCGGTCACGGCGATGCCGTCGAAAAGACCCGGTACCTGACCACGAAGCTGCGCGGCCTCAATTTCTCCACCCTCGACGCGATCGACTCGGTCACGGTCCTCACCGGCTGGGCCGCTTTCGTAGACCCGAAGACGGTGCAGGTCGGCGCCGGCGAGGATAGCGTGACCGTGACCGGCGACACGATCGTCATCAACACCGGGGCCGAGCCCGTCCTGCCCGCCATCCCCGGGTTCGCCGCGAGCACCCGCGTCCACACGAGCACCGACCTCATCGGGAGAGACAACCTCCCGCGGAGGTTGGCCGTGCTCGGCGGTGGCCACGTCGGCATCGAGTTCGCCTCCATGTTCGCGCAGTTCGGCAGCGAGGTCACGGTGCTCGACCAGGCACCACGCATCCTCCCCCGCGAGGACGACGACGTCGCGGCGGCTGCGGAACAGCTGCTGGCCGACACCGGAATCCGGTTCGTCCTCGGTGCTCAAGTCACCCGGCTCTCCGAGACAGCCGAGGGTGCCGAGCTCGACTACCGGCGGGGTGGCGAAAGCGGCGCGGTGGTCGTGGATGCAGTGCTGGTCGCGGCCGGGCGCAAGCCCGCCACGGAAGGACTCCGATTGGACCGCGCGGGTGTGGCGTGCGCGGCCGGCGGTGCGGTGGAAGTGGACGATCACCTGCGCACCAGCCAGCCCCACATCTTCGCGGTCGGCGACGTCAAAGGCGGACCACAGTTCACCTACGTTTCCCTCGACGACAGCAGGATCGTCGCCGACCAGCTCACCGGCCTCGGCACCCGATCCACCGCCGACCGCGCACCCGTCCCTTACACGCTGTTCCTGACGCCACCGTTGGCGCGGGTCGGGCTCACCGAACGAGACGCGCGAGAGCAAGGGTATGCGGTGAAGGTGGCGGAAAAGGCGGTCGCCGACATCGTCGCGATGCCCAAGGCGAAGATCCTCGGAGAGACCCGAGGGCTGATGAAATTCGTCATCGACGCGAAGACCGACCTGATCCTCGGCGCCGCCCTGCTGAGCGTCGACGCGCAGGAGCTGATCAACCTCGTCACGCTGGCGATGCGGCACGGCGTGACCGCCGGAGATTTGCGTGACGGGATCTACACGCACCCGTCGTCGACTGAAGCCTTGAACGAAGTGCTGGCCGCTTCGCGAAGGTGACCGGGCCGCCGGGGTTCGTGGCCCGCGGCTTCATTGGGCTGGATGTGCTGAGCTTCGGCGTCCAGGTGAGGAACGAGGGTTGGGAAGACGCCGTCTTCGACCTGATCGATGTCACGGGAATGGGCCGCCAGTTTCTGGAAGCGCAGCAGAACCAATGCCCATCGATCTACTGCGTGGCCTGACCATGCTCGACCGATCTCGATAGGATGCCCTGATGAGGAGTGACTGGCGACGTGTCGAACTGCCCGGGCGCTCCTTCCAGGCCCGCCCGGGCAGTCCGGTGGACGCAGCGTTCCCCGAACGCGGTGACGTCACTGATGTGCCGATGTCGTGGAGCCTGGGCGTGCTCGGTGACCTCATGTGGATGCGCCTGCCCGAAGCCCGCCCAATTCTGGCCGAGGGCATCGCCGACGAGGTCGAAAACGCGATGGACGCCGGCCGCGTGCTGATCCTCCTCGTCGGTGACCTCGTTACGGACCTGTGGCACCGGGTCATGGAACCGACCCTGAACAACTTTCCGCGCACGAAGGAGCGGGTCGCGGCCCAGCTGCGGGTTGTCTTGGAGGTCTACCGAGCGGAGCACCCTGACCAGGACACAACACGGTACATGATCGAGCAGAGCGTGTTCATTTACCTGCAGGAACCCCCTATCGGGCCATCGTGGAAGAAGTCGGTCCTGAGCTGGCGTCCGTGGTCGCCTCACGAGTGTGGATGTGAACGACGCCAGCCACTTCCGACCCCGACCGCGTCGAGCCTGAGTGATGAGGCGGAAGGCTCGACGTGGCCGCTCTGGTCCACGGGCGCGACAGAAGCGCGGCCGCGTCAGGCAGCGGCAGGACGTCTCTCGGCTCGGCCGCTGTTCTTCCAACAACGGCCCACCGGGTAGTCGGCCACCATCTGCTCGTCGCGGACCGCGGCTCGTTCTTCGCCCCATCTAATTTATTCCTGAAGTGCCTGAATCGATGTGGAACGTCCCCGTCGAACTTGCCCGAGAGTATTCGAGGCAGGCTGAACACGTAGAACCCGGCGAAGCCTGGACGCCGCAGGAGTGGCGCCGTGCTGCCGATGCGCTTCTCATGCTTGTGCAAGCTGAAGCCTCCGCATCCCGGGTGGGTGAGGTATTGCGTTACGACGACGGGCTCAGCCTCCCAGTGGCCGTGGTCAAGGCGACATACGAAAGACTCTTCGCGATCGAGATCAACGATGTGCGCTCCAGGCTGTGCTATGCGCGGTACCTCCTTGTGCATGGTCTCGATTGGGACCAAGAGGCCGGGGAAATCCTTCGTCAGGTCGAAGAGCCGGCGCGACAAGCTGATGTCTGGATGCCGACCTGGCCATCATCCGGTCTTCTACATAAACCCGCGCCAGTGAGGGTGGCCTTGGAGTCCTACCGCGCGGAGCGATGGCCATCGTGGTGAGAACGCCGGCGTCGTGGCGGGCCGCCATCCACTGTTCCGTGCCGTGTGCCCTGGTGGTTGCGGGCTGGTCGTAGCAGAGCGTGGTCGCGGCCCAGTCGCGTCGGCAACTTGCGCGGTCACGATTCGCTACTTCCCGGCGCCGTCCTCGAGGGCGACACGGGCGCGGGCAGCGTCATGGCGGCCGGGCAGAAGTCGCTCCCGGTCATGCCGCCATCCTGCCCACCCCTGGTCGAACGGTGGGTATGCTCGGCGGGTTCGCTTCTTCATGACAACCGCCCCGCTGATTGCCACGACCGGGACCATCGACGGGTTGCCGACAGTACCGGGTCCGGTGTCTGCGCCGGGGCGCAGGCTCTTCGAGATGCAGCGCGGGGCAGTTCGGCGTCACGGCACTGCGTGGGTCGTAGATCCCGATCCGTGGCCGGGGAGCACCTCCTGCTCGATCCCGTCGGCGTTCAGCGCGCCGAGAGGGTCATCGGCTCTGCGGCGCGGCGGGCCTGCCGTTCTGTCTCGTGCACGGCGAACAGGACTTGCTGATCCGGAGCGGCGTGCCTGGTCTCGCGGCGAGGGTCAGTGGCTTCTCGAACTCGAGCACACCTTGATCCGGTCACTGATCTCCCCCGAGAACCACCCGCGTGCTCTTGGCGGCCGCGAGCGCATCGAGCTGGCCAGCCGGCTCCCGGGCCACGGTGCTGCAGCGGGCGTGCCGATCCGGATTTGGTGCGGCGGTGGCCTCCACGAGACCGCGCAGATCGGCGAACCCGGCTTCACCCGGTCGGGCCGCCGTCGGGCGACACGGCGACGTCGAGCTCGTCCCCCCGCAGCGCGGGCACAAAACAAACGCCGAGCACGTCGACGCTGACGTAGGCACGTGTTGCGTCGGCTACCGGTTCGCCGGGGCGCCTACCGGCTGGCTCGTGCCCAGGTGGTGCATAACCGATCGTTCGCGAAACACCCGTGCCCGATCACCGTTTCCGCAGGACCGATCTGTAAAGGATGCCGGGTCCGCGCCAATGTCACGTTCTCGGGATCGCCATGTTGTCTGGACCATGCGGATCTGCTACGGGCAGGTCTCCACCCGCGATCAGCACCCTGAGGCTCAGCGCGACGTGCTCACGGCGGCCGGGTGCGACGGGCGACCGGACCGACGATCAGCTCACCGTCGGCCGGCATGGGGCGTATTCCGAGTCGGTGTGCTGAGCAGGTCGACGCTTCCGGGACCGCGAAAGTGGACTGGACCGCGGTCAGGGTCCGTTCGGGTGAGTCTGCGGCGGCGATCAGCCGGTCCGCTGCGACCTGACGGAGATCGAAGTCCTGAGTGTCGACCACGGTGCGGACCAGACCGGCCGGTGCGCGAGCCGCAAGAGCGGGCACGGCGACGGCTCGACCGGGACACGCACGCCGAGCGACGCGCCCAGAGCGGACACGGCCGCACCGGCCGCCAGCACCACAGTCGTACCGGAGCAGCCGGCTCACGCCACGGATCGCGGGCGGCGAGGCGCCCGGCGCGGGCAGTTGCGTTGAGCGGATGGGCGCCCGTTGGGGAACTTCAGGGCAAGTTTTCGCCGACCCCCCCCGGAAAGATTCCGCCCTCGGGTTACGCCAATCGACGTGACAACGGCGGCCAACGGACACAAGCCGCAGCCCCCCGAGCTGATGGGAGCCAGCCATGCCGGTGGAGTCCACCGAACGGCATTTCGACCCGGACGACCCTGAATACTTCATCGCCCAGCTCGCTCGCGACCGCGAAGCCCCGCCCGCTGACCCGGCCTCGCCACCTGTCGAGCCGGACGACGCCGGCAGCACGTCACATCAATGACACAGGGAGTCACCATGAGCGACCTAACACCTCCCCCACTGACGATCGTGCAACCAGGAGCGGGAAAGCAGGGGGACCTCGGAAGCGTCGGCGTGGCCTTCAAGCTCTGGAGCCACGAGACAGGAGGTGCTGTGTCGATCGTGGAGCACCCCTTCCCCGTCGGGGCACTGGTCATTCCGCACCGGCACACCCGTGAGGACGAGTACTCGATCGTGACCGAGGGGGAGATCGGTTTCCGATCCGGCGACCGCGAGGTCGTGCTCGGCGCGGGCTGATACATCACCAAGCCACGCGGAGAAGTCCACACGATGTGGAACGCCGGCACGACGCCCGCGCGGATGATCGAGGTCATTGCCCCGGGCGGCTTCGAAGGGTTCTTCCACAACCTGTCCGACCTGATCGCGGGCGGCCCGCCCGCCGAAGGGGAGATGGCACGCCTCGCGGCCGAGTACGGAGTGGAGTTCGCCACCCCCGATTGGCTACCGGACCTCATCACCCGGTACGGGCTCAAGCCTTAGCCACGTCGCGGTGGGCGCGCCGCCGCCGCGTGCGGCCCACCCGTCGAGGAGTCGACTGGCGGCGGCAGCCGAGGTCGAGCAACCCCATCCCGTCACCGAGCCCGGGCACGCGCTCGATCGAACAACCGAAGGAATGTCATGACCATGCAGAATCAGAAGGTTGCCGTCATCACCGGGGCCTCGCAGGGCTTCGGCGCCGGCCTGGTCGAGGCCTACCGCAAGCTCGGCCACGCGGTCGTCGCCACCTCGCGCACCATCACCCCCACCGCCGACACGGGCGTCCTCGCCGTCCAGGGCGACATCACCGACCCGGCCACTGCCGAACGGGTGATCTCCGCTGCCGTCGAGCGGTTCGGCCGCGTCGACACCCTGGTCAACAACGCGGGCGTCTACGTCTCCAAGCCGTTCACCGACTACACCGCCGAGGACTACACCACCATCACCGAGATCAACCTGGCCGGGTTCTTCCGTCTCACCCAGCTCGCCGTCGGGCAGATGCTGGCCCAGGGCGGCGGGCACGTCGTCACCATCACCGCCAGCATCGTCGACAACGCCGATTCCCGAGTCCCGTCCGTCCTCGCCGCACTGACCAAGGGCGGTCTGCAGGCCGCCACCAAGTCCCTCGCCATCGAGTACGCCACTCGCGGCATCCGGGCCAACGCCGTCGCTCCGGGCACCATGCGCACCCCGATGCACGACCCGCAGATCCACGGGTTCCTCGCCGGCCTGCAGCCCGTCGGCCGCATGGGCGAGATCGCCGACGTCGTCGAGGCGGTCGTCTACCTGGAGAACGCGCCGTTCGTCACCGGCGAGATCCTCCACGTGGACGGCGGCATGAGCGCCGGCCACTGACCACCCCCACCCACTCCTTCCAGGGAGCAGCACCGTGAACCACAACACCGAGGACACCGAGACGCTCCTGCGCGGCGTCCTCGACGGCTGGAAGGCCGCCGTCGACAAGCACCAGCCCGACCAGGTGGCCGCCCACTTCACCCACGACGCCATTTTCCAAGGCTTGCACCCCTACAGCGTCGGACGTCCCGGCATCGCCGCCTACTACGATTCCCAACCTCCCGGCCTGAGCGCCGACTACCGGGTCTTGGCGACCAGGCGCCTCTCCGACGACCTCATCCTCGGATACCTGAACGTCGACTTCTCCTTCACCGACCGCCCCACGGTCAACGTCTACCTCAGCATCCTGCTGAAACGGGCCGGAACCGGCTGGGCCATCGCGTTTTACCAGGTCTCCAAGCTCGACCAGGACACCACCGGCGAAGACCCCGCCGGCCCATAGCGGCCGCGACCGGACTTCGACCGAGCGGCTGTTCGGGCCCGGTTAAAGACTCCCTCAACGGTCCTGCCGACCCTCACACCCACCGCGGCGCGTTGCGCACTGACCTGGTGCGGACGTAGCCCTGCAACGGGCACGAAGGGGCCGGCTACGGCGGCGGCCCTGCTGACCTACGACGCGATCCTGCGCGGCGCCACCGTCCTGAGCGTCGGGCAGCGGATATCCGGGACGACACCAAGCACACCTCAGCGCTTCACACGAAGCGGCCGGCCACGCGCAGAGCTGTTGTTGCCGTACCAGTCGGCGTGCCTGTCGTTCGGCGCGGGCCAAGCAGTGCCACGAGTTCATCAGCGAGCTCTCGGACACGTCCACGTCCGGGCCCTGCGGTGACCTGACGCGTCCGCGGGGGAGGCGCCGGCCGTCGGCGTTCCCCGCCGATGTGACCGTCGTCGACGCGGGACTTTGATCACTTCGCGGGGATGGAAACCGGCCATGGTCATGATGCTCCCTCCAGGTGCGCAGGAGTTCTCCTCGCTGCGGCGACGACCGGCAGTCTCTACCGGTCGCTGATGTGCGCGAAGACCGCGATGCCGGCGCGGAGGGACTTGTACCTCCGCGCCCGAGGACAGCGAGTGGGAAGTCACGCACATGCACCGGGCGGAACTGGGTGAAGCAGACACCTTGGCCTTATCCGTATCGCGCTTTTGCCGTAATACGACGCCGCGAACCAACGCTAACCAGGTGCACGGCGAGGACCCAGGCGCGCATCGACACCGGCAAACCGCAGAAAGAGCATCACCATGCCCGACACGACACAACACGTCCGCTACGAACAGTTCCTCGAACTCCATCGTGGCCCCGAGGCGTTCATCATGCCCAACGCCTGGGACGCCCCGTCGGCCCTGCTGTTCAAGGAAGCCGGATTCGCCTCGATCGCAACCTCCTCGGCGGCCTTCGCGGCGACACTCGGTCGGCTCGATGGCATCCACGCCGTCAGCCGCGACGAGCACCTGGATCATGCCGCGCTCCTCACGTCGGTGAGCGGACTGCCGATCAACGGCGACTTCGAGGACGGCTACGGCGAGACTCCCGAGGAGGTCCGGGCCACCGTCGATGCCGCTATCGCCCGTGGCCTGGCCGGTATCGGAATCGAAGACACCACCGGCGACCCCTCCCAGCCGATTCGCGGATTCGACGACGCGGTTCGCCGCATCGAGGCCGCCGCCAAGGCGGCACGCGGACGGATCGTGCTGACCGGCCGCACGGACAACTTCCTGTGGGGGATCTCCGATCTCGACGACACCATCCGCCGCCTCTCGGCGTTCGCGGAGGCGGGAGCAGACGTCCTCTACGCACCGAACCTTCCCGATCTCGCCGCCGTGCGCGCGGTCGTCGAGGCCGTCGCGCCCAAGCCGGTCAACCTCCTCGTCGCCCCGTCAGACGGGGTGCGCCTCAAGGAGCTGCAGAAGATCGGTGTCCGCCGGATCAGCCTCGGAGTCGACCCCTACACACACGCCCTCGGAGCCATCCGCACGGCTGCAGCGAATCTCGTGACCGGCGACCTGACGGCACTCGCATCAGAGCTCACCTTCGGCCACGTCATCGACCTCATCAAGGGCTGACACGGCCACGCAACCGGGCACCTGCGCATTGACCTCATGTAGCTAGATCGCGACGTGACCTGATCTGACTGCCCGCGTGACTCGCGCGGATACCTCCGCGTGCTCGGACGACAGAGCCGGGTCAGGAGCGTTGCGTTGCAGACCGTCCACTGGCACACCTTCGCTGAACAGTGCCGTTAACCCTTTGATGAGAGACAGTTTTGGCACCTGAACGAATGTCGCACACGCTGCCCGGGCTGACGGCGCCGGCCGAGATCGTGGTCGACCGCTGGGGCGTGCCCCACATCTACGCGGCGAGCACGTACGACGCCTTCCGCGTGCAGGGCTTCAACGCCGCTCGCGACCGGTTGTGGCAGATCGATTTCTGGCGCCGGCGCGGGCTCGGGCGGCTGGCCGAGGTCTTCGGCGCCGAACACGCCGAGCGCGACCGCGCGGCGCGGTTGTTCCTCTACCGCGGCGACATGCACCGCGAGTGGCTGGCGTACGGTTCGGACACGAAACGCGCGACGACGGCGTTCGTCGAAGGCGTCAACGCGTTCGTGGAGCTCACGCGCGGCAACCCCGAGCTGCTGCCCGCGGAGTTCCGGGAGCTGGGCTACGCGCCGGCGTTGTGGGACCCCGAAGACGTGGCGCGCATCCGCAGCCACGGCCTGTTCTACAACCTCCGCGAGGAGGTCGCCCGCGCCCGGACGCTGCGCGACCTGCCCGGGGACGTCGAAGAGCTGCGGCGCCGGCGTGAGCCGTGGCGGCCGGTCGAGGTCCCGGACGGCCTCGACCTCGCCGCGATCCCCGACGACGTGCTGCGCGTGTACGACCTGGCCACGACCGCGCCGGTGTTCGCGCCGGCGGCGCCGGACGATCCGCAGGGCGACGTGCTGCCCGAAGGCAGCAACAACTGGGTCCTCGCCGGTTCGCGCACCCGCTCGGGCCGGCCGCTGCTGGCCAACGACCCGCACCGCGCGGCCGCCGCGTTGCCCGGCCTGCGCTACATCGCGCACCTCAACGCGCCGGGCCTCGACGTGATCGGCGGCGGTGAGCCGGCGTTGCCGGGCATCTCCATCGGCCACAACGGGCAGATCGCGTTCGGGCTCACGATCTTCGCGATCGACCAGGAAGACCTCTACGTCTACGAAACCGCTCCCGGCGATCCCACGAGCTACCGCTACGACGGCCGCTGGGAGCCGATGCGGCGCGTCACGGAGACGATCGCGGTGCGCGAGGGCGACCCGGTCGAGGTCGAGCTGCTCTTCACCCGCCACGGCCCGGTCGTGTACCAGGATCCGGACAAGCACACGGCGTACGCGGTGCGCGCGGCCTGGCTCGAGGCCGGCATGGCGCCCTACCTCGGCAGCATGGACTACATGCGCGCCCGCAACTGGGACGAGTTCTCGGCCGCGATGAACCGCTGGGGCGCGCCGCCGGAGAACCAGGTCTACGCCGACCCCTCGGGCCGCATCGCCTGGCAGACCGGTGGCCTCACCCCGATCCGGCCCAACTGGGACGGCACCCTGCCCGTCCCCGGCGACGGCCGCTACGAATGGGCCGGCTTCTACGACACCGACCAGCTGCCCGGCGCCCTCGACCCGGAAGCGGGATTCCTGGCCACGGCCAACGAGATGAACCTGCCGCCGGACTACCCGCCCGACCGGCACATCACCTACGACTGGTACGCGCCCTACCGCAAGCACCGCATCGACGAGATCCTCGCGCAAACCACCGACGCCACCCCGGCGAGCATGCTCGCCCTGCAGAGCGACTTCCTGTCCCTGCCCGCGCGCCGGATCGTCGCGCGGCTGCGCGAGCTGAGCGTGACCGTGGACGGGCTCGACCTGCTGACCGGCTGGGACGCCGTGCTCGCCCCCGACAGCGCGGCCGCCGCGCTGTTCGAGGTCTGGTACCGCCGGCACCTGCGGCCCGAGCTGCTGGCCCGGGCGCTGGAACCGCTGGTCGGCGGGGAGGCCGCCGCGACGGCCGCCCGTATCTCACCGGCCGAGGACCTCCTGGCCGACGCGCGCATCGACGTCGAACTGGTGGAGAACTCCGACGCCTTGGCCGAGATCGTCGCCAAGACCCTGCCCGCCGCCGTCGCCGAGCTGGAAGAGCTGCTGGGCGCCGACCGGCGCGCGTGGGAGTGGGGCCGGCTGCACGTGGCCCGCGCGCAGCACCCGCTCAAGGCGCTGCTGGGCAATCTCCCCGCGGACCGCCTCGCGACGGAACCGCTTCCGCGCGGCGGCAGCGGCGACACCGTCGGGAACACCGCCTACGGCCCGAACTTCGTGCAGACGGCCGGCGCGACGTTCCGGATCGTCGTCGACGTCGGCGAGTGGGACTCATCACTCGCCATGAACGCACCAGGCCAGTCCGGCCGGCTCGACGACCCGCACCTGACCGACCTGTTCGCCCCCTGGACCCGCGGCGAAGCCTTCCCCCTGCTCTACAGCCGCGAGCGGATCGACGCCGAGGCCGAAACCGTCATCGAGCTCAACCCATCCGTCTGACATCCCTACGCGAGGTGCGCGACCGGGCCGCCTCGCAGGCGCTCAGGATGAGGTCACCCGGCAACTTTTGGACGGGGTTTGGAACGGAGGTATGGCAATGACGCGTCGGGCTTTGCCAACCCCCTGGGCGGTTGGCCTCACACTCTCGCCGACCCGACGCGCTACTCATCAACGCCTCAAACGCCCGCATGCAAACGTCGAGGAAACGTTTCAGTAAATCTCGATCAGCGTCGGCAGAGATAAGGTTATCGACGAGAATTTCAATAATCGACGACCGCTTTCGCCCGATCTCAAGTATCACTCTTCCGAGCTCTGTGCAAAACCCACTGGCGACCCAGAAATCGGCTGGTCGTCCACCGCGCCACCCTCGCGCAAGCGTCGCAGGTGCAAGGACTCTTTTCAATGGCGTTGCCCCGGCTGAAACCTTCGGGAGCCGTGAGTCGCGTTCTAATCAACCTCAGTCGAACTCGACAGGTTCGAGCTCAAGCTGCAGTCATGGTAGCCCCGCAGCACCGTCGGAACCACCGCTGCCTCGACATGAAACACCGCCGCCGACTTCCGGGCCGTAGGCACGTAGTGCCGTATCTGCAGGAACACTGCGTGGCCCTCTGGCAAGGAGATCCACCATCCCCGCACCCGCCGGAAACCGCGTCGCCGAGGTATCCTCCTCCGTAGTGCGCACACACACCACGAATGAAGTCCTGCCGCTGAGATTGCCCGATGTTATGCCGCACAAGGCAGCCACCCATTTTTTCGCCGAATGCCTTACAAGTAACAATCCAAGAACTCTGCGAATTGCCACCAGGAGCGTACCAGCCGACCGGTCCTCCATCGGCAGCGCGATCAGCGCCCTGCGGCGGTCAGCCTCTGACAGCGCGACGACGACAAGTTCCTGGTCGCCAAGGGACTCCCTATCACGATGTCGTCGGCCCAGTAGGCCCCAGAACGCTGAGCACGCACCTGCGCTGCGCGTGGCGGGGGTTCCTCGGACGACAGCAGCAGGCCCCCATTGCCCGTAGTCGACTTCCTCAAACAGTCGCGAGTGCCGGCTGTTTTTCCACACCTGCGCCAACTCGTTCGGGACCCCAGCGTCCGGCCATACCGACGAAATCTCGGCATCGGTGGCCGGCTCATCGAATGAGCAAGCCAGCGTGAACAGGGCTCCGCGCAGGCCCGGAAGGCGTCCATCGCGCTCCCTTACGTCACCCACCATAGTTCATCCACCACGGGTTGAGTTCCTGGTGGCGCACCGCGCGGAGCACCCGGACGAGGTTGACGAAAGTGTTGGCCACTGTTTCGCGCAGGATGATGTGGTGGATGTCGTACAGTGACCTTCCACCTCCCGGGGTCTGGTAGCCGCGGTCATACCAGTCCTCGACGTACGCGCCGCGTTGCTGTGCGCCCGACGCCGCACGATCACCGAGCGGAACCTTCGACAGCCCGACGGCGGAGCCGGGAATGGCTCACCCGTCGGTGGACCACACACCTTCGGCTACGGCTGGCCAGCGACCAGGGCATCTCGTGATCAGGCTAAACAAACCGGCAGCTTCGCGTTCCGCCGCGGCCGGGGCGGGCTGATCTGCGCGCCGAACACCTCGGCGAGCTCCATCGCGCTGCCGCCGGGTGAGCTGCTGCCGTCTAGCGGCCCGTTTAGTGAAGGGCCGGTTGCGAACCGACGTCGCTGCGTGGCTCGTCTGCTCGGGGCGCCTCAGCCGCGGGCCGCCTCCAGGCCGAGCATCGCGAGCAGGCCACGCAGGTCGTTCGCGTCGTGCGCGCGGCCGGCGACGGTTATGGCCGCCTGGTGCTGCTGGTGCCTTAGCCCGCGTTCCGCCGAGATCCGCGCACGGGCGAACTCACTGTTTTCCGGGGAGAGGGCACGTTGTTCCGAGCGCATGCGGCTCCTCGCCGAGATGTTGGGGGGACCACGGCCGCCGCGGGCATCCGGTTCGGACCTCGCGGTCGACCGAAGACGACGCCGGCGCTGCTGCCGGCGTGCGGAAATCTCTCGACGCGGACGAGGCTACACGAGGTGAGCCTGGGGGCAAAGCGCGCCACTCGTCCAGCACCCAGGCGTACGGTTTTCTCATGTCCGAAGAAGCGGGCCGGCCCGCGCTCGAACCGACACTCACCCAATGGCCGAAAGCACGGGAGGAAACCCGGGGGCACCTGGCGGTCCGGACGGCGCCCAGCGACGAGACCTGGGCCCAGCGGCTCGCTGACCTGCTCGCCACCGAGCAGACGTGGCAGGCGCGGTACGCCGAGCTCGTCGGGCCGGATTCACCGCGACACGGGTTCCCGCTCTCTAACCGATGAGACCGCCGTTCGGTCCACAAGAGATGGACAGCGTGGGCGAAATTCTCATCGCCCGCATGGAGTGTGGGGCGCCCCTCGGGCTGGTGCGCGCGCACGCGGCATGGTTTACTGATCGCGGTCAGGTTTTGTGTTCGTGCGGTGGGTACGCCTGCAGTCACGCTCGCAAGATGCAGCGGGCGTAGTGGTTCTCCTCTACCGGAAGATCAAACCGTCGGTTCTCGACCCGGGGTGTCGAGGCGACACCTCGTTCTTTCGTTTCCATTGGTGGAGATTTCTATGACGCAAGGCACCGTGAAGTGGTTCAACGCCGAAAAGGGCTTCGGCTTCATCACCCCCGACAATGGCGGTGGTGACGTGTTCGTGCACTACTCCGAGATCCAGGGCAACGGTTTCCGCAGCCTGGAGGAGAACGCGCGCGTGGAGTTCGAGGTCGGCCAGGGCCAGAAGGGCCCGCAGGCCACTGCCGTCACGATTCTCTGACGTCACGACGATTTTCCGAGGGCCGGCGCCATCAGGCGCCGGCCCTCCGGCGCGCCCGGGGAACCTTCACCCGATGCCCCAGTGGCGGAGGGGACTTGGGCGGTAACAGCCGCTCCTCAGCAGGCTGTCCGCGGGAGTGCGGCTTCATTCCGCTCCCGACGTAGCAGTGTCCGGGCCGGATTGCTGGAGACGTGAAGGGCACCGCTCGGCGACACGCTGCGCAAAACTCGAACGTACCCCCAGCTCGATCGGCGCAAACATGGCCCGCTTGCTCGAACACTTCGGCATCGCGGTGCGGCGGTAGGTCGTGCAAGATCGTCAGGGTGCGTAGGAGATCACGACCGACGGGCTGTGGGCTCGGCTTGAGCCGCAGAGGGACGGTGGACTTGCTTGCCCAATGGATAACCACCGGCGGGCCCACCCGTGCTTCTCCCCCACCACAGCCCAGCGGCGGGGTGTGGTTCGCCTTCTACGGCCGCACCTCAACCGTGCGCCATCGAGACCGCGCCTCATCACAAGGCTGGCAACGCGACCTGGCCGACCACGTCATCACCGGCCACGGCCACGCCTCGTCGCCACCTACTTCGACGCCGACTTCCCGCCGCACCCATCGCCACAACGACGCCAGCCGCCAGCTCATGGCCGCGATCACCGGCCCGGAACGCGCGGTTGGTGCGATCGTGGTCGGCGAGCAGGAACGCGCCTTCACCGGAACCCAGTTGACCACCCTCTACACCTGGTGCACCCAACCCGGCATCCAGCTCTGGCTACCCGAAACCGCAGGCCCCGTTGACCTCAGCAATCGACTTCCACGCGTTGGCCCGACCGAGACGGGGGCCAACGAGTCCGCGCAGCTGCACGACGTCAGCGCGTCCCACCTCGCGCCCACAACACGAGAGCCGCCATGCGAAATCTGATCCTCACCGCCGCTCGCGATCTCCTGCTTACCGCAGGAAGGCCGACGGTGACGCTGGACGAAGTCGCTGCCGCGGTCGGGATCACTCTCCGCCGCCTGCACGCCTGGTACACGTCGATCACCGCGATCCAGCGCGACCTGCCAACCGACGACGGGGGAGCGTGCCGTGCGGTGGGAAGAACTTCACGTTCGCGGGTTCGGTGCCGCGCCCTCGGTGACCTGGTTGCCGCTCCGCACGACGCAGATCTCAAGCGCCGGACCAGCCAGAGATCGATGTCCGCACCAGGTGACACCACCGGCATGGACTTCGCGATCCGCACCGGCGTATGGCGCTGGGCACCTCGCACTGGTGGCAGACGCGCCGCTCCCTGTGCCGGACGCACATCTCCACGCAGCCATCCGGTGCCCAACCCAGGGCATCGACTTCTGGCTCCGCGCCGGCTACGTCCGGTCGCGGCTCAGCAGTTCTGACGGCACGCTCCGTAGCCTACGCACCTGGGCACGGCGGCTGGGCATGCTAGGCGGACAGCGCAACCGTGGCATCGAACGGGCGATCACCAGGTTGCGAAACCTGACCCCGCATCCCGCCGGCCACCGCTTGACAACGCCGGTCGAGGCCGCCCGGACGCTGAGCAACCTCGCAAACCATCAACCTCGCCCGTTCCGTGTTCTGCAGGTCAGGCGATGAAGTCGTTCGCCACCAGGAAAGTGCGGATGTTGCGCCGGGCGTCGAACATGGACTTGTAGATGGCGTTGCGGTTGGTGCCCAGTCGCGCTGCGAGGGTGTCCATCGGGACTTTCTCGATCGCCACAGCGACAAAGACGCGTCGCTGGTGTTCGGTCAATACGTTCTCGATGGCACGAGTGAGCGCGGCTCGGAGCTCGACGGCTTGCACCTGGTGGGGTGGTTCGTCGCCGACGGCGGCGCGTGCGCGGTTCGCCTCGCCGTGGTCGGGACACACATGGTGATCCCGCCAGAAGTGCCGGCCGACTTTCGCTGAGACCTCGAGCATCACGAATTTGAAGGCCCACGTCGTGAACTGCGCATCGCCTCGGAATTCGCCGATCTTGCGGGTGATCCGCATGAGGGCGTCGGCTGCAGCCTGGTGAGCCAGGTCTTCGAGCTCGGGCCCGCCGATCCGCGAGCCTGAAGACCGGCGCGCGGTCTCTCTCCTGGCGACCTTGATGAGCATCGCGTACAGCCTGCGGCAGACATCTTCGAAGTTCGTGCTGCCAGGGCTCAATTCTTGGACCCAGGCGGCCGACTCGGGGTCGAAGCTGCGTCCACCGACCAGGACTCGTTCCCCGATCCCCGACGTGGTCATGTCGGCTGGGGTTCCCATCCGGCGCCAGCGGTGAATGCCGTCTGCATGCGAGACGCACCTGGCGTCATGCCCACTCACCTTCTCTCCGTTGACAGTCTTGTACATTGCAACCTCCCCGCTATGCCTTCACAGCTCCTTCGACAGCGCCTCAACGGACCTGTCCACCACCGCGTCGATGGCCATCAACGATCAGCCGAATCCATCAGGCGTCAGGCACGAAGAGAATCCGGGCGGCCTGAACGCGCACCTGCCGGAGAGACGTGCGAGATGAGGGCGGCTCAGCGGTCACGCAACGGTAAAACACCGCGCGTCCGGTAGTGGCCTGCCGAAGTTTCTCATCAGACTCCACCTTCCGGTGCGGTGGTCGAGGGCGGACACCCCGAGACGGGGCCAGGCACCGCGTGTCCGCGGGTGACGAGGGCCCGTCCAGCATCGCGGTGGTGGGGGTCACCTCGCATTCCTGCCACCTGGAGTTCGCTTCCCCCACCGTCGTCGCTGCTGCCGCAAGGAACCCCGGCGCCCCGAATGGGCACAATGACCATCCTCCCAGCCAAAAGCAAGTCCCCACGGGTCAGGAGCCAACCAGACGCTGCCAGTCCCCCACCATCTCGAGCGTGTCGGCAACGAGAACGCACATGCCCTTCGGCACACAGACTTCTCTGCGCAAGCAGGGTGGCCTCGGCCCTCCGAAGCCGATAAAGATCGCAACTCCAAAGTGGACGACACGACGAACGTACGACCCGTGCCTCATCGGCTCGCCGGGGCCGACGATACGGCACGAGACCGTTTCTACGGCTGGGACTCATCGACGTCGGTCCCGCTGCCGAGAAAATATGGGCATCGCTACCGCCGCAGCGCAGAGTTGACGTTCTGCCGCTGCTACGCGCGCCCCCACCCGGCTGACCGCCTTGGTCCGTTTCGCCGAAACTTCGGTGGCGCGTTGAAAAATTCCCAAGAGCCTGCCAGCGGATCAACACCGGGTCCGCCGTTGAGGCCCGTGGCATCGCCGGACCGTCCTGGCGGCGTTCAGGCACGGGTTCCTCACCATTGTCCTCACGGCCAGAAGCTCGCGTGGACGGCACTGCGCGAGGCAGACTTCGTTCACTGCAACGAAGTAAGAGACCTGCGCGCGACGCTCGTCAGCACACCGATCAAAAACAACGCAGTGGCTAAATTCCTTCGCTTGTCACAGAAAACAGCAATGCAGAGCCCGGCAAGCCACCAACAGCGACAAACATGCTGCACGTTCCACGACTTCAAGGGCGAGGGCTTGGGCAACGAGATCGGAGAGTTGACAACGATGCTGCGTGGCGGCCGCTGGCCGCCCACAACCAGGCGCCGCCGCCACGCGAACCCCGCAAGCCGTGACGGCGCGACGTGCGCGGATGGGCACCACCCTTGTCGACGAGAACCTGGCGCGCGGGCAGATTCGTCCGGCGAAGTCGGTCCATGGGGTGATCACAAGCGACGTCGAGCGCGGTAAGCAGCGGTGAGCCCGTCGCGACGCCCTGGCTCTCGAGCATCTCCCACCTCCCGCGGGCCGGCGCAGCCGCTACTCGTTGCCGACGTCAGCGGGTGCGCTCGTCGCGCCATATGGCGCCGCGGAATCGGCCAGCGCTGGAGCATGCGGTGAGATCGCCGGCGCCCGAGGTCGTCGCGTGCTCACCGGACTTGCGGTTCCGCGCAGCGGTGCTCGGGCCGGATGGTTTGCAGGAGGGTGTATGTCCGGGCGGCGTTCAGTCGTCGGTCCGGTTCCTTGGCCAGGAGACCCTCGATGACCGGGCGCAGCGGGCCGGCTCGCAAGAACGGAGCTGGTGGTTCCTCGGCCACGGCGGTGAGTGTGGCGGCAACGTTGTCCCTGGTGAACGGTGACGTGCCTTCGACGGCGGTGAACAGCGTCGCGCCGAGAGAGAATAGGTCGGACGCTGGTCCGGCCTTGCCCCCGCGGAGCCGTTCGGGTGAGACAAAGCCCGGGCTGCCGGCCACCATGCAAAGCTGAGTTCGTGAATCACTACTACCGGGGGCGATCGCGATGCCGAAGTCGGTGAGGACCACCCGCGCACCATCGCAGAGCTGCACATTGGCCGGCTTGACGTCGCGATGCACGATGTTCGCCCGGTGTACGGCGCGCAGCGCATTGAGAAGACTCAGTCCGATGTGGATCACCTGCTCGACCCGCAGCGGCCCGTCCGCGTCGAGCGCTTCGGCCAGACTCCGCCCCCGCAGCAGTTCCATGACGATCCACGGCTCGTCGTCCTGCCTGACAACGTCGTAAACCGTGACGACGCCGGGGTGGCCCACCTGCGCAGCAGCCCGCGCCTCCCGGAGTGCCAGCACGCGAGCAGCCCTGCGCGATTGCTCAGCTGCGCGGTCGTTCACGTTGACTTGCTTCAGCGCGACCTGCCGTCGTAGGAACTCGTCCTCGGCGAGCCAGATCAGCGACATCGCGCCGCGGGCCAGTAGCGACTCGATTCGATACCGCCCGGCCACGAGTAGGCCGGCGCACTCGGTCCTGTGGTCCTCACCGTGGTCGCCGGCGTTGGCGGGGTGTGTCGGGGCAAAGTCCGAAAGCAGAGGCTTCGCGGGGCTTCGGCTCCGATCTGGTGGCGCCATAGGCTTCGTCATACGAGTAACGATCGGGCTTGGTGACCGGCGTGTCTTCACGGATGGCGCCAAACTCCGCTGCCCGTTAGCTGGAGTCCCGCGGTACCCGCAACCTCGAAACGCCGCGACCGTTGCCGATTTGAGGCAGGTGTCCGAGTACCCGACGAAAGCCCCGCGACGCCTACACCGGCAATCGACCGCTCGCGTCCGGCCCATACCCCCTACCGCTCGGCGTCCGCCGCGAGACCACGCCCGCACCGCCGACCGAACCGCCGTCGCCGTCGACACCACCACCGGCCAATCCGTCAGCCGCCCGCGCGCCGAAGCGACGCGTCGGCACGCAGCGGCCACTGCCCCTCGGCCTGCCGGCGTCGACCGTCCGAACACCGTACTCGGGCCGCTGACCGCCCGTCGGTTCATGATCCTCGGAGTCGTCGCCCTGCTGCTGTAGGACTTGTGAGCGCTGACCCAGCCGCTGGTGCCATTGCCGGTGTTCCTGACCGTCTCGGTCCCGCTCGCTGTCGCCACCACCGTGGTGGCGCTCGGCCAGCGCGACGGGTTACTGCTCGACGTGCTGGTGCTTGCCGCGGTCCGTGAGCGGCTCTCACCCCGGCATCGGGTCGCTGCCCCCAACGGCGTACGTCCGGCCCCGGCGCGGCTCACCGCCCACCAGCCGGCGGGCGGCAAGCGGGTATCCCCGGTGCCACTGGAGCTTCCCGCTGACGGCGTCGACGACACCGGCGCACAGACCGGGAGATCAGCCTCGGAGTCGACCCCTGCACACAGCCCCCGGAGCAACACAGCCGGCTGCGGCGAAGCCAGCGTAGGGAATCCTGATGGCAGTCGCATCAAACCTCGACCTCGCGGCCACATCATCGACCCCATCAAGGGCTGACCCGGCCACGCAACCGGTCAACCGACGCTGCCGCCCGAAGCGCGACATCGCACGTACGCGCAAGTTCACGGCCGCCACGTGTCCTCGTGCCCCACCCGCGACGGGTGCTGTGATAGCTGGGACGGGTGCATCGACTCCGAAGAACAGCCCCTGGCCGGCGGGCGACTGTCCGTGCCGTGACGCTGGGACGGGTACACGTGACCCCGTCGCAAGCGCCGTCGAGCACCTGACGGAAGGCCCGCGCGGGAGGGGCCGGGCTGTGACGGCAGGCCAGCTCAGCGCGTGCGCCGGTCCGAACGTCGTGGGTGCGCTGATCGCGCTCGTGCAATTCCAGTCCGGGAGCATTGGGCCCGCGACGTCGGAGGCGGCACACGAAGGTGCCTTGCTCAGCTCGGGCTCACGCCCACTCGCTGCAGGGAAAACTCAGCCAGAACGGCGGTCCCCGCGCCTGGCGCGGACTGCACCCCCAGCGGGCCGCCGAGCCCTTCCACCCGGTCCTTGAGCCCGACCAAGCCGGAGCCGCCGGCGAAGTCGGCGCCGCCACGGCCGTCGTCGCGGACCCGGACCTGCAGCACGCCGCTGTCGGCACCGCCACCGTCGACGATCTCGACCTCGACGTGGACGGTCGACGCTCCCGCGTGCTTGGCCACGTTGGTCAGGGCCTCGGAGACGACGTAGTAGGCGGCGATCTCGACCGGCTCGGGCAGGCGCCGGTCGACCAGCACGGCGAGCTCGACCGGGACTGAGGAGCGGCGGGCGAGTCCCTTGAGCGCCGGGCGCAGGCCGCCCACGGCGAGGACCGACGGGTGGATGCCGCGGGCGAAGTCGCGCAGCTCGTCCAGGGCAGTGGCGGCTTCGGCCTCGAGAGCCTCCAGCTGTTCCCCCAGCTCGCCGGGCCCGGGCGGTACGGCCGCTCGGGCGATCCGAGCGTGCATGACGAGCGTGACCAGACGTTGCTGGGCGCCATCATGCAGGTCCCGCTCGATCCGCCGACGGGCCTGGTCGGCGGCGACGGCGATTCGCGCGCGCGAGGCGGTGAGGTCGGAGTAGAGCTGGGCGTTGTCGAGGGAGACGGCGAGCTGCGCGGCGATGAGCCTGACGGCGTCGAGCCGTTCCGTGGCGAACGCGGCACGCATGAGGCGGTTCTCCAGCAACAGCACCGCCCGCAGTGCGCCGCGGCCAAGGATCGGCATGGCCGGCAACGAACAGGCGTCGAGGCCGGCGATGTACGGGTCGCGGGCGAAGCGGTCATCGCGGGTGGCGTCGTCGACGATCAGGATCTCAGCCGTCCGCTGGATGTAGCGCACTGCCGACGTCGGCAGGTCACGTTCCTGCGGGCCGCCCGCCGTGGCGGTATCCGTGGTGTGGTTCGGTGTGGGCAGCAGCCAGTCGTGGCGGTCCTCGTCCCACAACAGCACGTGCACGTTGGTGGCGTCGGTCATCGCACTGAGCACGTCGACGACGCGGGTGCGCAAGCGTTCGATGTCGGTCTCCGAGCTGAGCGCCTGCGACGCGGCGAGGATGCCGAGCAGGTCGAGTGTGCCGGTCGTGACCGTCGAGGAGAACCGGAGATCATCGGCACGCCGGTCGACGCCGGGCTCGCTGGTCGTGAGCGCTCCCAGCCGCGAGGCCGGGTAGGCCCAGTCCAGCTGGGCGACCTTCGCCGTCGCGCCCCATGCGGCGTAGTACTGCCGGGCCTGGGCGAGCAGGTCGCGGCCGGTTTGCTCCAAGCCGTGGGCGAGGTGGAAGCGGGCGGCGCGTTCGGTGATGAGGGCCTGGTGCCACGGGCGCTGCCGACCGGCCGCCTCGCGCCGGGCGGTGTCGAAGGTGATCGCTCCGGCGCGGAAGTCGCCGACCGCCCAGGCCCGCTCCGCCTCCAAGAACCGCTGCAGGTGCCGGAAGTTCTCCGGCGCGTCTCCGGCACGGGTGGCCAGCCACCGCGCGGTCAGCAGCGCGGCACGCTCATCGCGGTCGGTGGCGCGGGCCCTGCCCGGCGACGGCCAGCCCGCGCAACAGGTGGGCCAGGGCGGTCTGGTAAAGGCCCAAGGTCGCCGGTAGCGGTGGCATCGCGGCCGCGGTGTACCGCGCCAGGCCGGCCGCATCGCCGAGGACGGCGGCGGCGACCGCGTGATTGATGTGCGCTTGGGCAAGTGCCATGGGGTTGTCGGCGTACCGGTTGATCGAGACCGCCTCACCGGCTGTGGCGGTGCGTTCGCCGCGCAGCACGCCGGCCAGCCACCGGTAGCTGTCGAATGCCTGGGCGGTCTGCTCGCTGCCGATCCGGCGCACGAAGGCCAGGCCGGCCTCCACCTCGGCGACGTAGGCATCCAGCGACGGGGCATACTCCAACAGACCGGCCACGGCCAGCTGGTAGGTGTAGCCGGCGTACGCCTGCTCGCCCCCCGCGATCAGCCTTTCCCGAGCCCGCTGAGCCGCGTGGACGCCGTTCTCGATCGGCTCGAACCAACAGCTGAGGGCAGCGAGCTGGAAGTGCGCCCGCGAGGTGTCGGGCTCGTAGCCGCGGGCCTCGCCCAACGCCACAATCCGCCGCAACGCCCGGTACCCGGCGGCGTAGTCGCCGCGCTGCGCCATCACGGCGATGGCAGCGTGGCTCGCCGGGACGATCAGGGTCCGGCTCGGGCCGTGTTCGAGCCAGATCCGCAGTGCCTGCAGGCTCAGCCACGCATGCAGGGCAAGGTCGGAGACGATGTAGGCCGGCGGCAGAACCTCGTTGATCAGGCGGGTCGCGGCGAGCAGCGCCGGATCGGTGAGGTCCGGCGGGGCCAGGTCGTCGGCGGCTTCGCTGTGGTCCAGCCACCAGTACAGGCGGTCGAACCGGTGGTGGTCGAGCTCGGCGGGGAGCCGGTCCGCGGCCGGGACGGCGACGCCGAGCTCGCGGAGCCTCTCAATGCCCAGGACGACCGCGTCGGCGAAACGGTTCCGGTGGGTCAGGCTGCTCACCTGCACCGCCGTCGCGGCCGCGCGGTCCAACGCGGTGGGGCCCAGTCCTTCGATCGTGCGGTACTCCTCGTCCGCCTCCTCCAGGCGCCCCAGGCCGTAGAGGGCGGCGTGGCGGCCGGTGTGCACCGCGATCAGCGTGGCGGTCTCACCCGGGTCGATCAGCCGCAGCGCGGCGCTCAGCAGCACGTTCACCAGCGCGTGGTCCCCGATCAACGTGGCCCGGTCGGCGGCGCGCCGCAGCAGCGCGACTACCCGCTGTCGCTCCGCGGGGTCGTCGACCGTGTCGATCACTGGCAGGTACTGCTCGGCGGCGACGGCGAACAGCTCGGTCACCTCGGCCAGCCGCCGGGCCGTGGCCAGCTGCAGGGTGCGCCGCCGCCCCGGGTCGAGCCCGCGCAGGATCGCCTCGCGGAGCCGGTCGTGGCGGAACCGCACCGCCTCGTGGGCGCCCGGTTCCATGACGAGAAGGCCTTCGGCGAGGGCGGGCGCCAGCATCGGTTGCACCTCGGCCGCCGGGTCGCCGGTCGCGGTTCGCAGCAGACTCAGCTCGGCGCGGCCGCCCAGACAGGCCATCGCCTCCACCAGCTGCCAGGACTGCAGCGGTACGGTCTCGATGCGTGCCGCCAGCAGCTCGTCGACCTTTGACCGGCCCAGATGGGCGCGCACCGCGGCCGTGTCCCACCGCCATCCGGTGGCGGCTGCGGTGAGCAGGCCGTCGCGACGCAGCGCGTTGAGCAGCTCCACAGTCTCGTACGGGTTGCCGGACGTGTGCGGCCTGATCACCTCGGCCAAACCGGCCGCCTCGGCCGGGGCCGCGTGCAGCATCTCCGCGACCATGGTGACGAGGCTCGGGACGGACAGGTTGTCCAGCCACAGGTGCCGCACTCCGGCCTGGTCACGCCATCGGGACAGCGGCGCCGCCAGGGGATGCGCGGCGTCCGGGGCCTCGGATCTCGGCGAACGAGGTCGCCAACGCGAAATCGACCAGGCACGGGACACCATCGCCGGAGATCACGATGTTGGCCGGGGTGATGTCACGGTGCATCACACTCCGCCGGTGCATCCCAGCCACCGCCTGCGCCAACCCCACCGCCAGCGCGGTCAGGACATCAACCGGCAGCGGCTTGGCCAGCCCCGCCAGGCTGCTGCCACCGACATCCGCCAGCACGATGGACCGGGGTACGGGGGCGCCTCCAGCTGCGCCACCCCCGCGACACCGCGCAGCCGCTCCAGCATCGCCCGCTCGTGCCGCAGCCGGCGCTCGGCGTCCGGCCCCAGCAGCTCCTTCCGGATGACCGTGCGCCCGGCCAAGAACAGCCGGCTCACGCGCGTGCGATCGCTCTCGTGCAGTACCTCGGCCTGCGGATCTCGGCCCGGTAGCACCCCGTCTACCCCATCCGACACCTCCACGCACGGACGGATTTCGCTCACACCTTGCCTACACCCGTTCGAGGGCGAAGGCGACTATTCGCAACACGGCACATCCCGCTGCCCGCACCCAGAAGCGGCCGACCAACCTTCTTCAGTCGCGCCGCTCCACCGCGCCCGCGCAGACAACGGCCGGTCTGGGAATTTTTCGGGACAAATCGGCCGGATATGGCTGGGTAGGCCGTTGACCAGGGGATCTTTGAGGAGCTCTGGAATTCTGGTGGGAGGATGCCGGTGGGCGCTCCGGTGTTCACGGACGAGGAGCTCGAGTGCTGCGGCGGCTCCCGGAAATCGGCTGGGAGGACTTGCTCCGGTTCTTCACCCTGGCCGCGGCGGACGGCGCGTTCGTCGATCCCGGCCGTGTCGCGCACGCTGACGTGGCCGCGCCAGGCCTACCAGCGCGACCGCGCCGCCGCGCAGCACGTCGCGAAGGATCCCTGCCGTTGGTGATCAACAGTTGAACCACGGCAGCGGCTTGCCGATCAACGCCAAGGGCACGAAGAAGGTGAGCTGACCGATCGCCATCGCCTGCGTGGCTGTGCACGACCCCGCAGGATTCTCGGGCTCCAGCCCGGTGACCAGGCCTGGCAGGCGGACCGCAGCTCAGCGGGACAAGGCGCCGGTGATGTCGAACTCGGCGCAGCTGGCCGAGGAGACGACTCGGTCGCCCAACTACTTGCAGAACCGCGCGAGCAAGGCAGCGGTGAAAGCGTCGGCCAGGCTCTCGTCTCAGCTCGACATCGTGATCAGCCCGAGAGTCTCGTCATGGAGAACATCGACGGCGGAGCCGACGCCGTCCAGCTCCGCATACGCGCAACGGCGCGACTGCGAGGTGGAAGTGCCGCTGGGGCGAGTTCGGCGGCCGTCGCCGCGCACGCCTCCGGGTCGCAGTCGCCGTGCAGCTACAGCCCCATCGCCACGAGGACCACCGTGTGAACCGGCATCGCCATGTCTTCATCCCCGACGGCTGAATCTCGTGGGGTGTCGCCGCCGACCAGAGCGGTCGCGCCGGCCTCGTGCCGGATGCGGCCATGGCCGGTCCGCAGGAGCACCGCATCGCCGGACCGATCGCACTCGCACACGCCGGCGACGCTCGGCCTCCTCGAGATCCCCGGGGAGACGCCCCTCACCCGCTTCCAGCCACGGCACATCGCGAACCCTCGTGATGTCGAGCAGGACACCCCGCCGTGCCCACGCCGATCCCGTTGCGGCGTCGACCCACGAGAGCGCCCGCCCGCCGCACATGGTGCCGTCCCAGAAAATGGGGCACGGCCAGTCGACGTGCGTGGACGGTGTTGCCGTGGAACCGTGTCTTCAGGATTGCGCACCTCCCCTTTGTACGAACGCTCCCGCCAAGGCGCACCGTCCTGACACCGGGGCATCCAGAAGAAGGGAACCGAACCACCACGGTCAGAGGAGTTCATCGCCCCCGAATTCGCGCACCGCGCGCAATAGGGCCTCGTGATCCCCCGCGCAGGCGAGACACGACTGCAAATGCACCGCCAGCCCTGCGAAAAGCTCCTCGGGGTTCTCACCGGCGGCCGTCATCTCCGCGTAGGAGTGGAGTGCATCCATGGTCAGGTCGCATCCGACATCCTGCGGAGGGGTGCGAAGGAACTCGTCCACTAGCGCACGACTGCCCAGGTCTTGCCTCGAGATCGTCGTCCTCTGGTTGATCGCCACGAACCCCGGGTGCCCGGTGAAGCGGGTTGTAAACCGTGAACCTGGACGATTGGCGTCCGCTCGTCGGTGATGCTCACCAGTAAGAAAAGCTGGATCCGGGTCACCGTCATGGCATGAACACCGACAAGTACACGAATCTCGACATCCACGTGGTCAAGGGTGAGAAGGCCGAGACCTGCACCGCGTGGCTTGGGCGCGATGGCGCCCGCACGATGGGTTTACCCATTACGGCCGGTAAGGTCTCGATGATCCGGTCGCGGTGGACCCTGAATGTCAGCACCGTGGCGTGGCCACGGAACCGATCGCCCGTGCGCTCGACAACAAACACCCCGGCATCCGGTCGCGCTGACAGCGGAGTGCCTCGAGCCACTCCGAACAGCTCCGCGATCGGACCGGCCTCGGATCGCGGAGTAGCGAACGGGCAGTACTTGAAGAATAGAAGATTGGCATCAACGGCCAGGGCGCGGTCTCAGACGCCGAGCCCGCGGCCGCCGCGTGCGCGAAGACGTGTCTGGGTTTGGTACACGGGCTCAGCTCAGGCGCCCGAGCACCATCGCCACGCGTACCGCCGCCCCTGCTCATGGTCTCGACGCCGAACTGATTGTCGTGGGGCTCGAGCGAGTTGATGAGCCTCGAGGTGATCCGCGCGCCGGTCATGCCGAACGGGTGACCGACCGCGACCGCCCCGCCGTTGACGTTGAGCCTGTCGAGGTCAATGCCGACGTCGCGATAGGGCGGAATAACCTGCGCCGCGAAGGACTCGTTGATCTCGACGAGGCCGACGTCCCCGATGGACATCCCGGCCCGGTGCAGCGCCTGTCCCGAAGCCTCGACCGGCCCGTAGCCCATGATCTCCGGAGAGCCCGGTGATACCGGTCGAGACGATGCGGGCCAGCGGCGTGATGCCGAGGTCCTTTGCCCTGGTATCGCTCATGATCACGAGCGCGGCGGCACGGTCGTTCAACGGAGGGCAATTGCCCGCGGTGACGCGGACGTCCGACCGGAACGCCGGCTTGAGAGCGGCGACGCCCTCCATCGTGACGCCGCGGCGCGGGCCATCGTCCTTGGTCACGACGGTGCCGTCCGGCAGGGTTACCGGTGTGCTGTCCTCGGCGCAGAAACCGCAGGCGATCGCCTTCTCCGCCAGGTGCTGCGAGCGGACGGCGAACTCGTCCATCTCCACCCATCTGGTGCCCTTGAGCTGCGCAGGGTGTCGGCTGTCTGGCCCATCGCGAGGAAGACATCAGCAACGAAGCCGTCCTCCCGGGGTTGTGCCGGCTGTCGCGGTACCGGACTGCGCAGTCTCGACGGTGCGCTTCTCGGTGTCGGCGAAGAACGGGTTGGGGGTGTCCGGCCACGAATCCGAGCTGCCCTTGACGACGTGCGAGACGGTCTCCACGCCGACGGAGATGAATACGTCGCCCTCACCGGCCTTGATCGCGTGCAGCGCCATGCGGGTGGTCTGCAGGCTCGACCCGCAGCACCAAGCACTTGGTTCCCTCCTCGTAAGAATCACCGACGAACCCGCGCTAATGGTCCAAGCCCCTCTGTCCAAAACCGCCGTACCGGACACCTCCGGTTCGTGACGATCATACGGGACATCGCGACTCAGAGGCAGGGCATGAACAACTGGCACGCACTGAATGAGCTCCTTCGAACCGACCCGCGCGACATCGGTTGCGACCTCGCCCTCGACGCGCTCCACACCTATGCCGAGATGACCGCCAGTGGCGACAACCCCGCCGATATCTTCCTGGGACTGATGGCGCATCTGCAATCATGCAGCGCGTGCTGGGCGGATCACGAGGCGTTGTTGCGAGCGCTGCGCGAATTCGACGAAGCTGAACTCCTCTGACCCACGTACCCCACTTTGCCGACACACACCACCGTCAGCATTCCACGATCTCGGACGCCACCTTCGGCACACCGTTCGAGCAGCATGACATCGCGCGGTGCCACGATCACCGAATGACAGCCGTCGTACTCGTATCGGTTTGACACAGTTCATTGTCCTGTTCAGTGCTTTTCCTGCTCTTGCCAAATCCATGGCCGGCAGGTTCCGCCTTCGTCCGGGAAGAAGATGACGACGGCGATCTGGTTCTGTGCCTTGGTGGCGACACACCGGACCCGCGGCCGGCGATGACACCGCCGTCGCCACCGACGATGGCGCCGGTCAGCCAACTCGACTTGTCGGCGAGGAGGAACGACACCGCGTTCGTGATGTCCTCCATGGTGCCAACCCGCTCCAGCGGGGATCGCAGCGAAGCTGTCGACGGCTTCGTCGAGCTGTTCCGCCCGTACGATGTTCAGGTACAGGGCTGTCTTGACGACCGCGGGAGCGACCGCGTTGAACTCGATTCCATGGGGCGCCGACTCGATCGCGAGGGCCTTGGTGAACGAGTGCACGCCACCCTTCTGCACGGAGTAGCCGGTGTGCGGCGACGCGGCGATGCCCTGGCGAGCCCACATCGAGCCGATGTTCACAATGGCGCCACCCCGGCCCCGGTGACCATGCCCGCGACGACCGTCTGCGTGATCAAGAACAACCCGCGGTCCAGGTCGTTGGAGGAGTCGTAGAAGGCTTCGTCGTGCTCGCTGAACGGTTTCGGGACGACGAATCCCGCCGCGTTGACGAGCAAGGTCGGGCCGGCGTGGTCGGCGGCGAGCTGCTTGCGGATCTCAGGGACCTGACCACGATCAGTCAGGGCCCCATGGATGCCCCAGGCTCTCCCGTCTCGCAACAGCGCTTCGACCGCTTTCCGGAGCTTGTCCTTGTCCCGGCCGGTGATCACGGCCGCACCACCCGCGGCAACCACCTGGTCGGCCGCAGCCACCCCATGCCACCGCTGCCACCCACCACGACGACCTTCCTGCCTTCAAAAGGCTCGCTCATGACAGTCGGCCCCTCCCTCACTGCATCGCGACGCCAGGCACTTCCCGCAACGGCAATCACAACCTTCGTGACGAGCGGACGGCGGTTCTTACCGACTGCCGAGCCGCCTCCGCTGCGACCCCGACGACAGTGACGCTGGGACATGCAGATGACAGGGCTCAGGGAAGTCGGCTCGCCGGCGAGTTTGTCCGGCTCACCGGGCCGGTGACCCGTCTCGTCTCCACGACGGAGACGACATCAGGATGACTTCCGTCGCAATCCGACGAATAATTGCGGCCGAACCAACCGAAGCAGGTGAGGTGATGGCCGAAACAACCAGCCACCGAGTTGATCCGGCCCCGGCCGGCTCTCCGGTCGTCGGCCGGCGCCGAATCACTCGGCACAGCCGCTGCCGGCGCTCTGCCAGGCGACACACGCGGCGGGGGTGCGGCCTCCTGGGGCCCCGAAGCGGTGTCCTGATCTCCGACCGGGGCAAGGGCGGACAAGCGTGAACGAGAAGCAGCAGCCTGACCTGCCGTCCGTCGCCGGACTCGCCTCGGCTTCGCTCGTCGATGCCGTCGGCCGCCTCTACAGCCACCGCGCGCACATCATGGGCCTGGTCAGTCCCCGCCCGGACCTGGTCCTGTTCGGCCCTGCGGTGACGATCTCGTTCCTGCCTTACCGTCAGGACCTGGAGGACGTCAACGGGCCTGCGTTCGCGGACTGGTTCTACCGGGCCGTCGGCTCGAATCCCCAGGGCAAGGTCCTGGTCATGACCCACGGCGGCTACCCCGACGCCTCTCACGGGGGCGGCACGAAGCTCTCCCGGGTACGAAACAACGAGCTGGCCGGGGTGCTCACCGACGGCCGGTTGCGCGACTTCGACCAGCTCGCCGAGTGGGGCTTTGCCACATTCTGCGGCGGCGAGGCAACCCGGTGGGGTGGGGACACCGTCACTCCGGCTGCTGCGAACGTCCCGGTGGAAATCGGCGGCGTGCGCATCGTCCCAGAGGACTACGTGTTCGCCGACCGGGCCGGCGCGGTCGTAATTCCTGGCGGGAGCGTGAACGAAGCGATCGCGATCGCCCGCGAGATCGAGCGCGAAGAAAACGCCGCGCTGGTTTCGATACGCGAGGAGGACCGGCCATCGCGCTGATGTCCCACGACGCACTCGCTTACCCCGGCCCGGACGCCGCACACACCGGCCGGAGCGTTACGAGGAACTCCCCGCTCCCTCGGCGACGAGCTTCTTCGCCACGGCGATCAGCTCTGCGGGAGACGTGAGAGACACGATCTGCGAACGACTCCGTGCCCCCGCTGCCGGCGCGAACCGGATGACGACACCTTCAGCTCGCGATTCCAGGCCGGCCAGATCGTGCCACGGCGTGCGTAGCCACGCCCCCGGTCGGTCGCCGGCCGGACGGTACAGAGCCGCCGACGTCGCGACAACCGCGACGGGGGCAGAGGGCCCGTCCGCCACGAGAAGAACGTGTTCTCCCTTCTCGAACATGGCTCGGACTGTTGCCGGCACAGCAGGCACCGTAATACCGCTGACGTACAACCGGATCGCGTATGCCACCGCGCTGACTGCGAATATCGCCGCGACCACCAGAAGCCAACGGGCAAGGTAGGGCTCCTGAGTTTGACCGGTGGCCGCCTGGTACGCGATCGCGCCCTGCTCGATGATGCCCGGCAGGAACAACAAGAACGTGAGCGCGGTGCCGAGGACGGGAATGCGGATGTAGTTCAGCACGGGCACCCGTGGCGGCGCACAACTGCGCCGGTGCCCGCGCAACGCCCTCAGCACGGACGCCGACGAGATGTCCAGCAGCGCGTACACCGGGAACAAGACGAGGTCGTGGGCCAGGACGGCCGCGAGGAACCAGGTCAGCGCCAACGGCCAGAGGCGGTCGGTCACCTCGTGCGTTGCGGCGAAGCCGGCCAGCGCGAAGCAGACGACAAGTACCAGCAGGTGCAGGGGGTTCTCGCCGTAGAACCCACGGACGCGGGAAAGGACTGTACGCATCGTCAGCGGCTCCGGAACTCGATGGACCTGACCCACTTGGTGCAGTGCACCCCCGGCAGGGCCGGCACGATGACCCTGGCCGGGAAGCCGTGGTCCAGTGACAAGTCGGTGCCGTTGACCCGCAAGGCCAGCAAGGCATCGGGGTCCAGCACCTGGTTGCCCTGCAGGGTGGCACGGCCGAACGAGCCGGCGTCGAAGGACACGACCATCGCCCGCTCCGGATCCGGCACGCCGGCCGCCGAAGCAAGGTCGCGGAGGCGGACCCCCGACCAGTCCTGCGTTGCGGACCACCCTTCCACGCAGGCGATCGGCAGCGTGGCGGCGTGCTGGGGCATCGCGAGGAGCTGGGCGCGGTCGAAGTGAACGGGACGTGGACCGCCCAGCAGCGACAACCGCCACGCCGGACCGGTGTCCCTGGCCGTGATCTGCGCGGCGACGGCGGTCTTGTTGACCTGGAAGTCGTTGGGCCCGTCACCGTAGGACCGCCCGCGCGGCAACAGCAACGCCCAGCTGCGGGTGAACCCGCCGATGGTCTGCCCGGCGGTGAGTACACCGACCAGCAGCGCCCCGCCACCGACGAGCCCCAGCGCGCCCCGACGGCTGATGGTCGCTGCTTTAGGCGCGACGGCGACCAGATCGCTGTCAACGGGTTCAGGCCGGGTCTCGGCGCGAGACGTGCGCAGTTCCGCCCGCAGCGACCTCGAACGCAGCGCCCTGACCATCTTCGGCAGCTTGATCACGACATGGGAGACGAATGCCCCGATGAACACCCACGCCCCGACGTAGTGCGCGCGGTAGAAGCTGAACCCGAAGATGTAATCGTACTGGATGTTCAACACACCCGTGGCGATCTCGAACAGGATGCCACCGACCAGCAGCACCAGCGACAGCCGCTCCAGCAGCTGGGCGATCGACCGCGACAGTGGCCACGCGAACAGCTTCGGCACCACCGACCAAAGCTTCGCCAGCACCACCGGGATCATCACGAGACCGAGGCCGACGTGCAGACCCTCGGTCAGCCGGAACAACCACGACGGCCGGGTCGGCCAGTCGAAGAACGGCAAGTGCAGCCAGCCGACGTCGACGGGGAAGGCTTGCCGGAACTGCGGGCCGTACGCGATGTAGTCCAGCAGCCCCGTAAGGATCACCACCGGCAGCATCACCAGCAGCACCGCGCCGAAGACCGACGTCAGCCACGGCCCACGCAAGGGACTGCGCCAAGCGCGTGTCCGGCCGAGACCAGGCGGCCGGTGCCTCCCCACGGCCCGCCACAGGGCCGCCGGAAACCCGTAATCGGCGTCCTGCCCGGGCGGCTCGGTCGCGGCCGGGTCGGCTTCAGGAAGATCGGGAGGCGGAGACGCGCTGGGTACCATAGACGACAGGCAGGGCGTGCACCGCCGCAGCCTGCACCTCCTTCGTCGGATTGAGCTGATCACTGTCGTCCGGCATCGACCGCCGGATGCGGGTATTATGGCCCGCCAGAGGGAAAGTCGGTTGTCGCGAAGCATAGCGATCCTCGCCGCTCCCGTCCCGTCGCCCCGCGCCTTCGGGAGCGTCCCGCAACGAAATCCTTTCGAGAGAACCTATTCGGGTGACGAGAACCTCCACTGTGGAGGGCTCGTCGTGAAGGTTGTCCGGCTCGGCGGGACACGATTGCCTCGACGTTCACGGTGAGGTTGCGCGAGCACGAGTTGCGGGACAGTCATCAGCCCAGCCACCGCCATGCCGCATCCCTGAGATTCCACACGTGGCACATGCGGCATTTCGTCGCGAACCGGCCGGGGACGTCGTCACGAAAAGCCACCATCTGTGGGGTGACCTTCCGGCATGTGCAGCATGCGACGTTGTCCAGCCACTGCGCCTGCACGGGAACAGCCATCTCCTGACGCTCGAGGGCGGCCAGATTGCCGTACAGTGCACCGGGGCAGCGGTCCATACCAGGGCGTTCGTTGTTCCGCCCATGCTTGCGTTCCTCGCTGGAAAAGACGTGTTTCGCCGATCCGGTCTGGAAGTTCACGCCAGGAGGTCACCAGCTGAGCAGGTCTGCCGCATGAGCGTCCCAGTCCACGTATCTGCACTCCTCAGCCGATGGCACCACCTCGTAGGTTTCCTCGAGCCATGCGGCCAGTTGGTCAAGATCGAGCTCGAACACCGCCACGACTTGCCGGCACGCCAGGCGCAGGTGCAGCTCAGGCCGTCCGGCGACGACGATGGGCCACGCCTGCACGTCGCCGGCCCCGCTCTTGTCGTGCAGACCGGATCGGAGAAGGTCGCGGGAGAGGTACCACGTGACCCTGGGCTCCCCGTTCGGTTCCAGGGTCGCCGCGACGGTGAAGGATCGGCAAAGCTGTACTCGAACTCCGCGTTCAAGGGGATCCTCAGCGGGCGCTCCACCAGCCGGTAGACGTGGGGTGATCGAGGGTTCGCCTGGTCCGGAGTCGGTGGAATGCGCAACGAGATGCGCAGAACGCGATGGATACGCATTGCCCAGTGGAGCGAAGCAACCCACCGAATGCTCGCCGCATCTGTTGGACGATTCACCGGCCACGTTTGATTCCTTCCTGGAGTAGGCATTTCAGCCGGACGGGCATCGCCAGGACCGGCTGCCGGTCACCGGTCGAAGGACGGCTCCGGCGCACCCCATCCTCCCGAGGATCCTGGTGACTCACATCGGTCACGCGACTCGAAGTCATTTGCCACTGACCGCCTGGACCCCCCCCTGGTCACCAGACCTGACCATCACTGAGCGTGGTACGTGACGGATGACCTAGACCCTGACGGTGGTCGCATACGTACTCCCCTACGCAAGCAGAAGCGTGATCACAGGTGTCGCGCACGGTACAGAAATCGGACCAGATGGTCCAGTCTATGGTCAGCGCCCGTCGGGTACGGCTACGATACCTACCGGCGCGGTGCCAGGACAGTGTCCGGCATCGGTAACCGGGGCCGGGAGTTGAGGGGTTGAGGGATGCAGTGCGGGCAAGGACAGCATGGTCCCGTGACTCAGGTCCCCGCGCCTCGGTCCGACGGTGGGACTCCGGTCGGTCGCAGTGGCGACCTCGACCGGATCCGTCGTTTGCTCCGCACCGGAGACGGTGGTGGATCACTGCTGTTGCTGGGTGAAGCCGGGGTCGGCAAGTCGCTCGTCCTGGACTCCGTAGCAGCGGCCGTCGCGGCGGAGGGTGGTCTGGTCTTGCGTGCCGCCGGGGCGGAGTTCGAGGCGGATGTGAGTTACTCCGGCCTCAACCAGGTCCTCTTCCCGCTCCGGGACGCCTTCGACACGCTGGACGACGCGTATCGCGACGCCCTGCGCGTGGCGCTGGGCTTCGGTACCGGGACGCCACCGGAGCGGCTGGTCGTGTCCAATGCGGCGCTCGTCCTGCTGACCGCGGTCGCCGGAGACCGGCCGCTGCTCCTGGTCATCGACGACCTGCCGTGGATCGACCGGGCGAGCGCCGTAGTGCTCGGTTTCATCGCGCGCCGGCTCTCCGGCACCCGAATCAGTTTCCTGGCAGCGATGCGGCTCAATTCCGAGGGATTCTTCGAGCGCGGACGCCTGCCCGAGTACGTACTTCCGCCCCTTGGTCGCGACACCGCGTCCCAGCTGGTCAGCGCGCGGTTCCCGGGGCTCGTCGGCGCCGCACGCGAACGGATCCTCGACAGCGCCGAGGGCAACCCTCTGGCACTGCGCGAGCTTCCGGCAGCGTTGAACGGTGCTCAGCGCGCGGCGTCCGAGGAGCTATCGGAAGTGCTGCCGCTCACGCAGCGTTTGCAGGCGCTGTTCGGATCACGCCTCGCCGAACTGCCTCCACAGACGCAGCGCCTGCTGTTGCTGGCCACCCTCATCGGCAGCAGTGATCTCGGGCCGCTTCAGGCGGCAGCGCGACGCCTGCCCGACGACGCGGACCTGGATGACCTCGCCGCGGCGGAACGAGCCCGACTGGTCCGCGTGGACCAGGCTTCCCACCACCTCAGCTTCCGCCACCCGTTGATCTGCTCAGCCCTGTTCGAGCTGTCGACGAGCAGCCAGCGCCGCGCCGCTCACCGGGCCGCGGCTGAGGTCCTGGTCGGCCGACCAGAGCGCCGGGCCTGGCATCTGAGCGAGGCGACGCTGGAACCGGACGACCAGGTCGCGAGCCTCCTCGAAGAAGCGGCGCGGAGAATCTTGCGACGCGGAGACGCGGTGGGGGCGGTGCGCGCGCTGACCCGTGCCGGGGAGCTCAGCCCGTCCGCCCCCGCCCGTAGCCGCCGGCTCGCGGAAGCGGCGTACATCAGTGCGGAAGTCGCCGGGCTCTCGACCGCGCGTCGGAACTGCTGGAGGGGGCGCGGCGCGCCGATCCCCAGCTGACGGGGACCCTCCACTCGGCCGCCGCGGCGGCCCAGCTGATCCTGAACCGGGACGGCGATGTCGCCACGGCACACCGGTTGCTGGCCGGCGCCATCGATTCCGGCACGCACAGCTACGACGCCACGGACGAAGCGCTCATCGAGGCTCTGTACCTGCCGGTCCTGCTGTCGCATTACAGCGGCCGCCCCGAGTTCTGGAGGCCGGTCTCCTCCGCAATCGCTCATTTGAAGCCCACCGTCCCACCGCTGCTGTCGGCGTTGTACAAGACGGTCGCGGACCCGGCCCGGCTGGGCCGCTCCGGAGTCGCTGAGCTCCAGCCACTTCTCGCGGACATGGCGGACGAGACCGATCCGGGTCGGATCATCAGGAGCGGTACGGCCTGCCTGTACGTCGACCGGCTCGGTGACCTGCGTGAGCCGTCCTGGCGGGTCGTCCGGCTCGGCCGGGACGGCGGATCGGTCCGTCGGCACCTCGGCGGCTTGTTCCATCTGAACATGGACGACTACGTGAACGGCAAGTGGGACGAGGCACTCGAGCTGGCCGATGAAGGCACCATGCTCTGCGCGACCTACGGTTACGCGTTTTTCGCCTGGTATTTCTGGGCCGTGCAGGCATTGATCGCGGGCGTACGCGGAGAGGGGGAACTCTGCGGCGAGCTGACGGGTCGGATCACCAGCTGGGCCGCGCCGCGGGGGGGGTGCGTGTCGCCGCCTGCTATGCCAATCACGCACGAACCCTGGCGGCGCTGGGCAACGCCGATTTCGAAGCCGCGTACCGGTATGCCAGCACGATCAGTACGGCCGGCACCCTGGCCCCGCATGTGCCGCACGCCTTGTGGTTGGCCATGGATCTGGTGGAGGCCGCCGTTCACACCGGCCGGCACGACGAAGCGACCAGTTATCTGGCGGCTGTCAACGAATCCGACATGGCTGAATTGTCGCCCCGCTTCGCCCTCCTGGCGGCGGATTCGGCCGCGATGTGCGCCAGGGGCGATGACGAGACCGTGCGGCTATTCGAGAAGGCACTGGTGATTCCCGGCACCGATCGGTGCGTTTTCG
The DNA here is from genome assembly GCF_016889705.1 of Amycolatopsis sp. FDAARGOS 1241. Taxonomy (NCBI): domain Bacteria; kingdom Bacillati; phylum Actinomycetota; class Actinomycetes; order Pseudonocardiales; family Pseudonocardiaceae; genus Amycolatopsis; species Amycolatopsis sp. FDAARGOS 1241. The sequence continues at coordinate 5,082,727 of NZ_CP069526.1, forward strand.
AGCTGGCCCGCGTACGCCTCGTCCATGGCGAGCGGCTGAGGCGAAACCGTTCGCGAGCGAGCGCGCGAACCGCTGAGGGCCGCGCTGGCGACATTCGAAGAGCTTGGAGCTCGGCCGTGGGCAGAGCGCGCCGCCAAGGAGCTGCGAGCCACTGGCATCGACGTGCCACGGCACGGTGGGCCGGCAGTCAAGCGGCTGCTCACGCCCCAGGAACTGGAAATCGCCGAACTCGCCGCATCGGGTCTGACCAACAAACAGATCGCACAGCGGCTCCATATCTCTCACCGGACCGTTGGCGCGCACCTGTACCAGCTGTACCCGAAACTGAGCATCACCTCGCGGGCAATGCTGCGTGAAGCGCTCGAGGCGCTGTCCGATTCGTGATTCCACCTGCGCCTGCCGGTCTGTCCACAGCGGATTCTCCATCAGAGAGACGAGGCCATGAAGCCCGCGGTGGCCATGACTTACTCCCGCACCGCAGGTCGCGGTCATTTGACTGATGCGTAGCGCGCCATCGAAGGGCGACACTGATCAGCGTGCCCTGGTACACGCGCGGTAGGTCGCCCTCGGATCAGCATTCGGCTGCTCCGCAGAGCAAGGTCGTCTTCGTCCCGGGGGCGTCCGCCGGCGTCGGTAAGCTGGTCGTCCGGGCCATCGCCGACGCAGGCCACGTCGTCTACGCAGGGGTCGACAGTACTGGTGACACCGGTACGCGACTCATGAACGAGCTGGACGAATACGGCCGGAAGAACTCGGTCCGCCTGAGAGTAGTCAAGCTGTTGCCGCAGGACCGCCATTCCGTCGACGCTGCCGTACACACGGTGACAGTGGAATCGGGTCGCATCGACACGGTCGTGCACACGGTGGGTCCGGCAACACTGGGCCCCATCGAGTCGTTCACGCCGTACCAGCTTTCGCAGCTCTACGACTTCAACGTCGTGTTCCCCCAGCGGGTCAACCGCGCCGTGCTGCCACAGATGCGGCAACGCCGCAGTGGCATGATGATCTGGCTCGGCCGGTCGCTCTCCGCTGTCGCGGCGCCCTACCTGGCCCCGTTCTCCGCAACCTGCGCAGCGCAGGAACTAATGGCCAAGAGCTACGCGATGGAGCTCACCGGGTTCGGCATCGACAGTCATCTGCTCGTGCCCGCGTCCTCAGTGCCGGACGAGGGCTCACCAGAAGACCCAGGGTGGCCCGATGACATCGCCGCAGCCGCAGACTACTGCGGAGCTTCGAGTCAGCTACTACATCAAGCCCGTCGAGCACTGCGCCGCTCGCGCGCGACCGACGAAAAGCTGGTGCAGAAGATCATCGAGCTGGTCGGCCGGCCGTCGGACCGGCCGCTGCTCGAACCCGGCCGGCTCGATCGGCTTCCCCCCTCCTCGAACTGAACCCATGCGCAAATCCGACCATCCCGGTCCGAGCCGCAACGGCGGGCCTTCACCGCGCACCACCACGGCGGCCGGTGGGCCGGTCTGCGATCCAGAGCCGGGGGGACGACGGCGAAAGCCACACCTGCTGGGTCAGGCCGCACACACCGCTCGAATCCGGCACCGGTCACGGCAATGGCCACCCCGACGCCACACACGCCCGAGCGTGCGCTTACCTCGCGGCTTCGGAACCGTGGCTCTGGTGATCCGGCCGGACACAATTCCGAGGCAGGGGCAAGAGACGACCACCCGCAGCCGCCACCAGGCGATCACCCACAGGGAAGGATACCGTGCTCGTGAGCTACCACAGCAGTCCCGACGGACCAGTTTCGCCCGGCTTTTCCACGACGACGGCGGACGCGAACGCTGCTCACAATCCCGTTCCGAAGGACCCTCTGAGGACTGTGGTCTCCGATGGCTCGGTCACCATCTTCGTCGCCGGCCCCCCGCTTGAGCAACCGGCAGCCGGATGACGCTGCAACGAGCTCGACTTCGCGACGTCGGTGTGTCGCGGGCTCGTCACCGTCGATCCGACCGGCGGTAGCGAGCTTGGCCCAGCGGGGGGTCAAGCGCCAGTGCGGCATCACAACGCAGTGTCCGCGTCAGGATCCCGGTGCCGGTTCGATATCGTCGCGAGTCATTCGTCGATGATCCGCGCGCTCGCTGTCAGGGGCGTCCAGCTGGAGGACGGCGGCCAACGGCACCGGGCGAGCACGTCTCATCACCCCGGCACAGTGGCAGTTCGAGATCACTTCAGACGGCGAAGCCGGGGCTGACTGGGTGCTGTTTTCCACCCTGCCCAGCGTGTGCGGGACGAGGGTGGAGAGCGCACGCTTCTGGTGAGTCCGATCCGTTGCCGCGATCGGTCCAGTCGCCGCAACGGCCAGTAGCCGTTGGCCTCCATGCAACCCCGGATCGCCCGCCGCCTCCATGGGTGGCACCGCGGAGAGACATGCCACAGCGGTCATCGCACCACATGCAGCCACCGGGTTTCAGTTACCTGCCAGACAGGGCGAACAATGGCGCAGCCGCCCTCAGCGCAGGCCCGAACGGCAAGCTCGTCAGGGTCATCGAGCACCCGCATGACGTTGCTCTGGGCGATCCAGAGCCAAACCCGGATGGGTCAGCAGCTCGGCGGTCCGCGGCCCGTCGCTTCACCACCAGCCATCGGGCAAGCCGCAGATCCCATCCCCGTTGCCCTTTTGCACTACAAAGTGGCGCTCACCTGACACCTTCACCGGTCGTCTTCGGAGACCCATCTGGACTTTTTGGTCCCGTTTAGCTAGGAAGGTGGAGGAGTCTCAGCTGCTCGTCCGCGATCACTGCGCCCGCCTCCCAGCGTGGCTGTCATCATCCACCAAAACAGGAGCCAGGATGCCCGAGGAACGTCGGCGGTGGCCCCCGCTCAGCCTCGAAGCATCGGCTTCGTTCGAAGGCTCAAGCCGGATCCGGTTACGCGGCCTCGTAATCGCTTCGCAACCGGGGGGCGCGCGTGTGTCTGGCGAAGCAGGCATCGACGCCCACGTTCTCCGGGTGAATGCCATCGAGACTTCCGGATCCGGATGGCTCACTCCTGGGGGGACCAAGGAGGTTGCGGGTGGAGAAGACGGACAACGGAGAGAAGGCGAGGCGGCATGACGGCAGATGTGTCCCGCACTCAGACGGCACAAGTCACTGACACCGGATGGAAAAGACAGTCCCCATGACCACGACGGAAACCAGTGGACGGGTCCTGGCCGGCGGACGGGGTTTTGACCCCGAGTCCGCCACGTGGGTCCGGGAATTGAGCCCTGGCAGTCCAAACTTCGAGGATGCCTGCCGTCGACTCTATGCGATGCTCATCACGATAGCCAGGAGGGAGACCGCACGCAGGTCCTCGATCTCGCGGATCAGCGGCCCTGAGCTCGAAGACCTGGCCCACCAGGCCGCAGCCGATGCGCTCATGCGCATCACCCACAAGATCGGGGAGTTCCGCGGCGACGCACAGTTCAAGACGTGGGCTTTCAAGTTCGTCATCTTCGAGGTGTCGACGAAAGTCGGCCGGCACTTCTGGCGCGACCACCGCGTGTCCCTCGACCAGGACGAGACGAACCACGCACGCGCCGCAGTCGGCGACGAGCCACCCCACCAGGCCCAAGCTCTCGAGCTCAGAGCCGCCCTCACCCACGCCATCGAGAACGTACTGACCGAACACCAGCGAACCGTCTTCGTCGCCGTGGCAATCGACAACGTTCCCATGGACGCCCTCGCCGCCCGACTGGACACCAACCGCAACGCCATCTACAAGTCGATGTTCGACGCCCGACGCAACATTCGGGCCTACCTGGTGGCAAACGACTTTATTGCCTGATTTCCGAAGCTCACAGAGCGAGCCATCCGAACGACGTGGATGGACTGCACAGTCCGTCTGGTACTTCGGGTTTGCACAGCGTGGGCGACCCGACGCGCGGGGGCGTCAGCGACAAAGATTTCGCCGACCGCTCAGGCGTGAAGCGCTGGTCGCCGAACGCGGGCCACGTCGAGACGTCCCTTCTGGACGTTATCGTCCACAAACGGCAGGGCCGCTCACGCGGTCCGCAGCCGAACGAGAAAGGTGGACACACATCATGATCACAAGAGGCTTCGTCGGGCGCCAGCGCTCCGGCCGGGATCCGCGGCTGCCACCAGGTCAGTACGACGCGGGTAGCGAATGGCCGGTGCTGCACGCGGAAGCGACGCCGTCGATCAGCACCGACGAGTGGACTTTCACCATCGACGGCCTCGTCGACAAGCCCACCAGCTGGACCTGGGACGAGATCCACGCCCTCGAACCGGACCGGTACGAGGGCGCCATCCACTGCGTCACGACGTGGTCGAAGTTCGACATGACCTTCGACGGGGTCTCCATCGACACGCTGCTCGAGCTCACCGGGGTGAGCGATGACGCGGCGTACGTGCTGGCGCGCTCGCACACCGGCTACACGACCAACCTGCCGATCGAGGACTTGGTCGACGGCCGGGCCTGGGTGGTGTGGGACGTCAACGGCGCACCGCTGGACGACATCCACGGTGGCCCGGCCCGGCTGCTGGTGCCACACCTGTACTTCTGGAAGAGCGCCAAGTGGGTGTCCGGGCTGAAGTTCATGGCCGAGGACGAGCAGGGCTTCTGGGAGCGAAACGGCTACCACGACCACGGTGACCCGTGGCTCGAGCAGCGTTACCAGGGGGACTGATGCCGGCCTCTTCTTCCTGGCAGACCGGCGTCGTGACGGCGATCGGCCCGGAGACGCCACACGCGAAGACTTTCCGGCTGCGGCTGGCCGAACCCCGGACACACCGGGCCGGCCAGTTCTACGTCGTCCGGCTGACCGCACCGGACGGCTACCACGCCCAGCGGGCGCGACGGGTGTGAAGGAGAAGTTCGCGGATCTCGCCCAGTGCGAGACTCCGCTCGTCGTCGGCCGGTTCGTCGGCTGTCACGACGCGGCTCCACCTCGTGGCTTCGCACAGGTTCGTACCGAGCTGGTCATTGTTTTCGCTGTGCGCCGGGGAGATGTGGGCCAGGACCTCGTCGTCGATGCGGCGCCCAGCCGCGCGCATGTGCTCGACAGCAAGGGCGTAGTACTCGGTCGTCCTGACCGGGCCGCGACGAACGTCACGTCCGCCGGGGCCCGGGTGAAGAACCGGAACAAGTCCTCCCGGCCGATCTCAGGGAACCGCCGCAGCCCGTCCAGCTCTTCGTCCGTGAACATCGGAGCCACCGCCGGCAACCTCCCACCAAAACCCCAAGGTGCCCTGGCCGGGCGCCTACCCAGCCATAGCGGCCCCAAATTCCCGGTTACTACGGGCGACCCCGGGTGGCCGACGCCGACCGGGCGGCGTGTCATCGTCGGGTGCCGTTATCGCGGTGGGGCGGTGGTTATCGGCGCGGTGTCGGTAAGAACTGCTGTCTGTGCGGCGCGAACCAGCCAGTGCGTGTCCGATCGAGGACGGGTGCCCTGGCGTTCCCTGGAGGTTTGGCTGTTGGTGGGGAGAGCACAGGGATGCCCGACGGGTGCTCGTGGACTTGTCGCTGATGCGTGATCGGTCGCCTGCTCGAGCGGGCGAGGGTCGTGTCTGTGGCCATCACGGCCGTGAACCAGCAATGTCTGTTATGGATCCGTCCGCCGTTGGCGGGTGGGAGAGGAGTTCGCCGGTGTTTGGGAAACGTTATGCCGCGGCGATGATCGCCCGGAGTGCCGAGAACGTGCGGGACCGTCGCCGTTTCTTGCAAGCGGCGGGGATGGCCGGCTTGGGTGTCGTCGGTGCCGGAGCGCTGGGCGGGCTCGGCGCAAGACCTGCCGCCGCGGCGACCGCTACGGCTGCAGCAGGTGCGGTCAGCGACAGCGCGGTGCTCAACTTCGCCCTCAACCTCGAATACCTCGAGGCCGAGTTCTACTTGCACGCCGTCACCGGCCAGGGACTTGCTGACTCGATGACCACCGGCACCGGGACCCGCGGCGGTGTCACGGGTGGTCGCGCGGTCAAGTTCACGACCGCGACGACCCGCCAGTTCGCCCAGGAGATCGCGTCGGACGAGAAGGCCCACGTCCAGTTCCTGCGGACCGCGCTGGGTTCCGCGGCGGTGAGCCGCCCGCCGATCGATCTGCAGTCCAGCTTCACCGCCGCCGCCCAGGCCGCCGGTCTGGTCAAGCCCGGCCACAGTTTCGACGCCTTCGCCTGTGAAGAGAACTTCCTGCTCGCCGCGTTCCTCTTCGAAGACGTCGGCGTCACCGCGTTCAAGGGCGCCGCGCCCCTGATCAGCAACAAGACCTATCTCGAAGCCGCCGCCGGGATCCTCGCGGTCGAGGCGTACCACGCGGCTGGTATCCGCAGCGCGCTTTACCAGCATCGCGGCAGCCTCACGGGTTCAGGCCACCTCGGCCACGACCTGAAGGAAGCCAGTGTCAAGCTGTCCAACGCCCGTGACAGCCTCGACGGTTCGGTCGACGACGACCAGGGTGTCGTCGACAGCCGGGGCAATGTCAACATCGTCCCGGCCGATGCCAACGGCATCGCCTACAGTCGCTCGCCCGGCCAGGTGCTCAACATCGTCTACCTCACGCCAAAAGCAGCGACCTCAGGCGGGTTCTTCCCCAAGGGCCTGAACGGCGAGGTCAACACCAGCGCCGCCAACGGCTGATCCACCACCCCAAGACGGGCGCCGGAGCGCCTTGAACATCGCCCCGGCGCCCGTCGACTGTCATGGCATGGGAATTGCTCGGCAGGCCGCTGAGAACTTGCGTGCGCGCGGCCGCCGACGGACTCCTTTCGTCTCGCGAACGGGATTCACACCTCGCCTTCTCATGCCGGTCACTGCGTGAGGGGGTGGGCGACGTCTCGCTCGCGCCTCATGACAGGCCCGGACGTCCGTTACGCTCCGCGAGCGCGGCCTTCAGCTGCCTTCTCGAGGCAATGCCCAGCTTTCCGAAGATCTTGCCCATGTGCCATTCGACCGTGCGTGCGCTGAGGAACAGCTGCGCAGCGATGCCGGAGTTGGTGTGTCCTTCCGCCGCCAGTTGCGCGATGGTGGTTTCCTGTCCGGTCAGCTGGTGCGCCGCCGACGCCCGGGGTGCTTGCACGACTACCCCAGCAGCAACGAGCTCCCGCCGGGCGCGTTCAGCGAACCCCTCAGCCCCCACACGCCGAAACGTGTCACGGGCCTGCCGCAGCTGCTCGGCTGCTTCACCCTGGCGACGTTCCCGGCGCAGCCATTCGCCGTAGAGTAGCTGAGCCCTGGCCTGCAGCACGCCGACTTTGCTGCGCTCGAGGTGCCCGATCGCGGCCCGGTAGAGCCCGTCGGCCTCGGCTCCCTGAGCCACCAAGGCGCGCGAGCGGGCCACCACCCCGAGAGCCATCTCCGTCCCCGCCGCATCGGCACGCTCGGCCAGCTTCCCCGTCGCCTCCATGGCGATAGCGGTCTCACCACAACGGGCCGCCGCTTCGACACGTTCACCCAACCCGTAGCCGTACATGCCGATGTCGTCGTGCTCCACCGCCCAATCAGTCGCGGCCAGCGCCTCACGATACTGCCCCAAGCTGTTGTGCAACACGGCCGCGGCATACTGCACGATCGGGATCACCCGGCCCTCACCGCGCACCGTGGCGCTGTGCAGACTCGTCCGGACCAGATGCAGCGCACGCTCCTCCTGGCCCCGATAGGCCGCCAGCACCGGCTCGATGTACAGCGGCGGCGGAGCTCCGGTGGCCTGGCTGATCGCGCCGGACTCTTCGAGCAGCGCGGCCGCCTCGTCGAAGCGGCCCGCGTGCACGCACACGCCGGCGCGGTAGGCGAGCGCGACCGGCAGCAGTGTCAGCACACCCTGCTCGCGCAGGACCTGCACCTGCCGGGCAGCCAGGTCGTCCCACGACTGCTGGTCCCACAGGTCCAGCGCGATCCGGCCGACGAGCCCGTACCAGCGCAGTCCCGCAACCCCGGCGTCGGAGTCGCGCAGGAACTGCCGCACGGCCCTCATCAGCGCGGGCGCCGCGGCCGCGTAGCCCTCGGTGAACCGCAGCACGAGCCCGTCGAGCAGCAGGTCGACCGCGCGCGGCGGATCGGGTGCCGGTGGGGCCGACCGCGCGGCGCGCGCCATCCCGGCCGGTGCGCTGTCCTCGGCCCACACGAGACGCCCCGCGAACACCGCCGCCATCAACGCTTCGAGGTAGGTCTCCCGGGCGAGCGGCGGGTCGAGCTCACGCAAGTGCTCGGCGGCCGCGAGCAGCAGCGCGGGGGCGTCGCGGCCGCGGTGCATCGCGAACGCGATCTGCGAGCGCAGCAACTCGGTCTGGGCCTGGCGCATGAGGTCCGGCGGCGCAGCCTGCGCATACGCGAGCAGCGCCAGCGCCGCGTCCGGAGCCCCGGCGTCGAGCTTCGCTCGTGCCGCGGCCAAAGCGCGCCGGGCGCGCTCGACGGGATCCGGGGTCAGCTCGGCCGCATCAGCCAGAAATGCCGACGCCGCGGCCACTCCGCCGCGAGCTCGTGCACGCTCGGCCACCCGTTCCAGCTCGGCCGCGATCGCCTCGTCGGGACCCGTCGCCGCCCGACCGCGCTGCCACGCACGGTGCTCCACGTCGACGGGATCGATCGCGTCGGCAAGCGCCTCGTGCACACGCCGGCGGTCGGCGCTGCCGCCCGCCTCGTAGACGGCGGACCGAATCAGCGGGTGGCGGAACCGTACTCGACCCCCGACGGTGATCAGCTCGGCCGTTTCCGCCGGTGCCGCGGCCGCTTCCGGTATACCGAGGAGTGCGGCGGCACGCCAGAGCACCGCCGTCTCCCCCACCGGGTCGGCGGCGGCGATGAGCAAGAGAAGCCGAGTGTCCGCCGGCAATGCGGACACTCGGGCAGCGAAGCTGCGTTCGATGCGGCGCGACAGCGGCCGTCCGTGACCAGCCACCCCGAAACCCCCGGTGAACGCGGGCAGGTTCGCCATGCGCGGGAATTCCCGCAATGCCAGCGGGTTGCCTCGCGCCTCGGCGAGGATGCGTTCACGCACCCGTTCGTCCATCGGGCCGGGCATCGTCGTTGCCAACAGGGTCCGTGAATCACTGTCGTCAAGCCCGGTGATGCTCAGCTCGGGCAGCCGCTCCAGACCCGCCACATCCGGATTCTGCTCGCCCTCACGGACGGCGAAGACCATCGCCACAGGGTCCGCCCGCAGGCGGCGCGCGACGATCGACAGCGTCTGCACCGACGCGCTGTCGAGCCACTGCGCGTCGTCGATCACGCACACCAGCGGATGCTTGGCAGCAGCATCCGTGAGCAAGGTCAGCACGGCCAGCCCGACGAGAAACCGGTCCGGTGGCGGGCCCTCCGCCAGCGCGAGCGCCGTTTTCAGCGCCGCGGATTGCGGAGGCGGCAGACGATCGAGCCGGTCCAGGAGCGGCGCACACACCTGGTGCACGCCGGCGAAGGCCAACTCCGCTTCCGATTCCGCGCCGCCGACATTGATGACCTGCAGATCATCGGCCTGCGCGACCGCGTGATCCAGCAACGCAGTCTTGCCGATCCCCGCCTCCCCGCGCACCACCAGCACAGCGCTGCGCCCCCGCCGTGCCTCGCCCAGCACCCCGCCCAGCACCTCGAGCTCACGGCGCCGACCGAACAGGCCCGGAGCGGGATCGTCACCGCCGTTCACCGCATCTCCGATCGGTCGAGGCCGCAAAACAAACCAGGTCGAGTCTTGCTTCTGCCGCCCTCATTCCGCACATATCGAACAACTTTTCCCAAATCAGACAAAGACAGCAAACTATTCAACGGAGAACCCACGAGTTTCATTGCAAGAGACCTCACACCCAGCGCAAGGTGAGCGAGTGCCGTTCAATCCTCGATATCGAACATCGGCCCGCGGACCAGCTCAGCGGCCACTTCAGCAAACCTGTCGCCATGACGGTTACGCCGGAAATCGCTAGCACTCCAAGATTCAACGCCTGGGCGTCGAGTCACGTCCTGGTCGGCACCGGCGCGCGGAGGTGCGTCTCTTCAAAGCTGCATCTCGTAGCCGGCCAATGTGGTCTATGCGGTCCAGTTCACCCTCAAGCCGTAGCGCCATGCCCAAGTCGTGTGACGTCGACCCTGCACGCAGGGTGGTTGCCGCCGTCACGACACGCCTTGCACAGCTCCCAGACACCCTCGACGCATACCCCCTCTGGTTACCCGACATACCAGAAGGCTAGTTGCTGCCAGCGCAGAGCGCACCGTAGCTCAGTGTGATTATGGACTATTTCGTCCACTATCTCGGCAACTCGGGCGATGACTGCGCGGCTGCCAGGAACGACCGGACGTGGTCGATCGCATGTCGAGCGTGAGCGTCATCGGCTCCGTCAGGTGGGCAGCCTGCGTAAGCAGCGCATCTACCCTGCGACGCTTCGACGAGAAAGGTCGCGACCTTCGTCAGGCACCATCGGGGCCACTCCCTCGGCTGGAAGCCTTTCCCAGAGCTGGGAGCACTTCGCGAGCATCGAGATTCAGTCCGCAGCCAGCGCCGGCCCGATTCCGGAGCTGGGTTTCGGGTTGGTCGCGGCCGTCGATGATGGCGCCGTCGACGGCGGCGGTGAGGGAGACCAGCGCCCGGGCGAAGTCGGTGATCGTGGTGCGCGGGTCGGAGTTGTCCGCACCAGCGCTGCGCGTGACAAACTGTGTCCCCTCGGCGCCGACCGTCCCCGATCCGAGTTCCGCGACGGGTTTCCACCTGGCCACACCTCGGGCGCGGAGTAGCCCGTACCGGTGGAGCGCATGAGTGCACATCGTCGTTGACAGCGATGAGGTCTGCCTTGCCGTCTCCGGTCGCGTCCGCCGCCAGCGTCGCCTTCTCACCGCGGAGGGTGTCCGGGCCCCACGTTGTCAACGGGTTCAGCATCTTCGTGCCGTCCGAGACGGCCGCCAAAGCGGGTGCCCCGCGACCAAGCCGATCACGTCGGTGTCCCGTCGCCCTCCAGGTCCACCGGCAGACTCCTTGGTTGCCGGCGATGGTGTTGTTCAGCCACTGCGTGCCCGGCTCGAACCGTGCCACGCCGTCGTACGGGTCGATGATCGACCTCGCTGCGAACATGCCCTGTATGTGCGGGCTCAAAGACGCCCACGGCCGGACCGTGCTGGCATCCGCGCGGCTGTCGTTGTCCACGTCGCCGAGGAAGTACCCGTAGTACGGGCTGTCGTCGAGGCTATTCGTGCACAGGTTCCCATCCTGCTGCCGCTGGAAGCCCGACCCGGTCGACAGCTCCACGTAGCACTCGTTCAGGTACCTGCTGAAGCCGGCGAGGTCGTCCTTGCCGTCGCCGCTGACATCCCCGCCTGACCGCGACCTGCGCGGTGAACGCTCCAGTCGACCACAGCTCCGGTACGCCAGACTCCTCCCGCCGGCGTGGTGACGGTCAAGGACACCAGACCGCTCACACCGGCCATTACAACAGCTGTTCAGGTCGCGCGAGCAGCCGGGAAAGGTTACTGCGGTACGCCGCAGCGGGATGACGCGCCGGCTCGAGCCGATCGACCGAGTGCCCGAGTTGCGCGACGGGTCGGTGCCCTTCCGCTTCAACCTGCACGCGCTGTCTTCTGCCACGACGCAGTGGGGATCGAGCAGGAGCTCCACGCCAAGCTGTAAGCCCGGCGGCTCAACCGGCGGCGGGAGTACTCCCCGTGCACCCAGGCGGAGGTCAAGGTAGCTGGGAACTTGTCCGCGTGGAGCTGGTGATCGAGATGCCGCGACTGGTGTAGGCGGCGACGGCGCCGGGCAGCACGTTAGTGGCGACCAGGCGAGACCTCCTGCCGGAGGGCAGGTAGGTGGGGCTGGGTGCTCCCGCTCCTGCCGCGGCAGTGGGCGTCGGGCGGCAGGAGCAGGAGGCACCTGAACCCGTCCCGCGCTGCTGTGGGGGCGGGGCGCAGCGGGACGGGGTGGTTTGAGGCCGGCGCGGAGGTCGCCTCTCGGCGAGTGGCGCGACCCGGGGCCGAAGGCTCGGCGGTCCGGGAGGGCGGTGGGTGGAGCCCGGGGACACCACCGCACCGGCAACCACTGGCAACGCCGCCCGCCCCTGGATATTCCACAGTGGACGTGGCGAGGTGCTCCCACCCCGGGCACCGCCGTCACCATGGGGTTCTCGGGCATCTCGCGGAAGACTCAGCCCCTGACCAGGGGTCCCCGTAGTACCAGCCGGCATCGCGCGGATATGCCTGATCAGCAGTGACCAGTCGCCGCGGCGCCCCGGACGTAACCTCTCGTGCGCATCCCGGCTAGGCGGCACGCCGTGGCCCGGCAACCGCCTCCGCGTACCGCCGGTCGAGCTGGTGCAACCGGATGTGCCGGAGCGCTTCACCGAACGTGCAGGCGTTGTACCAGAACCAGCCACACCCGTCGCACTGGCAGTGCCAGCGGTCGCAGCGGCCGCAGTACTTGTTGCTGGCGTGGTGGTGGTTGTTCATGACGTCGCTTCTTCCGGGCTGAACGGGACTCGTCCAGTCTGGCGCGCCGACGGTACCCGCGTCGTCACGGCGAGCGGGCATTTCCCAGGCCCCGGTGCCAGGAGCCCGCTCTACCGGCTGACCGGTAGCAGCCCCCAGCACTGCCGGTCTGCTCCGCGAACGAGAGGACCGACTCGATCCTCCTGCCACCCGCAGGGCGGACTGCTCAGCGGCTATCACGGCGGAAATTCCACGAGGTATCCGGAACCCCTGGGAGATGCTCGAGCAGCCGGGGCGGACGAACGGCGGGACGCTGACCTGGGCCGCAAGCGACAGTGACCAAAACAGCGCTAAGCCTCAACCCTACCGGCCTGGGCCTGGTCGGCACGTGACGACTGAGCCCGTCGTCACGTGCCTCCGTGGGCCCGCCCGGCCCTTCGTGGAAGTGGGCCACACTTGTCCAGCGACAAGCACCTACTTTGCGGCTCGGGTCAAGCTTCGGGAGTTCCGGGCCGATGAGCAGCACGGCCTGGCCCGCGAGTTCCCGCTTCGCCCGCTCGCCTCCGCCTCGGTCTCAGGTCGGCAGTTCCGTGCCGGTCCGTTCGGCGACCATGTACTCGGCGTACCAGTCGGGCCAGTTCACGTCGCGCTCGCCGGTGCGCTTCTCGTGCTCACCGTGGGCGGCCTCCGCCCGGCGCAGCGCGGCGGCCAGGTCGCCGGCCGAGGAGAACGTCGCCTCCGCCGGGTCCACCCGCCCCGGCAGGCGGCTCGTGATCTCCCGCAGCAGCCACTGGTTGCCGTCCGGATCGGCGAACGTCGTGCGTGACCGGTACGTCCCCCGGTCCGGATCGAGGCCGGCCTCGCGCCCACCGGGTCCGTCGTGGAAGATCTCCCCCACCTCGACCCCGGCGGCCAGCAGCGCGTCCCGCGCCGCCACGATGTCCGCGACGACCAGGTACCCCTTGGCCGAGCCGGGCTCGGCGTCCGTCAGCCCCTCCCCGAACTGCACCGAACACGCCGACCCGGGCGGCGTGAACTGCACGACCCCGGGCGGGGTCGGGTCCAGCCGCCACCCGAGCCGCTCGTAGAACTCCTTCGCGCGCTCCACGTCGCCGACGGGAAGCACCAGCACCTCGACCTTCATGTCGATGCGCCGCACGTCCTCAGTGGTCATCCATCCTCCCGGTGAGACAAGCGCCCACAGTAGCCGCCAACCACGCGACTGCCGACACATGCTCGACCCGGCTGCCCTATAGAGGAGTTTCGCAGCAGTGGCCGGCGCCGAGGCAGGACTGCGGTCAAACGGAAGCCGTAGGGCCGATCAGGAGATTCGGCGGGCCCCTTCGGTGTGGGTGTCGAGCGGGTAGAGCCCTCGCCCGCAACGCATCCGCGAGGCGGCACGTGCCACCGTCCAGCCCAGGGTGAGGTGCGGTCACCGGGCAAACCCGGCCACCACCCAGCTGAACCGCCCCAAGCAGGGCCATCCCCTGCGGGTCGACATCAGTCCGCACCCGAAACCCTGAACCGGACTACAGAGTCCAATCCTTAGGTCTACAGTTTCGCCAGGAGATCACCGTGACCGACGACAGGAGTAACGAGATGACCGACGCGACCGTTCGCAACCGGCGGGCCGACAGCTCAGCCAACGAGAACCTCGCCAAACTGGCTCGCCACGGCGCTGACAGCTTCGGTTACCAAGCCGAGTTGCGCATCGACCGCAGGCTTGCCGAGCTCCTGCGCCTGAGGGTTTCTCAGCTCAACAACTGCGTCTATTGCCTGAACCTCCACTACGAGGCAGCACGCGCCGCCGGCATCCCCCGACTGGTCATCGACACCTTGACGGCCTGGTGGGAAACCGACTTCCACGACGACGCGGCCCGCGCCGCCCTCGCCTACACCGAGGCGCTCACACGCGTCGCGGACGCGACCATCGCCGACGGTTTCGGTGCCCGGCACGACACTCTCGCCGAACATTTTTCGCCCGAGGAGATCCTCGAGATCATCGGGATCGTCATCAACATGAACGTGTGGACCCGGCTCAAACTGGCCGAAGGAGCCGTTCCGCACCTGACCGGGCAAGCGAACTAGCGCTCTCACCATAGTCGCCAACTCCGTCGCGCCGGCGACGCCGGCATCGCGCCACCTCGCACAGGTCGCTACCTTCGGCCATTGGTCCCTGGCGACCTTCGACGAGTCCGCATCGCCGGGGCATCCCGCGTGAACGCCATGGCTCCCACCGGCACCAGGACGACCCGTTCGAAAAGGTCTTTCCCCCAGACGAGTTTGACGGCGCGATGGACCAGTTGGGCGGACTGCACCCGAACACCTCACCAGCGCACCACCGACGGCCGGTCAACGCCAGAATCGCGGCTGAAGCCATGGTCATCGCTTAGCGCTGGATTTCGTCCCGATGTTCCTCAGACGCCGCTACGTCGTGAGCCGGTGACGCACACATCCCGGTGGTCCTGCCCGCTGGTCGGAGTGGCCTTGCATTTGGGGCGCCGCGATGTAGCCGCTCCCTGGCTGTCAACGGCGAGGCTCCTCTACGTCGGATGCGAGCTCCGTCGTGTGAGATAGGGCGATCCGACGGCAGCATCCCCAGATCCACTGTGGAACGTCCAGGGGCGGGCGGCGTTGCCAGTGATTGCCGGTGCGGTGTGTCCCGGGCTCCACCCACCGCCCTCCCGGACCGCCGAGCCTTCGGCCCCGGGTCGCGCCACTCGCCGAGAGACGACCCCCGCCCCGGCCTCAAACCACCCCGTCCCGCTGCGCCCCGCCCCCACAGCAGCGCGGGACGGACTCAGGTGCCACCTGCTCCTGCCGCCGGACGCCCACTGCCGCGGCAGGAGCAGGGGGCACCCAACCCCACCACGAAAGAACCCCCGCTCACACCCACCGGTCCCCATCAGCACGGCGCGCAGGGCGTGCTCGATACCAACAACATCGTCAGCACGCCGTGGCTGCTGCACCACGCCTGGTCCGGCAGCGAGCTGGTGATGCCGGACAACGTCGGACGACGTCCGCCGCCTCGATGCAGGACGTGCTGGCCGGCGCGACGGGCGGGGCGTCGGTCAACTCTCAGAAGTCCGTACGCGCGATGTCGTCGAGGACCGACGGTCCTGTGGGAGACCAGCCCAGGACACGCCGTGCCGTGTCGCCCGAAGCCTGCTGGTCAAGGAGAAGGGCCTGGCCGAGCTGGCCGAGCCGGTCGAGCGTCTGCGGGACGGGTTCGGGCTCGACGCGTCCGGCCAGGCCGATTGAGCGGCTTACCGCTTCGGTGATCTCCCGTACGGTCGGGTTCGCGCCGCTGGCGCCGATGAAGTACGAACCGCGCGGGGCCTTTGCCACCGCGAGCACGTATAGCTCGGCCAGGTCGTCCACGTGCACGGTGCTCCAGTGCTGGTGACCGGGACCGATCATGGTGAGCGCCGGGGTGTTGCCGGCGGTTCGAGGACCGGCGGCGGCGAGGTTCAGCAAACCGCCGCCGTGGCCGTACACCACTGCCGGTGCGATGACCGAGGTCCGGACGCTCTGCGCGGCGCGCACGAGCTTGCCGAGCGGCACCCGCCAGGCGATCAGCCGCGGGGCGTTCATGCCGGTCGCCTCGGTGATCCCCGAGCCGCTGCCGTGCAGCCAGACACCGGTGGTGTACACGAACGGCCGGTTGGTGTTCCGCAGCGCGCGCAGGAAGCTGGTGACGGCCACCTCTTCGACGGTCGCGCTGGTCTCATCGCCCGGCGACGCCAAGTGGATCACACCGTCGCTCGCAGCCGCGAGTCCCTCCAACGCGTCACGGTCTGCCAGGTCGGCAACCGCGGGCTCGGCGCCCTTGGCCCGCACCAACTCGGCCTTCTCGGCAGAGCGGGCCAAGGCAGTGACCTGGTGGCCGCTGGACACGAGCCGATCGAGCACCGCGGCTCCGATGTAGCCGGTGCCACCAGTGAGCAGTACGTGCATGATCCTCCTCGTTTGCCGAAGTTTGGGTGCGGGTCGCCGTAATACTCGCCGAAAATCGGGCGACTTTGCCTGACCAGCAGTGATCAGTCGTTGGCGGCGCGGTGGTCGGCGACCGGTGGGTGAACGCCTACGCCGCGCCTGGACCGAACCTTCCGCGCGGAAGCAACCGGGATCAGGAGACCGCGGCCGGTCTGGACGACCGGGTCCACCGGCCCCACGGCTCCCGTGTAACCTTTCACCAGACGACGCGGGGTGGAGCAGCTCGGTAGCTCGCTGGGCTCATAACCCAGAGGTCGCAGGTTCAAATCCTGTCCCCGCTACCGCAAAAGGCCCGGTTCGCACATGGTGCGGGCCGGGCGTTTTTGTGCGCGACCAGAAGAAACTCCGACCGCAAGGACGCGCTCACCGATACATGCGTACCTGCCTGCCGGGCAGCTCCGGCGGCCCTGGAGCTGCGCCGATGCCGGGCGGGTGCCCGAGAGCTGAGCCACGCGGGCTTTTCCCCGCGGGCAGCTCAGCGCGTGGTGCCGGTCAGGCGGTCGGGAAGGTCTCCGTCACAGGGATGCCCGTCTTGAGGGTCCGGCTGACCGTGCACAAGCGGTCGATCGCGCGGTCCACCGCCGTGGCGAGGGCTTCCCGCTGATCGGCGTCGAGAGAGGACACGTCGACACCGAAGACGACGTGCACCGCGTCCAGTTCGGAGGCTCCTTCGCGACGATCGGCGGTCAGGAACACCGTGAATTTCGAGTCGTCACCGACGCGGCGGGTGATCAGGTGTTCCGCGGTGACCGCGGAGCAACCCGCGGCCGCGATCTGCAGCAGTTCAGCCGGGGAGAACGCACCCTCGGAATCCTTGTGGCCGATACGCACCTCGGCACCGCGCTCGTTGCGCCCGACGAAATCGTGTTCGCCTTCGCGCTGCACTTCCAGGGTCATCGACCGCTCCTCCTGACGTTGTCCCTCTCGATAACCACCCGTGCCACACCGGTGTTCCGGGATGCGCCGCACGGCACTGGAACAATCAGGCCGGGTGCTGCGCCAGCACCGTGATCGTGCCTGCTGACCTCGGCGAAACCCGCGTCGCGGACGGCGTTCACGTGGTCGCCGTGCCAGCCGGCCTCGGCCGGCCGGCAGGCAACCGTCTGACGTCCACTCCGCGGACCCGACGCCGGCGCGCGGGCCGCGCTGGACGATGCCGGGGCACCGTGGCCGGTGCTCAGCCGTACGCGCCGATCGCGCCGGTACGACACAACCTCTCGAATGTCGTCAGTGGTGACGATCCGCACCATGGTCGCGCCAACCTCAGCCCGGGCGACTTGCAAGGACCATGCCCGCAGTCCACGCACCGGTTCGTGCCAGAACCACTGGCCTTCGGTGAGATCCTCCGCGGCCACGGTCGACTCCTGAATGTCCACCTCCGACAGCGTCGCGGCGGCCATCGACCTTACCGGCCAGCCGATTACGGCAACCCAGCAGGTCCTCGCCGAGGACGTGTCGCGGCGAACGCGGGGAAGCAAACGGTGCCACTGGGATCGCCGCACTGCCGCTCGAGGTGGTGGTGGCCCTCCGTCGCACCAGCTCGTTGCCGATCGGCACTGCCCTCACCACGCTGTTCGGTAGACGTCATCTTGCCGTAGCCCGCAGCTGCTGATCGCAGCCAGCGCCGGCTTCGATGCCAGCGCCGCCTTCGTCGCCGCGCCGCGTCCTACCGCCACCAGGGATGAACCGAGCTCGCACAGTCTCGCAAACGCGTTCGCCGAACAGGCGGGGCACCGGTCATCTCGGCGTCACCGAACCCCGTCCCAGAGGCGACTGGAGCGCTCAGGCCGTGAAGGCGGCTCGGGCCGGCAACCGGTACTGCCAGAGCCGCGTATTCGATCGGCGTGTATTCAACTCCGACGGACGGTCATGACCATGTGGAGCGTGCTGACGAAACAGCTTCATACGCACCGCTGCCTTGCTGCTGCGGGCTCCACGACCGTGCTTGCAGCCGGGCTGTCTCCGCTGTGGCTTGATGGAGAGGCCCGGGTGCGCCGCGGCAGTGGGCTGGCGCCTTCGGCACAGTGTTGTGCAGAGAAGGGTGATCGCGAGCCAGAGCAGGCTCGGGCTCGTCGTCGGCACGATCGAGTGCTCCTCCTCGGGGGAGACGTACCGGCTGATGAGAGAGATCGGATCCGAGCCCCCGAGGACGTCAGGATCACGAGCTACAGCGCACTGCACGTGTTCTCGCCTCGGGTCGAAGGCTTCGTGCATCAGAACGGCGGCACCGTCACAGGGAGCATCGCGTCCGACGATCTCGGCCCGCACAGCGGCGCCGCTGGCGCCGCGTTGGACAAGGCACCCCTGAGCAGGTTCGGCCCGACGATACCCTCGAAATCGGCGGACCGAGGTGGTACCAAGCCGAAGGTACCGTCTGCGCGTGACGAGGGTGCCGAGGGCATCAACTTCAGCCGCCGGAGCGGCGCGACTGCTGGTGAGCCGTGCGTGGTCGCCGGCGGCGTCGCGGCTCTGGGGCAGCTGACCGAACGGATCCAGGTCGAACGGCCGGTCGTCGAGCCCCCGCGACCGCCGGTGTGTTCACCGACCTCGGCCCCGACCGGCGCGCCGCGCTGTGGGCGGCCAGCGCCGCCGCTTCGACCCGTGCCGAGCACCTGCCCGGCCTCGCGATCGGCCACGATGCCCCCCGCCCTGCCCGGCATGACGACCTTCGAACTCGCCTCGGCCGACCTGTGGGCCACCGGGATCACCGCCGACCGCCACCCCATCGAATTCCTGCGCGCCCACCTCGACCACCTCGGTGCCCTCCCCGCCGGGCAACTGCTCGACGTCGCCGACGGCACCCGGATCAAGGTCGGCGGCGCCGCCACCCACAAACAACGCCCGGCCACCGCCGGCGACATCACCTTCCTCAACCTCGAAGACGAAACCGGCATTGGCCAACGTGATCGTCTCGATCGGGCTCTGCCGCTGGCACCGCCAGGTGTGGCTGACCAGCCCGGCGCTGCTCGTGCGCGGCATCGCTCAGGTCGGGCAGGGCACGGTGTCGCTGGTGGCTGACCGGGTCACGCCGCTCGGCCTCAAGAGCCTCGCGGCCACATCCCGTGACTTCAGGTAGGTCACATGAGCCCTGGGATGTGGGTGTTGTGCACCTGTTGCGCCGGCTAGCGACCCGCGCTCGGATTCGCGCCGGTCGGCCGGTCAGATGGTGTGGCGGTGTGGCGAGCGCGGGCCAGCACCAGCCCGCCGAGGACCATGGCCATGAGCCCCACCAGCACGGCCAAGGCGCCACCGATCACGCCGTTGCCGGTGCCGGGACCCCCGTCGGCGACGGCCAGGTTCAGCGCGCCGCCGACCACGGCGATCAGCCCGGATGCCAGGGCCGCCACGGCTCCCCTTCTCCCGCTGTTGCCGATACGACGGATGGCACGGGACAGCGCCACTGCGCCGACGACCGCGCCGGCCAACCCCAGTAGCGCGGCCGAAGTGGCCCAAAATCGTGCGGCGGTCAGGGTGTAGGCGCCGACGCCGGCCGCCTGAACCACGTCGTGCGCGGCCTCCGGGGCGGCAATCCCAAAACTTCCCGGCAGGCCGGCGGCTGCGGCGGCGAGCAGGTGAGGCACGGACATGAGCAGCTCCTTCTCGTCGTGCGACTGGATGTCACTGATCATGTCCGCTGGACCCGTCGCCGGTCGTCGAGCGGACGCAGGCAATTCGCGCTACCGCCGATGCTGCAGCCGGCTGCCGCGGACACCGCAGGAGCGGCGAAAGCACTGCGTGCGCGGTAGGTGGCCGATCATCCGTGCGGAGGAGTCGCCCCTCGCGAACATCCGGTTAGGGTGCACGCATGGGTAGGGGGCGCCTCCGTGTCATCGACTGGACGATCGCCGTCGGCGTGGCGGCGTCCCTGCTGGTCGCTGGCCTGTCCGAGCACCACCCCGCCACGAATCTCGACCCGCTGGGTTACGCGTTGTTGGTAGCCGGCGGTCTGGCGCTGGCCGGGCGCCGCGGGGCTCCGGTGACCGTGTTGGCCGTGACCGGATTGTGCGCGCTCGGCTACCTAGCAGTTGGTTTCGACGTGCCTGTCGTCGCGTATCTGTTCGCGGTGTACGCCGCCGTGCGGGCGGGACACCGCATCGTCACGGTGGCGGCCTCAGTGATCATGGTCGCTGCACTCCCGTTCGCAGTCCTGGTCTCCCTGCACGACCTGGGCGCGGCACTCGCGCGAGGCCGAGGCGCCCTCGAGCTGGCTTGGCTGATCGCCGCCGGCGCGGCGGGTGAGGCCCTGCGACAGGCTGAGCGCCGGGCGGCTGAGGCCGAGCGCACCCGCGAGGAGACCGCACGTCGCCGTGCCGACGAGGAGCGGCTGCACATCGCGCGGGAGCTGCACGATTCGCTCACCCACCAGATCTCGGTGATCAAGGTGCAGGCTGAAGCCGCCGTCCACGTGGCCGGCAAGCGAGGGGAACAGGTGCCCGAGGCGCTGCTGGCGATCCGGGACGCCGGTCGTGAGGCGGCCCGGGAACTGCGCGCGACCCTGGAGGCACTGCGTGATGACGACAAGACCGCGCCTCGCGGGCTCGACCACGTTCCGGACCTGGTGCACCAGGCCCGCACGGCCGGCCTGGACGCCACGCTGACGATCGAGGGACACCGACACGACGTGCCGGTCGCGGTGGAGCGGACCGCGTACCGGATCGTGCAGGAGTCGCTGACCAACATCGCCCGGCACGCCGCCGCCGCCACCGCGTCGATCCGAATCGACTACCGGCCCGATGCCCTCGCCATCCGTGTCGATGATGACGGTAACGCCACCCCGGACGCCGCTCCGGCCCCCGGTGTCGGGCTGCTCGGAATGCGTGAACGAGTCACCGTCCTCGGAGGTCATCTGCGGACGGCCCCTCGCAGCGAGGGTGGCTTCACCGTCCAAGCCGAACTTCCCCTGGATCAACCCTCATGATCCGCGTCCTATTGGTCGATGACCAGCCGCTCATTCGCAGCGGGTTCCGCGCGCTGCTTGACGTCGAGAACGACATCGACGTGGTCGCCGAGGCGGCCGACGGCAGCGAAGGCTTGACACTGGCCCGGGAACACCTACCCGACGTCGCGCTCATCGACATTCAGATGCCGGTCATCGACGGCATCGAAGCGACCCGGCGCATCGCCGCGGACCCCGCCCTCGCGCAGGTGCACGTCGTGATTTTGACCAACTACGGCCTGGACGAATACGTCTTCAACGCGCTGCGCGCCGGCGCGGCCGGCTTCCTCGTCAAAGACATCCTGCCCGAAGACTTCCTGCACGCCATCCGCGTCGCCGCGCGCGGCGACGCCCTGCTCGCACCATCGATCACCCGCAAGCTCATCAACAGATACGTCAGCCAGCCGGGCAACACCGGCACCGGGACGGGGCTGAAAGAGCTGACCAACCGCGAACGCGAGGCCGTCGCCCTGGTCGCACAAGGCCTGTCCAACGACCAGATCGCCGACCACATGGTGATCAGCCCGACAACCGCAAAAACCCACATCAACCGAGCCATGACCAAGCTTCACGCCCGCGACCGCGCCCAGCTCGTCGTCCTCGCCTACGAATCCGGTCTGGTAACCCCGCGCAACTCCTGACATCCACAGCACCGGACGCAGACCACCGTCTCGAAGCTGGCCTTCGTCACTGAGCGGCGCGTCACGCCGTAGTCCGGTCAACGGTGTGGCGTCGGCACCGCCAGACCTGGCTCACCATCCAGGGCCTGCTGGGTGCGTGGCATCGCCCAGGTCGGGCAGGAACCGTATCCCTTCGCCGATCAAGTCACCGCGCTCGACCTCAAGAGCCTCGCGACCGCGTCGAGGGACTTCCGTTTGACCGCGCGGCCACCAGCGGAGGACATGCTGAGGCCGCGGGGCCAGTGTGTGCCCGGAGGAATGTCCTGTCCAGGAAGGAGCGCCGACCGTGAGACTCACGTCAGATCCCGTGTACGGAGAGGTGGACATCACCGCGACCGCGAAAGAACTGGAGTACTTGGCACGCGTGATCGCCGAAGGGGCCGGGTTCATCAGCGCCGCACCCACGTCCCCGCCCCTCGGCCACGCCCTGACGGGAATCGAAGTCAGGAACGCACCCGCTCCGGCGTCCACATCCCCCTCGAGAACCAGACGGAGACCCTGGTGATCAGCGGCGAAGCCGATGCCAGGACCACCCTGGCCAAAATGTGCACGCCATGGCCACGACCGATGACGGCGGCCACCTTCACGTCGACCACTTTCCCGGGCACCCCTACCTTTTGGAAGGCTCCCTGCCGTTGGTGATCAACAGCCCCGCACGGACGAACCGGTGAACCACTTCTCCGCCGGTTGTGGGGCGACCGCATCGAAGAGGCCGGGCCCGCAACCACTTCCCGACGTCACGGAGCTGGCTGGTCGGCACCCGGACCGTCCCGATGCGACGGGGGCTTGAGCTCAGACGCTGACCGGCCGCCACCGTGGCCAGCGCCGTTTTGTCGTAGTGCCCGGCCACCCGGGCGTAGAGCTCGTCGGGGACTCGCTCCCCACGCGTCGAGGGCCGCAGCACTGCCTCCACCAGCGTGAGCGCTGCGGCAGCACGGAATCGACCCTGATCACGTCCTCACCTGTGTCGTGCGCCAGCCCGGGGGCTACAGCATGGACCTGCGGCTGCTGCGCGAAGGCTCGATCGACGCCGCGTTTCTGGGCAGCACGCTTTCACCCGAGCAAGTGGCCGAGGAAGAGGGCTTTCGCGTGCTGGCGTGGGTCGGCGACCACTTCCGGATCCCGACCGTCGGCGGCGCCGTCGACCCGGCGCATCACTCCCCCAACAGCCCCGCCGTGCAGGGCTTGGTGCGCGCCGACCGCCGCGCACTTTCGACGATCGTCGAACGGCCGGGCCTGGCCGTCGACTACCTTGCCGGGTTCCTGAGCCGGCTCACCCGCGAGGAAGCCGTGCCCCACTTCGACAAGTACATCGGCCCGTACTTCTCCGCCGACGGCCACGTCGACCTCGCCGTCGCCGACGCCACCGTGGCGGCGGTCGCGGCCGAGCCCGGCGTCGCCGCGCAGCCGGCAGAGAAGATTTCCCTCACCTGAGGCGCGGCTACTGGCCGGATCGTCCCGCGCGCCGGCCCGTTGGCGCCGCGCGGGGCGATCAGCAACACGCCGAAGTTTCGCGGGTGGCGCACGCCACAGCGGACGGACGGCGTGCGCCGCCCGTCCGACGGCTCACCAGTCCGGGTCACCGGTGGGCATGACTCGCTCCTTCCACTCAGTGGATCTGCTGCCTCGGCCACGAGCTGCTGATCGAGGTCGACCGGTGGGCGTCATGGTCGGATCTGCTCACGCACGCCGGTCGGAAGACACATCCGGATCCGCGTTTGCGGTGCGACCGCTACGCCACGATCCTCGCGCAGGCCTGCAACTTCGGGCTGACCGCGAAGGCCGAGGTGTGCAGCGTCTCCTACGACACCTTGGCCTGGACCCGCTCGTGTCAGGCCCCGGACTGAGGTCTGTCGATGCCGACCGGGACACTTCCGCTCATGCGCACCTTCCACGATGCCGATCTTCCTGCCAAGTGGTCGACCGCCGAGCTCGCCGACCGGCTCCACCACGACCAGCCGGAGACCGACGCCTTCGTGCTGCGGATCCTGGCCGCCCGCATCGCCACCGCCGGCGCGGACAACACCGACCCGCGCACCACGATGGTCGACCTCGCCCGCGCCTTGGACTCCCTCACCACCGCCGTTACCGCCCTCATCGCCCCGCACCTCGACGACGCGGGCGAGCAGAGCGCCGCCGACTACACCACCACGATCGCCGACCTGCACGCCGCCACCCGCGGCGTGGACAACCTCACCGACTGGTTCTGACCCGCCGGCCAACCGTTGTTTTTCGGCATCTGCTACCGCAACGCCTCATTCCGGTATCGAAGAAGTGGTTCCCGCCTCGATAGTCGGTGCCGTTTGAACGACGACTGTCCAGAGACAGCGACCGGACGCCGGGCACCCGGCCGGCGGGTAGCCCGGCGTCCTACCTGTTCAACGAGCGGTGGACACGTGATTCGCCCCCACGCGGGCTGTTACAGCCAACGCCGCGAAAGCTTCGTTCGTCATCGGGGCATCCTCGCTCAGGGCAGGTGTGCGGCCAGGTTCAGCACGCGCGTGGTCTGCATCGCGGAGAAGTTGTCGTCGCTGATCAGGCTCACGCCGGTCAGGCCTGGGCCGGTTCCGGTGACGGCCATGCCTTCGTAATTGTCGAGCAGGGGGTTGGCCTGGGCCTCTTTCGCAGGGGCGCCCAGTGTGGGGCAGTTCACCAGATCGGCCAGGTGCTGCTTGGCAACGACGTCGGCGCGCGGCGCGTCGGAAAGGTTGGGCACGGCACTGACATCGGCCGCTTTCCTGAGACCGGTCACGGTGAAAAGGTCGACACTGTTGCCGGCGGTGCTGTCGAAGGCGGCCTCCTCGACCAGGATCGCGTCGTCGCGGTATGCGGCGACTTCGGGGATGCGCATACCCGGCTCGGCCCGGTAGCCGACCTGCTTGGTGAGGTGCCAGTGTCCGGTGCCGTCGTCGGTGTACACCAGAAACCGGTGCAGGGAGGCGTCGCCGGATGCGGAGACGTCGCCGGAAAGTGCGTCCTCCATCGAAGCGATGATCTCCCGCCCGGACGGCGAGATGGTCAGTCCTTCAAAGGTGGCGTTGGAGGTGGCCTCACCGTCGGGTGTGGTACCGGTGACCGCGAACCGCGCGGGAACCGGCATCGACACCTTCTGTACACCGTCGCGGCCGAAGATCCGGATCGACGGCTCGATCTCCGAGCTGACCACGTAGTCGCCGTCCGGCAGCACAGCGAGCCTCTCGTTGTCCGAGTCGGTCCCGGTGTACGGCGTACCGTCCGGCTTCCTGAGCACCAACGGGCCACCAACCGGCGTCGGGTCTCCGAGGTTGCGGAAGAACCAGATGCGTGCTGGATCACTGGCGTGATTGTCCACAGTGGACGACCAGGAATGTGACCGGACGTCGAAGGCCAGCGAGGACAAGCCACCGACTTCGGCACCATTGACCACACGCTTGTCCAGGGCGTCGCTGAAACCGAGCGCGGAGACCTGCGGGGAGCAGCGTGGGCCGGTTCCCGGCCCGTCGGCAGCACCCACCGCGGTAGCAGAGGCGGGCGTTGTGATCGCCGTGGCCAGCAGCGCCGGATCCTGTTCGTAATCACCATCAAATGAGCTCCTACTGTTAAGGGGTTCCTGTAATTGACCTAGTGTCGCGTGTCGTTAGTTGTTTGACGGTTGGGTGGGTGTCAGAATGCGGTATGGCGAATCGACCGGCTGCCGCGCTGTCTCGTCGTGATGGTGATCGTGAGCGGTTGCTGTCGTTGACCAGGAGTTCGTCGGTGCGGGCGGGCCTGGCGCAGCGGGCGCGGATCGTGCTGCTGGCCGCCGAGGGTGTGGCGAACAGTGTGATCGCCGAACGAGTCGCCGACCGTGATCGGCTGGCGGGAACGTTATGAGGGTGGTGGGATCGACGGCCTGCACGACGAGGCGCGCTCGGGGCGGCCCCGGCTGGTGGACCATCGAGAGATCGTTGCGGCCACGCTGAAGCCGCCGCCGAAGAAGCTCGGCGTGACGCACTGGTCGAGCCGGCTGCTGGCCGCCCGGCTGCGGATCAGCAACGGCACGGTGGCCCGCGCGTGGCGGGACTACGGGGTGCAGCCTTGGCGGAGCGAGACGTTCAAGTTCTCCACCGACCCAGAGCTGGTCGCCAAGGTCACCGACGTGGTGGGGTTGTATCTGGCGCCGCCGGAGAACGCGATCGTGCTCTGTGTCGACGAGAAGTCCCAGGTCCAAGCGTTGGACCGGACCCAGCCAATGCTGCCGATGCAACCTGGACAGGTCGAGCGGCGCACCCACGACTATGTCCGGCACGGCACCACCACCCTGTTCGCCGCGCTGGAAATCGCCACCGGCAAGGTCACTGGCGCAGTCAAACCGCGGCACCGGCACCAGGAGTTCCTGGTATTCCTCAAACAGCTCGCCCGCGCCTACCCCGACGACGAGCTACACCTGGTGATGGACAACTACGCCACGCACAAGCGTCCCGAGATCCGCGACTGGCTCGCGGCGAACCCGCGAATCCACGTCCATTTCACCCCGACCTCAGGCTCCTGGCTCAACCTGGTCGAGGTCTGGTTCGGCATCATCGAACGCCAAACCATCCGCCGCGGCAGCTTCCGCTCCGTCCACGACCTCAACGCCAAGATCCGCGCCTTCATCGACGGCTGGAACGAACGCTGCCACCCCTTCATCTGGACCAAAACCGCCGACGAGATCCTCAAGAAGTCCAACCGTCAGACCACTTCAAACACAGACCACTAGCTGCGGGGCGTCAGCGCAGGTGCTAGACCTCGGGGAACGCGGCGGACTAGGCCGCTACCCCGACCCCGCTCAAGACCACCGCGGTCAGTCGCGCCGCATACACCCGCCCGCCACAAGCCGCTTCACATCTGGCGTAGGCGAGACCCTCGTGGCGTTGGCGCGGACACAGCATGCTTTACGGGTCTCTCCTGCGAAGAGACGCCGATCAGCCACGTGTGGCTCGCGAACGAGCGTTTCCCAAGGCACGAAGGTACGGACTTGCCCCTGCGCGGGAAAGGCACTGCGTCGACGTCGCGGGGCGGTCATGACCAGCCGGTGAGGTCGTCCATGCCGCGGGCGGCGGCGAGGCAGGTGATCGCGGTGGTGCAGTCGGTGTTTCCGCGACGTTCGCGTCCTCGAAGCGTGAGTGAAGATGGCGGCGGCGAGGGAACCAGGGCTCGGGCGAGGTCGGCGATCGTGGCGCGCGGGTCGAGGTTGTCCGCACCGGCAGTGGCGACGCGGGCGGCCAAGACCCGTAGCAAGAGAGGATCGTTGTCGGGCTGGTTCCGGCGAAGCCGCTCGGTAAGGCGGGCGATGGACCACGGTTCGGACTGCTCGGCATCGTCAAAGGCGCCGTGCACGACCGACGGTGTCGCGGTCGACGCCAACAGTCCCCGGTCCGAGTTCCGAGACGGGTTTCCGTCTGGTGGCTGGCCGGCAGGCATGATCATGGCCGAGCCGGGCTGGTCCGGGGTCCATTCGGCCTTCTTCCAAGGGAAGGTCGCCGTCAGCGGGGATGCCGGCGTCGTCCGGCACGCCCGGCGGCGAGGCCGGCTCAGCGGGCGCGGCTTCGCCGTCGCGGGCGAGCTGGGCAATGAAGTATTCCGGGTCGTCAGGGTCGTCCTGGTCGAAATACCTTGGGTGTTCTCCACCGGCATGGCTGGCTCCAATCACCATGGCAGCCGCGGCTTGTGCCGTTGGTGCCGTCGTCACCTCGATTGGTATCAACCCATCCGGGGGAACCTTTCCGGGTTCGGCGAAGGCGTGCCCTGAAGTACCCTCAGCGTCAGACAAATCGGCCGCCGCTGGCAGGGGCCCGCACACCCCGGCGAGCGGGAACGGGGGCCGGCCACGCTCGGCACCGTGGTCGACGGACTGGCCAACCTCAGCCGATGCATCACCGCCCGGACGATCGACGTTCCCTCCGACTGCACCGACGGCTTCCTCGCCGCGTACTGGCGCCGGCCGGGCGCTACCTCGATCTCGCGGTACGCGCTGGCCTGTCCGGTGTCGCGTCACTGCCCGACACTGCCGTGAAGCCGGCTCTCGCCCGACTGGCCGACGATCTGCGCTCCGGCTCGTGGCACCTCCGCCACAGTGCGCTTCTCGAGCCCAACCCACTCGATCGGCTACCGACTGGTGATCGCGTCCCAACCAGCCATATCCGCTCGGCCGATCAGCCCATCCAGCTGGCCGGCGACATCGTCGACCGTGGAGAACCGCGCCGCCTCAGCGGGATCGGTGCTCCACAACACTGCGCCCGGGTGCTCGACCGAGGGTCCCTTCCGGTACCGGACCGCTCACCGCCGCTGAGCTTCGGTGACAGCTTCCACTGCGTGACGACCAGGCCGGTGTCATTCGGCGCTGGTCGTCACCGTCACCTCCTCGGCCCTCATGCCTCGTCGTGGTACAGCCGTCCGATCATCGAGTGCGCAGCGGCCACGTGCCGGCGCACCGTGGTCACGGCCACGGCCGCAGCCCGCAACTCGGCGGCCGCGTCTTGTGCCGCCGCGGCTCCACCTTCGTGGTCGTGGGTTTGGTCACTACGCAGCGACGGGTCGCCGGCCAGGCCCTCAGCCCAGGTGCCGAGTTGGCCGAGCAGCTGCTTGAACCCGGCCGGCAGTGAGGACAGGTAACCCAACGTCGGGTACACCTCGGGCGCCGAGGGAAGGGCCTCCGACGTGGTCGACAAGGTCGCGTAATTCGCCCAGCGGACCAACTCGGCGCAGGCCTCCATCGCCGAGGCCAAGCGCTCCGGATCGTACGGACCGTCGAGCGGCCACTGCGCCGCGACCATCTCGCCCGGCGCGAGCATCTTCTTCTCCATCGTCGACTCCTCTGCTCCGGTTTCATCTGGGTTGTCAGTTCAGAACTTGCAGGTCAACCCCGGCCGCGTCGCGGACGGTAGCGAGACAGTCGTTAAGCCGGCTGCGTCGAACTACGCGTTCTGCCCGATCGCGCGGGCCACGGCCTTGATGAGCGGGATGCCGGTCTGCGGGCCGACGGATTGGAGGTCGAACGTGTCGTGGCCGAGGGCGATGGCGAACCGCAAGATCGCGATTTCACGGGGAGAGCGCCTCGGGTCGGGCAGGTATTTCTCCGCTCTGCCCCAGTCGATCACCGCGAGCTTCTGCGCGGGGATGTAGTCGATGGCCGACCGGACGAACTCGTCGAGCCGCAGCCAGCTGCCGTCGTCGATCAGCAGGTTGATGCCTGCCGACGTGCCCCGCCCGGCGTTCAGGGCGTAGCGCCGCAGCGCCACTTCCAATTCCTCTTGGGGCAGTTCGGCGGGATCGATGGTCGTCGCCACGAAGGCTCCTCACGTGGTTGTGGTCGAGTGACTGGCCGGTCAGAGGTTGTGTGCGGCCGCGTCGGCGAGGTCTGCGATGAGGGCGCTGGTCAGCGCGGCGTCGCACTTGACCCCGTTGCGGCGCTCCCAGTAGCCCTGTCTTGTCCGTCGGGAACCGCCGTCGGTCCAGTACACCTGATCACCCGCGCGGACACCGGAGTCCCACACCTCCGGCGGCTGATCCCTGCCGCACCACCCACGGCACCCGCTCGCCGGCCAAGGCAATCCCGAACGGCTTCATGACGTCCTCGGTCGGCACGTACTCAGACGTGTCCGGCGGCGCAAACGGTGACGACCACACCGTCGCCGCCGGGGTGCTCACGGGGACGCAACAGAACAAGACCGGCCAGAAGGACTCTACGCATGATCTCCTCGTTTCGGGAGGAAGATCGCCACCTCCACCAGCCGCGTTACGCACCGCGCCACGTAGCCGTCCGCCGGAGACGGTCCCCTGGTCGTGACCGCACCAGCTGATTTACGACTCGACGTGGATGTCGACACTGACGTCGTCGGGGTTGAGGTCGAGGGCGGCGGCGATGGCTTCGCGGGCCATGCGAGGTGCGTCGCTGAGACGACGGGCCTGGGTGAGCCCGTCGACGTCGGGGACGTGCACCATCCACCATTTGCGCCACCATCTGCCTTCGTGGGTAACGGTGACGTGGTACTGCTTCACCGCCGTGCCTCCTCGATTGCTCGCAGGATCTCGCCGACCACGCCCCCATGGCGACACCCGGCGTCGCACGGTCAGCGGTCAGTACCGGCTTCGGTAGCTGCCGGGGTTCTTCCCCAGGCGCCACTGCGACGGCCGCTGGCCCCAGTACGCCCCGTCATTGTAGGCGTCACGATTGCGCTGGATTCCAGCGCACATCGGGTGGCCGTCGGTGCCGATCGGTTCGTTCCTGGCACCCTTCGCACACGGCTTACCGCAGAAGTCGCACCGCACCAGCGCGTCGGCGAGCACCTTCTTCCGGACAGCCGGCTTCTCCCGTCGCTGCGACGGCTTCGGCTCGACGTATCAAACCTCGACCTTGCTCGGTTTCGCCCGGATGAGGCGTCGCGACGTGGTACTGGCGGCCGACGTGGAGCCCACCGACGACGGCAGCTCATCTCCAGGCGCGACGCCGAGCTGCTCGCGGTAGGCCAGGTGTTTGTCTGAGACGCCCAACGGCCTCATCCGACGCGTCCTGTGCGCGACTGCGTGCCCGGCTGGCAGGACGCAACCTTCGTGGCCGCAGGTCTCCCTCTGCGAAGGCTAACGACAGCCCGCGTGAGGTTCGGCGGCGCGCCGCTCTCGATGCCCCGCCGGTGCGCGGGTGCAGCCCGCGGAGTTGCACACCTGGATCACCCCGCTCGTGGCACCCTTGCCCGCGCACGTTAGTCGGCATGATTCCCGCTCAAGCGGGAACTCCCCCGCTCGCCGCGGCGGCTTAGGCGGTGTGGTCGAGGTCGAATAGCGAGCCCAGCGGGCCGGGGCCGCGCGCAGCAACGGCCGCGCGACCGGCTGACCGGCCAGGTACTCGCTAGATCAGTGACGTTGCAGTTCTGGCAGGGACGAGGGCATCCTGGAGTCAGAAAGGTGAACCTGGTTCGGCCTCGCTGGTGCGATACTCGACGGCATGTCCCGTGGTGCTCTCCTCGCCCGCCACACTCGCATGTTGGTGAGATGGCCGGATGGGGAAGTGACGGAGGGGATCACTGGTCGCGCGCACGCCGGGGCGTGCCGATGCGGACGGGAGTGAGGTGGTGCGGGTGTTCGCGCCGGATCTGCCTCAGCTGTTCGCGGACGTGCCGGCGGGCTGGGTGGCGCCGCGCGAAAGTCGGAGCCGACACCGTTCCAGCCGGGTGCGGATCGAGTCGCGGACGCTCGGCCGGTGACCACTGGTTCCGGCGGGCAGCAGCCGCCGACGAGGAGCGTGACCGGCTGAATGCGGATCTGGAGTCGGAACGGCTGAATGGCGGAGGCGGAAACTAGCCGGCGGTCGGTGCCGCGCCCTGCACGATGTCTCCATTGAGTCCATCCGGGTAGAAGCCGCCGGAGGAGGCTCCTTGCGGATCGAGGTAAACGATGTTGAGGATCTCCGCGGCGCTCCTGCCGAAGGCACGACCGTGCTCGTCGGTGGGAACCAAGTTGGCTTCGTCCTTGGTGCCGAGATCCTGATCGTCATCAGCGGGGCCGCTGACCGCGTTGCGGACCGCGGAGATCTTGTGCAGGACATCGAACACCGAGTCGTCCGCGAGTCCTTCGGCGAACAGCGTGGCCCGCACGATCCCGGCGTGGTAGGCCTCGGTGGCCAGTAGGCCTGCTGCTGCATCCAGGTACGTCTTGTTGGAGATGAACGGTGCCGCGCCCTTGAAGGCCGTGACTCCGACATCTTCGAAGAGGAAGGCAGCGAAGAGGAAGTTGCGGTCGCTCGCATAGGGATCGAAGATCTCGCCGGGCTTGATCAATTCGGCGGCGGTCGCCGCGGCGGTAAAGCTGTGTTCAAGGGAGATCTGCGGGCGCGCGACGGCCGTGTCACCGAGCGCGTTGCGGAGGAACGCAACGTGGGCTCGTTCGTCCATGGCGATTTCGCGGGCGATATTCTTGACCACAGCACTGCGGAACTCGACCTGGCGACCACCGGAGACCTGACCGGGCTTCCCCGTCCCGCCTACCAGGTCATCCGGTAGTCCCTGACCAGTTGCGCCACGAACGTAGAATTCGGCCTCCAGGTACTCCAGGTTGAGTGCAAAGTTCAGGATCGAAGCGTCGCTCGGTCCGTCTTGTCCTGTTGTGGCCGTCGGCGTGCCGGCTTCGGTGGCTTGGGCGACCATGCGGGCGAGCTTGTCACGATCTTCGGCTGTTTCGGCGCTGCGTTTGATGGCGTCGTCGATGAAGCGATCCTCGGACATCCCAACTCCTGTGCTGCTCGATGGTGACGGTCACCAGAGGCAGTAGCGCCTCCGCGAGGAAGCGCCCCGCGGCAGCGGAGCCCCGCAGGCGAGGCATCACCGGCGAGTGCGCTCATGCCTCCAGCCTCACCCCGCCGCGGCGCAGCCACAACCCCGCCCACCGGCTCCGAATTTTGCACGGCGCCGCGGGGTGTCCAACGGCTGCCTTGACTTGGGCGATCGTGTCATCAGCGCCGCCGGTGCGGAGCACCGCTTCGAGGCTGGCGATGGCGTTGTCACGACCCGCGCAGAACGGTCTCCCATGACGGAAAGCCGTCATGGAGCCGGCCGGCTTCTTCGGTGCCGGAGGGTTCGCCGACCTTCTCAGTCGCGCGCCACAGGTAGACGTCGGTGTGCCGGCGGTGACCATGTCCGGGCGGCGGCTCGAAGGTGATCAGGTGTTCGACCGCGCCGAGCGGCTGCGCTCAGCGCACCAGCCCGAGGTGGACACGCCTTTTCCACTTCAGTCGGCATCGGTGCACCAGGGGGCTTTGCGAGAAAACGTCAAGGAAGGGTGGAAGCGTCCTTTCCACCGACCCCGACCGCGATCCCCAGCGGGCTGGACCTGCCTGCCGCAGCAAAACCACAATCACAAAAGAGCACTTCTTCCGAGTGGTTTACTGAACACAAACTCCCGGAATCGGCGGTCGAGCCCGAAGTCAAAACCGACACGATCGCGGAACATCTCGTACACCTCACGACGTCCAGTGGTAGTGGGTCGGCATCGTTCAACACTTCCGATTCCGATCTTCAAGGTGTATCCAGACCATCCTGGTGGCTGGTAGTCGGAGTCGGACCTCCCGTACTCTTGGCCCCCGTCGCGCAGAACATACGTGTACCCATCACTCCCTGTGCAAGTTACCGCCTTGCCGCCCTTATTGACAGTTCGGGAAAATCCAGAGCCAGCCACGTTCGCCACGAACTTCGGGCGGTCATGTCGGTTTTCCGATTCGGAACAGACTTGCCTTTGCTCATATCCTCGTATCTCGAGGACACACCCCAGTTGTTGTTGTGCACCAGTACCGGCGTGCCGCCGGCGATGCTGGTGTAGCGGGCCCATGGACGCGCCGACACTCGCGGAGTAGGCGTTTGCCGACCGTGGGCAGGATTGTGAATCTTCGAGCGAATCCTGGGCAGGCGGCACGATCAGCAGCTCGCCGGTTGGCAGGTCACAGACCGACGGTCAGGCGGTAAACCGAACCCTGGCGCGGAGCACTTGGACGGTCGCCTCCCGCGGTTGTCGCGTTCGGCGAGAACCCGACCACCAACGACGGCGAGAAGGGCCTGACGCAAGCCCTGCCCGGGGGTCCCGGTGGGCGAAGGCCAATACAACGACGCTGCCTTGGTATTAGGTGACGACGTTGTAGCGGCCGGCCGGTGTTTGCTCAGTGACGGTGATGTCCGTCGGGGTCGCTAGTGATGGTGGTGCGGTCCCCGTTGGTCGGGGGGGCCGGCCCCGCTGGCGTGGGAGGTCAAGCGGCGGCACGGAGTCGTGCCGCCGCGGCAGAACGCGATGGTTGCAGCCGAGCTGCGGTCACGTGGACTGCCGCCTCAGCTCGGTGGACACTTGGCAGGAGTGCGGTGTCACGCGAGCAGTTTGTACCAGGTGCCTCGGACAAATCGCGGGTGTAGGAGGTCACCTGTGGGCGTGAGGAAGGAGATGGCCGTGGACACGCACGTCATCTGTCCCAAAACTGATGACCGACCCGCCCGGCCGGACGCACGTGTGGCCGAACGGCTGCGCGAGGCAGCACCGTCGACCGAGTTGCGCCCTTGGTACGGGCGTGACACCGCGCGGTTCGGCGAGTTCCGCCACCGATGCCTGGCCGAACCGCGCGGGTGCCCTCGACGGCAGGCTGCGGAACACCTTCGCTTGCTCGCGCGCCAACGCGAACTGACGTCGTTGACCGCGACCTGGAGTGTCCGGCACAGCCAGGCGGCCGTCCTCACCGAGCGGCCGGTCAGTGCTCCAGCCCGCCGACTTGTTGCGGGCGGCCGAGGACCGAGTGCATGAACGAGCTAACGCTGCGAGCATCCCGCTTGGGATGGGCGAGATGCGGACGGGTGGTCCGAGCTCTCAACCCGGGCGTGTTCGCGTTCGTCATGGCCACCGGCATCGTGTCCACCGCTCTGAAAGAAAACGGCGTGCCGGTTGCCTCGGACGCCCTGCTGGTGATCGGGTTGGGCGGTTACCTCGGGCTGATCGCCGCGTCCGGATGGCGCCTCCTGCGGTGGCCCCACCGGATGCTCGCCGATGTGATCAGTCCCCGAGGGTTCGCTTTTCTCACCTTTGCGGCCGCGTCGAACGTGCTGGCCGCTCGGCTGGCCCTCGGCGGATGGTGGTGGCCGGCGTCTTCGCTGCTGATCCTGGGTGTAGCAAGCTGGTTGACACTCGGCTACGGCGTGCCGCTGGGCCTGATCGCCGATCCGCGCCGGCATCCGAGCCTGGACCAGGTCAACGGCACCTGGTTCATCTGGGTCGTCGGCACCCAGTCCGTCGCCGTGGCAGCCGCCTCGCTGGCGCCGTTCGGGCCGGACATCATGTTGGCGACTGTGGGGGCGGTGTGCTGGGCGATCGGGCTGCTGCTGTACCTATTGCTGGCCGGGCTCGGGTTGGCCCGATTGTTGGTCCGGCCGGTCGCGGCGCAGGAGTTGGTTCCGCCGTACTGGGTGTTCATGGGGGCTGGGGCGATCACGATCCTGGCCGCTGCCCAGCTGCTCGCCCTGCCCACGACTTTATTGTCGCGCGGTGTGCTCGCAGACATCTCGCTGGTGCTGTGGTCGTTCTGTAGCTGGTTGATCCCGCTGCTGGTCGCACTCGGCGTGTGGCGACACGTGGTGCGGCGCGTACCGCTGCCATACGAGAGTGCCTTGTGGAGCCTGGTCTTCCCGGTGGGCATGTACGGCGTGGCCAGCGACCAGTTGGGCCATGCCACGGGCATCCGCTGGTTGGCCGCGTTCGGCGCGGGCGAGGCGTGGTTGGCTCTGGCGGTGTGGGCCGTTGTTTTCGCCGCCATGCTGGTCGCGGGCGGTCGCTGGCTACGCGGTGACCAGGCGGTGCGGGGCCGCCACGATGCGAGGCGCGGAGATGCCGGCCCCGTCGAGCCGTCCGGCCACGCTGCCCGGCCGGGGCAGATCGGCGACGACCAGGCGCGCCAGGTGCATCGGGATACCGACGTCGGCAGGTGACACCAGCGCAGCGGGTGCCGGAACCGCTCACGCGAGTCATAGCTCCGCGTGATGACGAGCCGCAGAGCCGCTCGTCGGTGTTGGAGAGGTTGCCCGGCTGGTCTGCCTTGTCAGCCTTTTCGACCTCGTGGCTTGCGGGCCACCGAATGGGCCTGCCAGGTTTGCGGCGACTTTGCGGCGACGCTGTACGCGGCGGCGGGCACCGGGGTGTGCGGTGTCCGTCGACGACAAGGGCATCACCATCGACTTCTACCGGCCGGAACAGCGGCCGTCGGCACGGGTCTAACGCAGCAGGTAGACGAGGTTCGATGGGGCCCCTTGAGCGCCGCGGCCCGCACACGCTCGAAGGTCAGCAGCACTTCGAGCGTGGCCCGGCGGATTCGTCCCAGGCCATTGGTACCACCTCTTTTCCGCCGATTGGCGCTCTGGTGGTTCCCGTCGATTGCGTTCGGGCAACCTTTGGGTGTGCCCGCGGTGAGGCTATCCGGCGAGGGCGGCCAGGCGCGGCACCAAGGCTTCGTAGCCGGCTTCACCTGCCGCGGCCAGTGCCGCCCGGGCCGCGGCGGAGGCGGTGGGGGCGCCCCGGGCATGTAGCAGTTCGGCCTGCGCCCACCGGGCCTCGTGCCGGGCGAGCGGAGCACCCTGGCGCAGCGCCGTACCGATGACCGGCTCCGCCTCACCCAGTCGGCCTTGGCCGACCAGCACCAGGCCCAACCGCGCCTGCGCCCAGCCGGCGAACAGCGGAATGGGCCGGCCGGCGTGCAGGGAATCACGGAAGGCGGCCTCGGCGCGGGTCAGGTCGCCGGCGGTCTGCCAGGCGGTCCCCAGCGCGCGCAGCGAAGCGGCGGTCCACGCCGTGTGCTCGATGCGCCGAGCGATGGCCAGCGCGGCCCGAGCGGCATCCACGGCCTCCTCATGGCGGCCGAGGGCGGAGAGGGCTTCGCTGCGATGCCACAGGCAGGAGCTGTGCATTTCCGCGAGGTTGGCGGCCCGGGACCAGGTCAGCGCCGTGTCGATTTCGGCCAGGCCTGCGGCGGGGTCGCCCAGGAGCACGAGGGTGTGCCCATGGCTGGCGCGTGGATGCCACAACAGCAGCGTCTCGGGTGTGGTCGCGGGCAGCTGGGCCAGGTCGTCCAGCCGGGCCGCGGCCTCGGTGAGCCGGCCGGCGAGGAGAGCGGCCATCGCCGGCCAGTGCAGCAGCCGTGCCGCGCCATCCGGGTCGCCCGCCAGCCGCAGAAGGCGCTGTGCCTGCCGGAAGCGCTGCCGGGCGCGATCGAGCCGGGCCAGCCACAGATCGACCAGCGCCCTCGCGGCCAGGGCCTGACCACGGGCCGCGGGGTCATCCCCGGCTTCGGCGATCGCCAACCCGGCCAGCTGTGCACCCAGGAACGCGCTGAATGACGGCGTCTCCAGGAGGGCCCGCTGAGCCAGAACGCGGGAGCGGTCCGCCTCGGACGGGGCTTCGGCCAGCGCCGCGTCCAGGTCGCCGCGAGCATCGCCGAGCCGGCCCTGCCGCCGATGCGCCTCACCGCGGATGCGCCACAGCGCGGACCGGGTCTGACCGGGCGCGGACGCGCCGAGGCCCGCCTCGGTCAAGCTCAGCGCTTCCCCGTCGGCGATCCGGTTCAGCCGGACCCGCGCGGCGTCGGCGAACGCCAGGGCCGCCGCGGGACCATCGCCACCCGCCGCGAGGTGCGTGGCGACTTCGGCGACGTCTGCGCCAAGCTCGCGCAGTGCCTCCGCGAGCATGAGGTGGCGCCAGAGCCGACCCGCGGGGTCGAGGTCGGCGACAGCGACCTCGCCGATGGTGCTCGTGGCCGGCGCCCAGCCGTCGTGGTTCCCCTGCACCAGGCCGGCCTCGGCCAGCGTGGTCAGCGCGTCGAGAGCGACGGGCAGGTCTTCGCGGGCGGCGGTGGCCAGCACGCTGGGAGGGGTGGGCCGCCCGATCAGCGCGAGCAGTGTCAGCGCTTCCCGGCTCGCCGCGGGCAGCGACGCCACCGCAGCGCGCACCAGCGGCCCTCCCCCGGCGGTCAACGCCCGGACGCGGGACCGCGAGCTTTGGTCGTGCAGCCGCCACCGGCCGCACGAATCGCGCTCGATCAAGTGCTGCGCTGCCAGCGCGTCCAGCACCCACAGGACAGTCGCGGGGGTGCGGTCGGTGCACTCGGCGATGATCCCGCGCAGGACGGGGTCGGCGATCACGGCCAGGTCCGTGTCGGACCACGGAGCGAGGTCCACCCGGCGCGCCAGCCCCGAATCGACGCCGGCCAGCACCGCCACGGGGTCCGGACGGCCGGACGGTCGCGTGGCCGGATAGGTGGCGATCACCTGTAGTCCCGGCACGCGCTGCCGCAGCACCCGGAGCAGGATGAGACTGCTGTCGTCGGCCCACTGCAGGTCGTCGATCGCGATCAGGCAATGAGGGCGGGCTCGCTGCCGAATCGCGCGCAGGACGGCCCCCTCCGCGGTGGGTGAGTCGGTGTCCCGCGGGGTGCCGTCCGAGGGCGTCTGGGGGCGCGGTGCCGGAATCGAGTGCCGGTGCTTGCCCGGCTCGGCCGGGGCTTCGTGGGTCTGCAGGGCCCGGAGCAGGTCGGCCGCAACCGCGCCGGAGTCGTCTTGGCGATCGCGATCCGCGCGCACCACCACCACCGGCATGGCGACGTGATCGGCCAGCTCCTGGAGCAGGCGGGATTTCCCGCTGCCCGGCGAGCCACGGACCAGCACCACCCGTACCTCGCGATCCGCCAGCAGCCCGGCGATGCGCGCCAGCACCCGGTTCCGCCCCACGAACGGCGTGCTCGACACCAGCCGGTTGCCGTCGGCGGCGAACCCGGGAATGGTCAGCGGCTGGCTCCCGGCCGCGAGAACGGGGCCGATCTCGTCGCACAGCACTTGCTGGCGCAGCCGCATCGCGACCGCGGAGGGGTCGATGCCCAGTTCGTCGCCCAGCCGCCGCCCGAAGGCATCGAAACTCGCCAGCGCTGCGGCCCGGTCGCCCCCGGCCGCCAGGGCTCGGACCAGCAACAACGCCGCAGTCTCGCGCAGGGGATGCTCGTCGGCGGCCGTCTGCGCCCAAGCTAGCGCCGCGACGCTGTCGCCGACCGCCAGGGCAGCGGCCGCCGCACCCTCCAGCGCATCGAGGTGGGCGCGCAGCAGGTGGTGGCGGTGTTCGACGGCCCAGGCCGCGTAGGCGTCCTCGGCCAGTGGCTCGCCGTGCCACATCGCCAGCGCCGCCCGGAACGCGCTCAGTGCGGTGCCCGGGTCGTGGTGCAGCTCGGCCTGGCCGCGGCCCACGGCGGTCAGGAAAGCCTCGACGTCCACCCGGCAGCGGTCGTCGCCGACGAGGGTGTAGCCGCCGGAACCGGTCTGGATAAGCGACCGGTCACCCAGGGCTCGGCGGATGCGGCTGATGAGGATCTCGACGTTGCCGCCGGCGTCGACCGGCGGGTCGGCGGGCCACAGCGCGGCGATCGCGGCGTCCTTGGACACCAGGGTGCCCCGGGACACGGCCAGCATTCTCAGCAGTTGGCGCGCCAGCCGTCCGCCGAACGCCCGGTCGGGTTGCTCCCGGTCGCCCTGCCGGACGGCGAACCGGCCCAGCAACTGGATGCTGACCTGCGGGCTCGACCGCTCACCGGGCGGATCGAGCCGACTGTTCGGTTGGGTCTGCTGCTGCCGTGACAGGCTCATCTCAAGGACACCGCCGGTCTGTCGTGACTCCGGTGGCCGCTGGGTGTGCCACCCCTGCGCGGCCGATCGCAGGCAATCTGCAAGCACCGTCTCCCACTGTGACTGTAACCACGGCAAGCAACGCGAAACCGGGGTCTTAAGTCCCCGGATCGACGTGCCCCACGCCGTGGAAGCAGGTTGTGGCGCACTGACCGACCTGTCCGGTTGGCCGGCTGCGGTTGGTGTGCTGCACGACCTGCGCGTCGTCGCCTGACCACGGAGAGTCCCGTGACCATGCGCCGAAATGTGCCGGGAGGGCAAGCGACTACCCAAGCCACGGAGGGAACCAGCCCCATGTGCTCCGCCGGATCGCCGCATCCGCGCCAACCGTCCACACAGGACGCGGTCGACGGGCTCATGCGGTCCGCTCAGTGGTTCTTCCCGGGCGAACAGTCGGCGGACCGGCGGATGCTGTACCGGGACGGCGGCCGGGGCGCGGAGGAGTTCTACCGCGAGCGATGGCGCCACGACCGAGAGGTCCGCTCGACGCACGGCGTGAACTGCACCGGGTCGTGCTCGTGGAAGGTGTACGTCAAGGATGGCATCATCACCTGGGAAACCCAAGCCACCGACTACCCGTCCGTCGGACCCGACTCGCCCGAGTACGAGCCGCGCGGCTGCCCTCGGGGTGCGTCCTTCTCCTGGTACACCTACTCGCCGACGCGAATCCGTTACCCGTATGTCCGGGGGCCGCTGCTGGAGCTCTGGCGAGCGGCGCGGGCCGAGCACGCCGATCCGGTGGACGCTTGGGAATCGATCGTCACCGATACCGCTCGCTCGAGCCGGTACAAGCGGGCTCGGGGCAAGGGCGGGTTCGTGCGGTCCACCTGGCGCGAGGTGACCGAGCTTGTCGCCGCAGCCCAGGTGCACACGATCAAACGCCACGGCCCTGACCGGATCGTCGGTTTCTCGCCGATTCCCGCGATGTCGATGACCTCGTACGCGGCGGGCACCCGATACCTGTCGATGATCGGCGGCACGATCTCGTCGTTCTACGACTGGTACGCCGACCTGCCGGTCGCCTCGCCGCAGGTGTTCGGCGACCAGACCGACGTGCCGGAGTCCGGAGACTGGTGGAACGCCGGCTACCTGATGGTGTGGGGCACGAACCTGCCGATCACCCGCACCCCCGACGCGCATTTCATGACCGAGGCCCGTTACCGGGGCCAAAAGGTCGTGGTCGTGTCCCCGGACTTCTCCGACCACACCAAGTTCGCCGACGAGTGGCTGGCCGCCGCACCGGGCACCGACGGGGCGCTCGCGATGGCCATGGGGCACGTGATCCTGGCCGAGTTCTACCGCGACCGGCAGGTTCCGCGGTTTCTCGACTACGCCCGTACCTACACCGATCTGCCCTTCCTGGTCACCCTGACCGAACGCGAAGACGCACACGTGCCGGGCAGGTTCCTCACCGCCGCCGACCTCGGCGAAGAGAGTGAGCACGCGGAGTTCAAGACCGTGCTGCTGGACGAGGCAACCGGGCAACCGGTCGTGCCCAACGGGTCGGTCGGCTTTCGCTGGAGCAGCGAACCCGGTCG
The DNA here is from genome assembly GCF_016889705.1 of Amycolatopsis sp. FDAARGOS 1241. Taxonomy (NCBI): domain Bacteria; kingdom Bacillati; phylum Actinomycetota; class Actinomycetes; order Pseudonocardiales; family Pseudonocardiaceae; genus Amycolatopsis; species Amycolatopsis sp. FDAARGOS 1241. The sequence goes on from NZ_CP069526.1 coordinate 5,123,399, forward strand.
CTGGAACCTCAACCTCGACGCCGCTCCTGCGCTGACGCTGCACGGCCGAGCCGGCGCTGAATCGGTCACCGTGGACCTGCCCCGCTTCGACAGCGGTTCGGACGAGGGCGGTGCGGCCTTGCACCGGGGTGTGCCCGCGCTCTGGGTCGACGGGCACTTGGTGACCACGGTGTTCGACCTGGTGATGGCCCAGTACGGCGTGGCGCGCGAAGGCGTGCCCGGCATCTGGCCGACCGCCTACGACGACGCCGCGCAGCCCTACACACCCGCGTGGCAGCAGGGGATCACCTCGGTGCCGGCCGCCGCGGTGACGAGAGTGGCGCGGGAATTCGCCCGCAACGCCGAACGCACCGGCGGCCGGTCCATGATCGCGATGGGCGCGGGCACCAACCACTGGTTCCACTCCGACCAGATCTACCGGACGTTCCTGTCCCTGCTACAGCTGTGCGGCTGCCAGGGCGTCAACGGCGGCGGCTGGGCACACTACGTCGGCCAGGAGAAGGTACGGCCCCTCACCGGCTGGTTCCACCTGGCGTTCGGCCTGGACTGGCAGCGCCCCACCCGGCACATGGTGGGCACTCCCCTCTTCTGGCTGGCCACCGACCAGTGGCGCTACGAAGCCTTCCGGGCCGACGTGCTGGCCAGCCCGCTGGGGCCGGGCCGGCTGGCCGGGCGTAGCCTGCCCGACTGCAACTCGCTCGCGGCGCGGCTGGGCTGGATGCCCTCTCACCCGGCTTTCAACCGCAACCCGTTGGAGCTGTGCGACGAAGCCGAGCGCGCCGGCCTGGCGGTGCCGGAGTACGTGGTCGGGCAACTGAAATCCGGCGCGTTGTCCTTCGCCGCGGACGACCCGGACGACCCGGCGAACTGGCCCCGGGTGCTCATGGTGTGGCGCGCCAACCTCTTCGCCTCGTCCATGAAGGGGCACGAATATCTGCTGCGGCACCTGCTGGGCACCGACGACGCGGTCGCCGCCACCGAAACCCCACCCGCCCTGCGGCCGACCGAAGTGGCCTGGCATGAGCAGGCCCCGGCCGGGAAGCTGGACCTTTCCGTGGCGGTGGACTTCAGGATGACCAGCACCTGCTTGTTCTCCGACGTGGTTCTGCCCGCCGCCACCTGGTACGAGAAATACGACCTGTCCTCGACGGACATGCACCCCTTCGTACACGCGTTCACCCCGGCCATCGCGCCCCCTTGGGAGGCACGCACCGACTTCGACCTGTTCCACACCCTCGCCGCCGAACTGTCCCGCCAGGCCGCACACCACCTCGGGAAGCGGCGGGACGTGATCGCCGCGCCACTGGCCCACGACACCGCCGACGAGCTGGCTCAGCCGTACGGCGTCGTCCGCGACTGGAAGACCGGTGAGTGCGAGCCGGTCCCAGGCAAGACCATGCCGAAACTGATCGTGGTCGAACGCGATTACGGCGCGGTGGCGGACAAGATGGCCGCGATCGGCCCCCTGCTGGACACGGCGGGCACCACCACCAAAGGCGTCACCTGGACACCCGACGCGGAAATCGACTACCTACGCCACCACAACGGCACCGTCCGCGGTGGCATCGCCGACGGTCGCCCCTCAATCGCGCGAGACGATCAGTTCTGCGAAGCGATCCTCGCCCTTTCCGGTACCACCAACGGGCGGCTGGCCGAACTCGGCTTCCGCGCGCTGGAGCAGCGCACCGGCGTCGAGTTGAGGGACCTGGCCGCTGAACGGGCCGGGGACCGCATCACCTTCGCCGACACCCAGACCCAACCCCGCGCGGTGATCACCTCACCGGAATGGTCGGGCAGCGAGACCGGCGGCCGCCGCTACTCGCCGTTCACCGTCAACGTGGAACGGCACAAACCCTGGCACACCCTCACCGGCCGTCAGCACTTCTTCCTCGACCACGAATGGATGGCCGAGTTCGGCGAGCAGCTGCCGACCTACCGGCCTCCGCTGAACATGCTCGCGCATTTCGGCGTGCCGAATGGACAGAGCTGCGGTCCGCCGTCCAGGTCGAACGATCGGCAGGAGGTCGTGGTGCGGTACCTGACCCCGCATTCGAAGTGGTCGATCCACTCCGAATACCAGGAGAACCTCCACATGCTCACCCTGTTCCGCGGTGGCCCGGTGATCTGGCTGAGTCCAAAGGACGCGGACAAGATCGGGGTGGCCGACAACGACTGGATCGAGGCGTACAACCGCAACGGCGTCGTCGCCTGCCGTGCGGTGGTCACCCACCGGATGCCGGAAGGCACAGTTTTCATGTACCACACCATGGACCGGCACCTGAACGTGCCGAAAACCGAGATCACCGGCCGGCACGGTGGCGGCGACAACTCACTCACGAGGCTGCTGATCAAACCCACACACCTGATCGGCGGCTACGCCCAGTTCACCTACGGCTTCAACTACATCGGCCCGACGGGCAACCAACGCGACGAGATCACCGTCATCCGTCGCCGGAGGCAGGAGGTGGAGTTCTGATGCGCGTGATGGCACAGGTGGCCATGGTGATGAACCTGGACAAGTGCATCGGCTGCCACACCTGCTCGGTCACCTGCAAACAGACGTGGACCAACCGGCCCGGGGCCGAGTACATCTGGTTCAACAATGTGGAGACCAAACCCGGCGCCGGCTACCCTCGCCGTTATGAGGATCAGAACCGCTTCAAGGGCGGCTGGACACTCAACCGGCGCGGCAAACTGAAGCTCAAGGCCGGCGGGCGGCTGCGCAAGCTGCTGTCCATTTTCTACAATCCGGAACTGCCCTCGCTGGACGACTTCTACGAGCCGTTCACCTTCGACTACGAGCATCTCACGACCGCGCCGCTGTCCGACTCATTTCCCAGTGCTCGGCCCAAATCCCAGCTCACCGGCCGCGACATGGCCCCGGAATACGGGCCGAACTGGGACGACGACCTCGCGGGCTCGGGTACCTATGCCGCCACCGACCCGAATCTCGAGGGGCTGTCCGAACACGTGCGGATGGAGTTCGAGCACGCGTTCTACTTCTACCTGCCCCGCATCTGTGAACACTGCCTCAATCCCAGTTGCGTGGCGTCGTGCCCGTCGGGCGCGATGTACAAGCGGGTCGAGGACGGGATCGTGCTGGTCGACGAGGACCGCTGCCGCGGCTGGCGGTTCTGCGTGTCCGGCTGCCCGTACAAGAAGGTGTACTTCAACCACCGCACCGGTAAGGCCGAAAAATGCACCTTCTGCTACCCGCGCATCGAAGGCGGCCAACCGACCATCTGCTCGGAAACGTGTGTCGGCCGACTGCGGCACCTGGGCGTGATGCTCTACGACGCGGACGCCGTGCTCGCGGCCGCGTCCACACCGGAGGACACGGACCTGTACGAGGCCCAGTTGTCGGTGTTCCTCGATCCCCACGATCCCGTCGTGATCGCCCAGGCCGAACGCGACGGCATCGCGCACGACTGGATGCAAGCGGCCCAACGCTCACCGGTGTACTCGCTCATCGCCACGCACCGGGTGGCCTTGCCGTTGCATCCGGAATACCGCACCATGCCGATGGTCTGGTACGTCCCGCCGCTGTCCCCGATCACCGACGCCGTGCACGCCATGGGCCACGACGACGATCCGGATCACGTCTTCGCCGCCATCGAGTCCCTTCGCATCCCGCTCGGGTATCTGGCCAACCTCTTCACCGCCGGCGACATCCGGCCCGTGGAGCGGGCGCTGCGCCGGCTGACCGTCCTGCGCACCCACATGCGCGCTCGGCAAGTCGGCGACCCCGTCGACGAAGGCCTGCTGGCTTCCGCCGGCATGACGGCCGACGACGCCGAGGACCTGTATCGGATCCTGGCCATCGCCAAGTACGACGAACGCTACGTCATCCCGAAAGTGCACGCGGAGGACACCGGCCGCCTCCAAGCGCAGCACTGCGCCGTCGGCTACCCCGGCGGTGTCGCCGACCTCGGCGCCCACACCGAGGACACGCTCGCCGCCACCGGCAGTGGTAGCCAGTTCCGCGACGACGACGGCCGGATGCGGTTCAACCTGCTGGGCTGGAACGGCTCCGGCCGCCCGGCACACCTGTTCGGCGAAGGCGGTGGCCAATGATCCGCCGGACCCGTCGCGCCGCACCGCGCCCCACTGACACCCCGCTGGTCGACAAGATCACCTCGATCCTGCTGCAGTATCCCGACAACCGCGTCCTCGCGCTGCTACCCGACGTGACGGCCGCGCTTCCGGCGATCACCGACGCCGCCGCGCGAGACTCACTGGGTGGCTTCGCCTGCTGGCTGGCGGGCCGTACACCCCTTGAAGCCGCGCAGCACTACGTCGTGACCTTCGATCACACCCGCCGCCGCAGCCTGTACCTGACCTACTACCGGCACGGCGACACCCGCGCCCGCGGCATGGCCCTGCTCGCGCTCAAACACACGTACCGCCAGGCCGGCTTCCCCGCGCCCGAGGACGAACTGCCCGATTTCCTGCCCCTGATGCTGGAATTCGCCGCGGCCGCCCCCGAACCCGGCCGGCGGGTACTGATCCAGTGCCAGGCCGGACTGGAACTGCTCACCGAGGCGGTCAGCGCCACCGACAGCCCCTACGCGGCCCTGCTCGACGTGGTCCGCGCTCACCTGCCGGCACTCCAGCCACGGCACCGGGCCGAACTGCGCGCCCTCAGCGACGCCGGACCACCCGTCGAACAGGTGGGCCTGGAGCCCTTCGCCCCACCTGAATACGTCACAGGAGGGCACCGATGACCGCATGGGATCTGTGGTGGTGGGTGATCCTGCCCTACCTCGCCCTGGTCACCTTCGTCGTCGGACACATCTGGCGGTGGCGCTACGACCAGTTCGGGTGGACCAGCCGCTCAACCCAACTCCAGGAACGCCTCGTACTCAAGTGGGGCAACCCGCTGTTCCACTACGCCACGTTCGCCGCCATCGCCGGCCACGTCATCGGCATCCTGATCCCGGAATCGTTCACCCACTGGCTGGGCATCCCGGAGGACTGGTACCGGTGGTTCTCGTCGATCGGCGGGACCATAGCCGCGCTCGGCGTGATCATCGGTGTGGCCATGCTTGCCTACCGTCGAACGATGCTGCCTCGCGTGCGGGCCACCACCAGCCCGATCGACTGGGTCGCCCTGATCCTGCTCGCGATCGTGATCGTGCTCGGCATCATCCCCACCATGGGCATCAACCTGTTCGGCGGCGGCTACGACTACCGCATGAGCGTGGCTCTGTGGTTCCGCGGCCTGTTCGCCGGCAACCCCGATGTGGCCGCGATCGCCCATGCCCCGCTGATCTACCAAATCCACGCCACCGCCGCCTGGGCCGTCCTGGCCATTTGGCCCTTCACCCGGCTCGTGCACGCCTGGAGCTACCCGCTGTGGTACCTGTGGCGACCGTTCATCGTCTACCGCAAGCGGACTCCGGCCCACCCGACCGAACCGGGTACCAGCGGACGGCGATGGCGGCGCATCGGCGTCCCCTATTGATCGACACGCAGACCCATGCGCGCGCTGCGGTCAGCACTGGGTTTGCGAGCGTGCCACGACGGGCGATGAGCCGCGAGGTGGCCGAGTGATCAATCCCGAGACGGGAACACTCAGCCGATCGGTCTCGCTCCCCGCGGTCTTGGGGGGGAAGTGATCGTCGGGATCGTCGCCGAGCACCGGGGAGGCCCGCGCGGTCCGGCTACTTGAGCGGCCAGTTCCAGTGTGCAGCCGAGGAGTCGGCGAAGGAGGACCCCGGTACAGCACGAGATGTTCGGCCGCGTTGAACGGCCACCGCGGCTGCCCTGCGCATCCGGGTAAGCGCGTGATCAGTGCTATCTGATCACGGCGGGTGGTGTCGCTGACGAAGGTGTGAAACTCGACCGGGCCGCGCAGCACCCGGTCGAGTTTCACACCGGTTACGCGGTGGCGGCGCCATACAGGCCTCGTCGAACAGCAGGCTGCCCACACAACCCCCACCGGTGGCAACTCGCTAAGAGCGTGTCTCGTATGGATCTTGTGGCTGGTGGTGCATGATCGTGTGTCGTGGTCGATGCGTTGTCCCGGTCGGCGGTGGTGTACGTGCTGACCAGCGGGTGCGCGTGGCGAATGCTGCCACCGTCGTTCGGGATCACGGTGCCGACCGCGCATCGCCGGTTCACCGAATGGACCCAAGCCGGTCTATGGCCCGGCTGCACCGGGCTGTACTGGACGAACTGGGCAGTCAAGACGAGATCGACTGGTCCCGGGCAGTCCTGGACGGAGCATCGGTGCGCGCAAAAAAAAGGCTCTGTTGATCTATGTGTGGGTGCGGTCGGGGAGTTCGGGGCGGTAGCCGCCGAGGGCGAGGAGGGCGAGTGAGATCAGGGCGTCCGGGCGTTTGAATCCGAAGGCCAGGCGGGTCAGCAGTCTGATCTTGGTGTTTGTCGACTCGATCAGCGCGTTGGACAGGCCGTGATCCAGACTCGCGTGGATCGCCGACAGCTCGGACCGGACGGTGCGGGCGAGCTTGACGAATTCGGGTATCCGGCAGCGTGCCGCCCAGGCCAGCCAGCGTTGTAATGCTTCTATTCCGGCCTGGCCGCCGACTGCGAAGACGTGTCGGAGTCCTTCTTTGAGCAGGTAGGCGCGATAAAGTCGAGGGTCGGTCTTGGCAATCCAGGCCAATTTGTGACGCTGATGGTCGGTGAGGTTTTCCGGGTTCTTCCACAACGCCCATCGTGCACGCTTCATGCTTTGAGCGGTGCCGGCTGATGCGGTGCGGCCACGCCGGTCTTTGTGGCTGCCGCCGGGTTGTCGGCGTGCGGTGTTCCAGGTCTGGCGCCGGACCTGGTCCAGGGCGTCGGTGGCCCACTTGACCACGTGGAACGGATCAGCGCAGCGTATCGCGTCCGGGCAGTATTGTTCGACGGTCCGGGCGATCCAGGCGGCCGCGTCCGCCGAGACATGCGTGATCCGCGCGCACCGCCGCGGCCCGAGCAACTCGAAGAACGCGGTCAATGTCGGTTTGTCATTGCCCGCCGCCGCCCATACCAGCCGGCCGGTGTCGTGATCGACGACAACGGTGAGATATCGGTGGTTCTTCTTATAACTGATCTCATCGAGCCCGATTCTGCGCAACCCGGCCAGTCGATCCACTCTCGCGTCGATGTCGGCCCGGACCCGAGTGATAATCGAACCGACCGTCGGCCAGGCGATCCGCATCAGCTGCCCGACCGTGGACCTCGACGTCGCGGTCGCCAGCCAGGCCACGGTGTCATCGAAAGCACGGGTATGCCCAGCGCCGTGCCGGGCCCAGGGCACCGCACTGACCACGACCCCGTGCTCACGACACCGCACCCGGGATGCGTCAGCTTCAACGAACGCCTGCACAGTTCCCAGGTCCAGCGCACGCCACCGCCGCCGGCCCCGGCCGGGGTCATAGCGCGGGCAGCGCGGCGAGCACACTCCACACCGGTCACGATCCCGCCGCCGGACCCGCACCGCGGCCACCAGCACCTGCTCGGTCTCATCGAACTCGACCGACTCCACGACCGCTGTGTTCACCCCCAGCAGCCGACCCCATACCCTGGTTGAGGGCACGTCGTTCTCCGTCTATCCAATTTCTGTTCCTCGACAGCTCAGAAACCTAGACCCAGCAACGACGTGCCCCCCTTTCACCTGGGCAAACCCACCCACACATCAGTACGAAGAGCCAAAAAAAGGGACCCATGACCGGCCCGGACCCGGTCGACCGCGGCAAGTCCGGATCGAAGATCCATGTCCTGTCCGACCGGGCCGGCCTGCCCCTGGCGGTCGCGGTGTCCGCCGCCAACACCAACGACTCCCACGCCCTCAAACCGCTGGTCATGGCCATTCCCGCGATCACATCCCGACGTGGCCCCCGTCGGCGCACACCCGGCACGCTGCACGCCGACAAGGCCTACGACCACGCCGGCCTGCGGGGGCTGGGTCCGCGACCGCGGCATCGTCGTGCGCATCGCCCGCACAGGCATCGAGACCAGCAAGAAACTCGGCAAACACCGCTGGGTCATCGAACGATCCATCGCCTGGCTCTTCGGCTACCACCGACTCGCCATCCGCTATGACCGCTACGCCAACCACTTCTGCGCCTTCCTCACCCTCGCCGCCACCCTCACCTGCTCCAAGAAACTCACCACATGAGACACGCTCTTAAGCGTTGTTCTTTCTGCACGCGCTACGGATGACCACAGCCGGCCGGGATCGATCTTCACGATGAGACGTTGTCGCATGTGGACGGAGGGCACGAGCCGGCACTGTGGGCCCCGCAGGTCTGCTCGCAGTGACTGGATCTTGTCGAACACCACGGAAAGCGGATCGTGGCGGACGGCCGCGGTGGTGGTGAGCGACGCGAGCGCTTCGGCGACGGGCAGTGCGCTGACGTGGGCCCGCACGGTCGTGCACTCGCCTTCCAGCCGGTGGTGGATGCGGCTCCGTTCGTCGAGGAAGAAGTCGTGGTGGCAGGTGCGAAGCAGGTCACGGCGGCCGTGCCCTGCGAAGCAGGTCACGGCGGCCGTGCCGGAACATGGCGGGGGTCGCGGACCAGGTGTCGCGCCGGAACGAGTCCGTCCACAGGACGCGACGTGATCGTCGCGCGCCGCGGGGTCGTGCAACGTCGCCCTTCGTCGAGGCTCCGTTGTCGATGCGGCAGTGGCGGCGGGTGTTTCAGCTGATCAGAAGCGAGATTTGGCGCAACTGCGGACGTGCCGACGACTCGATCGACGACAGGCTGACGCGACCGCCGGCCGCGTGGAGTCGCGGACATCGACGCCGAACCTCTCACGCCGGCGCTGGACCTCGCGACGATGCATCGCCACCGGCTGGCCGGGCGCTTGCCGCGCCGCGCGCGAAATGAGACCAGGGCCGGGTGGTGAGTTCGGCTAGGGCTACGTCCCCGTACGTACGCGCGGTTGTCGACGTATGGCGGATGCGGCGCGCGGGGGCCCTGCGCCACCCTCGGCGACCTGACCGTCACTGCGGCGGCATCAGGACGCCTGAGGATTGGGGGACGATCATGGTCGTGGCCGGGCAGATACGGCAGGGTTGGCGGCTGGGCGGAGTGGCCTTCGTAGCCTGCTTCGTCGCCAGTCTCGTCGCCAGTGCAGCGCTGGCGAAGGACTCTCTCTACCTTCCCGGGGCCTCGCCGGGCGAACTGCGGGAGTACTACACGGGCAGCCGGGCGGCGGTGCTCGTGTCGTCGGCGATGCAGCTGGGCGCGGCCCTCGGCCTGGCGCTGTTCGGCGCCGGGCTCGTCGCCCGGATCGGCCCGGCGCACCGGCGCCGCGGCCGGTTCGGGTGTGGGCTCGCGGCGGCGTCGCTGGCCATGTCGGCGCTGCTGTCGGTGCTGATGGTGATCCTCGCTGCGGACGCCGGCGACGACACCTTGCGGGTGTTCGGCCGGCTGATTCTGGTCACTGGCGGCGCGCTGCACCTGGCCGGGCTGGCCCTGCTGATCTGGTCGGTGTCCAGGGCCGCAGCCGGCGCCGGGCTACGACCCCGCCCGGCATGGCGCGCCGGGCTGGTGATCGCCCCGGTGCTCGCGGTGTCGTTGGTGTCGATCGTCCTGCTCGCGCTCACCCGCCTGGAACCGTTGTGGCGGCTGCTGGCCGCGGTCTGGATCAGCTGGGTCTGCGCCGGCGGCCTCGCTGCCGCCACCCCTCCCGATCAGCACCGCCCTCAGCGCGACCGCGCGTAACGTCTTGTCGTCGGTGCCGTCGAGCGCGCCCATCCAGGGGACCGCCGGGATACGGGAGAAACCTGCCAAGTGGTCGGGTAGCTCCTGGTCAGGCGTCGTTGTGGGCGAATGCGCGGTAGATCGAGGCGGCTGAGGGGTGTTGGCCGGCGTTCTTGCGGGTCTTGATGGTCAGCTTCGTGACGATGTCGGGCATCGAAGTGCAGAAGTGCAGTTGTCGCGTAGTGGGCCGGGGGAAGAGCACGTCGTCCTCGTCGATCACCTTGGACCGTCCGCCGTGGTTGCCGTGTACGGCGGCGGCTCGCTGCCCTTCGAGGGTTTTCTCCCGGATGTAGTCGCGGTCGAGCTGCCCCGCTCACGAGACCTCGGCGCAGGCAGCCCACTGGCCGACGGTCCTTGCTCCCAGGTGGAACCGAAGAAGTTGATGTTCTCTCTGTGCACCGAGGAAATGTGGCCCAAGACCTCGTCGTCGATGCCCAGCCCGCGCCCGAACGTGGTGCGGGCGGGACGGGTGAGCGAGACTGCTTCGATGATTTCCGAATACGCCCAGAGCGACCAATTCCGCGGTGCTCGTATCCACCTGTGCGACCTCGCTGGCCTCGAGATCCGCGATTGCGAGGTGAACGGTCTGAAGATCGTCGACTGCTACGGCAGCGACGTGTACCTCGGCGGCTACTTCGAGCGCCTCGTCGTCAACGACGTCGACGTGACCGCCTATGTCGAGGCCGAGCTCGACCGCCGGCACCCCGCGCGGGCGCTGGCGCGGAATGCAGCTTCTCCCGAGGACTACCGGGCTGCTTGGGACGCCATCGAGAGCTTGTGGAGCGCGACGCTCGACCGGGCGAGGCTGTTGCCGGCGGCCAAGCTGCACGAGCAGGTCGACGGCGAGTGGTCGTTGGTCGAGACACAACGGCATCTGCTGTTCGCCTCCGATGCCTGGCTCGGCAACGCCGTGCTCGAGGAGGAAGCGCCCTATCACCCGTTGGGCTTCCCCGCCGGGGGGATGCCGTCCGACGCGGCGGCGAAGCTCGGCCTCACCCTCGAAGCCACCCCGACGCTCCACGAGGTGCTCGCGCCGCGGCTCGCCCGCATGGCCGCAATGCGGCGTGTCGTCGACGGGCTCACCACGGCCGAGCTCGACCGGGTGTGCGGTCGCAAGCCGGCAGACCCGTATCCCGACCAAGAGTATGTCGTGCGCCGCTGCCTCAAGGTAGTGCTGAAGGAAGAAGCCGAGCATCACCGTTACGCGGTGCGCGACCTCGCGGTGCTCGAGGCAGATGTGGCTGAACCGCAGTAGTCGCCGAGCGGTGTCGACCCGGGAGCAGCCGCTTGCGTCAGTGCTGGGCGGCGGTTTCGAGGTCGTTATGGGCCTCTCGCGCGATTGCGGCTGGTCGCAGCTTCGGGACCACCGCGTAAGGACGGCCCCTGACCAGCGACCACATCCGCCCGCGGCCCCGCATTCGGTTCGCTACCTACAGCAGAGGCCTTTCGAGGTGACGCCCTGCGGCGCCCGGCGCGGTGTGGCGGTGGTCGGTGCCGCAGACGAAAGTGTCGCCGGGGAACAGCGCACCGGGCCTTAGGTCGAGGTCATGGCCGGTATCGCGTCCAGCGGTGGCAGGTCCAGCACCCAGCCAGCGAACCGGCGGATCGTGTGGGTGATGCACGGGGAGATCGTGGCCAGATGGGTCGGTGTCGATCGATGTCCCGCGCCGGCCAGCACGTCCGGCGCGGGCGGGTGCGCGCGGTGGGTTTTGTCGACGACGCTGTCGCGGCCGGCGCTCGTGTCGCTGGCCGGGAGGCTCCAGCTCGCCAACGGCAGCCCCCCCAACGGGCGTCCGGGGTCATCGCCGGCCTGCCAGGCGGGAACGACTTCGCGTTCTGGCCGGTCGAGCCCGGCGTGGTCGTCGAGGCGCGCGCGGACCGAGCGTTCGAACTCGGCCGATACCGGCATCGAGTGTCCGTCGTGAGCGTTCGCGATTTATTCGAACAGACACAACATCGATGCACCAATGGTCAATCGAGTCTTCCCTGGCCGGGGCCATACCGGGCCGTGTCTGCGGTAGGCCGCCGTGGGCCGCAATGCAGATCAGCGCTCCCACCGGTATCAGATGAATCGATGTTGCGTTGGATGCGATGTCGTAAGCAAACGTCGGTCAGTAGAGGTAGATGTCGATGAGCAAGGCGCTGATGCCGCAGAGGAGCGCGGCGAGCGCGGTGCGGTGGCCGGGCTCGGCACGAAGGGGGCCGAAGCCGAGGACCAGGGCCACGAGGGCGAGGGTGAAGACACCGGACCCGGTGTCCTGCCAACTGATCGGGAACACCGGCACGGGGGCGTCGGTGAAGAACTCGGTGGCGTCGGTGGTGCGCAGGATCGCGTTCCAGGCGACCGGTGCCACGAACGTGCCTGCGCCGACGACGACGAGTACGCCGGGGCGTCGCTCGCGAGTGATGGCGGCGGTCAGGACGAGGGCGAGGACGGCCGACAGTGCGGCTCCGTAGGCGATGCCACCCCAAGACAACATCGGCTTGTCCTCTCCGCTCAGAACAGAGGAATACCGCCGAGATCAGAATAGGTGCCCTACCGCAGCTCAACCGAGCCCTTCCTGGTCAAGCGAGCGCCGGCTCCGGATCCAACGGCACCACGCCCTCAGCGAGCACCAAGTGCGCCGCGCCGGCACTTCCACCCGCTCCAGAGCGGTAGCTTGCCGGAACCCGGTGTGCGCGCCGGGGCTGTCAACTGAACCGCGGATCCATACTCAGTCGGAGGCGGGTACTACTTCGCCACGTTCGATTTGCCCTAGTTCTGGACGTGGGCTGTGGCCATCATGCCGGCGTCTTCGTGGTCGAGGACGTGGCAGTGGTAGACGCTGCGACCCGGGTAGTCGCTGAAGGCAATGCGCACGCGCGCCCAGCCGTGGGCTGGAAGCAGGACGACATCCTGTTGAGTTGCGAGCGGTGGTGTGCCGGTGCTATCGCCCACGACGTGTACGGGCCAGACGTGCAAGTGGAACGGGTGGACCATCGGGCTGGTGTTCGTCACCGTCCACTCTTCGGTCGCTCCGAAAGGAATGGTCTGGTCGTCGCGAGTGGTGTCGAAAGTGCGCCCGTCGATGGTGAAGCTCATCATGCCGCCGGCACCCATGCCGCCCATGTTCATGCCCATGGCGAAGGTCAGGCGGCGCTCTCGTGAGATCGGGTCCGGTGGCACCACCGGCGCGGGCAGTCTGAGTGGAAGCGATGGAGATGTCATGGCGGGCCCCGCGACGTTCAGAATCGCCAGCACAGCCCGACTGCTGGTCACCGCACCGCCGTTCATCGTGCCGCCACCCACCACGCTGCCACGCGGATAGGCGTCACTGACCAGGGAATACGCGCCGGGTGCCGTGGGGCGGACGAGGAGGTCCGCGCGATTGCCCGGTGCCAACACCACCGATTCCCGTAGCGTAGGGGTGGGCAGGAACCGGCCATCAAGGGCGGCCTGCGTCAGCCGGTGCCCCTCCAGCCGCAGCGCGAGCACGCGCGAGGTGCAGCCGTTGATGACACGCCACCGTTCGGTCGCGCCAGGCGCTGCCGCGATAACAGGTTGGTGCTGGCCGTTGACCAGCACCAGCGCACCTTCACGGCCCAGCACCCGGGTCATCACATCCACCGGGGCCACGGAGCCGTCGCCGGCCAGCGTGGTGTCCGTGACCAGCAAGACCCTCTCGCGCTGAGCGAGTGCCGGGCCGCCGTCGACCAGCAGCGCCCCGGCAAGGCCGCCGAAAAGCTGGTCGGCAGCGGTGCCGTGGTGGTGCGGGTGGTACCAGAACGTGCCCGCCGGATGATCAATCGGAATCCGGATCTCGTAGTCGAAGCTCGCGCCGGGTTCGACGTGCACAAACGGATTGTCACCGTTACCTTGCGGTGACACGTGCAAACCGTGGGTGTGCAGATTGGTGGGCTGATCCAGCCGGTTGACCAGCCGCACCCGCAGCAGATCCCCCGGACGAACACGCAGAGTCGGCCCCGGCGACGTGCCGTTGAACCCCCACGCCATGGTGTCGCGGCCGACGAGACGCACTCCCGCCGCGGCGGTCAGTTGCACCGCCAGCACACCGGCTCGACTCGTCAACTCCGTCGGCGCAGCCAGGGGCTGGCCACTCGCCCCTGCCGGGAGCCCAGCGATGGTCGGCTGACCGCCCCAACCCGCTGCCCAGCCCGTTGCCCCGGCAGTGACGGTCGCCGCGCCGAGCCCCAGCAACCCGAGGGCACGGCGCCGGCTGATCGCCTCCCGGCTCACCTCAGCCCCGCTCTCCGGCGCCGGTATTCCTCGTCGTCGATCTCTCCGCGGGCAAAGCGCTCGTCGAGGATCCGCCGCGCCGACGAAACGGCCCCACCGCCAGGCTGTTCGTCTGGTGGAGCGCCGATCCTGCCCTGCGCCAACAGAACCCCGAGATACCCGAGGATCACCAGCCCGATCGCGATCACCACAGGCCAGATCCACATCCAGCCCGTCATTCCGGCGAAGCCACCCATCGTCGGCACTTCCTTCGTTGCTCAGGGCGGACAACGCCCATCCCCTGCGACCCTCGGCTGCCTGCCGTCATCACCCATAGTGGCTCCGTTTCGGCGGCGATGTGGCGAACGCCGAGGCCTGGCCCGATCCGGCCGTGGGCTGCAGTTTTCCTGAGCTACCTACACTGCGGGATCGGACGTGAGGCACCCCGTGACCTCCAGCAAGACCCAGAGTGACAGATCGTCACGCTGGGTTCAGGGGAGGTTCGAAGTCCACCGCGGACGGACCGCCACTGCTCAACGTGCGCAACCAGAACGTCGAGAATCACACCGGTATCAGCGCCGGTCGACGGGGGCGGAGCCGGCGCCATACAGCTCAGCCGGGCCCGCGGGCCTTCCCCGTGGCGGCGTACCGTAGACCACGAGGAGCGCGCAGCCGGAGAAGCCGGCAAGGAGGCTCTCGTGGATTACGAAATATTCGACCTCGGTACCGTCCGGTTGCAAGAAGGCGCCACGCTCAGCGATGCCAAGCTCGCGTACAAGACCTACGGCGAGCTCAACGGTGACAAGAGCAATGCGATCGTCTACCCAACGTGGTACTCCGGGCAGCATTACGACAATGAATGGCTGATCGGCGAGGGGATGGCGCTCGATCCGGCGAGGTACTTCATCATCATTCCGAATATGCTTGGCAACGGGTTGTCCTCGTCGCCGAGCAACACGCCCGCACCGCACGACCGCGCGTCGTTTCCTCGGGTGACCATGTATGACAACGTCCAGTTCCAGCACCGCCTGGTAACCGAGCGCTTCGGGATCGGGACACTGGAGTTGGTCACGGGTTGGTCGATGGGCGCCGGGCAGACCTACCAGTGGGCGGTCAGCTTCCCCGACGTGGTCAAGCGGATCCTGCCATTTTGTGGGTCGGCGAGGACCAGCCTGCACAACTTCGTGTTCCTCGAAGGGGTCAAGGCGGCGCTCACCGCGGACGCGGCCTACAACGGCGGCCGGTACCACGAGCAGCCCGACATCGGGCTCCGCGCCCTGGCGCGGGTCTACGCCGGTTGGGGCTTCTGCCAGCAGTTCTACCGGGAGAAGATCTACGAGCGCGAGCCACTGGGCTACGCATCCCTGGAAGACTTCCTCGTGGCCTTCTGGGAGGGCCTGTTCCTCAAGCGCGACGCGAACAACCTCCTGACCATGCTGTGGACCTGGCAGCACGCCGACATCGGCAACACGCCGGGAATGCGCAGCCTCGAGGACGCACTCGGCGCGATCCGCGCGCCCGCGATCGTGATGCCGGCGCAGCAGGACCTGTACTTCCCGCCCGAAGACAACGAGTGGGAAGTCAAGCACATGCACCGGGCGGAACTGCGCGTCATCCCGGGAGCGTGGGGACATTTCGCCGGCGGCGGTCTCAACCCCGAGGACACCCGGTTCATCGACAACGGCCTCAAGGAACTGCTGGCCACGGAAGTCTGATCCCTCTGGCCTTGGCGCGGTTCCACCCGTTCCGTGTCGAGAGCGCTGCTGCGCAGCCTGGAGGGAGCATCATGACCAGCAGCGCAGAGTGTGCACAACGAACCGCTCCTCCTTGAGCCGCCGCGCAAGTGCCGCCGCCGCGTGCGGGTGAGCCCGCCACGACCGCGTTCGCCCCCACAGCCAGCGGCGTGCCCCTGGCGCTGGCGGGATTCGGATTCTCGCTGACGATTCTGTCGTTGGCCAATACGGGTGTCGTGGACCAGCGGACGGCCATGATGTTCGTTCCCGTCGCGATGGGCACCGGCGCGCTCGCCACGCTCGTCGGCGGGATCTGGGAGTTCCGCGGCAACACCTGTTCGGTGCGACGTTCTCTTCGGCGTATGCCTGCTTCCTGTTCACCACGGCGCTGATCGTGCAGTTCTACGCACTGATGATCACCGACACAGCGGGACCGGCGAACTTCGGCCGCATGTTCGGCGCTCACCTGATCGTGTGGGCGTTGTTCACCGCGATGCTGGCCGTGGAGGCGCGGGTGCTCAGCGCACCCGCGTTCACCGCGTTCGTGTTACCGGTCGTCGTTTACGTGCTGCTGGGCCTCGCCAACCTCGCCGGATCCGGAGCCACCGCGACCGCGCTGACCGAGGCCGGTGGCCGGGTCGGCCTCGACTCCTTCGTCGCGTTCTACCAGTGCTCAGCCGTCGTCCTCAACGACATCAGCGGGCGGGGCCTGCTGCCGGTCTGGCCGGCCAGGCGGGCGACGGGCTCGGCCTGAGTGGATCGCGAGCGGTGGTGGAGGTCTGCGGGCTGGTGCCGAGCGCCGCCCGGGATGTCCCCCGGAACCTCCGTCATGCCCGCCGCAAACCAGCCGGATGTGCCTGGCCGGCAGTGATCAGTGACCGGTCGTTGGATCGTTGCGCTCGGCCCACTGGCCGGCGCCGCGCTGAGGCTTGGCGTGTTGCGCTGCTTCTCCGGCTGCCCACACTGCCGCAGCGGTCGCGGTCTCCGAGCCGTCCACGGCCACGACGGCGGGCGACTTTCCCGGTGCGGTCACGACGTGCCCTCCGCTCCCACGTGCGACGCACGGACGTAGGACCGCCCGGACCCGCGCCGCAGCGGCCATCCGTCCCGCGGCCCGGGAGCAACGTCAGCCCTGAGTCGCGAGCCAGTCCCAGTAGCCGCTCACAGCCGTCGGCAGCGTCGGGAAATCCACTTCTCCCCCACGTTCCCTGCCAACCCGCGGATTCGAGGTCGTCGGCCGGTACCACTTGCTCAGCGGCCGGCTCGGCCCCAGCACCAGCCGCTCTCGTGAGTTCCCCAACCCGAACTTTCGGTTTTTGGGCAGGCGGCTGAAACTCTTGTCCCGTTCGTTATGAGCGAGCGCTTCGCCACACCCTCGGTCTCGATTTCCGGGCACCACCGGTCGCCCTGGTGCTGTGTTGACCTGAGGTCATGGCGCACGACGCCGAAATGACCGGTGCCGGCCGGGTTATGTGACCCGCCGAACCCTCGCGCGTCAACAAAGCCTGTTCGACTGGGTTTGGAAGACGGTGAGCATGGTGAAGGCGGTCACCGACGGCTACGATGAAGGCTCTCCCAGCGCCTGGGAGGCCGAACGGTATGAGGACGGTCACGGCAGGCGCGCACAGAGCAGCGCTGCCGTTCAGAACGGGCGCGGCACACGTGGTCGGGTGTGCCGCGGCGAGGACGCCTCTGCCCGCAACGGCAGGCCACCGGTTCGTGCTCCCAGCCGATCCTCACGCATCGTGGCCGCCGCGCCGGGAGGTTGGGCGGCGATGGTGATGACCCAGCAGTATCTCGCCGGAGAACTGTCGGTGTTGCTGGCCGAGATGCAGGCCACGGTCAGCGACCCAGCCGCGGCGTGCGCAGCGGTGCGGCTGCGCGGTGAGGTCGAGACGCGGCCGGTGGCCGCGTTGGCCGCGGTCGCCTTGCGGGCGTTGGATCTGATCAATGCCGCGTGTTGGGAGTCGGTGGCCTGTGGCGATACGGCGGCGTTTGACCGCCAAGCCGTGGTCGCGGGCGAGTTGTACGACTTCGGTGTTTGTGCCGGCCTGCTTGCCGAGCGATAGCGCTCCGGTCACGGTCCCGTTTTTTTGGGGGGCATCAGGGCAGCGGAGGTTTCAGCCATGACAACCGCACACAACTCCAAGGTTGACGCGCAGGTTTCCGAGGCGCAGATCGCGGTCCACTGGCGTGAGGAGGAGTACGTCGCTCCGCCGGTCAGCTTCATCGGCCAGGCCAACGCCGCCGATCCGGCGATCCTGGACCGCTTCGCCGAGGAGCGTTTTCCTGACTGCTTCAAGGAATACGCCGACCTGCTGTCGTGGGATGCCTACTGGCACACCACGCTGGACACGTCCAAACCACCGTTTTGGAAGTGGTTCGTCGGTGGCCGGCTGAACGCCTGCGTCAACTGCGTGGATCGGCACCTGGCAACCCATGCCAACAAGGCGGCGTTCATCTGGGTGCCCGAGCCGGAGGCCGAAGCAACGCTGGCGATCACCTACCGGGAGTTGTACCGGCGGGTGAACGAGTTTGCCGCGCTGTTGCGTGACTGGGGCGGTGTCCAGACCGGGGACCGGGTGACGTTCCACCTGCCGATGGTGCCCGAACTACCCGTGGCGATGCTGGCCTGCGCGCGGCTGGGTGTGATCCACTCCGAGGTGTTCGGCGGCTTCTCTGGCGCGGCGTGCGGTGGTCGGGTCGCGGACTCGGGCAGCACGATTCTGGTGACGATGGACGGCTACTACCGCAACGGGGAATTGATCGACCACAAGGTCAAGGCCGACCAGGCCGTGGCGACTGCCGCCGAGCTGGGTCACGCGATCGACAAGGTCCTGGTGTTCCGGCGCCGATCCGGCCAGTACGCTTCCGGCTCGCCGATGGTCGAGGGCCGGGACTTCTTCGTCGATGACCTGCTGCCGACCTACCGCGATGTCGTGGTGGAGCCGGTGTCCATGCCCGCAGAGGCACCGCTGTTCTTGATGTACACCTCGGGCACGACGGGACAACCGAAGGGCTGCCAGCACTCCACTGGCGGCTATCTGTCCTATGTGGCGGGTACCTCGAAGTACTACCAGGACATTCATCCGACCGACACCTATTGGTGCTGCGCGGATATCGGCTGGATCACCGGGCACTCCTACATCGTGTACGGGCCGCTGTCGCTGGGCACCACGAGCGTGCTGTACGAGGGTGTACCCGCCTATCCCGATGCCGGTCGGGTGTGGCGGATCTGCCAGCGGCTCGGGGTGAACATCTTCCACACCGCGCCGACCACGATTCGGATGCTGCGCAAGCTCGGCCCGGACGAGCCGGCCAAGTACGACTACCACCTCAAGCACATGACCACGGTCGGGGAACCGATCGAGCCGGAGGTGTGGCGCTGGTACCACGACGTGGCCGGCAAGGGCGAGGCGGCAATCGTGGACACCTGGTGGCAGACCGAGAACGGCGGGTTCCTGGGCAGCACGCTGCCGGCGTTGCAGCCGATGAAACCGGGCAGTTGCGGCCCGGGCGTGCTGGGCATCTACCCGGTGATTTACGACGAGGATGGGCAGGTCGTCGAGGCAGGTAGCGGGAAGGCGGGCAACATCTGCATCCGCAACCCGTGGCCGGGGATCTTCCAGACCATCTGGGGCCAGCCGGACCGGTTCGTGCATATCTACTACGAGAAGTACAACAAGCACAAGGACAGCACCGACTGGCACGACTGGCCGTACTTCGCTGGAGACGGCGCGGTCCAGGCAGCCGACGGATACTTCCGCATCCTCGGCCGAGTCGACGACGTGATCAACGTGGCCGGCCACCGGCTGGGCACCAAAGAGCTGGAATCGGCCTGCCTGACCGTGGATGAGGTCGCCGAGGCGGCAGCCGTGCCGGTGATCGACGAGGTGCGGGGCCGGGCGGTGGAGATGTATGTCTCGCTGAAGCCGGGCCTGACGGCGAGCAAGGACGTCGAGGACAAAGTGGCCGCCGCGATCGACACCGAGATCGGCAAGATCGCACGGCCGAAGCACGTGTGGATTGTGTCCGATATGCCCAAGACCCGGTCGGGGAAGATCATGCGGCGGGTGATTGCCGGGATCTCGAACTTCGCCGATGTCGGGGACGTGTCGACGCTCGCCAACCCGGAGGTCGTGGCCGACATCCGGCACCACATCCAAGCAGAGAAACTCGCTCACGGCGAGGCCCCTCGTCAGCTCACGCCGGCAGAGGCCGAGGAGATCCGGTCCTTCGGGCACGCTGAGTGACCACCCCGACCCGGCCGGCGAGCACGCCTACACACCTTCAGCGATGGCCCGGGTGTTGGTCTGGGCGATCGACGTCTAACCAGTCCATCGCTCAGGTGAACCGCTCGCCCAGCTCGAGCCGGCAGAAGTCGGCGGCCGCGCGGGCGTGCTCGCCGCGCAATCCGAGCAGCCGGCGAAGGCGGGCATGCTGATCGGCGTAGCGGGTCTCCAGCCCAGCTCGATCGATCACGTTCGCCGGAGTCGACTCGGCGGAACGGGGCGGTCGCCTGGGTTCGTGAGGTGAGGTCGAGGTCGACGGTGAGTTCCCGCAGTCCACGGCCTGCGGCCCAGCGCGCGAGCGTGGCGCGCAGTGCGGTGGCGTACTCGTGCTCGCGGCTGCTGCAGACGTAGGAGGGGATCAGTGCTGTCGGCCAGGTTGCTGTACGAGGGCATCGCTGCCGCTCCTTGGACCGTTGACGCTCGTCGCGATCGTGTCTCGCGCACCTGTGCGCGAACGCGATTATGCGGCGCCCGGCCACGCCGGGCGGACGTTGCTCCGCGGCGGCGAGGCGTCCCGGGCGCTGTCGAAGACGCTGAACTGCGGTTCGAGGCCGACCATCGGCAGTATGCGCCGAACGTGGGATCGAGCGACCAGCCGCAAACGCGGCAATCGGCGGGCTGGTGGTGTGCGCGCTCTTCGGCGTCCCCGCCGGACCGCTGTCCACCCTGCTGCACGCCGCGACCGACCTGCCCACGAGGACGCCATGACCAAATCCACCGTCTGCCCCGTCGCTCCGGCGGACCTGCCGCAGCACGCCAAATTGCTGGCAAATGGATACCGGGTCGCGCTCGTCGCCGAGTACGACGACGGCGAGGCGCTGCGGGCGGTCTACCTGTTCTCCGCCGCGGCGCCCGACCGGCGCATGGAGCTGCACGTCCCGCTGCCCAAGGCCGACCCGCAGGTGCCAACCCTCGCACGCTGAATCGGGTCGAAGTCGTCGACCCCAGCTTCTTCGACTGGCCGCCCTACCCGTCGCCCTGACCCGACACCATCGTCCCCGGCTTCCCCTCACCGACAAAAGCTTCAACCTCTCCTACGCCGGCAACGACCTGTGCCCAACACACTCTCGCTCACCGAGGTGCACCGGGCGATCTTGCCGACGCTGTGCGATCCGCTGCGCGCCCAGACCGTGCGACACGACACGAAGCCCGCGCCCCGGCCGGCACACCGGACGACCTGACCCGCCGCAGTGACGAGACGGCTCCCCAGGCGCTCACACTCCATTCGTAGGCAACGTTCACACTCCGCCACCGACGGTCATGCCCGCCGGCGGCCCGAATCGGCAGGCGGGCCCCGGCCCGGCGACCCAGGATCTCGACTGCCGGACCAAGGCGTGGTCTTGAGGTCAGCCCGCCGGGTTCGGCGGCGGCCCGAGGATCTCGACGTGGTGGCGCGCGGAGGCGTGGCCGATGGCGGCCGGGTCCAGCCGCGTCGCGTCCAGCTCCCCGACGCCGGGCAGGCGGTGCGCCCGGGCGGGTTCGCCGGCCTCGGCCAGAAAGTGTTCGAATCCACCGGGTGTGGTGATCTGCAACGCGCGCAGTGGCTCGTCCGGCCCCACCACGAACGTGTGCGCCAAGCCGACCGGAAGCATCACGAAGTCGCCGGGGCCGGCGGCTAAGTCCTCGCCGTCGCAGCGAAAACGGGCGGTGCCCGACAGGACGTAGAACATCTCGTCCTCGACGTGGTGGCGATGCAACGGCGGCGCGAACCCCGCCGGGTTGACGAACTCCGCGACGGTGAGTCGCCCCCTGGTATCGGCGCCACCGCACTTGACCGTGGCGAGGCTGCCGAGGAACCACCAGGACTGCCCGTCGGTGGGACCGAGCACATAAGGACGGGTCGGCGTGATCGGGGACATGACCACTCCATTCGATAGACATCGTCTAATGAACAGAATGTTAGTATTGCCGAATCATGGACGATGTCAAGGACAGCCCCGCCGAGGGCCCCCGGCGGCGGTACCACTCACCGCTGCGACAGGAGAACGCCCGGCAGACCCGGCAGGCGGTCATCGCCGCGGCCCGCGAACTGTTCACAGCCCACGGCTACGCGGCCACGTCGCTCAACGACATCGCCACCGCGGCGAATGTGGCCCGCCCGACCGCGTTCGCCGCCTTCGGATCCAAGCCGGCGCTGCTGCACCAGGTCCTCGACCAGACACTCGCCGGAGACGACGAGCCCGTGCCGGTCGCCCAGCGGCCCTGGTTTCGCCCGGTGTGGGACGCCGCGACCCCGGCAGACGTGCTGGACGCCTACGCGGACGTTTGTGCGCTGATCAACGCACGGGCAGCACGAATCGTGGAAGTCGTTCGCCGCGCAGCAGACCAGACGGCCGAAATCGCCGAGCTATGGGACACGGTGCAGAACAACCGGCGAGCGGGTGCCCGCATGGTCGTCGAACACGCCGCCGCAACCGGTCCGCTGGCTCCCGGCCTCGACATCGAGCGCGCGACCGACATCCTGTGGATCTTCAACGACCCCGCCCACTACGACGCACTAGTGATCCACCAGCGATGGTCCAAAAAGGACTACCAGGCCTGGCTGTCCGGTCAGGCCCGGCACGCTCTGCTGGGGCACTGACCACAGCCTGACTTCGCAGCACCTACGGCGGTTCGGTGGGCGCCAACCGCAAGGCACGCGGCGCGGCCGGCAGCCCGGCAACCCCGCCCGGCAGGTCCTGCCACATGAGCACAACCGGTTCCAGCCCAGCGGAAGCGAACCGGGATCGGACGTCTTCCCGTTCGTGCTCACCACCTACCGGCTCACCGAGCACCCCACCGCGGGCTGGATGAGCCGCTGGCAGCCCTACCTCGCCGAGCTCCAACCCGAACTCTTCTGCGAAGTCGGCCCCGAGCTCGCCCGCGAACGCGGCCTCGAGCACCTTGGCCGGGCCACCATCGTCACGGCGCGGGGCGCGATCGAGGCCCGGGTACTGGTCACCGACCGGTTCACCCCGCTGCGGGTACAGGGCCGAACGCCGCACCAGGTCGGCTTGCCGTATCACTGGGGTACGAACGGGATCAGTATCGGCGACGCGGTCAACGACCTGATGTCGATCAGCCTCGACCCGAACAGCCATGTCCAGGAAACGAAGGCGTCGGCGTGATGTCAGGCCGGGCCGTCGGCCCCGTGGCACCGACCGAACCACTCTGGTCGCCGACTATCAGCGGCGAGCGGGCATCACCGCGCAGCCGGGGACGGAGGTGTGAGATGGCCATGACCGACCCCGCCACAGCCACCGGCTACCGCGACCACCCGCCGCGGACGGGGTTCTTCACCGACACCAGCGTGTGCATCGGCTGCAAGGCGTGCGAAGTCGCGTGCAAGGAACGGAACGCCATCCCCGAAGACGGCATCGCCCTGACTGACATGCCGTACGACAACACCGCCGGGCTCGGCGCCGGCACCTGGCGCCACGTCGCGTTCATCGACCTCGACGTGCTGGCCATGGCCGAACACGGCACGGCCACCGACCCCACCGCCGCCGCCACGACGCCGACCACACCGGGCAGCGGCTCCGACTTCCGCAGGCTGATGGCTTCCGACGTCGGCAAGCACTGCAGCGAAGCCGCGTGCCTCGACGTCTGCCCCACCGGCTCGCTGTTCCGCACCGAGTTCGGCACCGTCGCGGTGCAGGAAGACATCTGCAACGGCTGCGGCTACTTCGTCCTGGCCTGTCCCTCCGGCGTCATCGACCAGCGCAAGGAGGAAGGCCGCGCCTGGAAGTGCACCCTGTGCTACGACCGGCTGGGGCAGGGCCAGGAACCTGCGTGCGCGAAGGCGTGCCCAACCGACTCCGTCCAGTTCGGCCCGCTCGACGAATTGCGCGAGCGTGCCCGCGGCCGCGTCGAGTAGTTGCAGAGCCGCGGGCTGACCGACGCGCGCCTCTACGGCGAAGACCCCGGCGACTGTGTCGGCGGTGACGGCGCGTCCTTCCTGCTCCTGGACGAACCCGAGGTCTACGGCCTGCCGCCCGACCCCCAGGTCACCACCCGCGACCTGACCACCATGTGGCGGCACGTCGGCACCGCGGCCGCCGCCCTCGCGGGCAGCGCACTGGCCGCGTCCCTCGGCTCGGTACTCGGAAGGCGGACATGAGCGAGCACGACACGCGGCCCGGTCGCGAAGCCCTCACCGGCGTGGCCACCGGCCGCAAACTCAACCGTCGGCGCGGCGAACAACCGATGGTGCCTGACGCGGAATTCACCTCCTACTACGGCAAACCGATCATCAATGCATCCGTCTGACACTCCCCCGACATCCCGGGCTACCTGTTCCTCGGCGGTCTCGCCGGAGCGTCGTCGCTGCTCGGCGCCGGGGCCCACGCCACCCGGCGCAAGAATCTCGAACGCGTCGCGAAGACCGGTGCGTTCGACGGGATCAGCCTCTCCCTCGTCGCGCTTGTCCACGACCTCGGCCGGCCGGAACGATTCCTCAACATGCTGCGGATGCTGAAGGTGACCTCGCCGATGAACCTCGGCTCGTGGCTGCTGGCCGGCTACGCCCCCTCGCGGTGCCGCGGCCGCGTCGTCCATCACCGGAAAACTGCCGCGGACCGGTGCGCTGGCAACCGCCGGAGCCGCACTGACCGGACCCGCAGTGGCGGCCTCCACCGCAGCCCTCCTCACCGGCACCGCCGCGCCCGCCTGGCACGACGGCTACCGCGAAATGCCCTAGGTTTTCGTCGGCTCCGGCGCGAGCGCAGCCGGCGGCCTCGGACTCCTCGCTGCACCCGCCCGCGAGTCGGCGCCGGCCCGAACCTCGCCGTGCTCGGCGCTGCTCTCGAACTCAGTGCGCTGAAGAGGATGGAGCAGAGACTGGGACTGATCGCCGAGCCGTACCACACCGGCAGAGGTGGCAAGTACCTGCGCACTGCCGAAGCCCTCTCCGCCGCCGGACTGACCGGCGCCGTCTTCGGAAAGAGCTGGGTGCGACGCCTGGCCGGAGCCACCCTCGCCGCCTCCGCCGCGACCCGGTGGGCGATCTTCCCGCCGGCAAAGACTCCGCCAACGATCCCGAGTACACCGTCATTCCCCAACGTCATCGACTACAAGACCAGGCCGCGCGGAACGCGTGAGGTACGTCCGCAGAACCGAGCCGCCTCGTGGTGTTCAGGAAGAACTCGTCAAATCCGTCTTACGACGACGCCAGGCAACGGTTCTCACTTCGGAGTTCATCAGCGAGTTCAGGATCCCTCCGCACCTGGTCGGCAGCGACGTCAGCCGCGAGTGGAATGCGCTGAATGTGGGGTCGGGCTCGGCGGGGTCATCGTGCCGGCCCTCCTCGTCGCCAGGCCACACCGCAGGTCAGCAGAACGCCAGGAGAGCAAGGAGACCTGCGGCGGCCAGCGGGCAGCGCAGTCCACACCACACCGTCGCCACATCGGACAACGCTCGAACCGCGGCACAGCGATCATGAGGCCGGTTCGTCGAGCTCGGCGGTGCTGCGGCGATCGGATTCGCGTCCGCGCGATGGGCACCCGCCTTGCGCCAATGCTCAGCCGCCAGGGGACCGAAGCGACTCGCCATCCGGTCATGGCAGTCCGCGGCCAGGTCGTGGGCGTGTGCGGAGCGCAGCAAGCCGTCTCGCACACGCACCTGCGCACTGCGGAGGCGCTCTCGTGCCGCCCGCAGCGCCTCGCGTGATCCAGCCCCCGCACCCGGACGTGCGCCCTCCGGCTTCCTGGCACTGGATTCGGAAGCCGAGGCGCGCCCCTGCAACGCGCACAACTTCGCGTGCGCGCTCGCCGCACGCTCGCGAGCCCACGGAGGTGCTTCCCCCGCGGCCCAGCCCCGATCCATGACACCACCGTGACACCAAATGTGGCAGAGCGTGCCAGCCCGCGTCCTCGCGCACTCAGGCGGCCATCGCCCTGCCGGCCGTGCGCCACCGGTGTTCCGTGCTCCCCGGCCCCGACGACCGCCACCGCGGCGTTCCTGCGCAACGGCGCCGAGCAACGGGCTGATTCGCCCGCTATCCGGGCGAGGTGCAACGCGCGGCCCTACTGGGTGTGGAGGTGGTGTTCGATCTGGCGCTGGTCGCCGCCCGTGCCGACCTTTCGCCCCTGATCTTCGCCGCGTGGGGCGAGGTCGAGTGGCCCGAGGCTCTCCAGCAGTCCGGCGGTGTTGCTGTCCTGGGGCTCGGGTAACCCGGTCGGCGTAATGGCAGGAAGTGTGCTGTTTGTAGAGCGTCTTGAATAACGCCGTGGCGAGCGCAACGATGGGACCAAGAGCCAAGGTTGGGAAGCTCCATGCCTTTCCTGTTGAGGCAAGCCAGTCGCCACAGCCGCTTGTCGGTGCTGCTGTCGCTCGGAGCGCTGCTGCTTGCTCTGGTGCTCGGCTGCACCAGCCAACCTGCGCCTCGCCCGGACGCGCCCCCTCAGGCGGTCCAGGCGGCGCAGGGACTGGTGTCACACGACGTGACTGCGGTCCGCGCTTCAGTCACCGATCTGCTCGCCACGAGCCTGACCCCCGATGACTTGGCGCCCGCAGGGACAGTGCTGACAGTGGACAAGGGCACCTGGAAAGAAGACGGCAACGATGCATCGTTGCAGGCCACCGTGGCTCTGCCGCAGCAGGCTCCAGCCCGTGTTGTCGTCTACTTGACCCGGGAGAACGGACAATGGCGAGTCCTTTCCACCGACCCCATCCCGTGAGCTGGTTGCCGGTCATCGGCTGCGTGATGGGCCTCATCGTGGCCTTCATGCCCGCGACGACGCCGACCACGAGCCCTTCCGGCGAATCCGATAAATGTCTCGAATCGACCAGCTCGGGAAGTCCCGCCTCGACGAGCACAGGAGCCGGCTTGACAACCAAGGGCCTGCAGGCCGAGAGCCCATCCACCGACACTGACACGCCGGTACTCTTCGTCCACGGCATCAACGACACCCCGGCCAAGATTTGGGCCGGCAAGAACGTCACCGGCAGCCAGCAGACACCGATCAAATATGTTCAGGACCGAGTTCCCCGCATGGCCGCCTACACCCTCAACTACTGCGATATAAATACAGAATGGGTCACGAATTCGAACGGAAACGCGAATACAAGCGGAAACCGGCTGAAGGACGCGATCGGAGAGCTGTATTCGAGGTACGGCAAAAAGGTGATCATCGTCGCACACTCGATGGGTGGCCTGGCCGCCCAGTACGCGGCCGCGCAGGTTCCGGGCAAGATCGACCGTGTAATCACTATCGCCACCCCCTTCAAGGGGTCATATCTTCCCACTTATCGTGAAGATAGGAACGATCCAACCCTCACGGACTTCCAGAAGATTATTGCGCAAATCATTCTCGGAAGCTGCGACCCGAACAAGAAACATCACAGCCCTAAACTGCCCGATTATTGCAACGACATCCAGAAACTGCAGAGCAGTGCCGGAGCGCGCGCCATGCGCTGGAAGAGTCCTCGACCCGACGACAAGAACAATCCGGACGCCAGCATTGGCTGGCTGCCCTCGTGGCCGACAAGTGTCAAACTCGTGCCACTGGCTGGAACGCTCGTCGTGCTACCAGTTTGGCCGCTTAAATGGCCTCTCGCGCCGGAGAGCCAGTTCAGGAAGGAGATCGGGGACCTCGTCGTCCCGGGTGATTCAGCGACCCCTGATAAAGGTGATTCCGGCGCCATCACCGACAACTGTGGGCCCGTCCTCCCTCGCCACGTCATCGAGTCCGACTGTTTCCACGAGAACCTCCCGGCAAACCCCCGCATCATTCAACGAGTTGCCGAGGAGATCAGTGAAGCAATGGGGCCGCCTTCTCCGGTGCCTCCCGCGCCAACTCCCGTGACGGCTCCAGTGCCAACACCGCGCAAGCCCGCGTCGACGCGGCCGGCCCCTCCACCCCCGGTGGATTGGCGCAACACCGACTACACCACCACCTGCGGTAACGTCGCACAGAGCCCGGTCAAGGTGCGGGTGCACAACGGCCAGGGATCCGCGCCTGATCCCGCCGCCCCTAACGACTTCCGGTATGACGTGACGATCACCGACACACAGACGGGCGACCTCACCGGTGACGGCACACCCGAAACGGCAGTCTTCCTTACTTGCACCCCGCAACCGGCAAACTACTTCGCGACCGAAGTCCAGGTGTTCACCTCCGGCAAGCACCAGGTGGGCAAGACCCTGCAGCCCCCAGACCTGGGCACGGGAAACCCTTCCCTGGATCCCTACTTCGTCGAGCCGCCGTTCAGCATCGACAGCCAACATCAGCGGCTCATCGCCGGGGCCGACTACTACGCGCCGGGCGATTCTCACGCTTCCGGCCCATCCCTGCACAAAACCGTGACCTGGCAATGGAACGGTCATCAATGGACGGTGACAGGAGTACGCGACCGGTAACCAGACCCGGACAGCGTCGTCCCCTTCTCACGATCTCACGGTTGTCACGCAGAGCGCCGGGAAGTCCGGAACCGCCACGGCGGCGTGGGAGCTTGCTGATGGGTGTCCTTGATCCCCGTGCCTGGTTGTCCGAGGTTCGAGGTCTCCACCAAACCGGCCGGCCCGAACCCCCTGATCTTGGAGTCGATGATGCCTCCTGTGCCGAGGCTGACCAGCGAACAGCGGCAAGCCGCGTTGGAGAAGGCGAAGCTGCTGCGCCAGCAGAGGACCGCGTTGTTGGCGGCCGTGAAGGACGGCGTCATCACGCTGCCTGGCGTCTTGGAACAAGCCGCTGCCGATCCGGACGGTGCGGCCGCCCGGACACGGGTGCGGCTGCTGTTGAGGTCCCTGCCTGGGTTCGGCCCGGTATCCGCGCAGCGGCTGATGGACGAGGTCGGGATCTCCGATACCCGACGGGTCCGTGGCCTGGGTGAGAGACAGCGGAATCTGCTGGTCGCCGCGGTGGAGCGCTGAGACCTTTGTGGATGGATCGCATGCAACGCCCGCACCGTCTGGTAGTAGTCGTCCCGCATCTGCACAGCAGCGACTTCCCGGTAGCCGGCTGCGACCTCGAAGTTGCGCACGCCGTAGCGGGATCCAGGGACGGTGCTCCCGACGTGATGACGAGGACCGTGGGGCGGGACTTCATGATCACGGCCGTCGGGTCGGCATCCCGGCAGATTTATGGAGTCGTTGAGGCCGATGTAGTCGATCGCCTGCCAGCCGCTGGAGCACGGGATCGCGCCGGCGTCGCCAACAGCGAGCGTACGTGCTTGCTGCGGCACATCGGCTGCGCCGAGGCCTTTGCCGCCACGGCGTGATCACGCACAAACCGGACCTGAACCTGGCGCTGCGGCACGGCACCCTCGAACCCTGCCCGGACTTCGAAGGCGGGGTCGCGATCCGGCTCGGACTGGCCGGGATCCGCCAGGTCGGCCAGGACCAGGCCGAACGGGTCGTCGCCGAACGGGTCGTCGCCGAACGGGTCGTCGCCGGTCCTACACCCCGATCGGCAACCTCACCGAGCGCCTGCAGCTCGACTGCCCCGTCGTCGAGGCGCTGGCCACCGGGCGTGTTCACCGACCTCGGACCCGACCGCCGCGCCGCGGCGTGGGCCGCCGACGCCGCAGCCACGAGCGGCGCCGAACACATCCCCGGCCTCGCCCTCGGCCACGACGGGCGCGCGCTGCCGGGAATGACGACGTTCGAGCTGACGTCGGCGGCCTGTGGGCCACCGGCATCACCGCCGACCGCCACCCCAACCAGTAGCGGCGCCATCCCCGCCGGCCAGCTGCTCGACGTCCCCGCGCCCGGGTCAACATCGGCGGCGCCGTGACCACAAGCAGCGCCCGGCCACCGCGGGCGGAACCACGTTCCTCAACCTCGAGCACGAGACCGGCATGGCCAACGTGATCGTGTCGGTCGGGCTGTTTCACCAGAGTAGGCAGATTTTGATGAATCAGGCTGCAGTCGCCGTGCACGGCATCGCGCAGGTCGGTGAGGGCACAGTTCTTCTGCCCACCACCAACAGAAGCGCCGCGTCCCGCCCGATCCCAGTCGCCATGGCAACCTCTGCTGACTCCAGCGCGGTCTATCGCATCCCTCGAAGTGATCAGCGCGACGACCACGCATGCGGATGGTTCGGCCGTTGTCAACGGCGAGCGCCGGGAAGGTCCCTTCGCCAACCAACCGGGCTCGTGGCACCCGGTCGCCAATTCACGTGGCCGAGGCGGAATCACCGCGCACGCGCGATCACGTCGACGGTGTAGCACGATGGCACGGTGGGCCCTGCGGCTAACGTGCTGCGGCCTATCGCCTTTCACTGCCGCTGCACTCCCTGGCCGGCCACGAACGCCTCGTCAACGCCTACGCCGACCGCGACGCCCTCGCCGCGGCGGTGAGCAAGTCGCTGGTGCTGCGGGGGTTGCGGGCGATCGATCGGTCCGGTCAGGTGTGAGCCTGGGCCCGGGCCTGGTCAGCGGCCGTACCGCAGGCCGTCGACGAGGAGCGCGACCATGCGGCGGCCGTGGCTGAGGTCCCGGCCGGGCATGGGCTGGCACAGCTGGGCGATCGCGTAGAGGAGGTCTTCGGCGGGGACGTCGCCGCGGATCGCGCCGGCGGTGGCCGCGGCGTCGAGCAGCGCGGTGAGGGTGGGGCCGAGGCGCTGGTGGAAGTAGCCGGGCAGGCCCTCGAACGCGGGATGACCCGAATGCAGCGCGGAGGCGAGGCCGCGTTTGGTCCCAAGGAGCTCGGTGAACCGGTCGATCCACCGCGAGAGCGCTTCGTCCGGTTCGTGGGCGGCCGCGAGCCGCGGGCCGGCGTCGGCAACTGCGTCGATGCCGGTCTGCACCACGGCTTTCACCAGGTCCGCACGCTGCGGGAAGTGCCGGTACAGCGTGCCGACACCGACCCCGGCCCGGTCGGTGATCTC
This sequence comes from Amycolatopsis sp. FDAARGOS 1241, assembly GCF_016889705.1. Taxonomy (NCBI): domain Bacteria; kingdom Bacillati; phylum Actinomycetota; class Actinomycetes; order Pseudonocardiales; family Pseudonocardiaceae; genus Amycolatopsis; species Amycolatopsis sp. FDAARGOS 1241. The sequence continues at coordinate 5,154,164 of NZ_CP069526.1, forward strand.
CTTCGCCGGCGCGTCGACACCGGAGGTGTCGAAGACTTCCCGCGCGGCCTCCAGCAACGCCTCGACGTTGCGTTGCGCGTCGGCGCGCTGCCGGCGCGGCTTCACGTTCTCGGTCACGTCAGTCCCTCGGGGTTGCAGATCCGGAAAAGCTTTCCGTATAGTTCCGGAAGAACTTTCCGCTTAGGCCAGCGTACGGCATCACCGGCGCCGGCCGTCCGACCCAGGGAGAAACCGTGTTGTACCGTCCGCTCGGCCGCACCGGCATCCAGGTCAGCCCGTATGCCCTCGGCACGCTGATGTTCGCCACCACCATGGGCAACGCGCCGGAGGAGTCCGCCCGGATCATCCACAAGGCACTGGACGCCGGCATCAACTTCATCGACACCGCCGACGCCTACCAGGATTCCGAGGAGATCGTCGGCAAGGCGCTGCGCGGGCGCCGGGACGACGTCGTCCTCGCCACCAAGTTCGGCCGCCCCGTCGACGCGGACCCCAACCACCGGGGCACCTCGCGGCGCTGGATCGTCACCGCCGTCGAAAACTCGCTGCGGCGTCTGCAGACTGACCACATCGACCTGTACCAAGTGCACCGGCCCGACCCGGACACGGACCTCGAGGAAACGCTTTCCGCGTTGACCGACCTGGTCCGCAGCGGCAAGGTGCGTGCGATCGGCGGGTCCCAGACACCGGCGTCCGACCTCGTCGGCATTCAGTGGATCGCCGAACGCCGCGGCCTGATCGGGTTCCACACCGAGCAGCCCGTGTACTCGATCCTCAACCGCGGCATCGAGCGCGAGATCCTGCCCGTCGCGCGGCGCTTCGGGCTGGGTGTGCTGGTGTGGGGCCCGCTCGGCCAGGGTCTGCTCACCGGCCGCGCGCCCGGCGAACTGCGTCGCCGGGGCATGGCGCGCCACCTGTCCGACGAGCGCCGGATCGACGTCGTCGCGAAGCTCGGACCGCTGGCCGCCGAGGCCGGCCTGCCGATGACGCACCTGGCGATGGCATTCGCGATCTCCCACCCGGGCGTCACGAGCGCCCTGCTCGGCGCGCGCACGATGCAGCACCTCGACGACTTGCTGGCCGGCCTCGACGTCGCCGTGCCCGACGACGTCTTGGACCGCATCGACGAACTCGTCCCGCCCGGCACCGACGTCGGTACGCTCGACCAGGCCTACTACCCGCCAGGGCTGACGAACCCGGCCCTGCGCCGCCGTCCGCTGGGCGAACGCGCTGCCGCTTGACGCCTGCTGCTCGCCGCCGGCGACGGGGCCGGGCTCGGAGGCCCGGCCCGACCAGCCCGATTCCTCGATCGCGTGCAGGCCGGCGGTGCTGGTGGACTTCGTCAGCGCGACCGTGAGCGGCGTGCCGCGGTCGCGGTAGGCCTCCAAGAGGCGCTCGTGGTCGTCGACGGAACGGGTGAGGCACCTGGGTATCGAGAGGCTCACGCGCCACACGCACGCAGGATGCCGATCAAGATTTCCCGCCTACGCGTGCAGCCGCGCCTGGACCGCGTCCGCCAGCAGGCCGTACCCCGCAGCGTTCGGGTGGATGTTCGGCCCGACCGGAGCCGGGGCACACATGAACGTGTCGGCGCAGATCGTGGTCACGTTCAGCGGCGCCGACGCCGGTGTGAAGTCCGTGGTGTGGAACGCCGACTCCACGTCGGCCACCGGCACCCCGGCCTGTGAGTAGATTCCACCGAGCACCGCGTTCACCTGCTGCAGCAACTGCACGGACTGCCGAGCCAGGTCCTGGCCCGCCGGGCCCTGCAGGAAGGACACGAGGAACGGGTCGTAGAGGTTCAGCCCCACAATCTTCGCGCGTGGATCAGCCCGGTGGACGCGGCTCACAATCACGGGCAGGTTTTTCTGCACGGCCGCGATTCCCTGCCCTACGCACGCGAGATCGATCCCGGTCGCCGTCGCGCAGTCCTCGACATCGGTCGCGCCGATCACGAGCGTGACCAGCCGCGTGTGACCGCGGTGGGCGGCGAGGAACCGCTCAGCGGCACTGACCTGCGAAGTCGCGCCGTGGCAGCTGCCACCGACAAGCATCGACGTAGTCGTTTCGCCCGGGCAGCCCAGTTCGGTCAGCCCCAGCTCGCGCCGCTGGGCGACGAGCTGGTCGAAGCCCTGGTCCGTCGGGTGCCCGACGCCTGTCGCGTCCGGCTGGAAACCGACCGCCAGCGAGTCGCCCAGCGACAGGTAGTACTCGGGTTGCGGACACGCTGAAGCCGTACCTGCGAAGGAAACGAGCGCCGCGAACATCGCGGGCACGAGCCACCACTTCTTCACTTTTCCCCTTGCCTCAATTCTTTTTCGCAACGGTAGCCAGACTTGAGCGCCGTCGCCGCGATCGTGTCCGATCGGTCACGGAATCCGACCCGTACTCCCCTGCCGGCCGCGGCCGGCAACGAAGTCGGTGCCGTGCATTGCCGTGCAGCTCGAAATCGGTGGGAATGCCGACAGTCTGCTGCGCACGGCTGGACTGGTCCACCGACGGGCCGCACTGGGCGGGCGGTGACCGACGAGTACGGGCGCTGCGTGCGGCCCAGCAGGGCGCGGGGTACACGTGGACGACGACCCTGATCGAAGACACCCCCGAGGCGAAGGGCTCGGCGCCTGGTTGCCGCTGCCGCGGGTCGGGGAGCCGCTGCACTGCCGGCACATGCTCGATGCGGCCGCGCTGGCAGCGGTGTGGCCGACGCGCCTGAGCCTTGCGCTCTCGCCCTCGCGGTGCGTGCTCTAATCGGCCGGAGGTTTCTTTTTGGCTGGACGGACCTACTGGCGGCGTAGTCCCAAGGCCGTGGGGGTGCGCCGCCGTCCTGTGTGGGCCGCCGACCACCTGGACTAGTGGGTGCAGGTGTAGGTGAGGTCGTACTCAGCCTCGCCGGTGTCGTCCAATCCCTGTGCCTTGGAGGAGCTGACGGCGGACACCACCTCATCAAGCCTCGACGGCGGGATCTGGCTCGGTAGCTGCGCCTTCGCCTGGTCGATGGTCATCGTGCCGTCGAGCACGGCCCGCAACAGCCGATCAGCGGTGGCCGAACACGGATCCGACGGCGTTGACTCCGGGGGCGAGACCGGCTCCGAGGTCCTCGGCCTCGCCGGGACCGTGACCGTCCTTTGTGGGGGCCCGCTCGCCAGAGGCCTCATGATGGCGAGGGTGCGCCACTCGTTCTTCAAACGAGGGGAAACGGAACCGTTGGCCTGAAGGATCTGCGCCCACTCAGGCTGATTGATCATGCTGCCTGCACCCACCGGGCACGAGATGCTGACTTGCGAAATGAACGTCCCACTCTCGTTCTGACCAGGCATGCCCGCGGCGTTCATTGATCCCACCGCGGCCACGTACACGCCGGCCCGGGGATACGAGAAACCGACCACACCGGTCTGGATGGTGGTCTGGGGCTCCTCGGAACCCAAGTCGACTCCGCAGACCCGCTTGGCCAGCTCCTTCTCGGTGCACGAAGATATCGCCGACACCGACGTACCTTTCGTCACCACCGGGCAACCGAGTGCGTTCAACGCAGCTGGCGGTGCCGAAGACGTCGGGGCTTCCGAGCTGCCAAAGCTGACCGCGGCATGGATGAAGCTCACGGCGATGGCGATGATCACCACGGCGCCCCACACCGCGACGACGGGTTTGCGGGACGTCTTCACGGCTACCTCGGTCACGGCTGGGAACACGGCACTGCACGTACCGAGGACGGTCGCGCCGTACAGTAGTCGCCCGGCAACCCGGCGGTGTTACATCACGTCACCGTCAGTCGACAAGACACCGCCGCCACCAGCTTCGGCTCTCACCCACCGGCGGTTGACTCAGTCCCCGATAAATCGCATGAATCGATGTGAATCTGCCAGGCACAGCTCACACAGCGCGAGGAGATCACCGGCGAAGCGAGCCGGCACCAACCGGTCCCCCGCCCGCGCTATCTCCCCCTTGAGCGTCGTGACTTGCATGCTGTTCAGATAGGTGTCGCCGTAGGGATCCAGATGGCCCAGAATCGGGTAAGCGGTCCGATCCACACCGGACAGCACCGGATCGAAATCTGGATCGGCTCGGCTCGATTCGAGCACCTCACCGTAGGAACGTACTTCGACACGGATCATCCGTGGCACCTCCGCAACATCGCTCGGCAGCCCCGGATGTAGTACCGGCAGGGCTGCCACTGCCGGCCGGCAGGGATCAAAGGCGGGTCTGACCGAACGTCGCAATCTCACCGGTCGGGCCGGTCCTTGAGGAAACGGCGGAGCCGTTCGACGTGGTGGCCGTGGTCGACGGCGAACTCGGCCGGCTCCGCCGGCGTCGGCTTGCGCAGGTACCCGCCGAGGGGCCCGGTCTGGTAGATCGCGGGCTCGGTGCAGCCGAAGCAGACGAGAAGGTCGCCGTCGCTCGGCGGTCGTGATGCTTCCTGGTCCGGCGGAGGCTTGCCGCAGTACGGGCACGGCTGCCAGGTGAATCTGGTCGCGTCGCTGCTCGTCAAGCGGTGTCTCGTGTGTCGGTGGTTGGAACGTCAACTGCGTTTGCCGCGTCCGACGTTGTTCACGATCACCGATCTAACCCGAAGGGGCGGCGGCATGCGCTTGCCCCGCTTGGCAGCGGCCCGCGCTTTCGCCCGCGCCGCTGCCCGTTCCCGCTGGCGGGCCGACTTCGCCGCTGCGCGAGCCTTGAACACCGCCTGTTCGGCGTCCGGCTCGCCCATCATCGTGCAGATCTCCGCTTGGAGCTGCGCCCGGGGCACGGGCGGCTTCTTCTCGCCGTACCTCAGCCCCTCCAGCCGCCAGAGCAGGAGTCTCAGCCGGTCCATCTCCTCTTGCGTCACTGCGGGCTCCTCCCCTGGGCTGGGCCGGCGTGCGGGCCGTACTGGGCTAAGTCGATCGTTCGCCCGGCTGTGTTTCCGGTGAGCGCTGCTTTTCTTGCTCCACGCACCAAGGCCGGCGTTCGCCGTGGTGCCCGACCCGATGCTGAGGATCGGCACGGCACGGCACGGCGGCTACAGCCGAGCCAGCCCGTCGGCGACGCGGGCGAGCAGCTTGACGTCGTTCTCGACTTTCAGCGGTTTGCTGGGCGGCACCGACGAGGGCCCGCTGCACCTCGGCGCGATCGCCGCCGCGGTCATCCGCCTCGCCTAAAACGCCCTTAGGCCCGGTACACGGTCCGGTTCACGAAGGAGCCGATGAGCCTGCTGTCGCCGTGGAAGGTCAGCGCGGTCACGAAGGTCGAGCTCGGCGTCAAGATCCGCCGGCTCGTGAGCGTGACGCTCTCGATCCCGATCCCGGACGTCCGCATCGAGCTGCTCGGCCACGTCGGTTTCGCCAAGCGCAGCAGCGACCGTTCGGAGATCGTGGCGTTCACCACCGCCGAGGAGGGTGATCTTACCGGCGGCGAGCGGTGACTCCCCTCACTCGGAAGCCGGGTAACGCTGCTCTTGATCCACTCGAAGATTCTTAGCTGATCCAAATTTTGCAGGGGGCAACGTTGACGAACCTCGAGGACAGACCGGTGCCGAACGCGAAGGGGCCGGCGCTTGTCGTGTCTCCTCGTTCTGCCGATCTCCTCTCCGCACTCCGACGAAGCGTGCGTGGGTTGCCGTGGGCGCAGTCGGGTTATGTGCGCGCGGCGGGGCTGTTCCTGGCGGTGCGGCTGTTCAGCGTGGGCGTGTTGGCTCTCATGGCCGTGCACAGCAACCGGCCGCTGCTCGACCGGCTGCGGTCGTGGGACGGCTGGTGGTATTTGCAGATCGCGGAACACAACTACACCGGTGTGTCCCACCCGATGGACATCAGCGGCCACCCGTTTCCCGATGCGCCGTACGGATTCTTTCCGCTCTACCCGGCGTTTACGGAGCTCGTCGGGCAACTGCCCGGCATTTCCTTGACCGCGGCCGGCCTCATCGTGTCGACGGTCGCCGGCATCGCTGCCGCGTGCGGGCTGTACCGGATCGGCCGGCTGGTGAGCGGGCCGCGCGTCGGGTTGTTGCTGGCCGTGTTGTGGGCGGGTGCGCCGATGGCGATCACCGAGTCGATGGTGATGACGGAGTCGCTGTTCACCGCGTTGGCGGTGTGGGCGCTCGTCGGCGTGCTCGAGCGGAAGTGGTTCTTGGCGACCGGTGCGACCGTGTTCGCTGGGCTCACCAGGTCGACGGCGTCCGTGCTGATTGCTGTGGTGGTCGTGGCGGCGGTGATCGACGCGTGGCGCGGCCGACGCCGCTGGCAGGCCCTCGCGTGCGTCGTGGTCGCGCCGCTCGGTTTACTGGGCTACTGGGGCATGGTGGCTGTGCGCACGGGCAGCGTGACCGGGTGGGGCGGCTGTTGAGCTCCACGGTTGGAACACGCGCCTCGACCCTGGCATCGACACGTGGCGTTGGGTATCCCGCCAGCTGTTCAGCGAGGGCAGCGCGTGGCAAACGCTTGTTGTGCTGGTGACTTTGGCGGCTGCGGGCCTGGCGGTGATTGTGGTCGCGAGCCGCCGCATCCCGTGGCAGCTGGCTGCGTACGCGGTCGGTGTGGTTGTGCTGGTCGTGTGCAGTGCCGGGCTTCCGGCGCTCAAGACCCGGTTTCTGCTCCCTGATTTCGCGTTGCTGCTGCCGATCGCGGCGGGGTTCGCGCACCGTCGCACGGTCACGATGGTGGCGTCGGCTTCCGTGTTCGTGCTCGTTGGCGCCTGGTATTCGGCGTACTCGCTCACGGTCTGGAAATACGCGATCTAGCGGGGCATTCGCTCCTGCGCTTAACCCCATCCATCCTGCCCGACGAGGCGCCGGCCATTCGCGCGCTCTCCGTTCGAGGCATCTTCCACGAAGGGTTTCCTGTCCGCAACACATCGCCTCAAGTTCCAACTACCACCAGCACACTTGATCAAGGGATTACGACATGTCCAAGCGCTTCCTCCTGCTCACCGCAACGGCGGTGACCGCGTTCGGCCTGACCGCGTGCGGCACCAACGCCGCGCCCACCACCCCGAGCTTCCCCAATGCGCCGGCGCCCGCGAGCGTCAACGCCGCCTCCCGCGCCGCCGCTGCTCCGACGTCCGCGTCGCCCTCCTACCTGGCGAAGAAGGTCGGGGATCGCGCCGGGATCACCAACTCGGACGGCAGCATCGCTGTCGACTTCTGGATCACGAAAGTCCGCGTTGACCCGAAATGCGACCCGTACAGCCAGCGCGAGGCGGGCAAACACACGGTGGTCATGGACGTCACCGTGAAGACCTACACCGACAAGGACGCGAGCCAGCCCGGCGGTAGCGCCTTCGACGCCCTGCCCGGCCTGATCAATCCGTACGCGTTCTCGAGCACCGGCAGCAGCGGCGTCACCAACCAGGCAGAGACGGACATGTGCCTGTTGCCGCAGAAGGAGCTGCCGTCGACGTACGCGCCCAACCGCACGTACACCGGGCAGATCTCGTTCGCGACGCCGGACGCGAGCGGCAAGCTCCAGCTGACCGTGCCCTCGGGCTTCTTCCAGAACGGCGGCCTCGGGTGGGAATGGTCGTACTGATCACCAGCTGACCGGCCGGAGAAGGCCCCGATCGGCCATCTCCACCCGCGACCGAGCTCTCGGGGCAAACCTTTCCCGGGAGTGGACCGAAGAAAGAGAAATCGATCATGACTGTTGCACCCGCCGAAACGGAGCCTTGTGACCGAGACACGGTCCGCCGGGCGACGGCCGAATGGTTCGATCAGACCGCGCCCAGCATGCCTCCCGGGATCGCGAGCCGCATGCGGTGGACCTCGGCCCGCCTGCGCGTGAGACCTTCGAGCGACGGCCGCCCCGAGGCGCTGGCGTTCGCACTGTCGCAAGCCGCTGCTGTCGCGGAAGTTTTTGCCGATGCCTATGCGGAACACCGTGACGCATGGGAAGTGGATCGAACGTATTGGATGCCGAGCATTCGCGAGGCGTTCGCCGCGTGGATTGTGAGCGGCGTTATTCCGGTGTAGCCATGGGGGTGCTCCCTCGGCTGGGAACGGTCGTACTGATCACCAGCCGACCGGCTCGAGAAGGCCCCGGGCCGTCGTCGCGGCGGCCAGGGCCTTCTCGCATGTTCAGGCCCGCCCGAAGCGGCCCGTCCACGGCCGAGTCCCGTGCGGACAGCCCTGGCCGTTATCGGCATCAGATGGCCATGCTTTCCACGCCTCGACCGACACGGCGACGCAGGAGACCAGGTTCTACCTCGGGGTTCATCGCGGCCGATGGTTGCGGCACGTGGAGATGTACCTGCCGCTCGGTCGCCTCAGGGTTTCGCCTGCTCACGCCTTTTGCTTGGCGTAGTCAGTCATGCCTTGCCAGTCGATCACCACGCACGGCTCGTCGCCCACGACCCATCCGTCGTGTCCTGGCGGGATGAGCATGAAATCGCCAGCGCCGAACGTGGCTTCCTCCCCGTCGTCCATCCTGACAGTCATGCGCCCCGAAATGACGTAGCCCCTGTGCGGCACCTCGCAGCTCTCGGTTCCCGCCATCGGCTTCACATGTTTGGACCACTGCCAGCCGGGCATGAACGTTGCGCGCGCCACCGCGCCTTCGTCGAGGTTGACCATCTCCAGTTGGCCGCGATCATCCTGGAAGGGCCGCACCTCTTCCGGGTTATCCAGACTCATTTTGCGAATTCCCGCCATGACGACCTCCTTATCGCCTTCCCGCAAGGGGTGCCGGTTGGAGTCCCCCTCAGGTCATCGTCCGCAGCTACAGCCTGGGCAGACTAGGGTCTGAAGTCACCACTTCATCGGATGGGCACCGCGGGTCGGGAAGAAGGCAATGGGTACGTTTGTAGCCGCCGGCATCGACCTGACGGCTGGTCGGGTCGGGTTCGGTGTGCCGGCGGGTCGAGACCGCGGAGATCGCCGCGATCGTGACCGCGCTGTGGGCGCGCGGGGCATCCGGCTGCACGGGTTCGGGGTGAAGCCAGACGGCCCGGCCCGCATCGGGCACATGCTCGCCTCCGCCGGCTCGATGGCCTGATCGGCGACGGCACGGTACTCGCGCATCAAGCTGCCCGGCTGCACCCATCGGGGCTAGTGCAACAACTGCCCGCGGTACGTGCGGCGCTGGCGGGCCGAGACGATCGCCGCACTGTCCTCGCCTCAGCAGACGGTGCTGCCGCTGTTCCGCGGCGCCACGGGCGGTGCGGTTCGGTAGCGTCCCCACTGGGCGGTTCGCACAAAGAGGTGATCACCATGAGGGCACCGCGTCGACCCATGCTCGCGCCCATCGGTGCGGCGTTGCTGGCAGCGCCGGAAGGACACGCGTGGGAAGCCGATGAGCTCTCGCGCGCGGCGGACGTGCCCCAGCCTGCCGTGCGCGTCGTGCTCGACCGGCTCGCCGAGTGGGGGTGGTTGGCCGAGGCAGGCGGCCGCTACCAGCTCACCGACGAGGGCAGGGCCGAACTCATCCGCATGGTCGGCCGATCGGCCACTGAGAGCTGAGAGCTCCTCTCCCGACTGTACCGGCCGAGTCCCCACGAAGCCGCACGGCACCGGGGGAATCGTCCGCGGTTCCTCGACCGCTTCTTCGACTCGCGCAGGCGCAGGCTGAGGCTGCCGGCATCGAAACCTCCCGGCACCCGAAGGGGTCGTCGGTGATCTGCTGTGGGGGCGAAAGCGGAAAGCCGCTGCGGCTCAGGCCGCATCCGGCGCGCCGATCGCCGCTCCGGCGTCTCCCCCGCCGGGCTGGTACCCGTCGCCCCGGCAGGCCGGACATATGCGGTGGTGGAACGGCGCGCAGTGGACGCCGTCGTTCGGGCCGCAGCGGTAGCCACCCGAACGCAACGGAGCCCCGGTCACCCTCGCGGTGGGCGGGGGTGTCGACTGGTGCTGGTCGCGGTGAGAGCCGCCACTTTGGATTCCGACCTGTCGCGGCTGTAAGGGCGCGCGTGCCGCCGACGCTGGTGTTCAGTCGGCTACCCGGCCCCAGCGACAGCTGCACGACACAAGACGAGGACCCATGCACTACTTCAGCAGCGGCGACAGAGAGCCTGAGCACCGCATCGACGTTCTCGTGCGCGACTTCGACCGGACGGCCTCCGGACTGCGGTATCTCGCACGGTTTCGGTACGGATGGCGGTGGGTCGACAGCCGCACCGAGCTGCAGCGGCGCGACAAGACGCCGCTGACGTGGCACTTCGTGACCATGCCGAAACGCGGACGTAGGCCGGTCGAACTGCGCACGCTAACGGCCGACGAGCAGCTTCAATGGTTCGCGTCGTAGGAACCGAGGTGCGCTGATGACGACTTCCCACCGGCGCACCAGCGAGACGCCCAAGGCCAGACGCGCGCACGTCTACGCACCCATCGAGAAGGCCGGGTGGTTCAACCCGACCTGCACCCACGGCACAACCAGGTGGGAAGGCGAGATGCCACGTTGCGGCACGCGCCCGTGCCTCACCCGATGGTGGGTGCGCTACGCGGCGCCCGCGCTGGTGCTGTTAATGGGGTTCATCGTCTACTGCTGCATCCATTTCCCTGTGTCGGACTGTCCGCCCGGCTGGCAGTCACTCGGGCTGCAGACCTGCGTGCGCACCTGACCTGCCGGCGACTGGCGAGGCGCACCACCTGCTCAGGTGCCGACATTGGGACAGCGTCCGCAGCATCACGAACGGCGCCGGCCAGTCCTGGACTGACCAGCACGACCTGGAGGTCGAGCTGACCGGCCTGGTCAAGCACCTGACCAAGAACCAGGCCGCACGCGACCTGCCGGCCGGCCCACCACCCACCGCAAGCTACTGCTGTTCGCCACCCGGGACGAAGTGCAGGACTACGCCGAAAGGGACGGACCCTAACGGACGCCACCTGCGCCCATTCGTCGACGTCATCGACGAACACCGCGTCGACATCGTCCAGGCAACCCTGGGCCAGCTCACCGCCGAAGCCCACCCCGAGAACACCGTCCCCACCGCCCACGCCACCAAAAGCCCGCGAGCGGCCGGCCGTGCCCACCGCCGACAACTTCCCCGAGCCAGCCGACCCGACAACACCACCGTCGACGATGACCCCATCCCCACGGAGATCGGACCGGCCAAAGCCCGCCCCGCCTACATCGCCGCCACCCACACCCACCACCACCTCGACCTCGCCGGCCTCTCCTGAAGCAACCAACACCCCGACAGCAACCCCGCCGACCCAGGGCCGCTCGCGGCATGACCAGAAAGTCCGCATCTACGTCGTCGAGAAACAACTTGGGCCGGCGGAAAGGCCGCTGGCGAGGCGGGCACGCGGTGGTCAGGGTTATGTTTTGAGGGCCCGATGAGGTCGCCGTGGGGCCCGTGTGATCAGGCCGGTGTGGTGGCGTGGAGCGGGTGGCGGTGGTGCGAAATGCTGCGGGACCGTAACAGGGAGCTGGTGGAGTTCGGCCGGTTGGTCGACGCCGTGCAGGCGGGCCAGAGCCGGGTCCTGGTCGTGCGTGGCGAGCCGGGTGTGGGCAAGACGGCCTTGCTGGACTACATCGACGAGAACGCCCGGGAGTGCCGAGTGGTGCGCGCGACCGGAATCCAGTCGGAGACAGAGCTGGCCTTCGCGGGGCTGCACCAGGTGTGCGCGCCGCTGCTGGATCGGCTGGCGCGGTTGCCCGGGCCGCAACGGGCCGCGCTGGAGACGGTGCTGGGGTTGGGCACCAGCGCGAGCCCGCCGGATCGATTCCTGGTCGGAATAGCGGTGCTGAGCCTGCTGGCGCCGCCCGACGACCGGCCGCTGGTGTGCCTGGTGGACGACGCGCAGTGGCTGGATCAGGCGTCGGTGCAGACGCTGGCGTTCGTGGCACGGCGGCTGTCGGCCGAGTCGGTGGGCCTGGTCTTCACCCTGCGCGAGCCGCAGGAAACCAGCGAGCTGACGGGGCTGCCGCAGCTGAAGATCGGCGGGCTTCCCGCCGAGGCGGCGCGGGAACTTCTGGCCTCGGCGCTACATGGCCCCTTGGACCCGCAGGTACGCGACCGGATCCTGGCCGAGACGCAGGGAAACCCGCTGGCGCTGTTGGAGCTCCCGCGCGGGCTGAGCCCGGCCGAGCTGGCGGGTGGGTTCGGGCTGCCGGGCACCGCCGGGCTGCCGAGCCGGATCGAGGAGAGTTTCCACCGGCGGCTGGCGCCACTACCGGGCGAGACCCGGTTGCTGCTGCTGGTCGCCGCCGCCGAGCCGAGCGGCGAGCCAGTGCTGCTGTGGCGCGCGGCCGAGCGCCTCGGCACCGGGATCACGGCGGCGGCGCCGGCGGAGCAGACGGGCCTGGTCACCTTCGGTCCACGGGTGTGGTTCCGGCATCCGCTCGTGCGCTCGGCGCTCTACCGCGCCGCCTCCCCCGAGGATCGGCGCCGCGTACACGCCGCACTAGGCGCCGTCACCGACCCGGAGCGGGATCCGGATCGCCGGGCGTGGCACCGCGCGCACGCGGCCGCGGGCCCGGACGAGGAGGTCGCGGCCGAATTGGCCCGCTCGGCCGGGCGGGCCCAGGCCCGCGGGGGCGTGGCCGCGGCGGCCGCGTTTCTCGAGCGGGCCACGCACCTGACCCTCGACCCCGTCCAGCGGGCCGAGCGAGCACTCGGCGCCGCGGAGGCCAAGCACCAGGCCGGTGCGCCGGACGCCGCGCTCGACTTGCTGACCATCGCCGAGGTGGGCCCGCCCGACGAGCTCCACCTCGCACGGTGCCAGCTGCTGCGCGCCCAGATCGCGTTGGCCCGGAGCCACAGTCGCGACGCTCCGCCGCTGCTGCTGAGAGCAGCCGCCCGGCTCGCGCCGCTCGATGTGAGACTGGCCCGCGAAACCTATCTCGGGGCGCTCGAGGCAGCGGCATTCACCGGCCCGCGGGCGAGCCATGGAGGAATCCGGGAGGTCGCCGAAGCCGCGCGCACCGCACCCCCGGCCCCGGAGCCGCCCCGCCCGCTCGACCTGCTGCTCGACGGTCTGGCCCTGCAGGTGACGGAGGGATACGCGGCCGCGGTGGCGTCGCTGAAGCTGGCACTGGACGCGTTCCGCCGCCCGGATCTGGCCCATGGCGAGGTCCTTCGCTGGACATGGCTTGCTCTTTTCGCCGCCCAAAACCTGTGGGATGACGAGACATTCGACCTGCTCACTCGCCGGCACATCCGGATCGCTCGTGACACCGGCACGCTCGCCGGGCTTCCCCTCGCCCTGCAATCGCGCGTGGCCGGGCACATCTTTGCCGGCGAGCTGACCGAGGCTGAGCCGTTGCTCAAGGAATGCGAGGCGGTCGCCGAGGCGACAGGGAGCCAGATCGCCCCTTACGGCGGCCTGATGCTCAGGGCCTGGCAGGGGCGGGAGGCCGAGTTCCGCACCCTGAGCGAGTCAGCCGTCACGAGCGCGGCCGCGCGGGGCGAGGGCGTCGCGCTGATCGCGACGGCGTGGACGAGCGTGGTGCTGTACAACGGGCTCGCCCGCTACGAGGACGCACTGCGGGCAGGCCGCCAGCTCATCAGCTACGACTACCCGGGCCAGCGGTTCGTGTCTCTGTGGAGTGCGGCCGAGGTGATCGAGGCGGCCGCCCGATCCGGGGCGCGCGAGCTCGCCACCGACATCTGGACCTGGTTCTCGCCACCGCTGCGCGCCACGGGCACCGAGTGGGCGCTCGGCGTGGAGGCACGCACACGCGCCCTGCTCACCGACGGGCCGGCCGCCGAAACCGCCTACCGCGACGCGATCGGCCATCTCGCCCGCACCCGCCGCCGGCCCGACCTGGCCCCGGGCGCACCTGCTCTATGGCGAGTGGCTGCGCCGCGAACGCCGCCACGGCGATGCCCGCAACCAGCTGCGCGCCGCACACGACCTGTACTCGACGATGGGCATGGCCGGCTTCGCCGAGCGCGCCGCCCTGGAGTTACGCATCACCGGCGAGACCACCCCCGCCCACACCACCGAGTCCCGCAGCACCCTCACCGCGCTGGAAACCCAGATCGCCCGCCTCGTCCAGGACGGCTACAGCAACCTCGACATCGCCGCACGGTTGTTCCTCAGCACCCGCACCGTCGAAAGCCACCTCACCCGCATCTACGACAAACTCATGTCACCGCCACACCCGCCGAAACCGCCGGCGCCTCCGGCGCCACCGTCACCCCCCTCGCCGCCGGCGACGTAACAGCCCGCGACGTCGTCGCCCGCTCCCCGACGGCAAGGTCACTTCGCCCCGGTGGCAGCGTGACTGCCTGCAGCGCCGCCGCCCCTATAGGTGATCGAGGAGGACGGTGATGCGATCCGGCGGTGGAGGATCGCCCCCGAGAGTCGAGGGGCGGGTTCGTGCCCCTACGAAGTGACGCTGCCTGATACTCCAGATGGGCGATCCGTAGGCTAGGGTCAACGCCTTCGGGCGGAACGGGGCGTCCTTATGCAACGTTTCTCGCCGGTAACCAGTGGGTTGAGATCAACTTGAGATATGGACGGATCGGCACGTGAGACAGATCCGCCCACTGTCGCAAATTGGCGGAGGACTGGCGCCGTCGGTCGAAACCTGGCGGACACCGAGGCGGTCGCGCTCACCCACCTGCACGCCGACCACGTCGGCTGGGCCTGGCACCCCGCCCCGGACACCGACCGGCCCGTCTTCACCAAGGCCGAATACCTGCACGGCGAACCCGAATGGACCCAGCGTCGTCATATAGCCACAGGTGCGCACCGTGGCCGAGGGCGAGGAGATCTTCCCCGGCGTCACCGTCATGCTCAGCCCGGGCCACAGCGTCGGACACTCCGCTTACGCCATCAACGCGGGCGGGAAGCGGGTGATCTCCTTCGGTGACGCCTTTTCCATCCACTTCGCGGACGTGCCCTTTGGCCACGTCCGCATCCAGGACGGTCGAGCGGCTTGGGACCCCGTCGACGCCTGAACCCGGTCTGGCGGTGGGCCACCATCACCGCACAGTGGACAGGTCCCGTCTCCACGGCCTGCGAATGGTCGACGCTGGAGCTGTCGATGATGATCGAACGCCGCGTCGGGGACGGCAATCGTGGGTCTGAGCAGCTCCTTGACCCAGTCAAACGTCTGTTCCAATCCGATGGATATGGCGCGGCTTGCGTCGATGCCCGAGAGTTCGCCGTGCCCGACGGCGCGCAGGAGCGACGGCCAGTGCGACGCGTCGATGACCAGCGCCGGATGCAGGGCGCAGAGGGTAGGCCTTCAGCAGATGCTCCAGGCCGACGCCGGCGTGGTGACCGGCGAACTGTTCGGCAACCTCCGGGGCATCTTGCGCGACACCGGCCCGGACATCTCCGCAGAAGACCGGGAGCCGGCAGCACCACGGCCGACGTCATCATGACGGTCCTCGCGCAGGTGCGCGGCTTGCTGTCCGTCTGGCATCCGCGGCTCGGGGGCTGGCACCAGTCGCCGGCGGCCGCACGCGCCGGGGCTGGTGCGTTCGACCGCGAGCAGGCCTGGCCGCTCAACCGGGAATGCCGGGCCGCCTTGGCCCGCATGCAGGACGAGGTCACCCGCAGCACCCTCCGCCCCGGCCGACTCGCCGGCGCCGGCGGCGACGAACCCCTCTGGCGACGCACAACGCGCCTGCCGTGACTGTCGGTGGCCCGGGCGCGGCGGTCGACCTCGGCAACGAGGTTTGGTTCGGCCCCGCTCACCGTGGCCAGCGGCAAGCCCCACCATGCGGCTCAGGTCATGCTCGGGAGCCCCGGGCCTTGTGGGTCTGTGACAGCGGAAGTTCGGCGTGCAGGGTGGTGCCGGCGCCGGGGGCGCTGTGCACCACCAGCCGGCCGCCGAGTGCTTCGGCCCGGTCTTTGAGTCCGACGAGGCCGGTACCACGGGTGAGGTCGGCACCGCCGCGGCCGTCGTCGCGGACGCAGACGCGCAGGACGTCGCCGGTCTCCTGGTCGGTGGTGTCGACCGTGACGCCGATCGTGGTGGCGTACGCGTGTTTGGCGGTGTTGGTCAGGGCTTCGGCGACCAGGTAGTAGGTGGCGATCTCGATTTGTTCGGGTAGCCGCCGCGGGATGGTCACCTCCAGCTCGACCGGGATCTGCGAGCGGCGGGCCAGGACTTTGAGTGCGGGGGGCAGGCCGCCGTCGGCGAGGGCGGCCGGGTGGATGCCACGGGCGAGTTCGCGCAGTTCGTCGAGCGCGGTGGTGGCTTCGGTGGCGAGGCTGTCCAGCTGGGCTCGGAGTTCGGTGGCGTCGAGAGGTGCGGATGCTTGTGCCGCACGGGCCTGGAGGGCCAGGGAGACCAGTCGTTGTTGCGCGCCGTCGTGAAGATCGCGTTCAATGCGCCGGCGGGTCTGGTCAGCGGTGGTGACGACGCGGGCACGTGAGGTGGTCAGCTCGGCGTAGAGCTGCGCGTTGTCCAGCGAGACGGCCAGTTGCCCGGCGATGAGACTCACCGCGTCGAGCCGCTCGGCGGTGAACGCGGCGCCGATGAGCCGGTTCTCCAGCACCAACACCGCCCGCAGGCTGCCGCGACTGAGGATGGGTACGGCCAGCAGGGAGCAGCGGTCGAGGTCGGTGAAGTAGGGGTCGCGGGCGAAGCGGTCGTCCCTGGTGGCGTCGGCGGCCAGCACCGGTTCCCTGAGGCGTTGGACATAGCGCAGCACCGACAGCGGGACCACCGGTTGCCCGGCAGCGTTGGGGGCGGTGTCTGGGATCTGGGCGGTGTCGCTGGCGCTGTCGGGAGCGGGGAGCAGCCAATCGTGGCCTTCGGGGTTCCACAGCAGCAGCTGCACACCGGTGGCGCCGGTCATCGCGCTGAGGACCTCGACGACGCGCGTACGCAGGCGTTCGATGCTGGTCTCGGAGCTCAGGGCCTGGGAGGCGGCCAGAATGCCCAGCAGGTCCAGGGTGCCGGTGGTGACCGGGCCCGTTTGCTGCGCCAGATGAGCGGGCTGATCTCCGCTCAGCCCAGTGGTCACGTCGGAGTGTGGCCGCAGTCTGGGGTAGGCCCAGTCGAGTTGGTCGACCTTCGCGCTCGCACCCCAGGCGGCATAGGTCTGGCGGGCTTGGGCGAGCAGCTCACCACCGACGCGGTCCAGGCCGCGGGCCAGATAGAAGCGGGCTGCGCGTTCGGTGATCAACGCCCGGTGCCAGGGCCGCGCACGGCCGGCGACCTCGCGGCGGGCGGCGTCGAACGCCAGCTCGGCGGCCCGGACATCCCCCACCACCCACGCCCGCTCGGCCTCCAGCCACCGTTGCAGATGCAGGAAGTTGTCCGGCGCGTCCGCGGCACGTGCAGCCAGCCACCGCGTCGTCTCGTCCAGCTCGGCCAGCAGAGCGGTGCGATCGTCACCGGCGGTGGTGCGGGCTTGCCCGGCCAGGGCCAATCCACGCAGCAGGCGGGCCACGGCGGTCGAGTAGTGGCCCAGGATGGCCGGTAGTAGCGGCATCGCCGCCGCGGTGTGCTGTGCCAAGCCGAATGGATCGCCGAAGACGGCGGCGGCGAGCGCCCGGTTGAGATGCGCGTACAAAAGCGCCATCGGATTGTCGGCGTACCGGTCGGTGGGATCCGCCGTACCAATCGCGTCCGAGCTTCCGCCACGCAGCACACCGGCCAGCCACCGGTGACCGTCGAGCACCTGGCCGATCTGTTCGTTGCCGGTGCGCCGTGCAAAGGCAACGCCCGCCTCCAGCTGCTCGACGAGGTGGTCGAGGGCTGGCGCGCAGTCGAGCAAAAAGTACTCGATCGAGTGATAGGTGTAGCCGGCGTACGCCAGGTCGCCACCCGCGATCAGCCCCTCGCGGGCACGCAGAATAGCGTGGACACCGTTCTCAAGCGGCTGAAACCAGCAACTGAGGATGGCGGAGTAGTAGTGCGCGTACGAGGTCTCGGGCTCATAGCCGCGGGCTTCGCCCCAAGCCAGGAGCCGCCCCAAGGCCCGATATCCGGCGCTGTTGCCGCGCTGTACCACGGTGTAGTAAGAGGCGAAGCAGGCGGAGCAGACCAGGGTACGTCCGGGTCCGTGCTCGAGCCAGATCCGCAGGGCTTCCAGGCACAGCCAGGCGAGCCTGGTGTGGTCGGCGAGGAAAGAGACCGGCGGCAGGGTCGCGTCGAGCAGGCGGGTCGCAGCGAGCAGCGTGGGGTCGGTGATCTCCGGCCGAACCAGGTCCTCGGCGGTGTCGGTATCCAGCCACCGGTACAGGTACTCGTACTGGTGGTCGAGATCGGCGGCGAGCTGGCCGGCGGCCGGAATGGTGATGCCGCACGCGCGCAGCGACTTCAGGCCCAGATCGATCGCCTCCGTGAAGCGTTTGCGGTGGGTCAGGCTGCGCACCTGCACCGCTGTCGCGTCGGCGCGTCGGATCGTGCTGGGACACAGCCGCTCGATCGTGTGGTATTCCGCGTCCGCCTCCTCGAGGCGCCCGAGGCTGCACAGGGCGGCGTGGCGGCCGGTGCGCACCTGGATCAGCGTGGCGGTCTCCCTCGGGCCGATCAGCCGCAGCGCGGCGACCAGCAGCGCGTTCACCAGTGTGTACTCGCCGATCAACACCGCTTGGTCGGCGGCGTGGCGCAGCAGCCCCACCACCTGCCGGCGCTCGGCCGCGTCATCGACGGCGTCGATCACGGGCAGGTACTGCTCGGCCGCCACCGCATACAACTCCGGTTCCCCGGCCAGACGCCGCGCCACTGCCAGCTGCAGCTCACGTCGCCGCGGCGGGTCCAGCCCACGCAGGATGACCTCGCGGGTGCGGTCGTGGCGAAACCGCACGGCCTCTCGCAGCCCCGGCTCGATCACCAGGACGCCCTCGTCGAGGGCGGGGGCCAGTTGCTGGTCCACCACGCCCGCCGATGCGGCGGTGGTGGTCTGCAGCAGACTCACCTCGGCTCGCCCACCCAGGCACGCCATCGCCTCGACCAGCGCCCGCGTGGGCGGCGGCATCGCCGCGACCCGTGCCGCCAGCAGCCCGGCCACCTCGGACTGACCCAGCCGAGCCCGCGCCGCCGCGTCATCCCACCGCCAGCCGGCGGCCGTCGCCGCCAGCACGCCCTCCCGGTGCAGCGCGTTGAGCAGCTCCAGCGTCTCGTATGGGTTGCCGGACGTGCGCTCGTTGATCATCTCGGCCAGGCGCGCCGCGGCGTCCCGATCCGCGTGCAGCGTCTCCGCCACCATCGTGACCAGGCTCGGCACGGCCAAGTTCTCCAGCCCCAGCCAGCGCACGCCAGCCTGCTCGCGCCACCGGGACAGCAACGCGGTCAGCGGATGCGCCGCGTCCACCTCGACGTCACGGTAGGCCCCAACCAGCAACAAGCCTTCGACCGGTTCCTCGGACAGCACGAGATCGACGAAGCCGAGCGGGGTGCGCCCGCCCCACTGCAGGTCATCGAGGAACACCACCACCGGCCGGTTCCGCGACGCCACCGCCCGCAGCCCCTGCACACCTGCTTGCTGCGTGCGCGCCTGCGCGGTGAGCGGATCCCCCGCATCCGGCGGCACCCCCAGCAGCGCGGCGAACTCCGGCACCACCGCGCTCAACAGACCCGCGTTCGCCCCGAGCGCCTCGATGATCCGTTCACGAATCGCAGCGAGCGCATCCTCCGGCTCGGCCAGCAACAGCCGACCCAGCGCCCGGAACGCCTGGAAACCCGCGTTGAACTCGATATCCCGTCGGTACTGGTCGAACTTGCCGGCCACGAACCAGCCGTCCCGGCCCGTCACCACCGGCCGCAGCTGATCGACCAACGCGGTCTTGCCCACCCCCGGCGCCCCACTGACCAGCACACCCTGACACCGGCCGGTCAGCGCCGCCTCGAACGCCGCCTCCAGCGACGCCGCCTCGGCTTCGCGTCCCACGAGCCGTGAGGGTGGCAGTAGCCGCGGCGGAACGTCGTGCTCGCCGATGCGCACCCGAGCCGCCGCCGGATGAGCCTGGGCGTCGCGGAGCTGGTGCAGGTCGTGGGCCAGGCCCTCCGCTGACTGGTAGCGGTGGTCGGGTTCCTTCTCCAACAGCCGCATCACGATCTCCGACAGCGCAGCGGGCACCGCCGGGTTCAGCTGGGCCGGCGGTACCGGTACCCGTGCCAGATGATCGTGGGTCAGGCGCAGCGGGTCGCCCGAGCCGAACGGCGGCTGGCCCGTGGCCAGCTCGTAGAGCGTCGCGCCCAACGCGTACAGATCCGCGCGCTGGTCCACCGACCGGCCGGTGCGCCCGGTCTGCTCGGGGGCAAGGTAGGCGAGCGACCCGACGATCTCGCTGTGGGGAGTGAACTCGGGACGGATCTCAGCGAACGACGTCGCCAACGCGAAACCCACCAGGCACGGGTCTCCGTCCCCGGAGATGACGATGTTGGCCGGGGTGATGTCGCGGTGTAGCACTCCCCGGCGGTGCATGCCCGCGACCGCGTGGGCCAGCTTGCCGGCCAGTCGGATCAGCTCATCGATGGCCAGTGGCTCGCCCGGCCCGGCCAGCGTGATGTCACCGGCGTCTACGAGCACGATCGATCCCGGGTACCGCGGCGCGTCCACCAGCTGCGCGACTCCGGCGACACCGCGCAACCGCTCCAGGATCGCCACCTCGTGCTGCAGCCGCCGCTGCGCATCCGGCCCCAGCGGCTCCTTGCAGACGACAGAGACGCGCCCCGGCAGCGACACTCGGGTCACCCGAGTGCGCGCGCTCTGCTGCAGCAGAACCGCGTCGGGCGGATCCCGGCCCGTCAAGGCCCTGCCAGTCCCCATCCACCGTGTCTACGCTTTGCCGTTTGCCCGCACAAGTCCCTGCCGCTCTACCGGCACCGCACGCTCAAACTCGACGAGCCGTTCAGGCAGCCGACCCACACGGTGATGAATCTGCGCCGCGGCAGGCTGGTGACGACGCTTCTCTTGGCACGGTTGGTCCATCGGAGCGCCGCTTGCGGGCAGGTGTCGCCGGGTGGGGACAGTTCCGGTCGCAGACAGGTCGGATTACGGCCGCGCCACTGGTCAGCGGGATCCACTATGGACACGTGCCCGTGCCGGACCTGCCGCTGCGGTTCGCTGTCGTCGAGCCGGCCGCGGTGCTGCCCACCGGCGCGTTCGAGTGCTCGCCGAAGCTGGATGGGTGGCGGTGCGTGGTGCACGTGCCGGGCGGGGTGCCACAGTCCCGCACCGGCGGTGACCTCACCGACCGGTACCCCGGGATCCGCGAGCCGGCGGCCGCGCTCGGCCGGGTGGTGCTCGACGGCGACCTGTGCACCTACCGGCATACCCGGCAGGACTTCGCGGCGCTGGACTACGGCCCGGCCCGACGCCGCGCCGAGGGCATCGGCGTGGTCTACGGCGGGTGCACCAGCACGCCGAGTAGGTCGTCAAGTGGCACGCCGGCCAGTGCGCCCGCCGCTGGTGGATGGCGAGAATGTGCGGCCACGCCGGTACGGCGAAAGCCCGCACTCGAGCCGCGGCCTCCGGGGAGGGCGCCGGTACGCGGGGAGGGGCAGCATGCCCGCGTACCGCCACACCGCGACACCGCGACACTCTTGCCCGGGTACAGCGGCCTGCGGGCGCCGGGCGCCTCCACTTCCTGCGGATGGAACTCGGCCGAGGGAACACCGAGTGGAACGCTAGCTGGGCGGCTCGATCGCGGACGGCACGAGCTGGATCGGTGAGCCGGAGCCGGTCGGGTACTGCTCCGGGAACTCCAGCAGCGCGCCGACGGTTGCCTCGGTGGCAACCCGGATCTCGCCCAGCGACGACCAGCCTCGGCTGCGCTCGGCCAGCAGCGAGACGGTGCCCTCGCCCGGCGTTTCCCGGACCCGGTCCGCCAGCGCCAGCACCTCGGCCGGATCAGCGTCGTCGTCCCGCAGCGGGTGGTCGCTCATTCTCGTCTTCCCCCACTCAGCTACTGCGCCGTCGTTTGCCGAAATCCCACCAACGCTTCCGACCGCCACCGCTGCCGGCCTCAAGCTCTCGGACACCACGGACCAGGGTGACCCGGTCCGCCGGCCGGTCCGGCTTCGGTTTCAGCTGTGCGGTGAGTGCCCGTTCGGTGTGGGCCAGAGCCCACTCCCGGTAGACTTCCTCTCCGTTCTCGAACCACTCGCGCAGCTCGATCGGCCGACTCAACACCCGCTCGAAGTATTCACCGGCCCGCTGCACCAGGATCTGCACCGGCCCGGAGTACACGATCTCTTTCTCAGGCGCCCCCTCGAAATCGAACGGGATGTCGTGGTAGCACTCGCCCCCGACGATGTGCGTCCCGTCGAATTCCACACCGCAGGTGAGCAGACGACGCTGCTTTTCATCGTCGTCCACCCAAACGCCGACCCTCAGCAGGTGTTGATCGTCGTCGATGGCGTGATAGGCCCAGGTGTCATACGGTTCGCACGGCCACCTGTGGGACACCGCACCCGCTCGTAAACCCGACAGAAAGTCGCGGTCGGCCGGGGTGCTGGGGTCGATCGTGATCGTGTCGTCGTAGAACTCGAACCACCCTGGATCCACTCCACCGTCGACCGGTTCGGATCCCACACGCGCTCCCTGATGCTTGTCTGTGCCCTGACCAACGCCAACGTATCGGGTCCCGCCCCGGCGAGCTCCGCAACAGGACCCGGCCACCAACCTTTCGGCTAGAACCAACTGCTGATGGTGTCACCGATCCCCCTGCCGGCCACCGCACCGGCGATTCCGCCGATGATGCCGCCGACGACCGTTCTGCCGCGGGGCTCGATGAAGGTTCCGATCGCCGCGCCCCACTCGGCGCCGATCTCGCCACCTGCCAAGGCGCCGGCCAGGGCGCTCGTGTCCTTGACCGCCGTCTGCACCTTCTGACCAGCCGGTGCGGTGACGACGTCGTAGATGTCCGCGGCGATACCGAAGACGGCGAAGCCCCGTCCCGCCCTCTTGAACGCGGTGCTCACCTGGCCGAGGACGCTGGCACCCTTGCTGACCTCCTCGGTCGCCGGCGCGGCCGAGCTCGGCTTCACCCGAGAGGGAGTCAGCTTCAACTCCGTCCCAAACCGGCCGCCGGGCTCGAAGTCCGTATTCGGCTTGAACTGCTTCGGATTCATGTCCACCTGGCACCGGGTGCACGGCCCGAAGTCACGGATGGGCTTCTGGTAAAAGCCGAGCTTCCGCGCATCGGAGTAGTACGGCTGGTTGACCTGCAACCCGAGCTCGTCCGCGGACACCCGCTCCGCGCAGTAACGGCACGATTCCCCATACAGGTTGGTAGTGGTCTTCGCCTGCTTCTTGCCGACGTAGTCGGTGATGGTCTGCTCCATCTACTCGAAGAAGGCGTTCGAGCCCGGCGAAGGAGACCGTTTGTGCTGACCGACTCGCGACCGTCGAGTTCGACGCTGGACCACGGGTTTCCGCCACCGAACGCATACCGGTTGCGGGTGTAAGGGTCCGCCGTCATGTTCAGGTCGGCCAGGGCGCCTTCGTCGCTATCCCGGGACAGGAAGCGGTTCAGGCCGGGGTCGTAATGGCGAAACCCTATGTCGTAGTATTGTGATCTCGGCGGCGCAGGTCGTCGGCGTGGATCCTGCCGAGGCGCTGAAGAGGGCCGGCATCGATCCCGGGCAGCATGTTCCGAAGGGGTCCGAGCGGCCGACCGTGTCGCAGGCTCGGCTGCTCGAGTACTTCGCACGGCTGGATGAGAGGCAGCGCGGGGCGTTGCTCGATCTCAACGAGTCGATGCTGCCGACCGAGGGCGGTGATGGCTCCACGCTCGACCACATTGGACGCAACGCTTCTCCATGATGCGGCGGACGGGCCTGGGCGAGTTCGCTGTGGACCGAGCGCCTCGTGCTGCCGCGCGGTTTCTGCCCATGGCACCTACACGCACGCCCTGGAGGAGGTCCGCGACCAGCTCGCCGCAGTCGGCGTCGCCGATCCGAACCTGTGGCACGCGAAGCGTGAGCGCCAGGGGTTCGCTCACGCGGAAGAAGTCACGGCCTGCCCGCGGGATCCCCAGCACCACAAGCAAAGTGGGTACCCCGCGGCCGCGTGGTGTCCCGATGGGGTCGGACGTTACGGGCGCGAGCGCCACCCGGACATCCGGCGAACCCCCGAGCGCTTACTACAGGTAGCCCCACCATCCGATTAGTTGCTCTCGACGGTCGGTCCGACCCTGCGGAACCAGGCCCTCGTAGTGCGGTGGCCGGCCAACTGCTATTCCCTTCGCGCCACGACCATCCACGCCGCCAGGAACGACATCCTGCACCTCCTCGCCCGGGCCACCAGGGAGTCGGCGCCGGGGAAGAAGAGTACGGCCGGCGGAACCGGACCGACCTCGTTGCGTACGGAGGAACGTGCTCGGGTACGACCACATCGAGGCCCTGCACGCCGAAGGCTCACCGTCACCAACCAGGCCTGCCTGGGCAATGAGCGGTTGAACTGGCCGGTGTCTGCGTACTGACCAAGGCGCTCAGTCTTTCGCGCGTATCCCGGCAGCGCCGACCAAGTCGCGGACGGGCGCCGGCGCGGACAGTGCCGCCGTGGGTGGACGGTGAGCGACCCGTCCGAGTTCAGCTCACGCCGCAGCAACCGACCGACCGCACTGGTGCTGGGCCAAGTCGACCGGCGTGACCAGTACGAGCAGTGGGGCGGTCGACGACTCCGTCGCGGACGCCGACGGCGCCACGCAAGGGAGGGAGTCGGCGAGCACAGCACTGATGCGCACTCGGACTTTGTGCGGGGGATCGGCGCCCTCGGCTCCCGCACTCCCCGTCGCCAGCATCCCCACGTCCACTGTGGAACATCCGGGGTGGGCAGCGTTACCAGTGATTGCCGGCGCGGTGGTGTCCCCGGGCTCCACCCACCGCCCTCCCGGACCGCCGAGCCTTCGGCCCCGGGTCGCGCCACTCGCCGAGAGACGACCCCCGCCCCGGCCTCAACCACCCCGCCCCGCCCCCACAGCAGCGCCGGACGGACTCAGGTGCCACCTGCTCCTGCCGCCGGACTCCCACTGCCGCGGCAGGAGCAGGGGGCACCCAGCCCCACCACGAAAGAACCCCCGCTCACACCCACCGGCCCCATCAGCACGGCGCGCAGGGCCATACCCGCATTCCCCGCACCGGTTCGTGCCAGAACCACTGGCCCTTCGGTGAGATCGTCCGTGGCCATGGTCGACTCCTGAATGTCCAGACAATGTCGAGACCGATCGCGAGGCGCACTACGTCCCCTCCCCCGGGCTCGGCAGCACAGCCAGCACGATGACCGCGCTCTGCGGCACCGACCTGGCCCACCACCGACATCGAACTCGTCGACGCCGACCCGGCATCCCCTGCACCAGCCGCCTGCAGCAGTTCCCCCACCAGCGCGGCCCGCGCCCCGACACCGCCGGACAACGCTGGCGCGTGGGGTGATCCCGCAGCGCGACGCTTGGTCACGGCCGTGCCCCGGCCACAGGGAACCCACCGGCGGCGACCTGGTGATTGTGCGTGCCGAGAACTCGAGCCACGACAGCCTGACGTGGCTACTGACCGCGTGGCGCCGCGACATCGACGCCGAGCCACTCCCCGCTTCGCGCAGCATCGAGTCGATGCGCCGCGCTGGCTGGTCCGTCGCATGCCCCGGCGCGCCAACGAGAAGCACCGGACCGGTACGAACCTCGTTGCGGCCGGCCAAGAGCCGCACCGATCGCCCGCCGTCACCTGTCACCGACCGGTCGGCGCACGTACCAGGTGAGGCCGTCACGTTTATCGGAGCACGGCCCCCGGCCTGGCGCGACTTGGCCCGGGGCCGTGCTCCTGCGCTGCACCGATCGGCTGGTCGCGTGGGCCACACCGCCTATCCCGCGTCACCGGGCCGCGGTCACCACGCCCCTGCCGGCACAGCTGCCGCGCCCCCGAAGCTCATTCCTCCAGCAGATAGGTCACGCGATGACCGATGTCGCGGCTCGGCCAAGCTGTGGCCGCTCATCGCACCGCTCATGACGCCGTCCACATCGTCGAACGCTGCCGTAGCGCGTCGACGCAGCCTCACCGGTATCGCCTCGCGACACGAACGGGTGATATTAACCGGGTCATATCGACAGAACTGGCTGCTCATCCGTGGTGAGGCGGCATTCCGCCCGATGGGCGGTGAACTGATCAGCGCCATTCGGAAATTTATCTTTTACGATGTGGCGCATGTCAGCGACGTCCGGAGCCCGGCGCGTTCCCCGGTGCAGCGGCCATGCGACGGTGCAGGCCTACAACGCATCCCATCCGGACGCGCCGATGCCAGTCAGCCCCGATGCCCGCAACATGTTGCGGAGCTTCACCTGTGCCGGGGCCGGGTTGACCGACGACCTGACCGCCAGCGAGAAGATTCACACTCTGGACTTCCTGCCCGGCGGCGCCCCCGGACCAAGCGAGGCGGACAGGGTCGGCACGGTCGTCGCGACCCGCTGGGGCGACCCGCCCTACCTCGTGGTCGCCGAGAACGTGTCGCTGCGCAAGGCCTGGGAGGCCATCGTCGCGCGGTGGCCATCGGACCTCTCCGCCGCCGTCGAGGCGCTGCGAGATGTAACCGACATGGCTGTCCCGAAGAGCCGGTAGCACTCACGTTCATGGGGCCGTAGCCCATGAACTCATCAACCGCCGACGAGCGCCGCCGGCGGGGTAAAACCCGATTCTGCCCGCGAGGCAGTAACTGCGAGGTGTTCCAGTTGAGAACTACGAGGAGTGACGAAGTGACTCGAAGACACCAGATGAAGGCACTCGCCCTTCTCCCGGCTTTCGCGCTGGTCGGCCTGACCGTGGCCTGTGGCGCGGGCGGAAGTGGCGCCGGTGACGCGGGGAGCGGCAACAGCCCTTCCGCGGCGGCACCCGGAGGCTCGTCGGACATCCCGGCGGCCGCCAAGGACGACAAGCTCGCGGCGATGGTGCCGGCGTCGATCACGGCGGACGGCAAGATCCTGGTCGGTCAGGACCAGAGCTACCCGCCGAATGAGTTCCAGGACGAGGGCGGCAAGGTCACCGGGTTCGACGTCGACCTCGGCACCGCGATCGGCCAGAAGCTCGGCCTGAAGATGGAGTTCCAGAACTCCGCGTTCGACGGCATCATCCCCGGCATCCAGGCCGGCAAGTACGAGCTCGCGATGTCCTCGTTCAGCATCAACCCCGAGCGGCTCCAGACCGTCGACATGGTCAGCTACTACAAGGCCGGCACCTCGCTGGCCGTCCTGGAGGGCAACCCGGACGGGCTGAACCTCGACGACCTCTGCGGCAAGAAGATGGGCGTGCAGAAGGGCACCACGCAGGTCGACGACCTGCAGAAACGTTCCGAGGACTGCACCAAGGCGGGCAAGCCCGCCATCGACGTCACCCAGCTGCAGGCCCAGACGGACGTGAACCTGGCGCTGACCGCCAAGCGCGTGCAGGGCGAGCTGGCCGACTCCCCGGTGATCGACTACGCCGTGAAGCAGACCGGCGGGCGGCTCGAGGTCCTCGGCGCGCCCTACGACACGGCTCCCTACGGCATCGTGCTCAAGAAGGACAGCGGCGACTACACGAAGGCCGTGCAGCAGGCCGTGCAGGCGCTGATCGACGACGGCACCTACAAGAAGATCCTCGACAAGTGGGGCCTGTCCGGTGCGGGCGCGGTGACCACGTCGGAGATCAACCCGGCGTCCTGAGGCCAGCAGACGGACTCTCGCACGTTCGGCTACGCGCGGACGCACACAGCCGATCCTGATGAACGCGCTGTCTTTCTGCCGCGACGCAGTGGTTCCCGCGCGACGCCAAAAGCGGACGGCCCGCCGGGGTTCCGGCGGGCCGTCCTGGTGGTGTGCGCTATCGCCGGGCCAGCCGTCGCTGTCGGAGCCGGGGACGTAGGCGCCGGGCACCTGGGCCGGGAAGTAGATCTTGGAGTCGCCGGGATAGGGCTTGGTCCATCCGGTTGCTTCGTACCAGCTGAAGCGGCTCATCTGCTCCGGCGGTGCGCTGTCGACCTTGGAGTTGTCCCCGACGAACGGCTGCGACGCCTTCCACGTCTGCCATTGTGCGGCCAGGCGCATTCGACGTCAGCCGCGCCACCCTCTGCCGCAACCTGACCGCACACACCGAGGAACAGACAGCTGACGGCTGGCCAGCGGTGGTTGACTCGCGCAGCAGGTTTTTGGCGTATTCCGGTTCCACCCCTGAATAGTGCGGCACTGATCAGCCACGGCGCTGACTACCATCAGCACTGGGTGCCGCTGGTGTGGCACGCCCTAACCATGCACGTCACCGCAGACAAGCAGTCAGAGCCATGAGCAGACCGACCGGGAAACGACTACAGGCCACGTCGCCGCTCTTCACCGTCGCGTTCGCGGCGGCAGTCGTCGCCGGCTGTGACACGAACTCGCCCGGACGCACACCCGCCCCCGGCTCCACGCCGCCACCGGCAACCACGCCTGCGCCGGGCCAGGTGACCGTCACGGGCAGAGTGTTCAGGGGCACCGAACCCGGCTGCCTGCTGCTGGACACCGGGTCGGTGCAATATCTCCTCGTTGACGGCGACCGCGCCCAACTTGACCCGGGTCGCACGATAACCGTCTCCGGTCGCACCCATCCCGGCGCACCGACGACATGTCAGCAGGGCATCCCTTTTGAAGTGCAGTCAGTCCAGCCTTCCAGCTCGAGGTAAGCGGCGCATACCCGCCCGATTACGCCAGAGCACTGAATGGTTACTTACAGGTCGTCGATGCCGATCTGACAGGTGTTGCCAAGACACAAGCCGCCGGAGGCAGCCGGCTGCCTGGAGCCAACACCGGTCCAGCGCGTGACTGACGACCACGCTGCCGCGCGTTCGGCTCGGTGGGGGCGAGCCCTCGCACGGCCACCAGAGGCACCCGGCCCGATGTCTGCTCAGGCGAAGGCGAAGTAGCGGAGCCAGAGATAGGGCGCGGCGACGGCGATGGTGATGACAGTGATGATCGCGCCTTTCTTGGTGAACTCCCAGAAGGTGATGGGTGCGCCGGCGCGGGCGGCGATGCCGAGCATGACGACGTTGGCGCTGGCGCCGACCGCGGTCATGTTGCCCCCGAAGTCGGCGCCGAGGGCGAGTGACCACCACAGGGCTTGCGAGTGCGCGGGGTCGGGGATGTCGTGGGTGAGGACGAGCACGAGCGGGCTCATCGTGGCGACATAGGGGATGTTGTCGATCACCCCGGACAGGACGGTCGAGACGCCGAGGATCAGGAAGACCGCGAGCAGTGCGTTGCCGCCGGTGGCGTCGGCGGCGAGACGGGCGAGGGAGTCGATGACGCCGGTCTTGACGAGAGCGCCGATCATGATGAACAGACCGGCGAAGAACAGCAGGGTCTCCCACTCGACGCCGGCGAGGTAGTCCTGGGGGCGGGTGCCGGAGATCAGGACGAGCAGGCCGGCACCGAGGAGTGCGACCACGGACGGGTCGAGGTGCACAACCGAGTGCAGGATGAACCCGGCGAACACCAGCAGTAGGACGAGGCCGCACTTGAGCAGCAGCCGGGGTTGCTGGATGGCCTCGCGTTCGTTGAGTGTCATCACCTCGGCGCGGCGTTGGGGGTCGACGGTGAACGACCCGCGGAACAGCCACGGCAGCACCAGGGTGAACACGACCAGCGTGATGGCGACGATGGGGCCGAGGTTGAGCAGGAAGTCGTTGAACGTCAGGCCTGCGCGGCTGGCGATGATGATGTTCGGCGGGTCGCCGATCAACGTGGCGGTGCCGCCGATGTTGGAGGCGAAGACCTCGGCGATCAGGAACGGCACCGGGTTGATGTCGAGCCGGTCGCAGACCAGCAGGGTCACCGGCGCGATCAGCAACACGGTGGTCACGTTGTCGAGGAACGCCGACGCGATCGCGGTGATCAGTGCCAAGAGGACCATCACGCGCAGCGGGGAGCCCTTCGCGCGTTTGGCCGCCCAGATCGCGAGGAACTCGAACACGCCGGTGCGGCGCAAGATCCCCACGATGATCATCATCCCGAGCAGCAGGAAGATCACGTTCCAGTCGACACCGGTTTCCTCGGAGAAGAACGCATCGGCCGAGCTGCTGACCCCGGTGCCCAGCACGACGCCGGCCCCGGCGAGCGCCGCGACCATCTTGGGGATCTTCTCGGTGGCGATGAGCAGGTAGGCCACCGCGAACACGGTGATGGCGATGACGGTGCTCATGAGAGCACCGCGCGCGTGGTGCCGGCGGTCAGCGCGGGCTGAGAGCCAGCTCCAACAGCCGGGACGCGGACACGACGCCGATGAGGGTGCCCTCCTGCATCACCGCGACCAGGGGGCAGCGCAGCCGCGCCATGACTGCGGCGACCTCGACGATCGTGTCGTCGGCGTTCACCCGCGGCAACTCCGTCGGCTCCCCGGACAGCACCGATCGCACCGTCTTGCCCGCGAGTTTGTCCGCGGCCCGGTCGGCCATCGACTCGGTGAGCACACCCGCCAGCGACGGGTCGTCGCACACATAGCGCGGCACCAGGAAGCGCACCACCTGCGAGGCCGGCAGCACCGACTGCGGACAGCCACTGCCATCCGTGACGACCAACCCGGGCAGCCGACGCTCCGCCAGCAGCCGCGCCGCCGCCAAGGCATCGGAGTCCAGGTCCACAACCGGGTACTCCTCGGCCATCTCGCAGGCGCGCATCCTGCGACTCTACGACCAGCCGACGACCTCCGCGGTGGTTCGCGGATAAGCCCTGCCGCGTTCTTGACGCTCCCCGGCGGCGCGTCCGCGCCCCAGCCGACGACACGGCGCAGAACCCGACAACAGCACGACCCGCCCGGCAACCGACGTGCCGGACAGCGGCACCATAACCACGTCCGCGGACCACGCGAGGCGGGGCTACCAGCGGAGTGACGCCGGCAGCGAACGCGGGCACAACGCTGCAGCACGGCCCAGCCTGGACAATCAGAGCGGGTGTCATCGGGCTCCCACGGGTCGGCGATCCGGCTCGCACCCGACCGGGTGCGAGCGAGCCGACCAGACTTCCCGGCACTCCTGACCGTAAAGATGCCGCAAAGAGCCACCCCAGGCAAACACCCGGGCAACGGAACACAGCCCGGTGGCCCCGGCCATCGCACCACATCGCCGCCATACACGGCGTGGCCGACAGAGTCCTGCGCATGCGGACGCTGATTGCCGCAGCTCGCCGGCGGGCTCGCCGACATCGCCGTGCCCGGCCACGGGCTCATTGCCTCCTCCGTTGCGCATCCCGTGCGGCTCAGGTCAGCTTCGGGAGTTCCGGGCCTAGTTCGCGCGGAACAGAGCGGGACGGCGGATCTCCATCGCGTGCCGTGCCCTGGTGCTACTGGAGATCGTCGTCCTCGCCGTCGGTGTCGATCACGGTGTCGGGATCGCTGAGCGGTCGCAGGCCGCCGGCGAGCTCGGTGGGCAGCAGGACCGAGTATCTGCCGAGCAGGCTGATGTGGCGGTGGCGGAACGGGGCGAGCCGGGCGGCGTCCTCGTCGGGGTAGCGGGTGTTGAACAGCACGACCGCGTTGAGCACCAGCCCGAGTGCGCCGACCTGGTCTTCCATGCCTTCGTAGGCCGTCACATGTGATCGGAGCCATGGCCGCGGGCAGGAGTCGCGGACCTGGCGACGGAGGGGGCTCAGCTGCTGGAGCGGTCGCGGGTGAGCTGCCAGGCCATGGTGATCACCGTGCCCTGCCCGGTAGGCGTGACCTCGGCGTGGTCGGACAACAGCTGGATCAGCGGCAGTCCGCGGCCGCGGCGCGGGTCCGGCGCGGCGTGAGGCCGCCAGCGGCCGTGGTCGGTGACGGTGACCTGCACCGTCCGCTCGTCGTGGTGGGCGTGCAGATCGAGCGTGCCGGTGGTGCCCTCGGGGTAGGCGTGTTCGGCGGCGTTGACCAGGGCTTCGTAGACGGCGAGTTCGAGGTCGCCGATCAGCTCGTCCGGCAGGCCACGGCCGCGTGCCCAGTCGGTGAGGACGTAGCGCAGCAAAGAAGCATCGTCCAGGCGAGCGGGGCGGCGCAGGTGCAGCGCCGGAGGGTCGCCGTCGGGGTTGCTCGCCGAGCACATCGTGCGGGGTGCTCCTAATTCTCCGCTGCTCAGCGGTCGTACACGGTTGGGGGCAATGCCGGGTTTACCCCGATACGGCGCGCATATACCCGCCACGACGGCCCGGGTGCTCAGGTCGGGCGGGCGGTCAGGGCGTCCTGGGTGGTGTCGTAGTAGTCGAAGTAGTGGTCCATGCCCAGCAGCTGCAGGGTGCGCCGGATCGGGCGGGCCACGACGAGCCGGACGGTGGTGTGCTCGCCGGCGGTGAGCACGGCGTCGACCAGGACGCCGATGGCGACCGAGGAGAAGAACACGGCCCCGGTCAGGTCCAGCACCAGCACGGTCGGTTTCTCGGCGAGGGCGTGGTGCACGGTCTTCTGCAGCGTCGGGCTGGTGATTGCGTCGAATTCCCCGCCGGCGACGATGACCACGTCCTCCCCGCTATGTCGGAGGGCGACGTCAGCGGCAGGGGCCGCGCTGACGGGGTCTGCGTGGTCGGAAGGCTGCATCCATGCCATCCTCCTCGCCACCGCTGCCACACGCAGTGCCGAGGTATTCACCCCGCCAGGCGCACGCGGGAAGTGCGGCCGGGCGGGCGACGCGCTGCCGGGACATCACCCGGCGGCGGCCTGGGCGTCGGCGAGAGTGTCGAAGACGCTGAACAGGGGTTCAAGGCCGAGCAGGGCCAGGTTACGGCGGACTTCATGCGCCGCGACCAGCTGCAGAACGGTGTGCTCGCCGGCGCGGGACCGGGCGTCGACCAGGCAGCCGAACGCGGCCGAGGAGAAAAACGTCGTCCCGCTCAGATCCAGCACCAGCCGGTCCGGGGCCGGCGCGAGGGCCTCGAGAATGCCCTGCTGCAGCACGGGGGTGGTGATCACGTCGAACTCGCCACGGGCGGTGAGCACCACCGCGCCACCGGCCCGTTGTACCTGCACGTTCGCGGTCGGGACCGCCGCGGCGGCCACCTCGGACGGCGGGATCGGGTCAGGTACCTGCATAACCCTTATTTTGGCGTCCGCCCGACCGCCCCGCAGGCCAGACGCAGGACTGTGTGAGCACCAAGATCCATGCGCACGAACAAGGTGTTCATCGACTGGACCCAGAACAACCCCGCCAAAACCACCATCGCCCCCTACTCCCTCCGCGGCTGCGACACCCCCACCGCCTCCACCCCGATCACCTGGGACGAGCTCCGCGCCTGCCGCACCCCGGCCGAGCTGACCTCCACCGCCGACGACGTGCTGCACCGCGTCGGCGAGCACGGCGACCTGCTCTCGGGGCTCGACCGCACCTGCGCGGTGCTGCCCGGACGGTGACCGCCACCCTGATCGCCCCCCGCAGCGCGCCGGGGTGGCGGGGTGTACCCGGTTGAGAACAGGCGCGCGGTGAAGCCACAGGATGCCGTGCGCGGGCGCGCGACGATCAGCGGTACTGGCTGGTCGTGTATTGCTTGGACAGCTTCTTGGCGTTGGCGAGGGCGATGTCGTAGGCCGGCGACGCGGTGGTGATCTCCTGGACGCAGCCCGGGCACAACACACCGCCCGGTCCGGGCTCGGATTTCCGGCACCGGAAGCACTTCTTCAACGCCCGCTCTTCGGCGGCCACGCCCCGCATCCCTTGCTCTCATCTGCCTTCGTCGTTCCGACCGTATGCCGCGCCACCGGCACTCGACGGCCTCGACATGCCTTCGGACTGTGTGGCGTGGACACCACCACGGGTGTGCGGGCTCGGTTCAGCGCTGGTCGAGTTGGGCGCGGAGATCGGTGATGGTGTTCTCGGCGTCAGCGAGCTGGTTCTGGGTGTCGGTGAGTTGGTCTTGCAGGCCGATGATGCGGGCGGCGGCGGCGAGGGTGTGGCCGTCGTCGAGTTGTTCGCGCAGCCGGACCACGAGGGTGAGCTGGCGGCGGGAGTAGCGACGGTGGCCGCCCTCGGAGCGGTGCGGGCGCACCAAGTTCGCGGTGTCGAGGCTGCGCAGGAACGCTTCCTGCACGCCCAGCATCTTCGCGGCCTGCCCGGTGGTGAAGGCCGGGTAGTCCTGGTCGTCGAGGTTGCCCAGATCAGCCACGCAACCTCCTTCACGGGTCGTCACGTCAGTCGCTACAGATTATCTAGAGCGGATGCTTGACACAAGCTACAGTGCGCGCTATAGAAATGGAGAGGCGGTACATGACCTGGTGTCGAACACGACGACGTTGCCGGGGAGTGATCGACGATGCCGGACACCACTCGCCGCGCGGCGGTGACCAGCGGGGTCGCTGAGCTGGTCTGTGCCGACGTGGCCTGGTTGCGTGCGGAGTTCGACGCGATCGTGACCGCCAACTTCGGGGTTCTGCCTCCTCTCTCTGCGCCGCGTCCCGGCGGTGCGGGCCCGCGGCGACCGGGCTGCCCGGCCCGGGCCGCCCGTGCCCGCCACCGGGCCTACGTGACGCCGGTGATCCGGGGCGGGCATCGGCAGCGGTCGCCTCCGCCGACCGGGTCTGCCCTGTGGTCAGCAACCCCGATGGTGATCCCGGAAAGGCAGGTGATGCCGCACGGCCACGTCTGGAGCCCGGCCCCGGGCGGGTGGTGCCTATTTCGACGGCCCGGCCGAGGAGACCCCAGCGGCGGTCCCGGCCCCGCGTCTCATGGCGCATTTTCGCGACAGCCCCACCCCCCCGGTGACGCCTCCGGTGTGACCCGGTCCCAGCACGTTTCAGCACCTTCTCTTCTGTACGAACTGGTAACCGGCCTCGCCGCTGCCTCAGGTGGCGGCGAGGCCCGGATCTTCACCGGCCACGCTGAACCATTAGCGTAAAGTCACAAAGATCTACAATTGCGGAAACAGTATTACTGAGCGATTCGTTAGCAGGTTGAGGACAGGTTGAGCGAGCCGCCTCCGGCCCCACCAGCACGCCGGGTGGCGGTGCTTAGGGAAGGAGAGTAGGAGGCGCATGGTCATGTTGATGCGGACTGACCCGTTCCGGGAGCTGGACCGGCTCACCCAGCAGTTTTTCGGCGCCAGCGGCACCGCCACCCGGCCGGCGGTGATGCCGATGGACGCCTACCGCTCCGGCAACGAGTACGTGGTGCAGTTCGACCTGCCCGGCGTCAAGCCGGACTCGATCGATCTGGACGTGGAGCGCAACGTACTCACCGTCAAGGCCGAACGCACCCCCAGCTATGAAGAGGGTGCCGAGGTCCAGGTGTCCGAGCGGCCTCGCGGGGTGTTCTCCCGGCAACTGTTTTTGGGCGACACCCTCGACGCGGACAACATCGCCGCGGACTACGACGCGGGCGTGCTGACGCTGCGGGTGCCGATCGCCGAACAGGCCAAGCCCCGCAAGATCGCGATCAGTGGCGGCGGCGAGGCCAAGCAGATCAACGCCTGAGCGGCCGAACCCGGTCCACCCCGCATTCCGGCCCCCGCCCCACACCGCGGCATTTTCCGCCCGCGGGCGGGGGCCGGAATCGTTGCGGCCCGCCATCGCGGGGCGGGGCGGGGGCCGGGGAGACGCAGGGAGAAGAG
Organism: Amycolatopsis sp. FDAARGOS 1241; assembly: GCF_016889705.1. Lineage (NCBI taxonomy): Bacteria > Bacillati > Actinomycetota > Actinomycetes > Pseudonocardiales > Pseudonocardiaceae > Amycolatopsis > Amycolatopsis sp. FDAARGOS 1241. The sequence goes on from NZ_CP069526.1 coordinate 5,189,481, forward strand.
CACAATGACCGACGCCGACACGGTGCAGGACCAATTGGATCAGGCTCACCGGCAGCTGGCCGCGGCCGAGCGTCTTCTGTCCGCACGCGCGCCCGGACCGGATGAGCTGCACGCCGCGGTCGACGGCGCCGTACGGATCAGCACCGTGCTGGCCGATCTGGTCGCCACCGTAATGCGCCAGGCCCCGGCCATCCTCGATCACAACGGCGGCGGCTCGATGCTGGACGATCTGCTGGCCGACCTGCGCCATGCACGGCTGCCTGACCACCGGACCGCTGCCGCTCGCCCCGGCCCGCGACGACCTGGAACACACCTCATCGCCCACCCGAACGGAGAACAGGCCGTGCTCGACGACGCCCCGGCCCACGATGTCGCCGACCAGCAGCGCCCGGCCCGCCCCGAGCCGGGCGAGGACGAGCTGCCCCTGACCGGCGTCGGGAACCTGCTGGAAGCCGATCCCGCCGACGTTGCCGACCAGCGGCGTGACGCGCCGGTGCTCGAGGAAGGCGAACCCTGGCCCTGATCCCCAGCCGGGCGAGCAAGACAGGAAGGAAGCACCCACGATGGGCACCAGCCGGCAACCGGCCACGATCGCCACCGCGCTGGCCACCACGGCCCGTACGCTTCGCCGCGCGGTCCACGCGACCGACCCTGCCGTCCCGCCCGGCCCGGACCAGCTGCGCGAGACCGGCTGGCAGCTGATCCAGCTCACCGGCGAGCTGACCGACCTGGTCACCGTACTGGCCGAACACACCGGCCAGCACACCCAGCACCCGCACCGGATCATCCGTGCCGGCGGCGACACGCCGGCCACCGCGTCGCTGGCCCGCGCCTGCCGGGAACTGGCCACCCTGCGCCAAGCCCTCGACACCGCCCACACCGCGGCCCGCGACTACTACACCGCGATCAGCCACCTCAGCCCAGCCGGGCCCGAACCCCTCCGACCCTCGCCATGACCACCTCGCACCCCGCAGGCCCGCCCGACCCGTACGCGGTACTCGGCCTGGACCCCAGCGCCAACGCCGCCGAGATCACCGCGGCCTACCGGCGCGCGGTCCGCGACTGCCACCCCGACACGGCGCGCCCCGACCGCGACCGGCTCGCCGCCGTGATCGCCGCCTACCGCCACCTACGCGATCATCACCCGCAACCGCCCGCCACCGGTCACCGGCACTCCCCGCACGCCCACGAGATCCCCGTGCGCGTGCACCCCCGCACCACCCCACCGACACCCGACCTGCGCGCCGGCCCCGTCCACCGCCACACCGAGCGCGGCTGACCCTCCGGCCCGCAGCGGACAGGTACACCGCCGCGTCAGCAGTCGCTCATAACCGCCCCGCGAGGACCGGACCTGGCTAGACGCGACCGCGCGGGACGCCCGTGAAGGCGGGCAGGGTGTGTTCGGGCACCGAGGTGCATGACCAGATGTACCTGCCCACCCACGGATCGGCGGTGGGCGAGTTCCGCGTCATCGGTTCTGCGGTGCGCGGAACCCGGAGCAAGCGGTCGGTCCGCACAGACCGCGCACAAGACCCGCCGACAGGACTCCCCACACGCTCATCGCCTACGACCACTGATCAATGAGCACCTACTTGTCTGGGTCGGCCGTTTCCTCGCTGATCTGACGGGTCAGCCGTGGCGAAGAGGGCGAGGCCGGAAATCTCGGGACTTGCTGCATGGAAACCACATCGAGACCCAGGACGCTGACCAGGGTGAGTAAGCGGTGCAGGCGTTCCTCGTCGGGGACGTGGCAGTGGATGATCGTCTCGGGTGGGGCGGCGGTGACTTCCAGGTCGCAGAACCCGAGGATGGCGTGGGTGGCGCGGTCGGACAGGCGCCCCGACACGCGGAACACGTAGTGGGACTGGGACACGGCGCCTCCCGGGTTTCCCCTCGGCGCCAGCATCGTGAGCGGTCCGAGGTGTGTCCTCGCCCGTACTTGATGAGGCCGGTGTCCGCGCGGTTCGCGAACACGGACGTCGAGTCACGGTCTCGCTGGCGCGGATGCTGACCGGGGGCGACCGACCGGCGCGACGCTGCTATTCGCGACCATGCCGCCGCTTTGTGCGCGTTCGTAGCCAAGTTCGGTCAGGGAGCCGCTCGGCCGGATCGGCGGCGGGGCAACGTGCGCTCGTCGGGCCGGTGGCCGTACCGCGGCCGTACCCGCCGACGGAAGTGGGCGGCGCTGTTTGCACGGGCATCGCTCAAGTCGGCCAGGCACCGTCTTTCTCGTCGGCCGCGTGATCGCGCCATGGCAACCGCAGCCACTGCGGTCGGCCTCATCTGCGGCGGGTGTTCCGCACCCGTCGTCACGGTGCGTCGATGGGTGAAGGAGGTTCGAGATGTGCCGTTGGCTCGCGTACTCCGGCTCGCCGGTGTCTCTGGAAGATCTTCTCTACAAGCCCGAGAACTCCCTCGTGATGCAGAGCAAACAGGCGCGTTTGGGTGTGGAAACCACGAACGGTGACGGCTTCGGCGTCGGCTGGTACGGAAACCTGGCCACGCCCGGGCTGTTCCTCAGCACCGAGCCGGCCTGGAACGACCGCAACCTCCGCGAGATCGCCGCACAGGTCGAGTCCGGGCGGGTGTTCGCGCATGTGCGGGCGTCCACCGGCTCGGCCGTGCAGCAGACCAACTGCCACCCGTTCCGGCACGGCAGATGGCTGTGGATGCACAACGGCCTCATCGAGGACTTCCCCTCCGTCCGGCGTGAACTCGCGATGGTCGTCGACCCCGTGCTCTTCCCCGAAATCCAGGGGTCGACGGATTCCGAGATCCTCTTCTATCTCGCCTTGACCTTCGGCCTGGAACAGGACCCGGTGGCGGGCGTGGCCCAGGCCGTGGCGGTGGTCGAGCAGACCGGACGGCGGCACGGGACCGTTCACCCGATACAGATGACGGTCGCCACCACCGACGGCGACAGCACCTAGGCCTTCCGCTATTCCAGCGAGGGCCGTTCCCGGTCCCTCTTCCACAGCACCGACGTCTCCACCCTCCGCCGCCAGTACCCGGACAACCCGGCGCTGCACGTGCTGTCCGACGATGCCCGCCTCGTCGTGTCGGAGCCACTGGGTGACCTTCACGGGGCGTGGCGTGAGGTGCCGGAAGCCACCTGCGTCGTGACACACGCCGGTACCCAGGAGATCCGATCGTTTTCGCCGCAGTTGTCCGGAGCCCTGCGTTGACCAGGTCCGATCCGGCTCGAACGACTCGGCTGGACGCGCGACCGCGCCCGCATCGCCAGTGCCCGTGGGCGGCCACCACCGGGTTTCACCCCGCCGCCCGCCCCGGCGCATCGACCGCTCCGGCCTACCCACCCGGCCGGAGCGCGGTCCGCAGTCGCGGTTCCTGGTGGGCAGCTCGTAGCCGACGCAGAAGAAAGGACCGATGGACCAACGCCGCTGCGCAGCAGCTCGGCTTCTTGCCGACGCGCGGGACAGGCCGGCTCAGGTGAGGCCGGCGCCCTTGGCGTACCGATTGCGGGGGCGTAGCGCGAGACCTTGGGAGGAAGGAAGGTGAGTGGGCATGACCCGACTGGGCGCGCACGATGGTGGTCGGAACGGATGGCTCGCCCGGTGCCGAGGAAGCGGTGCGGTGGGCGGCAAGGATGGCGTCGCAGCGGAACCTGGATCTTGTCATCGCGCATGGCTTGGAGGTCACCGTCCTGTTCTACGGTGCCGGCGTTGCCGGGATGGGCGAGGTGTTCGACCTGGCCCAGCGGGCTGCCGAAAGTATCGTCGCCGACGCCCGACGGGCGGCGCTCGCGGTGGACAGCTCGCTCACGATCACCACGGAAACGGTGTCCGAAACGGCCGCGGCCGTCCTGGTCCACCTGTCAAGCAAGGCACGCATGGTCGTACTCGGCCGTAGCGGCATTGGCGCGGTCGGCGGAATGCTCATCGGCTCGGCGGTGGCGACGGTCGTGAGTCAGGCGCAGTGCCCGGTGGCGGTCGTGCGGGACCGGGACGGAACGGTGCCAACGGTGGGGACGGTGGTCGTCGGCGTCGACGGCAGCCCCAACAGCGAGCAGGCGGTCGGGGTCGCCTTCGAGGAGGCGTCGTTGCGCGGTGTGCCGCTGACGGCGGTGCACGCCTGGAGCGACCTCACCTACGAAGGCATATACGGAACGGCGCGGTTGATGCCGCCATGGGACGCCATCGAGCCGGATGCGATGCGCTTGCTGGCCCAGCGGCTGGCAGGCCGGCAGGAGCAACACCCGGACGTCGAGGTGCGTCGCCGCCTGGTGCGCAACAATCCCCGAAAGGCATTGCTGGAGGAGTCGAAGCACGCCCAGCTGGTAGTGGTCGGCAGCCGCGGCCGAGGCGGGTTCAAAGGGCTGCTGCTGGGATCGACCAGCCAGGCACTGGTCCGGCGCGCACAGTGCCCCGTACTGGTCGTCCGCCCAGAACCCGTCACATGAGGGCGCCGATCGCGGCCGCGGAAACGAACTCGGTCTCGCTCAGGTCCACCACCAGCACACGAGGCACTGCGGCGAGGGCGTCGTGATCGCGTCGAGCTCACCGCGAGCGGCTAGCACCACGCCCTCACCGCATGTCGAAGCGCGACGTCGGCCGCGAGCGGGCTCGTGCTGATCATGGGGTCGGCTTCGGAAGGATTCACCATCAGGCTCATCCTCCTCGCCGCCACGACACACCGCAGGTCGGCAGGACTGCGCACGGTAAACGCGTCGAGCGGCGACGTGCGTGCTCAGCCGGAGAATGTTGCGCGCGTTGCGCTCGCGCTTCTCAACGTGTCGAAGGACCCCAACACCACGGCCCTCAGCGTGAGCTGATCGTCGCCGTGCTCGGCGGCGAGCCGACTTCCTCGGCCGCTGCCACAAAAGATCTTGTAACGCTACCCGGCTGATCTCAGTCTTAAGGCCCAGCATTGTGGATACGCGCCGAGGTGCATGCCGCATGTGACCCCGCCGGCAGGATCCTCCCCCAGCCTGCCGGCGGGCCGCATTGCGCGAGTGCGCCACGTCGCTGCGAGAGGCCGGCGTTCGGCCGGGCCGACGAGAATTCGGGGGCCGCGATGCGCGAGAGCTTTCACGACGAGCTGGACCGCCTCAGCGCACAGCTGAAGGGGATGTGCAGGCTCGCGGCCGAGGCGATCCGCCGAGCCAGCAGGGCACTGCTGAGCGCCGACCTGGAGCTGGCCGAGCGGGTGATCGCCGCCGATGCCGAGATCGACTGGGCCCGCGCCGACTGCGAAACGCACGCCCAGACCCTGCTGGCCCTGCAAGCGCCCAAGGCCCACGACCTGCGTTCCATCCTGGCCGCCATCTACTGCGCCGACCGGCTCGAGCGGATGGGCGACCTGGCCGCACACATCGCCGGCACCGTCCGCTTCACCCACCCCCACCACGCCGTTCCCGCCGAGCTCGAAACCACCTTCGCCGAAATGGGCGACGCCGCCGCGAGCATGGCCGACCGGCTCGCCGAACTGATCACCCGCCACTGCCCGTGCGGATTCGCCGACCTCGCCGACACCGACCAGACCATCGACACCAGGCACACCCGCATCCTGGCCCTGATCACCAGCGACCAGTGGCCCCACTGCGTCCAGACAGCCGCCAACCTCGCCCTGCTCGCCCGGTTCTACGAACGCTTCGGCGACCAAGCCGTCGCCGTCGCGAACCGGCTGGGCTTCGCCGACACCGGCGAACTTCCCTTCCACACCCACACCTGACCCGGGCCCGCCGGGACCGTGATCGGTTCACACGTTGCCGTTGGGCGGACACAACCAGCCCGTCAGCGATGTTCCGAAGGAGACGGGTTCGATCACTCTGGTCTCTGATTATCTCTACCGCAAGATGGAACCCGAATTCTTCGCGTTCGCCTCGGTGGACGGTGCGATCGAGGCAGCCGTCAAATCACTCGCCCTCGAACTCGCTCCCTTGGCGTCAACGCCATCGCGCCCGGACCGATCGACACCCACGCACGCCGCATGGACGAGGCAGCCCACCGTAGCTACCGCGACCAGGTCTCAGCGCAGCCGGCGCTCGGCCGGCCCGGCACGGCTGAGGAGGTCGCACATTCCGCCGTCTATCTGATGGAAAACAGTTTCACCACCGGTATCACTCTGGACGTAGACAGTGGGTGGCAAGCGGTAACAGAGCGGACGTCGTCCCGGGCGATGCTCTCACACTCGACGGTCGCCCAGACGTGATTGCGCCGGGTCGCACCAATAAGGAGCGAACCCATACCAAGTGACTTCGCATTGACCCCCGAGCAGCGCCGACTCCAGGTAGCTGCCCGCGACTTCGCCCATGATGTCCTCGGCGACGTCGACAAAATCACCAGCCATGCGCCAATTCCCCGTGAGCGACCAGCAAAGCGCTATCGGTCCTCTTGGTTCCGCCAGTGCGTGCTCTGACACGGCGGACGTGTCAGGCTCTCGACGCCAACGCCCCCGAGGGGCCCGAACTCGCGCTGCATACCAAGGTCTTCGCGTCAGAAACCGCTGTCAGCACGATCAATCGTTTCCTCCGCGTTGTAGACGTGGACAGCTACAGCTACGACGTGCCCTGGCAAGACTTCTTCAGGACGCGCAGGCTTACCCGCTGTTCGACGGGAGCAGCGATGGCTGCCCGGCGTCGAACCACGCCATTAGCCATCGAGTCCACACCAGACAGATCATGTGGTTGTGCCATGCCCGTTGAACCGATCACGCCAAGACATCCGAACCGACCTGCCATCAGGCACGTCCCGACGCGCGGGCGGGCCGATGGACCCGCGTAGCCTGCAGGTGATCGTCACCGTTCTCATCGCGGTGGTGGCACTGAGCGAGCTCGCCGTGCGCATCCGTGTGACAGCCGCACTGGTGTGCTCGTCGGCGGCGTGCCCTTGGCGTTTCTAACCTGGCTGCACGACCTGCCGGTTTCGCCGAGCGTGATCTCGCTCGTGGTGTTGCCCGCGCTGCTGTACTGGGACTCGCTGACCACGTCACTGCGAGAGATCCGTTCGACCCTGAGCATGGTGCTGCTCAACTAGCTAGGCCTGGTGCTAGCGACCACCGGGACGGCGGCTGCCGCTGAGCATGCGGTGGGGCTGAGCTGATCGGCTGCCTGGCTCCTCGGCGCGATCCTCGCCCCGACCGACGCCTCGGCGATCGGGCGTGCCACGGCCGGCCTTCCACGGCGGATGACCACGATGCTGCGCGCGGAAAGTATGGTCAGTGACGGAGTTTCAGCCACCAGTGCGCCCAGCAACACCAACTCCAACTCAACCTGCCCGAGACGACTTCGATATAGGCCCTAGCCCCGCCAGCTCATCGAGAGCCTGCAGCCCGTCGGTCGTATGGGCGAGGTCGCCGACGTCGTCGATGCGGTCGTCTACCTCGAGAACGCGCCGTTCGTCACCGGCGAGATCCTCCACGTCGACCGCGTCATGAGCGCCGCCGCCGACCACGCCCAGCCACACCTTTCAGGAGCACCAGCGCAGGACGGAAGCTGCCGAATTGGTTCACACCTCGACGTAGATCTCGTCATCCTCGACCACGACGGGGTAGGTCGCGACCGGCTCCTCCGCCGGCAGGCCGCTCACCTCGCCCGTCCGGACGTTGAAGCGCGAACCGTGCGCCGGGCATTCGACGTCCTCGCCGTCCAGATCCCCGTCGGACAGCTCGATCCACTCGTGGCTGCAGATGTCGCTCAGCGCGAAGACCTCGCCGGACTCGAGGCGCGCCAGGCAGATCTGCTTGCCCTCGGCGGTCACTGACTTGAGCGGGTTCCCTTGCAGGTCCGCGAGCTTGGCGACCAAGCACTTCACCATGTTCGTCCTTCGGTGTCGGTGTGGTGGACCGGGTTCATACCGCGGCGGGCTCGTACCCCGGCGGCAGGGTCACGGACTTCAGCTCGAGGAAGGCCCCCAATCCCTCGACGGCGCGTTCGGCACCCATCCCCGAGTGCTTGCGCCCGGCGAACGGGCCGCCACCCCCAGCGGGCGGCCCGCCGTTGACCTGGACGGTTCCGGTCACGATCCGGGTGGCGACGCGGATCCCCTCCTCCGCGTCGGTCGCGAAGACCGCGCCGCCCAGGCCGTACTTGCTGTCGTTCGCGATGGCGATCGCTTCGTCCTCGTCCGAGTAGGTGATGACGGACAGCACGGGACCGAAGATCTCCTCCTGGGCGATCTCCATGCCGTTGTCCACGTCGACGAAGACGGTCGGCTCGAAGTACCACCCCGTGGGCCGGTCGGCGGGACGGACCCCACCCAGCACGACCTTCGCGCCCTGCGCCCGGCCGGAGGCCACGAACTGCTCGACCTTCTCGAGCTGCCGTTTGGCGGCGAGGGGACCGAAGTCGGTGTCCGGCTCGTGCGGATCACCGAGCTTCATCGCCGAGATGTGGTCCACGAGCTGCTGCACGACGCGATCCCGGTCGTCCTCGTGCACGATCACCCGGTTCGTGGACACGCAGATCTGGCCGCTGTTGCGCAGCGAACCGCCGACCAGCGAGGGGACGTACTCCGTCATGTCCGTGCCGGGCAGGACGACCGCCGCCGACTTGCCACCGAGTTCGAGGGTCACCCCGCGGAACCGCGCGGCGCAGGTCTGGGCGATCACGTGCCCGCCGCCCGTGCTGCCGGTGAAGGTCACGTGGTCGATCCCGGGGTGGTCGACCAGGTGCGCGCCCACCGGCACCCCGCCGTTGACGATGCTCAGGACACCCTCGGGCAAACCGGCCTCGATCGCGGCCTCCCCCAGCAAGTACGCCGACAGCGGCGATTCGGGTGCGGGCTTGACGACGATCGGGCAGCCCATCAGGAGTGCCGGGAAGATCTTGGAAACCTCGACCGCGATCGGCGAGTTCCACGGGGTGACGCCGGCGACCACGCCGACCGGCTCGCGCAGCACGAGGACTTTGCCGACAACACCTTCGCGGACCTCCGCGAAGGCGATCTTCTCGGCGTCGGCGACGTAGCGTTCGAGCGAAGGACGGAGACCGTCGAAGTTCTCGACGGCGAACTTGTGCGTCATGCCCATCTCGTCGATCTGCAGTCGCAGCGCCGGCTCACGGCGGGCTTCGACGGCGGCCACGAATCGGCGCAGGTGCTCGGCGCGTTCGGCCACGCTCAGCCGCGGCCACGGCCCGTCGTCGAACGCGGCGCGAGCCGCGGCGACGGCCGCGTCGACCTCGTCGGTGGTCGCGACGGGGACGCGTCCCACCACCTCTTCGGTCGAGGGGGACACGACGTCGAGGAACTCGCTGCCCCGGGCGGAAACCCAGCGGCCACCGATGAAGTGGTCCTCGCGTTCGAACATGCTCGCAGCCTTTCACCAAGGTCGAAGTCGTGTCAACTGAAACGTTGACCGGGGTCGGGTCAAGCGTCGCGGAGCACCTTGAGCAAGGTGCCCAGTGCGTCGAGGTCGATGCCGTAATAGCCCAGCGGGACGGTGAAGTGGGTGACGCCGAGCGCCACCAGGCGCTTCGCGCGGGTGATCGCCCGTTCGGCCAGGTCGTCGAAGGACCCGGCCGCGTTCCAGTCGGAGGTCCGGGTCAGCGAAGCCCGGATCCCGACCGTGGCCGGATCCCGGCCGTGTTCCGCGCACGCGGCCCGGATCACGTCGACCGACGCCGAGATTTCGGCGTCGTCGGCTGCCTCCCGGGCGAGCCAGCCCTGCGCGAGGGTCGCGACCCGGCGCGCGGTGGGTTTGCTGCGCGCGTTGCCACCCCACCACACCGGAACACCGCCGGGCGTCACCGGGGCCGGCTCGCAGATCACGTCGTCGAACCGCGTCCACCGCCCCGCGAACGAGGACAGCCCCGGAGACCACAGCTCGCGGCACGCGCGGACGGCCTCTTCGGTGCGGGCCGCGCGCTCCTCGGCGGGAATGCCCATCTGCTCGAACTCGGCCGCGTTCCACCCGCCGCCCACGCCGAGCGTGAACCGGCCGCCGGAAAGAACGTCCAATGTGGACGCCTGGCGCGCCAGGACAGCGGGCGGGTGCGCGGCCGCGAGCAGGATGCCCGAGATCATCCCGATCCGCATGGTCTTCGCCGCGATCGCCCCGAACATGACCAGCGTGTCGGAGCGATCGGAGTGCTGCTCGGTACGGCTGTGCTCGAAATTGCCCGCCCCACCCGGGTGGCTCATCTCCGCGGCGTACAGGATGTGCTCGCCGTCCATGACGTCGTCGAACCCGAGCTTTTCGAATTCGACCGCCAGGTCCGGGATCTCCCGCAGGGACCCGGCGTACGACGGGACGAGCCCCGGGAGCTTGACGCCGAAAGACGCTTCCACGCTGTCGATGTCCCTTCTGGATGGTCGCCGGGGGTGCTCCGGCGCGCCCGTCAGTAGATGGAGTGGGCGGGACCGAGCAGGCCGATCTCGGCGACCTGACCGCTGAGCAGACCGCGGTCGAGCACGAGGTAGAGCATGGTCCGCGCGACGTCGTCCGCTTCGAGGAACCGGATGCCGTTCAGGCCGTAGTTCAAGTCGTCGAGCCGCCGGCGAAATTGCTCTTCGGTGACCGGCGAGGGCAGGTCGGGACAGAAGACGTCGTAGGTCGGCTGGTTGAAGAACAGGTCGGTGTCCACCGCGCCCGGGCAGATCGCGTTGACCGTGATACCGGTGTCCTTGAGCTCGAGGGCGGCGGACTTCACCAGGCCGATCACGCCCCACTTCGCGGCGATGTAGTGGGCCAGGTTCGGAGCGGTGGCCCGGGCGCCCATCGACGAGGTGGCGACGATCCGGCCCCACCCCTGCTGCTTCATCTGCGGGATGACCGCGCGGATCGCCTTGAAGATGCCGGTCAGGTTCGTGTCGACGATCGTGTTCCAGGACTCGTCGGTGGTGTTCTCGACCGTCGAGAAGTCCACGATGCCGTGGTTGGCGAGCAGGATGTCGAGCCGGCCGAACTCGGCGATCGTGCGGCCGACCGCGGCGTTCACTTCGTCGGTGCTGCGCGCGTCGACCTGCAGGCCGAGCGCCCGGACGCCGTACTCCTCGACGAGCTTGACCGTCGTGGCCAGCTGGTCGGGCGTGGCCATCGGGTAGCCGATGACCGGGACGTCCTGCCCGATGTCGGTGACCACCACGTCCGCGCCTTCGGCGGCGAGCGCCAGCGCGTGGGCTCGGCCCTGGCCGCGGGCACCTCCCGTGATGAAGGCGACCTTGCCGGCGAGCTGACCCATGTTTGCTCCTTCGTCGTTGTCGGTGAACGGATTCAGGCGAGTCGCCAGCGGACGGTCGCGACGCCGCCGGCTTCGAGGAACTCCGCTCGGACGCGGTCCCCGACCCGCGGCGGCTTCTCGCCGTCGACCAGCCGGCCGACGAGGTACGGGCCTTCGTCCAGCTGCACCATCGCCACGGTGTAGGGCACCTGGTCCTTCAGCGAGGCGGAAAACGCACGGTGGTAGACCACGAAGCTCCAGATCGTCCCGGTCGGCGAGACCTCGGCCCAGGTCGTGTCGCGGCCCCGGCACTCGGGGCACCCCGAAAGCGGCGGCCAGCGCAGAGCCTCGCAGGAGTCACACCGCTGCACGACCAGGCGGCCCTGCCCGGCCGCCCGGAAGAACGGCTCCACAAGGGGATGGTCGGCGGGGGACAGCGACTCACTCATGCGACTCTCCTCACCCGCGAAGCCGCGGCGTGCGATCGCTGGGGCACGGTCACGCGCCGACGCTCGCATTGGTCGACAGGATGGATGCGGCGGCTTTCACGAACCCGTGGCTGGACAGGTACATCGCGGTCTCCGGAGCTGCCAGCTGCCGCTCGCCCGCTTCACCCCGCAGCTGCCGGACCGCCTCGACGAGGTGCATCCAGCCCCACGTGTAGCTCTCGGAAAGCTGCCCGCCGTGGGTGTTCAACGGGAGACGGCCGCCGGGCAGGGTGTGCCCCTCCGCGAGGAACGGGCCGCCCTCGCCCATCCCGCAGAAACCGTAGTACTCCAGCATCTGCAGGGTCCAGACGGCGGTCGGGTCCTGGATGTAGAGCGCGTCGACGTCGTCCGGGCGCATCCCGGTGTTCGCCCAGATGTCGCGGGCGGCGTCCGCCAGCCACGGCCGCATCAGGTTTTCCGGGTTGTGCTCACCGCGGACCCCCGCGTGCTCCGCGATGCCCGATACGAAAACCGGCTTGGCGGGCAAGTCCGCCGCCCGCTCCGCCGTCGTGACGACGAACGCAACACCGCCGTCGGAGATCATCGTGACGTCGGAGCGGCGCAGCGGCTCGACCATGTACTGCTCGGCCAGGTAGTCCGCCATGCTCAGCGGCTTGCGGAAGATCGCGTTCGGGTTCTTGCGCGCCCACTCCCGCTGGCCGACCGCGAGTACGCCGAACTGCTCGTCCGTCGTGCCGTAGACGGCCTTGTGCCGCTGCAGCGCCAGCCCGGCCCGGCCGGCGATGTGGACGAGCCCGGCGGCGCTGGCCATGTCCGGGCCGTACATCGGCCGGCCGAAGTCGAACCGGCCGCTGCGGGCGTTGGCCCCGTAGGTGAGCAGCACCGTGCTGCAGAGCCCGGCGCCGATCGCCGCGACGGCCAGGTGCAGGGAGAAGTTGCACGTCCCGTAGTCCAGCGATTGCACGTAGGGCAGGTTGAGTCCGAGCAGTTGCCCGACGGTGACGTCGTTGCCGCCGCCCTGGACGGACTTGCAGGCGATCAGCCCGTCCAGGTCGGCGAACGTCAGGCCGGAGTCCTCGACCGCGTTGATCGCGGCGTCCACGGCGATCTCCTCGACCGACTGGCCCGGCAGCTCCCCCTGCGTGGTGTGCCCGAGACCGACGATCGCGATCTTGCCGGCGATGGGATTCGGCATGAACCCGTCAGACCTCGATCTTGTACAGCTTGGCCGCGTTGTCCTGAACGAGCTTGCGGACCACGGCGGGGTCGAGGCCCTTCAGCTTCTCCTCGGAGCGGGTCACCGGGTCCGGGTACAGGCTCGTAGGGTGCGGGAAGTCCGTCTCCCACAGCACGTTGTCCGCGCCGATGCGGTCCAGCAGCGCCAGCGGCCCGGCGTCCTCGAACCAGAACGTGCCGAAGACGCCCTTCTGGAACAGCTCCTTCGCCGGCGGCAGCGGCGGCGGCTCCACGCCCGGGAACTCCTCGCGGTACTCGTAGTCGATGCGCTCGAGGACGTAGGGGATCCAGCCGATGCCCGACTCGACCGACACCCAGTTCAAGTCGGGGTACTTCACGAGCACGTCGCTCGCGCAGAGGTTGGACACGAACCGCGAGTTCGACAGCTCGGTCTGGATCGAACGCACCGGCTTGCCCGCGCGCTCGGGCAGCGAAGGCCACGCGGCACCGCCCTGGCTGCCCTTCCAGTTCCGGGCTCCGATGTGGATGTTGATCGGCAGCTCGAGGTCCGAGAGCACCTCGTACAACGGGTACCAGTGCTCACTGCCCAGGTCCGGCAAGCCACCCAGGTGCGGTTCACCGGCCATCAGCACCCCCGTGAGCCCGATGTCCTTGGCGCGCTTGGCCTCGGCGATGGACTGCGGGATGTCCCAGAACGGCAGCATCGCCTGCGGCAGCAGCCGTTCGGACCCCTCGGCCTGCCAGTCGCGCATCGCGTCGTTGTAGATCTGGCAGATCACGTAGGACAGCTCGCGGTCCAGACCTTGCACCATGGCGGGAGCCGCGAAACCCATGATATTCGGGTACACGATCTGCGCGTAGATGCCCATCTCGTCGAGCAGCTCGACCCGCGGCTTGGCTTCGGTGGCGGCGGCGTGGACGTCTTCCTTGCGCCCGCCGATCTGGTTGCCGGCCAGTTCCATGTCGGCGCCGTAATAGGGGATCTTCTCGCCGTTCTTGCGGACGAACGCGATGCTGTTGTCCCGGCTCAGCTTCTGGTGACCGTCGACGAACCAGTAGCTGACGCCGTCGTCGTCCGCGTGGCACTGGGGAACGCGGTCCTTGTACTTCGCCGGGGCGCGCGATGTCCACGTGTCACCGGCTTCGGTGATGTGCGAGTCCGCATCGATCAGTTTCAAGCCCGCGAAGGGCCCGCTTTCACGCGGCGTATATGTCATCGGTGATTCGCCTTTCCGGTGCAGAGTGGCTCGATCGGCGACGCTACGCCCACGCGCGGCCGGGTGTCAACGGTGCCGTTGACACCCTCGCGAGCCGGCCGTATCTTCGGTTCCATGACTGATCAAGCGGCGCGGGAAGCCATAAGAGAGGTCACCCCAGACCTGTTCAAAGCCGCGATGGGTTCCGTGTGCACACCGGTGGCCGTCGTGACCGTGTTCGACGGAGAACGCCCGCACGGCACCACAGTGAGCGCGTTCTCTTCCCTCTCACTCACCCCGCCGATGGTGCTGGTCGCCCTCGACGAGAACTCCGACCTGCTCAAGGTGCTGCGCACCTCGTCCCGGTTCGGGGTCAACATCCTTTCGCACGACCAAGACGGCCTCGCAGGACGGTTCGCGACCAAGGGCGGCGACAAATTCGACGGCGTCGGGTGGACGACGCGGGCCGGTGCCCCGCACGTCCTGGAATCGGCCTGCTGGTTCTCCTGCGAGGTCGCCCAACTCGTACCGGGCGGCGATCACACGATCGTGCTGGGCAGCGTGCTGGAAACCGACTTCGTCGACCACGCCCCGCTGACCTACTACCGCCGTTCGTTCGGCACCCACGCCGCGCTGCACAGGTCCGCCTGATGAAGGTGGTCGTGGACGGCGCGGCGGGCACCGTCACCGCCGAGGACGTCGAAAACCTGCGAGAGCTGTCCGTCGCACTGCGGTCGGCCGACGCCGAACTGGCCGGACAGGTGCTGGGGCAGCGCGGACGCGTGGACGGCACGCACGTCTGGCTGGACATCGAAGTGCTCAAGGCCTTCGGCCCGGTGCCCCGCAACGAAAGCTGGACCGAGCGGTTCGCCGCCGCCATGGCCTACGCCGCCGGCAAGGGCTGGACGGACGAGACCGGCAGGTTGGTTCGCGCACACGTCGAGGAGAGCTCATCCTGATGGCCGCCGTCACGCACGCGCTCGCCGAGTTCGTCCACTCCGCACCGAGCCCGGCCGCATCGCCGCGCGCCGCCGAGGTGGTGCGCCACGCCGTGCTGGACCTCGCCGGGGTCGTGGTGGCCGGCGCCTCCGAAGCCGCCGGACGGCTCGCGCTCGACTACGCCCGTTCGCAGGGCGGCGCCGGTGCCGCAACGGTGTTCGGCGGACGGACGCGCCTCAGCCCCTCGCTCGCGGCACTTGTCAACGGCACCGCCGGGCACGCCTTGGACTACGACGACATCGGCCTGGGCGCCGGGCACATCAGCGTCGCGATCCTGCCCGCCCTCTGGGCCGTGGCCGAGCAGACGCGGGCCGACGGCGCCGCGTTCACCGACGCGGTGGTCGTGGCGTACGAGATCGCCCACCGGCTCACCACGATGTACTCGGACACCCGCCTCGGCCCGTACGCCGCCGGTTACCACAAACCGTCGGTGTACTCGAGCCTCGGCGCCGCCGCCGGGTGCGCGCGGCTGCTGGACCTCTCCCCCGGCGCCGTCGCGCACGCACTCGGAATCGCCGCGTCGCAATCGGGCGGGCTCCGCGCCAATTTCGGGACCATGACCAAGCCGCTGCACGCGGGAATCGCGGGCCGCACCGGCGTCGAAGCCGCGCTGCTGGCGAGTTCGGGCTTCACGGCGAGCTCCGAGATCCTCGAGCAGCGCTTCGGCTGGCACGACGTGATCTGCCGCGCCGAGGGCGACCTCGACGTCGTGCTCGACGCGCTGGACTCGGTCGGTGTGTCCACCCCGTACGCGGTCGAGGAGGGCATGACGTTCAAGGCCTACCCGTGCTGCGGCGCCAACCACTACGCGATCGACGGGGTCCGCAACGTCCTGCGCGACACCGGACTGGGCGAATCGGACGTCGCGTCGCTGGACGTCTGGATCGAGCGCCGCAACCTCGAGGACGTGCTCGTCTACCCCTGGGCTCGCACCCCGCTGGAGGGTAAGTTCTCACTCGCCTACACCGTCACGGCGGCTCTGGTCGACGGCGCGGTCACGGTGGAGACCTTCACCGACGAGGCCCTCGCGCGGCTGGCTCCGCACCGCGGCCGCGTCGCCGTGCACCCCGCGACCGACCTGCCGCAGAACGGTGCGCGGATCAAGCTCGTGACCACCGCGGGGCGAACAGTCGAACACGAACAACTGACGCTGCGCGGCAGCGTCGCCGACCCGATGTCCTGGGACGAACTCGCGGCCAAGTTCCACGCCAACACGCGCGGGACTCTGTCCGGCGAAGCCGCGTCCGGTGCCGTCGCCCTAATTGCCGCGTTGCCGGACCAACCGGATCTCACGCAGATCGGCGCGCTCCTGCTCGGCTGACGCCGCGAATCCGCGGGGTGCCGTACTGGGTGGTGTGCGACGCCGGAGGTGTTCGCGTGGCGTGTGGAATTCGGCGTTCTCGCACCTCTGTTAGGCTGTCGGTTGCATATTGAATCCCAATTGGTGTCCAGCACAGGCAGTCCCGACGGAGGTAGCGTCACATGCCGAAGAGTGGGATCGACGCCCGCCGCCAAGCCGCCCTCAAGGAGGGCAGCGCCGCGTACCTCGCGCGGCGGGAAGAGATCATCCGCGCCGCGGCGGACGTGTTCCGGCAGCAGGGGTACGAGGGCGCCACACTGCTGGACGTCGCGAAGAGCCTGGGCACCGACCGAGCCTCCCTGTACTACTACATCGGCAGCAAAGAGGAGCTCCTCCAGGAGATCGTGCGCAATGCGATCCAGAACGTCCTCGAGGCGGCCGAGACGATCAAGCGGAGCCGGGCCGGCGCGCCGGAGAAGATCAAGGCGCTCATCACGTCGATGGTCGACAACTACGTCGAGAACTACCCGTACATGAGCATCTACACCCAGGACCTGGGGCGGATCGCGCGGCAGGAAAGCGACTGGGCCACCGACGTCATCGATCGCACGCGGCGCTACGAAGCCGTCGTGCGCGCCGTACTGGCCAAGGGCCAGAAGGACGGTACCGTGCGCAGCGACGTGCCGGTCGACCTGATCGCCCTGTCCCTGTTCGGCATGATCAACTGGATGCACCGCTGGCACCGCCCCGACTTCAAGTTCAGCGCCGATCAGATCGCCGACTCGTTCACCAAGATCTACCTCGAAGGCTCGGCGACCGACCTCGGCGTCGAGGCCATCGGAGGCAGGTCGAAGTCGGCGTGAGCCGGCGCCGCGCGACCCGCCCCGGGACCGCGCGGCATCCGCCCGACCGGCGTCAGCCCGCCCCGCCGCGCAAGGTGTACACCAGCCGGCGCAGCACCGACTTCACGGGCCGAGCCCGGACGTCGACGACCATGGCACCCGACCGGCGCCACCGCGCGATGTCCCGTTCGAGGCGAACTCCGTGGTGCACCACGGTTCGCGCCTCGATCGCGAACTCCCGGCACACGAGTTCCGCCCGCTCGGCGAGGGTGTTCCGGTGCTCGCGCAACACTTCCCACAGGGTTTCCGGGGCCGTGGTGCCTTCGTCCGCGTGCACGAGGGACCACCACGGCGGCGGAAGCTCGATCAGCACCACGAGCCCCTGGCGGGCCGCCGGAGCACCGAGTCCGGCGCACACACCGGACAACCGTGACCACGAGTTCTCACAATCGTCGACCACGACGCAGGTCGTCCGGTGCGCTCGTTCCGCGCGGTCGGCAGGGATCACTTGAGCTTCCACAACTTCATGAACTGGTCGGCGTAGTCCACGGGCACGTCGTAGGAATCCCGCGCCTTGCCGATGTTGTTCTTCGTCAGCAGGATCGGTGCCGCGCTGTGGTCGCCTTCCGGAACGGGCAGGCCCATCGCGAACCGGATCGCCTCGTCGACATCCTGCCACCCACCCATGAGGAACGGGCTGTCGACCGTCGCGAGCTGCGTTCCGTTGAGGACGTTCGCCTGGTCGACGGAGTTGCCCTTCCCGCCGAGGATCTTGAACTTCCCGTCGAGGTTCGCACCCCGCAACGCCTGCGGCAGCTGGCTGATGAACTGGCTGTTCACCGAGACGATGTACTTGATGTCCGGCTGGGTCTTGACCTTCGAGACGATCGCCGCGTTGAGCTGACCGGCCTGCAGCTGTGAGAGCGTCACGTTGAGCACGGACGTGCTGCAGCCGGGGCAGAGCCGGCTCACTTCGGCGCCGAAGGTGTCGACGACCGGTTTGTAGACCGGGTAGTCGGGCACCGTCACCATCAACGCCTTGCCGTGGGCACCGTTGTCGTCCGCGACGTAGGCGGCGGCGAGGAGCTGCCCGAGCGCCGCTTCGTCCTTTTCGAACGCACGACCGGGGATGACGGCGTCGCCGGTCGGTGCCGTCGGCAGCGACGAGGGGATGATCGCCACCCCCGCCGCCTTGAACTGCGGCTGGACGGTCTTCCACAGCTCCTGCGGCAGACCGGTGAACGACACGGCGACGGGGTGGTACTGCAGCGCGGTGCGCATCGCCGTGACCAGGGTCGCGGGATCCGACTGCTTCCAGTTGAGCGTCTTGACGTCCCACCCGATCGCGGCCGCCGCGGCGCGAACCCCGTTTCCCTGCAACGGACACGTGGCCTGGTCACACTGCAGGAACACGAACGTCCTGCCGGACGGCGGTTTCGCCGGCAACGGCTCCGTGACCGGGATCGTGGCCGGGAACTTCTGCGCTTTCTCGACGATTTCCTTGGCTTCGGCCAGCCCCGCCCTCGCCGCCGCGGCGTCGACGGGTCCGCCACCACCGCCGGCTCCCGACTCCGCCGCCGAAGTGCAGCTGGTGACGAACAAGGCGAAAACCAGTCCTGCGGCGGCACCCAGCCATCGTTTGTTCCGCATTCAGTGCGCTCCTCGGTTCGGATGAGCCGCGGCCGGGCGGCCACGATTCGAGTCGACGCCGGGTGGTCGTCACCCGGCGCGGGTCTGCTCCACGTCCCGCTCCATCTGCGCCACGAGTTCGTCGACGCCCGCGAACCGAACCATCCCGCGCAGCAGGCGGTGGAACTCGAGGCCGATCCGGCGGCCGTAGAGGTCCTGGTTCCAGTCCAGGACGTGTGCTTCGACGCGCCGCTGCCGGACGTCGAACGTCGGGTTCGTCCCGACGGAGATCGCGGCCACGCCCAGCGGCACGGACTCGTCGGTCTGCCCCCACTCGTCCAGAAACACCGCCCGGCCCGCGTACACCCCATCCGCCGGCACCGCGGCGAACCGGTCGAAGGACAGGTTGGCGGTGGGGAAGCCGAGGGTGCGGCCGCGGTGGTCGCCGTGTTCGACGACGCCGTCGACGCGGTGGGGCCGCCCGAGCGCGGCCCCGGCCAGTGCGACGTCGCCCGCTTCGACGCACGAACGCAGGAAGGTCGAGCTGATCACCCGCGAACCGCTCAGCGCGTCGTCGACTCCCACGAGATCGACGGTCGTCGTGGTGAACCCGAACCTGTTCGCGAGCTCGGCCAGCCCGGCCACCGAGCCGGACGCACGGTGCCCGAACCGGAAGTTCGATCCGACGACCACCTCGGCGGCGTGCAGCCGCTCGACGAGCACCTGCCGCACGAAGTCGGCGGGACCGAGCTGCGCGATGCCGGGATCGAACGGCACGACCCGGAAGTGGTCGATGCCCAGTTCGGCCGCGAGCTCGGCGCGGCGGGCGATCGTCGTGAGCACGGCGGGGTGCGCACCGGGACGAGTGAGTTCCACCGGGTGCGGGTCGAAGGTGAGCAGGACGCTGGCGAGCCCGAGCCGCCGGGCCGAGGCGACGGTCCGCGCGATGATCTCGGTGTGTCCACGGTGGACACCGTCGAACGTGCCGATGGTGACGACACTGCGGCCCAGCTGCGGCAGGTCTGCGCGCAGCTCGGGTTTGAGCTCGGAACCGGGGCGGGCGCGACGGGGGCGAGCCGGCACGTCCCGCCAGTCGACATCGGGCACGCCGCCGCGGGCGAGGCCCCGGCTCACGAACCCGTCGTAGCGCTGCGACTCGGACTCCGCCGCCCGCCGCGCGATGGCCAGCAGCTCGGGCAGCGGCGGGCCGGACAGCTCGTGGACGAGCCGCCGGGTGGCGGCGATGGCGTCGGCGTCACCGAGCAGGACGTCGGCGACCTTCCCCTCGACCGCGGCGTCGAGCGCCGCCCGGTCGACGACCCCGGTGACCAGGTGCATCCGGGCGGCTTCCGCCGCGCCGAACCGCCGCCCCGTGAGCAGCAGGTCCAGCCCTGCCGCCTTGCCGATGCGGCCCAGGCACGCCGCGGCGGCCGGCCCGGCGACCAGGCCGAAGCGCACCTCCGGCAAGCCGAAGACGGCGTCGGTGGTGGCGATGCTGATGTCCGCCGCGGCGGCGATGGCCAGGCCCGCACCGAACGCAGCGCCGTTGACCCGGGCCACGATAGGCACCCGGGACTCGTGGATCCGGGTGAGGATCGAGCCGAGCAGGGCGGTGGTTCGCTCGACCGTGGCCGGATCGCCGAGTTCGGCGCGGTCGGCACCCGAGGAGAACACCGTCCGGGCTCCGGTGAACACGATCAGCCGCACCGACGGGTCGTCGGCCAGCGTGGCCAACACCCGGTCGATGTCTGCCAAGAGCGCCAAGCTCAGCGCGTTGCGGGTCGGGGCGTCGTCGATCGTGTAGGTGACCACGCCCCGACCGTCCCGCGCGAGGCCGGACGATCCGTGCCCGCCCACGTGCCTCAGACCCACGTGCCGTCGGCGGCCTTGGTGGAAAAGCGCGGGAAGATCTTCTCCGCGAAGGTGTGCAGCTGCTCTTCGTTCTCCTCCGGGTCGAGGTGGCCCTGGCCGAACTGCAGCCACATCTCGGTGAACCCGAGCTTCTCCTGAGCGTGCTCGATCTGCCGGGAGACCTCGTCCACGTCGCCGATCAGGCAGTTGGCGTAGCCCTGGCCGAACGGCAGGAAGAAGGTGTTCCAGTACCAGTCGTGCTCGGCCTTGATGTCGGCCAGGCGCGACTTGTCGTCGCCGAGCATCAGGACCCCGCCCCACGCCGCCGCGTCCTCGCGCTTGACGTCGCGTCCGGCCTCCTCGGCCGTCTTCAGGTAGCGGGCCCAGAGCGCTTCGCAGAAGTCCATCTGGTTGGCCATGACGATCGGCTTGCCGCCCTCGCGGGCCCACATGTCGATGGTCCGCATGCTGTGCGCGAACGCGCCGTACAGCGGCGGGTGCGGGTCCTGGTAGCACCGCGGCGCGATGCCGATCTCGTGGACCATGCCGTCGGCGCCCATGCCCTTGCCGAACTTCTCGTACGCCGGGTGTCCGGTCAGGCCGCTCTCCGGCGGGAACTGCCAGTACTTGCCGTCGTGGCTGAAGGTTTCACTGGTCCACGCCTTCTTCACGATCTTCACGCACTCTTCGAAGATCTCTCGGTTCATCGTGTCCACGTCGTTGCGGCTCTTGGCCAGCTCCGGCGTGGTCGCGTTGGCGCCGCGCACCGTGGCGTACGAACCGACCCAGCGGCTCTGGTAACCCCGGGTGAAACCGACCTGGAGCCGGCCCTTCAGCATGTGGTCGAGCGTGGCGATTTCCTCGGCCGCGCGGACTGGATTGTGCGTCGTCAGCACGTAGCCGAGCGTCGAAACCTTCATCCGCTTCGAGTGCAACCCGACGAACAGGCTGAACATGCCGGGGTGGTTCGTGATCTCGAACCCCTCGATCTGCAGGTGGTGCTCGTTGTGGCCGTAGCTGGCGTAGCCCAGCTCGTCGGCGAGAGCGACGTAGCCGCGGATCTCTTCGAGGAACCGTTGGTACAGCTCCTTGTTCTGACCCGCCATGCCTTGCTCGATCTCGTGCCTCCGGCCGACCATGCCTGGCTGGATCAGGTGGAACTTCATCGACTGCCTCCGTAGCAACAAATCCCTGGTGCGACGGCAGCAGCATGACCCAGGCTTCAGCCATCTGTCAACACACATGTTGAGAACCGGTGTTCAGGCGCCGGGCCGGTTTCCACACGAACGTTGACTGTCACGGTGACGGGCGCGTACATTCCTGCCGTGTTCACCTTGCCCAGCGGTGTCGTCGACGCCTGGATCAACCCCAACATCTTCCCGCCGGACCCGGCGAAGGACGTGGGGTACCTCTTCCCCGACCTGGCGCAGCGGTTGGCGCGCGGAACCTCGCTCGACGAGCTCGTCGGCGAAATGGACGCCGCCGGCGTCGCCAAGGCGGTGCTGTGCTCGGGGTATTCCGGCGACGGCGACCGCGAGTGGAACACCGCCGCCCGGGACAGGTTCCCCGATCGGTTCGCGCTCTCGCACGTCGTCGACCCGCGCGAGGGCATGAAGTCCGTCCGCCTGGTCGAAGACCTGGCCCGCGACGGACACGTGCTCATCCGCATGCTCGGCCTGCAGACCCGGTTGTACTACAACGACGCCGCGCTCTACCCGGTTTACGCCAAGTGCGTCGAACTGAGCCTCCCGGTCGGCCTCAACGTGGGCTTCCCCGGCCCCCAGGTGCCCAGCAAGTACCAGGACCCGCTGCCGATCGACGACGTCGCCGAGTTCTTCCCCGAACTGAGGATCGTGTTGCAGCACGGTGGCGAGCCGTGGGTCGACACGTGCGTCAAGCTGATGGTGAAGTGGCCGAACATCTCCTACATGACCTCGGCGATCGCCCCGAAGCACGTCCCCCGGCAGATCATCGACTACGCGAACACGCGCGGCGCCGACCGGGTGATGTGGGCCAGCGACTACCCGCTGCTCACCCACGAGCGGTGCATGCGGGAGGCCCGCGCGCTGCCGTTTCGCTCCCAAGAGCACTTCGACAAGTTCCTCGCCCACAACGCGCAGCGGCTCTTCTTCGGGTCGTGATCTTGCGCTCGGCCCGGCCGGGCGGCACCTTCGGTCCGAAGTGGTCACTGCCGCGGGTGCTACGCTGAGGCCTGTCAACGCACGCGTTCAAAGAGGTGGAAATGGCCAGCAGCGGCATCGACGCACGCCGGAAGGCCGCGTTCGAGGAGGGCAACGAGAGCTACGTCAGCCGGCGTGAGGAGATCATCCGCAGCGCCGCGCACGTGTTCCGGGAGCGCGGCTACGAATCGGCCACCCTCCGGGACGTTGCCGCCGCCCTCGGCACCGACCGCGCTTCGTTGTACTACTACGTCGGCAGCAAGGAAGAACTGCTGCAGGAGATCGTGCGCGCCGCCATCGGCCGGGACATCGCGGCCGCCGAGGCGGTCGTGCGCAGCCGGGTCACGACTCCCGAGAAGGTCCGCGGCCTGATCAGGGCGATGGTCACCTCCTACGCCGACAACTACCCCCACATGAACGTCTACATGGAGGACCTGGGCCGGATCGCCCGCCAGGACAGCGAGTGGTCGGTCGGCATCATCGAGCACCTGCGCACGTACGAATCGCTGGTGCACACGATCCTCGCCCAAGGCCACCGCGACGGAACCCTGCGAAACGACCTGTCCGTCGAACTTTGCGCGCTCGCCCTCTTCGGCATGGTCAACTGGATGCACCGCTGGTACCGCCCCGCGAGCAAGTGGAACACCGAAGAGATCGCGGAGACGTTCACTGAGATCTACCTGGGCGGGTACGGCGTCCACGCCGTACCCGGCCAAGGCAACCACCGCACGGTTTCTCCGTAGGACAGCGCGAAACCACCCCGAGAAAGCGAGGGCACCCCGTGCACGTGTTGGACTCGTTCCGGTTGGACGGACGCGTCGTGGTCGTCACGGGCGCGACTTCGGGCCTGGGGGTCGGGTTCGCCACGGCGATCGCCGAAGCCGGTGCGGCGGTCGTGCTGGCCGGTCGCCGTGCCGACCGGCTCGGCGAGGTCGCGGCCGAGCTGGCCGGCCAGGGCGCCGCCGTCGCCGCGAAACCCACCGACGTCGCCGACGAGGAGCAGTGCGCCGCTCTCGTCGCGTACGCGGTGGAGCGGTTCGGGCGGGTGGACGGGCTGGTCAACAACGCCGGCGTCGGCGAGGCCGTGCCCGCGAGCAGAACGACTCCCGAACATTTCCGCGGAGTCATCGACGTCAACCTCAACGGTGTTTTCTGGATGGCCCAGGCCTGTGCGAAGGTCATGCGCCCCGGTTCGGCCATCGTGAACGTCTCGAGCGTGCTCGGTCTCATCGCCCCGCGGTTCCCCCAGGCCGCCTACGCCGCGAGCAAGGCCGGTGTCATCGGGCTGACGCGGGACCTGGCTTCGCAGTGGTCGGCGCGCAAGGGCATCCGGGTGAACGCGTTGTGCCCGGGGTACTTCCTCACCGAGATGACCGAGTCGGGAGCGGACGCGCTGGAGACGAACGTCGTCGCCAACAGCATGCTGGCCCGCTTCGGCGAGCAAGCCGAACTCGACCCGGCCGTCGTCTACCTGCTCAGTCCCGCGTCGTCCTACACCACCGGAACCACCCTGGTCGTCGACGGCGGCATGGCCGCGCTGTGACGTCAGCGGCCGGTGTAGCGCGGCGTCCGCTTGCCCAGGTAGGAATCGATGGCCTCGCGGTAGTCATCGGTCATCGCCGTGAGCACCTGCTGCCGGTTCTCGAACTCGACGACGTCGTGCAGTGAGGCCGTTTGCAGCGCCACCGAGAGCCCGGCCTTGGTCAGCTCGGTCTGCAGCGGCGGGTTCTGCTTGATCCGGTCGGCGATCGCCAGGGCCTGGGCGGTCAGCCGATCAGCCGGCACGACGTCGGTGACGAAACCCATCGACAGTGCCTCGTCCGCGTCGAAGCGGCGGGCGGTGTACAGGAGTTCCTGCGCCCGGCCGGCGCCCACGATGCGGGGCAACAGCCACGAGACGCCGAGATCGCACGCGCTCACCCCCGCGCGCAGGAAGGCCGCGGAGAACACCGTCCCTTCAACCGCGATGCGGATGTCGCACGCCGCCGCGTACGACATGCCGCCGCCCGCGCACGGGCCGTTGATCGCCGCGATGACCGGGATCTTCAAGTCGTGCAGCCGGGTCACCGTGGTGCTGATCTCGGTCTGGCGGGCGAGCAGACCGCGGGTCACCCCCAGCTCCTCGAGCCGGGTCTCGTCGCCGTAGCCGTTGAGGTCGAAGCCGGCGCAGAAAGCGCGGCCGGCGCCGGTCAGGACCGCAACCCGGGCCTCACCGTCGTGCTCGACCCGGTCCAGCACGGCCAGGAGCTCATCGGCCAGTTCCCAGGTCAGCGCGTTGAGCGCGGCTGGGCGGTTGAAGGTGATCTGCAGGACGCCTTCGTCGATCGTCGTCAGTTCGACGGCGCTCATGGGCACACTCCTCGGCGGATTCTGGTGACGTCGTGGGTGAAGCGGTCCCGAAACGACCCGGGGATGGGCACTCAGCCACGCCGAACCGCGGCGCGGGGCGCAGGTGCGCCGATGGTGGGCGCGGTGGTGCGGAACACGGTGCCGCCCTCCGGATTCGGGTGGTCCTCGTTGTCGCCGGTGAGCACGTACAGCTCGGCCAGGCCGGTACCGCCGAACGCCAGCGTGGTCGTGAGCGCGTGCGGGGAGGCGAGCTCGGCGATCTTCTCCCCCGCCGGCGACCACCCGACGACACAGCCGGCGCCGGCCATCGCGACCCACACCGAGCCGTCGGCGGCGACCGCGAGACCATCCGGGACCGCGTCGTACTCGGACGTGTCGACGAACAACTCCCGCGAAGCGGCGATGTCCGCCGCGGCGTCGGCGAGGGCGAACTGCCACACGAGGCACCGGCCGGAGTCCACCGAGTACAGCACGGTGTCGGACGGATCGGCGTGGACGCCGTTGGCGATCCGCAGGTCTTCGGTGAGCACGGAAACGGTGCCGTCGAGGTCGATCAGGTAGAAGCGGCCGGCATCCCGGACTTCGGTCCGGGGCATGGATCCGCAGAAGATCCGGCCGCGCGCGTCCGCGCCGAGGTCGTTGAAGAAGAACTCGTCCTCGCGCGGCTCCAGGAGCACGACCGTCGCGTCGCCCGACTTGTGCGCGACGTTGCGGCCGCTGATCACGAACCCGCCGTCGACGTGCGCGACCAGCCCGCCGATCGCTTTGCGGTGGGCGATCACCGTCTCGGGTTCGGTGCTCCCCGGTGCGAAGCGGTAGACGCCGCCGCGGGTCATGTCCGAGAACACCAGCCCGTGCTCGGGGTACCAGCGGGCGGCCTCCGTGAGCCCGTAGCCGCCCCGCAGCGCGACGAATCGGTTCGAGCCGGTCACTACAACCCCCTCTCCGCTGCGGCCTCGCGCAGCTGCTCACGGTGTTCGGGTGCGGCGATCGCGATCATCCGCGCGGCCCGCTCGCCCGCGGAGGCCCCGCGTAGCTCGGCGACGCCGTGCTCCGTGGTGATCACGTCGACGTCGGTCGCCAGCGCGGTGACGGTCTCGACGCGGGGCACGATCCGGCTGGAACCCGCGCGCGTCGAGGCAGGCAGCGCCACGACGGAGCGGCCGCCGGGCGCGCGCACGGACGAGCGCAGGAAATCCACGCCGCCGCCGGTCGCCCCGACGTACCGCCCGCCGGCGGTCTCGCTGTTGACCTGCCCGAACAAGTCGACCTCGAGCGCGGAGTTCACGCACACGAAGTTCGACAGCGCCTGGATCCGTGCGGGGTCATGCGTCTGTCCGATCGAGACGATCCGCAGGTTCTTCTCCTCGGCCGCGAGCGCCAGCGCGCGGTGCGATCCGAGAATCGAGCCGGCCACGGCCAGCCCCGTGTCCACGCCCTTGGCCCGGCCGGTGATCACGCCGTCGCGCATCATCTCGAGCATCGTGTCGCCGACCATGCCCGAGTGGACGCCGAGGTCACGGCGGCCGGCCACGGCCTGCAGGACGGCCTCGCTCAACTTGCCGATGCCGATCTGCAGACAGCTCCCGTCGCGGACGTACCGCGCCACGTTGGCGGCGATCACCCGCTCAAGGCCGGACGGGTCGGTGCGGCGGTACTCCGGCAGCGAACGGTGCGTGCGGATCGCGTACGACACCTGGTCGAGGTGCACCCGGGTGTCGCCGGGCACCACCGGGACGTTGTCGTTGATCTCGGCGAGCACGACCCTCGCCGAAGATACGGCGTGCCACGCGTAGTCGGAGGTGACGCCCAGGCTGCACCACCCGTCGGCATCGGGCGGGCTGAGCAGCACCAGTGCGACGTCGACCTTCACCGGCCCTTCGGACAACAGCCAGGGCAGCTGAGACATGTGCGCGGGCACGAGCCGCATCCGCCCGGTCTCGATCAGCTGGGTGTTCGCCGCCATGCCGACCGTCGACACCAGGCCGATCCCGGCCGGGACTCGGGTCAGCACGTCGGTGACGCTCATGCCCACGAACAACCTCGCTCCGGGCAGCGCGCCGGCGTGCCGCAGCACCTCGTCCACGAGCACCGTGGGCTCGCCGAGCACCTGCTCGACGGCGATCGTGTCACCGGGACGCACGTGCGTCAGGATCTCGGGAACGCTCATCGCCACCGAGTTTCGCAACGGCACCGACGGTTGTCAACACTCGTGTTGGATGTCTACAATTCCAGGATGTTCCGGTTCGAGGACATTCCATCTTGGACAACGCCGGTGGTCCTCGCCGAGGTGGCCGCCGCGCATCCCGACCGCACTTTCGTCACCTCCGAGGACGGTGAACTGACCTACGGGGAGACGGCCGGACTGGTCGCGGCCGTCGCCGCCGGCTTCACCGAACGCGGGCTCGCACCGGGTGATCGCGTCGGTGTCCTGCTGACCAACGGGATCCGCTGGTGCGCTTGCGCTCTCGCGGCGCACGCCGCCGGACTGACCGTCGTGCCACTCAACACGTGGTACCACGCCGACGAACTCTCCGCCGTGGCCGAGCGGGCGAACCTGCGCGCGCTCATCACCCAGGACCGGCTCTTCGGCCAGGACGGCCGGGAGCTCGTGGCGAACGTCGCCGCGGCGGGAACGCCGATCCTCACCTGGAACCGCGGCGCGGCCATGCCGGACGGGATCCCCGAGGTGACCGTGGCCGATCCGCTCGCCGCGCTCCGGGCCGCACCCACCGGCGAATCCGCCGACGCCCTTGTGCTGTTCACCAGCGGCAGCACGGCCACGCCGAAGGCCGTGCGCCTCACCCAGGCCGGCGTCGTGCGGACCGCGCACGCCATCGGCGAGCGGCAAGGCGTCACCGGGACCGACCGGCTTTGGTTCGGCTCACCCCTGTTCTTCGTGTACGGCTGCTCCAACGCCCTGCCGAACGCACTCACCCACGCCGCCACCCTGTGCGTGCAGGAGAAGTTCGACGCGGCGGGCGCACTGGCCTTCATCGAACGGCACCGGTGCACGGGCTATTACGGCATCGGCCCGATCACGCGGGCATTGGCCGCCCACCCCGATCTCGCCGTCCGCGACATCAGCTCTCTGCGCCTCGGCACCGCCAACGCCACGCCCGAAGACCTCCGCCTGGCGATCGAGGTCCTCGGCGTCCGCGACGTCTGCAACGCCTACGGCCTCACCGAAGGCCACGGCCACACCACGATCACCCACCACACCGACCCGCCCGAGGTCCGGACGCTCAGCCAGGGCACCGCGCTGCCGACGCAGGAGCTGCGCATCGTCGTCGACGGAACACCCGTGGGGACGGGTGAGCCCGGCGAGATCCAGATTCGCGGCCTGATCTCCCCCGGTTACCTGGACGACGGCGACCGCACCGCGCAGGGGTTCACCCCGGACGGCTGGTTCCGCACCGGTGACCTGGGCGCGCTCGACGCCGACGGCCGGCTCACCTACCTCGGCCGGAGCCACGAGCTCATGAAGGTCAACGGCATCAACGTTTCGCCGCTCGAGGTCGAACGCGTTCTCGTCGAGCACGAAGAGGTCGAGCAGGCGTTCGTCTTCGGGCTGCCCACTCCCGAGGGCGACGAGACCGTGGGCTGCGTGCTCGTGAGCGCCGTCGCGCACGACGAACTGGCCGACCGGGTCCGGACCTGGCTGCGCGGGCGGATCGCCGGCTACAAGGTTCCGGGCACCATGAGGGTGGTGACGGCCGCTCAGCTGCCCCTGACCGCCACCGGGAAGGTGTCGAAGCGGTCGATGCGGGAGCAGCTGAGCGGCTCGGTCACTTGAGGAGCTTGCGGTTGACCTTGCCGGTCGGGGTCATCGGCAACGCGTCCTTGAACTCGACGACACGCGGCTTCTTGTACGAAGCCAGGTTCTCGCCGACGTAGCGGCCGACCTCGTCCTCGGTGAGCGAGGAACCGGGCGCGCGGACGACGAACGCCTTCACGACCTCACCCCACTCCTCGTCCGGCGCGCCGATCACGGCGGCCTCCGTGATCTCCGGGTGGTCACCGAGGCACCGCTCGACCTCGCTGGGGAAGATGTTCTCGCCACCGGAGATGATCATGCTTTTCAGCCGGTCGACGATGTAGCAGAAGCCTTCTTCGTCCCAGGTCACGCCGTCACCGGTGTGGATCCAGCCGCCGCGCACCAGGCCCGCGGTCTCCTCAGGCTTGTTCCAGTAGCCGATCATGTTGTTGGGGCCGCGGTGGCAGAGTTCACCCATGGTCTTGCCGTCGCGCGGAACGGGCCGGCCGGTCTCCAGGTCGAGCACGGCCAGGGTGGACAGCAGCGCGGAGTCGCCGCACGAGCGGAACAGCTCGGGTTTCTCCCCCGACAGCGCCCGGCGGTGCGCGTCGGGCCCCAGGTAGGTTCCGGGCCCGAACTCGGTCATCCCCCACGTCTGCATGAGGTCGGCCTTGAACAGCTCACCGGCCTTGCGGATGGTGTCGGCGCCCATGGGCGCGCCGCCGTACTCGAGGATCCGGACGGTGGTCGGCGGGTTGCCGTCCTTCTCCGCCTCGGCCACGAGCCGCGGCAGCATCGCGCCGATCGCCATGAAGGCGCTGACCCTCTCCTGGCGGATCAGCTCGAGCATCCCGTCGGACTGGAAGTTCGCCACCACCACGGGCCGCCCGCGCAGCAGGTATGCGAACGCCATGTACCCGACCACGTGGAAGAGCTGCCCCAGCATCAGGTAGGTGTCGTCCTCGGCGACCCGGGTGGCGGCCAGGTAGTCGATGGTGCACGCGCCGTAGCTGTACTGCGAGTGCACGGCGCTCTTCGGGATGCCGCTCGTCCCCCCGGTCGAGATCGCGAGGTACGGTTCGAACAGCAGCGACTTCGAGTCCGGCAGGCGCCGCCGCACCTCGGCGATCCGCGGTTGCACCCGCACCAGCAGCTCTTCGTACGCGCTGTCCTTCCCCGTGGACCACTCGACCCAGACCGTGTCCACCCGGGTCCGGATCTCGGCGACGACGTCCGCGAACTCCGCCTCGTAGAAGACCACGTCCGGCGCCGCGTCGAGCAGCGCTTCGGCGACCTGCGTGGCCGAAAACCGCCAGTTGAGCGGGAAGAGCATCGCCCCGACGCGCGCGGTCGCGATGTACAGCTCGACGAGTTCGATCGAGTTGCGCGACAACGCCGCGATGCGGCCGCCCCGCCCGACCCCGAGTTCGTCGAAGAGCGCACCGGCGAGCCGGTCGGTCCGATCGGCGAGCGCGCCGTACGTGCGCGTGACGCCCGAAACCGGGTCGATCAGCGCCGGCTGCGTCGTGTTTCGCGCCGCGAACATCTCCGGCATGTTTGCGATGTTGAACATCGAGCTACACCCTTCGCCCCGTGCGGATTCCTACGCTTGGCCGAACGCCGGCAGCACTTCCTCACCGAAGAGGCGCAAGGCGTCCATCGTGTGCTCGTGCGGCATATCCTTGTACTGGACGAAAAGCAGCAGCCGGTCGACGCCCATCTCCTCGTACTTCTTCGCCAGCTGGATGCACCGGTCCGGGTCGCCGACGAGGATCATCTCCTTGCGCTCCAGGTGGTCGTAGGTGAACTTGTCGTAGTCCACCCCGACGAAGCGCTCGTAGTAGTCGTACGAGCTGCCTTCCTTGATCTCCGGTAGCAGCGAGCAGAGCAGCTCGATCTGGTCGTGCTGGTACTGCATCACACCCTTTTCGGCCCGCTCCCGCGCCAGCTCGTTCGTCTCCGCGCAGTGCGCCATCGTGAAAACGGCGGTCTGGTTGTTGACGAACTTGCCGATCGGGTCGGCGGTCTTGATCCGCTCGCGGTACTTGGCGATGCGGTGGGCGACCTCCCGGAAGTCCAAGGCGAGGGTGAAGGACAGCAGGCCCAGGCCCAGCGCGCCGGCCACCTCGTGGGATTCGGGGCTGGTGCAGGACATCCACAACGGCGGGTGCGGGTCCTGCAGCGGCTTGGGCACCATCGGCCGCGGCACCTGCTTGAAGTACTTGCCCTCGTGCTCCACGGTGTGGTTGGTCCATGCCTTGATGATGAGGTCGAGGGACTCGCGCCACATCTCGCGGGTCTGGGCCGGGTCGATCCCGAACCCGCCGAGCTCGGCCGCGGTGGCCGACCGGCCGCTGCCGAACTCGAGTCGGCCCTGCGAAAGCAGGTCGAGCGTCGCGGCCTGCTCGGCCGCCCGGATCGGGTGGTTGTACGGGTAAGGCAGCAGGCGCACGCCGTGGCCGATGCGCATCGTCGTGGTGTTCGCCGCCGCCCAGCTCAGCAGGACCTCGGGCGCGGACGCGTGGGAGAACGACTCGAGGAAGTGGTGCTCGACGGACCAGATCGACTTGAAGCCGACCGACTCGGCGAACTTGATCTGTTCCTGCATCTGCAAGAACGACGCCGATTCATCGGCCCGCGAGATCCCCTGGGGCATCTGCCATTCGTAGAGGAGTCCGAATTCCACGTAGATCTCCATTGTTCACTGTGAAGCGACGCGTATCACCGCGGGCCAAGGACCACCACAGACTGCCCGCCCGATCATCCTCTGTCAACCCTCGTGTTGACCCGAGACGGGATGGCGCATCCTCGGGCAAGATCGTCGAAATACAAGGGATAACGCGTGATCCCCGACTCAGCCGCCCACCCGCGACAGCCGGAACCCTTGACAGCCGTTGAGTTATCTAACGATCGTTAAGGCGATGTGGACACCGACGCCCACGTCCGGGAAGGAATGAACCATGACGAACGCGGTGATCGTCGACGCGGTGCGCACCCCGTCGGGCAAAGGAAAACCGGGTGGCCGGCTGTCCGGCGTGCACCCCGCCGACTTGCTGTCCGCGGTCCTGCTGGCGTTGGTCGAACGCACCGGACTGGACCCCGTCCTGATCGACGACGTGCTCGCGGGCTGCGTGGGGCAGGCCGGCGAGCAGTCCCTGAACATCGCGCGCAACGCGGTGCTGGGTGCCGGGCTGCCCGAATCCGTTCCGGCCACCACGATCGACCGGCAGTGCGGGTCGAGCCAGCAGGCCGCGCACTTCGCCGCCCAAGGCGTGATCGCCGGCGCCTACGACATCGTCATCGCCTGCGGTGTCGAGTCGATGAGCCGGGTGCCGATGGGCACCGCGACGCTGGGCGCGGACGCGTTCGGCCCCGGCGTGGCCGCGCGCTATCCCGAGGGGCTGGTCGGCCAGGGCGTTTCCGCGGAGCTCATCGCCGAGCGGTGGAAGCTGGACCGCGCCGCGCTGGACGAGTTCTCCGCCCGTTCGCACGCGCGCGCCGCGGCGACGGCGGCCGCGGGTGGGTTCGACAACGAGATCGTGCCGATCGGTACCGCCGACACGGACGAGACCATCAGGGCCGCCACCGACGTGGCCGGGCTCGCCGGGCTGCAACCGGCCTTCCTGAATGCCGCAACGAGTGGCCGGTTCCCCGACTTCGAGTGGAAGATCACGCCGGGCAACTCGTCTCCGCTGACCGACGGCGCGTCGGCCGTGCTCATCATGAGCGAGGACGCGGCCGCCGCCCTGAACCTGCGTCCGCGCGCCCGCTTCCACAGTTTCGCGGTCACCGGCAGTGACCCGCTGCTCATGCTCACCGGCATCATCCCCGCCACCCGGAAGGTGCTCGACCGAGCCAGTCTGGCGCTGGACGAAATCGACGCCTACGAGGTCAACGAAGCGTTCGCCCCCGTTCCCTTGGCCTGGCAGTACGAGTTCGGCGCCGACCCCGACCGGCTGAACCCGCGAGGCGGCGCGATCGCGCTCGGCCACCCGCTCGGCGCCTCCGGGACCCGCTTGCTGACCACCCTCGTCAACCACCTCGAAGCGACCGGCGGCCGGTACGGCCTGCAGACCATGTGCGAGGGCGGCGGCATGGCCAACGCCACGATCATCGAGCGCATCTAGGGGACGCCGTGCGACGTGAACTGTTCAGCTCGGACCACCACGCCTACCGCGAGGTCGTCCGCGAATTCACCACCCGCGAGGTCACGCCGAACCTGCGGCGCTGGGACGCCGACCGCCTCATCGGCCGCGACGTGTGGTGCGCCGCGGGTGAGCGAGGCGTCCTCGGCCTGGGCGTTCCGGAGGAGTTCGGTGGTGCCGGACAGCCGGACTTCCGGTTCCGGCTCGTGGTCGTCGAGGAACTGGCGCGTGCCGGGGCGCACGCGCTCAACTCGAGTTTCGCGCTGCAGGACGACATCGTCACGCCCTACGTGGCCGACCTCGGCACCATCGAGCAGAAGAAGCGCTGGCTCCCCGGCCTGGCCGGCGGGTCACTGATCGGCGCCATCGCCATGACCGAGCCGGACGCGGGCAGCGATTTGCGCGGCGTCCGGACCACCGCCGTGCGCGACGGCGACCAGTGGGTGCTCAACGGGCAGAAGACCTTCATCACGAGTGGCTACAACGCCGACTTCGTGATCGTCGTCGCCCGCACCGGCCCCGGCACCGGCTCCCGGGACTTCAGCCTGGTCGTCGTCGAGTCCGGGACCCCGGGGTTCAGCCGGGGCCGCAAGCTCGACAAGGTCGGGCTGCACGCCCAGGACACCGCCGAGCTGCACTTCAGCGACGTGCGGGTGCCGGCGGCCAACCTCCTCGGTACCGAGGGCGAGGGTTTCGTGCACCTGATGGAGCGCCTGCCCCGTGAGCGGATGTCGATCGCCGCGAGCGCGATCTCCAGTGCGCAGGCCGTGTTCGACGACACCAGCCGGTACTGCTTCGAGCGCACGGCTTTCGGCCGGCCGATCGGCGACTTCCAGAACACCCGCTTCACGCTCGCCGAGATCGCCACCGAACTCGACGTGACCCGCGCCTATTTCGACAACGCCGTGCTCGCGCTCAACGCCGGCGACCTGACCGCGGTCGACGCGGCCAAGGCGAAGTGGTGGGCCACCGAGGTGCAGAAGCGGGTCGTCGACCGGTGCCTGCAACTGCACGGCGGGTACGGCTACATGCTCGAGTACCCCGTCGCGCGCGCGTTCATCGACTCGCGCATCCAGACCATCTACGGGGGGACCACCGAAATCATGAAGGAGATCATCGGCCGCGACATCGCCGCGGCTCACGGCGGTCGACCGGCTGCCGGCGCGGGTGACCGGGCGAGGACCGCGTGACCGCCGGTACCCGGCCGCGCCGCGTGGCGGTCGTCGGCGCCGGGCCGGCCGGTCTCTTCGCCGCCGACGCACTGGCGAGCCAGTCCGACGTCGACGTCGACGTGGTCGAGCGGTTGCCGACGCCCTACGGGCTGGTCCGCTACGGGGTCGCACCCGACCACCCCACCATCAAATCGGTGGTCCACACGCTCCAGCGCGTCTTGGACCACGAACGGATCCGGTTCATCGGCGGGATCGAGGTCGGCCGGGACATCCTTCGCGCGGACCTGCTCGAGTGCTACGACGCCGTGGTCTACACGACCGGCGCCGCGATCGACCGGCGCCTGGGCATCCCGGGCGAGGACCTGCCCGGGAGCGTCTCCGCCACGGAGTTCGTGTCCTGGTACAACGGCCATCCCGACTTCGAGCGCGGACTCCCGCTCGACGCCGAATCGGTGGCCGTGATCGGCGCCGGGAACGTCGCGCTCGACGTCGGCCGCATCCTGGTCCGGCCACGTGAACACCTCGCCCGCACCGACGTCCCGGCGTCCGTGCTCGCGCGGTGGAACGAAAACCGGACCCTGGACGTGCACGTCATCGGCCGCCGCGGCCCGGAGCACGCGAAGTTCTCCAGCAAGGAACTGCGTGAGCTCGGCCTGATCGCCGAAGTCGATCGTGTCGTGCGCCCGGCCGATCTGGTCGGCGCGCACGAGCCGACCGCCGACCGCCGAACCCGGGCCAACCTCGACCTCCTGCGGGAGTGGAGCGCCGGGGTACCGCGGCCGTCCGCGCGCAAGGTGCGGTTCCGGTTCTTCCGGACCCCGGTCGAAATCATCGGTCGCACGCGCGTCGAAGCCGTGCGCCTGGAACGGCTCACCGTCGACGGGTCAGGAGCCACCGCGGGAACGGGCGAATTCGAGACGATCCCGGTGCAGCTGGTCGTGCGGGCCGTCGGCTACCGCAGCGCCGCGCTCCCGGGGCTCCCCTTCGACGCCGCCGGCGGCGTGATCCCCCACAACGGCGGCCGAATCGTCGACGGCGCGGGTGTGCCGCTCCCGGGTGAGTACGTCGCCGGCTGGGCGAAGCGGGGCGCGACCGGCGTGATCGGCACCAACAAGTCCGACGCTCGCGAGACAGTCTCGGCGCTGCTCGACGACCTGGCCACCACCGCGGCGAAACGCCCGGCCGGGCAGCGGATCGAGGACGTGCTCGCGGCCGGACCGGCGCGGTGGATCGACCACGAAGGCTGGCGGCGCATCGACCGCGAGGAGCTCGGCCGCGGGGCACGCGAAGGCCGCGCTCGCAGCAAGATCCCCGATTGGGCCACGCTCACCGACATCGCACTGCGGGCAACCGCCGAACGGTTCCCCGACTGAAAGGAGTTTCCACCGATGACCTACGTGATCGCGCAACCGTGCACCGACGTGATGGACAAGAGCTGCCTCGAGGAATGCCCCGTCGACTGCATCTACGAGGGCGGGCGCGCACTTTACATCAACCCCGTCGAGTGCGTCGAATGCGGCGCCTGCGAGCCCGTGTGCCCCGTGGAAGCCGTTTACCACAAGGACGACCTGCCGCCGGAGTACCAGCCGGCGCTGGAGAGCAACGCAGCCTTCTTCCGGCTTCCTCTGGCGGGCAAGGCGGAGCCGCTCGGCAACCCGGGTGGGGCGGCCGGCGTCGGCCCGGTCGCCGCCGACAGCGCGTTCGTCGCCGCCCTGCCGCCCAAGGCGGCAGAGCAGTGATCCCCCGCCACCCGCACGAGACCCGAGACGAGGCGGTTCGACCATGAGCGTGGATGGCTACGCGTCCCTGGTGCTGCGCCTCACGATCGGTGTGATCATGGCGGCGCACGGCTACAACCACCTGTGGGGCCCGGGCGGAGTCGGCGGCACCGCGCGCTGGTTCGC
Organism: Amycolatopsis sp. FDAARGOS 1241; assembly: GCF_016889705.1. Classification (NCBI taxonomy): domain Bacteria; kingdom Bacillati; phylum Actinomycetota; class Actinomycetes; order Pseudonocardiales; family Pseudonocardiaceae; genus Amycolatopsis; species Amycolatopsis sp. FDAARGOS 1241. The sequence goes on from NZ_CP069526.1 coordinate 5,225,570, forward strand.
CGGCATCGGCCTGCGACCGGCGCGCGTGCACGCGATGACCAGCGGAGTCCTCGAACTGGCGGCGGGTCTCGGCCTGCTGGTGGGTTTCGCGACTCCGCTGTGCGTGGCCGCCGTCGTCGGCGTGTCGACGGTCGCGGGTGTGGCGGTCCACCGGAAGAACGGCTTCTTCGTCTTCCGGGACGGCTACGAATACGTGCTGGCGCTCGCGTTCGCCACCCTCGCCCTCGCCCTGTTGGGTCCAGGGGCGGTTTCGCTCGACCACGTGCTGGGCTTGCGGTTCACCGGCTGGTGGGGCGCCGGCGCCGCCCTGCTCGGCGTCGTCGGTGCCGGCGCGCTCCTGGCCGTCGCGTGGCGGCCGAACGCGCCCGAAGAGCCCTCCCGTTCGGACGCCGCAGCACCGGCGGAGCAGGAAAGCCGGTAACTGCGCCGTACACGCACTCGCCCGCCTGCCGGCTCGATTCGGTGCCGGCAGGCGGGCGAGTGCGTGTACGGGCTACCGGGACACCGGGTGCTGGTAGGTCTCCTCGGGATCGCCGAGCCGGTGACCCATGCGGCGGGCCTTGGTGAGCAGGTATGCGGCGCTGTGCAGCGTGGCCGGGATGCGCAGCGGGATGACCTCGTCGACGTCGATGCCGGCGTCCTGCAGCGCCGCGATCTTGGCCGGGTTGTTGGTCAGCAACCGCACCCGGGTCAGGCCGAGGTCGCGCACCATGACGATCGACTGCTCGTACGAGCGCGAATCGGCCGACAGACCGAGCTCCAGGTTGGCGTCGACGGTGTCGCGGCCGCGATCCTGCAACGCATACGCGCGCAATTTGTTCAGCAGCCCGATCCCGCGGCCTTCGTGCCCGCCGAGGTACAGCACGACGCCGGCGCCCTCGCCGGCGATCGTCTGGAACGACTTCTCGAGCTGCTGGCCGCAATCGCAGCGCAACGAGCCGATGACGTCGCCGGTGAGGCATTCCGAGTGCAGCCGGACGAGCGGGGCCTCCTGCGCCTCGACGTCTCCCAGGACGAGGGCGAGGTGTTCGGCGCCCGTGGCCGTGTCGCGGTAGCCGATGGCTCGCCAGAGGCCGGTGCCGGTCGGCAGGGTGGTCTCCACGACGCGCTTGACGGAGCCGCGCGCCACCTGCTCCGGCTCGACCACCCGCAGGGGCTCGGTCGTGCGCCGGTACGCGGCGAGTTGTTCGACGCCGACCAGCACGAGCCCGTGCTTCACCGCGAACTCGCGGACGGCCGGGCCGGTGAGCGTCGTGCCGTCGTCGGCGAGGATCTCGCAGATGGCGGCCGCGGGAGCACGCCCTGCGAGACGGGCCAGGTCGACGGACGCCTCGGTGTGCCCCCGCCGCACCAGCACGCCACCCTCGGCGTAGCGCAAGGGAAAGATGTGCCCCGGCGTCCGCAGTTGCGTCGCCGTCGTCGCGGGGTCGGCCAGCGCTCGGACGGTCGCCGAGCGGTCGCCGGCGCTGATGCCGGTGCTCTCGGGCACGTCGAGGTCCACGGTGATGGTGAACCGCGTGCCGAGCGGGTCGTTGCCGTCGGGCACCATGTCGCGCAAGCCGAGGGCGTCCAGGCGGCGACCTTCCACGGGGGCGCAGACCAGGCCCCGCCCGTGGGTGACCATGAAGTTCATGATCTCCGGAGTCATGGCGTCGGCGGCGACGACTAGATCCGCTTCGTTCTCCCGGTCGGCGTCGTCGGTCACGACGACGACTTCGCCGCGGGCGACAGCGGCGATCGCGGCCCGCACACCTTGGATGTCGTCTTCCCGGATCATGCAGTCAACATATACGTTGATTCACGGCGGCGCAACAGACCTCCGCCGTCACGACCGCCACGCGGCGACCGCGGCACCCAGCACGTCGAGCGCGGCGAACAGCGAACCGTCGTGCGGAACGTCCACGGCCACCTCGGTGGCACCCCGCACCGCACACCGGTCCCAGTGCCGGCTCGACGCCCCGGATCCCAGGAACGGAACGATCTCCAGCTCCGCGGGATCGCGGCCGGTGGACGCGACCGCGTCCCGCACGGCGTCGACGCCCTCCTCGAGCCCCCTCGCCCCGAGCGGGATCCACCCGTCGCCGTATTCGGCGACGTGGCGGCACAGCACGCGGGACGGGCTCCCGCCGATGAGCACCGGCAGCGGCCGTTGCACGGGCTTGGGCCACGACCAGGAGGGTCCGAACGCGACGTGCGGCCCGGCGTAAGAAGCGACCTCGTCCTCCCAGAGCCGGCGCATGGCGAGGACGTGCTCCCGCGTCCGCGCCCGCCGGCGCACCGGATCCACACCGTGGTCGGTCATTTCCTCGACGTTCCAGCCGTAGCCGGCGCCGACCACGACCCGGCCGCCGGTCTGCTGGTCGAGCGTGGCCAACGCCCGGGCCGTCGCGATCGGATCTCGCTGTGCGGGCAGCAACACCCCCGTGCCGACCCGGATGCGCTCCGTGACGGCGGCCGCCAGTGCCAAGCCGGCGAGCGGGTCGAGGTTGCGTTTGTACCGTTCGGGCAGATCGCCGCCCATCGGGTACGGGACGCTCCGCGTGACCGGCATGTGGGTGTGGTCCGGCAGCCACAGCCCGTCGAGCCCGCGCTCTTCGACCGCCAGCGCGACGTCCACGAGCGCAGGACCGAGATCGGTTGCCACGACCGTCACGCTGAACCGCATCGGCCCGCGCTCAGCGGGAGACGAGGTTCGCGGCCGGCTCGTTCTCGGCGGCCTTGAGGCGTTCCTCGACCGCCGCCCGCTGCATCCGCCTGGCCCGGATGCGCGGGGAGAGCGACGCGAAACCGACGGCCACGATGAGCGACACGCCGTTGAACATGTCGCCGAGCCACTGCACGCCGGTGACGTACTGCAGACCCTGGATCCCGATCGCCAGGACGTAGACGGCGATCACCGTACCCCAGATGTTGAACCGGCCCGGCTTGAGCTGCGTCGACCCGAGGAACGCCGCCGCGAACGCGGGGAGCAGCAGCGCCGCGCCGAAGGTCAGCGACGGTCCCGACAGCGAGCAGTACAGGACCCCGGCGACCCCGCACAACGCCGACGAGACGATCAGCGAGAACCAGATGTGGTTCTCCACCTTGACCCCCGAGAGCCGGGCCGCGTCGGGGTTGCCGCCGATGGCGTAGAGCCGCCGGCCGAGCGGGGTGTGGCCGAGGAGCCACCAGAAGAACAGCGCGATCACGAGCAAGTACACGATGATCACCTGGAAGCCGCCCACTTCGGTCTGGGTGAGCTCGGCCCACCCGGGGGTGGTCGGCGGCAGCGGCTGCGTCTGGTTCGACACGATCACCTGGACCGCCCCGATGACGGTTCCGGTGCCCAGCGTCGCGATGAACGAGCCGACCCGCAGCTTCACGACGATGAAGGCGTTCACCACACCGACGAGCACGGAGACCGCGACCGCCAGCGCGATCGACTCCCACATGCCCCAGCCGTTGCGCTCCTGCTGGATCGCCACGATGACCGCCGAGAGGTTCACGACCGCGCCGATCGACAGGTCGAAGACGCCGGCGGAGAGGGGCACGATGAGGGCGATCGCCATGATCGCGACGATGGCCTGCGCCGAAGCGATCGATTGGACGGTCGACATCGTGAGGAAGAGGTCCGGGGTCCACAGGCCGAACGTGACGATGAAGATCGCGCCCAGGTACAGGGCGCTGAAGCGGTCCAAGCCGAGGCGGCTCATTTCCCGCCCTCCTCCGCTGTCCCGAACGCCGCGTGAGACAGGTTGGCCACTGTCTTGTCCTTTCCCGTGAGCGTTTCGACGATCCGCCCGTGCCGCATGACGAGGACGCGGTGGCAGACCGAGATGAGTTCGTCGGTATCGGAGGAACTGATGACCGCGCAGGCACCGTCGTCGGCGGCGGCCAGGATCTGCTTGTGCAGTTCGGCCTTGGTGGCGATGTCGACGCCCTGAGTGGGTTCGTCGAGCAGCAGCACACGCGGGTTGGTGCGCAGCCACTTCCCGAAGAGGATCTTCTGCTGGTTCCCGCCGCTGAAAGCCGACAGCGGGCGGTCGACGTCGTCGCCGGGCCGGACCGAGAACCGTTCGAACCAGCCCATCACTTCCGCGTGTTCACCGCGGCGGCCGATCTTCGGGAACTTCCAGTGCCTCGTCAGGTCGACGAGCACCAGGTTCTCGCGCGCCGAAAAGCCGGCGATCGAGCCGCGGATCTTGCGGTCCGGTGGCACGTACCCCACCCCGGCGCGGATGGACAGGTCGGGTCGCTCCGCGGCGATTCCCGTGTCACTCACGCGCACGGATCCGGCCACCCGCGGCAGCTCCCCGAAAACGGTGGCCAGGATCGACTCCCGCCCCGAGCCCGTGATGCCGGCGATGCCGACGACCTCGCCCCGTTTCACCGCGAACGAGACGTCGTCCAGTTCCACCGAGCTGAGCGACTCGACTGAGAACAGCACCGGGGCGTCGGCCGCCGGGGCGACGTGCGAGGAGACGTCGACGTCGTCCAGGGCGTCGCCCACGAGCAAGTCGACGAGCGCGCGCCGGTCCAGTTCCTTCACGTCGCGGGTGGCGACCTTGTGTCCGTCGCGCAGGACCGTTGCGGTGTCGGCGACTTCGAGCACTTCGTCGATGCGGTGGCTGACGTAGATCACCGCGACGCCTGCCTGAGCCACCGCCCGGACGGTGTCCAGCAGCTGCGCGACTTCCTTCTGGGGGAGCCGGGCGGTCGGCTCGTCCAGCACCAGCAGCTTCGGCTCGGCGCCGTCGTCCGACCGCAGCGCGCGGGCCACCGCGACGGCGGTCTGCTCGGCGGGTGAAAGGGTCGACAACCGGCGCATGGGGTCGATGGCGACACCGGCGCGAGCGAGGTCGGCCACGGCCGCCCGCCGGTTCGCCCGGCCGCTGATGGTGCCGAAGACCGTCCGGTACGAGCCGCCGGCGCAGAGGTTGTCGAGGACCGTCTCCGTCCCGATGAGACCCAGGTCCTGGTGGACGAAGCGGCAGCCGAGGTCGTGCGCCGACTTCACCGAGCCCAGGCTCAGCACCTCGCCGCAGACTTCGACCCGGCCCGTGTCGGCGGTGTGGTAGCCCGACAGCGACTTGATGAAGGTGGACTTGCCCGAACCGTTTTCCCCGAGCAGGGCGTGGATCTCTCCCGCCCGGATGTCCAGGTCCAGCGGCCAGAGCGCCTGGGTCGAGCCGAAGGCCTTGCTCAGGTTCCGCACGGACAGCGTCGGCGGCCGGACGACGGCCGGCGCCGCTTCGGGTGGTTTCGCCACGGCTGCCGGGTGAAGCGGTACGAGTCCCGGCACCGTGGACTCGGCGTTCGCGTTCGACACAGGGTGGACCGTCCTCACGTCGTTGTGTGGTGCACGAGACCTCGGGATGTCGAATACCGGACCGCACGCCGACTTCGTCGTCGACGACGGGACTCGCCGCGTTCCCGCCGGCGCGGGCGCTCAGTCGGTCAGGGCGGCGATCTCGCCGATCGTGTGGTTCTCGAGGTCCATCACGACGTCCACGATCCGCTCGGCCTTGGCGCCGCCCAGGCGCTGCGCGGTGTTCTTGAACATCGCGATCCGCTCGTCGAGTGTGTAGCCGGTGTCCTCGAGGCTCCCGACCACCTTCGTGAGCACCCGCCCGTCGGTCAGGGTGGCCTTCACCGTCTGGTCGGCGAACGCGCGGACGCTCTCGCCCTCGGTGACGGTCACGGTGACCCGCTTGCGAGCCTCGACGTACCGGGGGTCGCGGGCGGCCCGGTCGTCGAACGCGTGGGTGTAGGGCAGCTCGGGGATGCCGCCGACCAGCAGACCCGCGACCCCCTGCCGGATGCTGAACTTCGCCTGCTCTCCGCTGACCGGCTCGCGGAACGGCGCCACGCGGTCGGCCCACGGCGGGACGATCAGCTCGACGTGCGCGATGTCGTCGGGACGGAGGTCGTTCTCGCGCATGAGCTCGATGGTTCCGTGGATCGTCTGGTGCGTGAGACCGCAGGAGCCGTACCGCTTCGGTGCGATGCCGGCGGTCTGGACGAAGAGCCGCTCCCCCAGGCCTTCGAGGAGCTTGGACTCGTCGTACGGACGGGCGCCGTCGACCCCCGCGTACTGCATCCCCCACGAGTGGGCGCCGTCGAGGAAGTCGGCGCAGCTGGTGAACCCCCGGCCGGCCAGCTGCGCGGAGAAGACGCCGGAGCGGATGGGGACACCCGCTTCGTGCACGTGCGCCATCGAGCCGCAGCCCCGGATGCTGCCGTTGCCCAGCGGCAACGCGGCGCCGAGAGCGTTCTGCAGCTGGTCGGCACCGAGGCCGAGCAGGCGCCCGCCCGTGACCGCCGCCGCGGCCGGGCCCACGAGCGAAATGCCCATGAACCCCCGGTCGCAGGCGCCGATGCCGGACAGGCCCAGGCGCCCCTGCATCTCGATGCCCGCGACGACCGCGGTGAGGTACTCGCGCCCGGAGGCATTCGTGAAGTCGCCGACGGTGAGCCCGGCGACGAGGGGCGGGACGAGCCCGGAACCCGGCACGGTGCCGTATGACTCGAGCTCATCGGCGTGGGCGAGCGAGCCGTTCACGTACGCGGCCTCGGCCACCGAAGTTTTGAAGCCACCGCCGAAGATCTGCGCTTCCTGCGTCGCACCGAGCTCGCGTGCGTACCCGACCAGCATCCGGCTCACCGGCTGGGCGTGGGCCAGCACCATGTGGCCGATGGCCTCGAGGGTGAAGATCTTGACGATGTCCGTGACGTCGTCCGAGAGATCGTCGTACCGGAGACCGACGAGGTACTCCGAGATCCGGCGGGTGATGGTGTTCCGTTCGACATCCACAACGGGGGCAGCCATTGGGTTTCCTTCGCCTCGTCCGACACGCGTCAGTGACCAGGGACGCTAGCCCGCGACCGCGCGTGACGTCAACACTCGTGTTGCATTCCGGTGACAGCAGCCGATCCGCCCGTCCACACTCACGTTGACTGGCCATATCGGCGCTTGTACCGTGACTTGCATGGTGACGGACGCTGGTGTGCTGCAAGGACTTCGGGTCGTCGAGATCGCGGACGAACAGGCCGCGCACACGGGGCTTTCGCTGGCGAGCCTGGGCGCTTCGGTGGTCAAGGTGGAGCCGCCGGCCGGCAGCGCGACGCGACGGATCGGCCCGTTCTTCGGCAACGGCCCCGACCCCGAGAAGTCGGTTTTCTTCTGGCAGCACAACCGCGGCAAGCAGTCGATCGTGGCCGATCCGGCCTCGCCGGCCGACGTGGCCACGCTGCGGGCACTGATCGCCCGCGCGGACGTCCTGCTGGTGTCGGGTTCGGACTACGAGGTGTACGCGGCGTTGCCGGAGTTCGGCAAAGACGCCCTGCTGGCGGCGAACCCCCGGTTGGTCTTCGCCCGCATGACACCGTTCGGCGACGACGGTCCGTGGGCCGGCTTCCGCGCCAACGACCTCGTCCACCTGGCCCTTGGCGGCCCGGTCATGAACTGCGGCTACGACCCCCGGCCCGACGGCTTCTACGACCTGCCACCGATCGCCCCGGCGCAGTGGCACTCGTACCTGATCGCCGGTGAGCAATTGCTGATCGGCGTCCTCGCCGCGGTCCTGCACCAGTCCCGCACCGGCGAGGGCCAGTACCTCTCCTGCGCCGTGCACGAGGCGGTCGCGAAGAGCACCGAGCTCGACCTCATGAACTGGGTCATGCGGCGCAGTCCGCTGAACCGCCAGACCTGCCGGCACGCGGCCGAGAAGGTCTCCGCGGTCGTGACGCTCGCCCAGACCAAGGACGGCCGCTACCTGATCACCGTGCCCATGGGCGCCAAGAACGAGGCACAGATCATCGACTTCCTCGCCGCGCGGGGGGTGGTGAGCGATCTCGGTGAAGGCGCCGCCGACACCGGTACGCGGGACATCCCCGGCAGCAACGCCGTCGGTGAGCGCACCACCCGGGTTCTCGAGCTGGTCGAGCGGTTCGTCCGCAAGCACAGCTACGAAACCCTGCCGTGGCTGGAGATGCAGGACGCCGGGATCGTCTGTTCGCCGATCCGCCTGCCCCACGAAAACGCGCTGGACCCGCACTGGCGGGCTCGCGGCACCTTCGCGGAAGTCGAACACCCGGAGCTGGGCCGCTCGTTCACGTACGCGGTCAGCAAATGGGTCTCGACCGGTCCGGACTTCGTGCCCGGGCGCCGCGCACCGCTGCTGGGTGAAGACACCGAGGCGATCAAGGCAACGCTGGCCACACCGAGCGCGCCGGCCCTGACCGCACCGCGTTATCCCGCACCCGTTCCGGCTCCGCTTTCGGTTCACCAGAGGCCGATGCCGCTCTCGGGCGTGCGGATCTTCGACTTCAGCTGGTTCCTCGCCTCGGCGGGCGGCACCCGCTTCCTGGCCGCCCTCGGCGCCGAAGTGATCAAAGTGGAGTGGAAGGCCAACCCCGACACGCGGATGGCCGCGATGGCGCCCGAGGGCGGACGCGCCGCCCGCGAAGCCGCGGTGGCGCCGTTGCGCGGCGTGAGCGACCCCGACATGGGCGGCCAGTTCAACAACAAGAACCCCGGCAAGCGTGGCCTCTCACTCAACGTGCGCCACCCCGAAGGGCTGGCGATCGCCAAGCGGCTCATCGCGATGTCGGACATCGTGGCCGAGGGCTTCTCCCCCGGCGTCCTGGACCGCTGGGGGCTGGGCTGGGACGAGCTGCGGAAGATCAAGCCCGATATCATCTACGCGCAGCAGTCCGGAATGGGCACTGCCGGCACGTACGGCCGGCTGCGCGCCGTCGGGCCGATCGCCGGCGCGCTCGCGGGCGTCACCGAGATGTCCGGCCTGCCGAACCCGGCCATGCCCGCCGGGTGGGGGTACTCCTACTTGGACTGGATCGGCGCGTACAGCTTCTCCACGGCGATGTTGTCCGCGCTGCTGCACCGCGAACGCACCGGCGAAGGCCAGTGGATCGACGCCTCGCAGACCGAATCGGGCATCTTCGTCGCCGGCGGCGCGATCCTGGAGTGGTCCGCCCTCGGACGCGCCTGGTCACGCACGGGCAACCACTCCCCGCAGCGCTCCGCCGCGCCGCACGCGATCTACCGGACCGCCGGGGACGACCGGTGGATCGCGATCGCGTGCACCACCACCGCCGAATGGCAGGCCCTGGCCGCGCTGATCGACGAGGACTGGACTGCCGAATTCCCCACGCTGGAATCCCGCCTGGACTGCCAGGACATCCTCGACCACCACGTCGAGGCGTGGACGCGCACGCAGGACGGCTACGCCCTCATGGCGCGGCTGCAAGCGCACGGTGTGCCCGCCGGCGTCTGCCAGACCGCCGGCGACCGGGTCGAGCAGGACCCGCAACTGGCCCACCTGCGGTGGCTCACCGAGGTCGAGGGCACCAAGATCGGCCGCTGGCCGCTCGCCGAGTTCCCGGTCAAGCTCGCCGCGACGCCGGCGCACATCGGCGGCGCCGTCAACCGCGGTGCGCCGTGTTACGGCGAGGACAACGAATGGGTGCTCGGAGAGCTGCTCGGCATGGACAAGCGCCGCATCGCCCGGCTCGCCGACGACGGGGTCATCTGAGCCCGGGCGGCCTCCCGGTGGTGCCGGGAGGCCGCCCGGGTTCGACGCCGACCGTCCGATCTCGCGACAAGCGGATCAGGGCTCCGCCGGGAAATGACAGGCAACGTGGTGGTCTTCACCGACGCGCCGCAGAGCCGGCACCTCCGCGGCGCACCGCGCTTCGGCGTACGGGCAGCGAGTGCGGAACCGGCAACCGGAGGGCGGGCGCAGCGCCGAGGGAACCTCGCCGGTTCGGCGATCCGAGGCAGCCGCCGCGGCCGGGCCCGCACCGTCCACTTCGGGCACCGCGTCGAGCAGCGTCCGCGTGTAGTGGTGGCGCGAGCGCCGCAACACGGAGTCGGCCTCGCCGATCTCGACGATCTTGCCCAGGTACATCACCGCGACCCGGTCGCTGATCGCGCGCACCACGTCCAGGTCGTGCGAGATGAACACCAGCGACAGCCCGTCCCCGGCGCGCATGCCCTCCAGGAGGTTGAGCACCTGCCCCTGGACCGAGACGTCGAGCGAGGCGACCGGCTCGTCGCAGATGATCAGCCGCGGGCGCAGCACCATCGCGCGCGCGATGGCGATGCGCTGGCACTGGCCGCCGGAGAACTCGTGCGGCCGCCGCTCCCCGGCGGTGGCGGGGTCCAGGCCGACGCGGTGGAGCGCCTCGTCGACGCGGCGGCCGATCTCGGCGCGCTCTACTCCGCGGACCACCAGCCCCTCACCGACGACGTCCCGCACCCGCCGGCGTGGGTTGAGCGCCGACGTGGGGTCCTGGAAGATCACCTGGAGGCAGGCGCGCACTTCGCGCAGCTCGGCGTCGGTGGCACGCGTCAGGTCGCGGCCCGCGAACCACACGGTCCCGGACGTCGGCCTCGGCAGCTGCAGCACCGCGCGCCCGGTGGACGACTTGCCGCACCCCGACTCGCCGACGACACCGAGCGTCTCCCCCTCCCGGACGTCGAAGCTCACGTCGCTGACGGCCTCGAGCACGCCCTCCGGGACCTTGAACCGCTGGACGAGCCGCTCGGCGCTCAGCAGCGTGTCCGGGCGGAGGTGGTCGACGGCCGTCATGCGGGATCACCGTTCACGGGGTGGAGACAGCGGTGGGCCAGCCTCGCGTCCCCGGTGTCCTGGTGCAGGGGCGGGGCCGACTCCCGGCACTCGTCGCCGGCCGCGGGGCAGCGCGGGGCGAACGGACAGCCGGCGACGGTGCCGGGCACCGGTGGCCGGCCCGGGATCGTGCGGAACTCGCCGTGCCGCGGGTGGTCGCGGCGGACGATCGAGTCGACCAGCGCGGCGCTGTAGCGGTGCCGGTGCCGGGTGAAGAACACTTCGGTCGGCGCGCGCTCCACCAGCCGACCGCCGTACATCACGAAGACGTCGTCGGTGCGCCCGGCGATGACCCCGAGGTCGTGACTGATCAGCACCAGAGCCATGTCCCGGTCCCGCTGGACCTCCGTGAGCAGGTCGAGGATCTGCTTCTGCACCGTCACGTCGAGCGCGGTGGTGGCCTCGTCGGCGAACAGGATCTCGGGGTCGCACGACAGCGCGGCGGCGATGGTCACGCGCTGGCGCATCCCGCCGGACAGCTGGTGCGGGTACTGCCGCAGCTGCTGGTCGGGGTCGGGGACGCCGACCTTGGCGAGCAGGTCCGCGGCACGGGCGCGCGCCGCCGCGCGATCGAGCCCGAGGTGGAAGCGCATCGGCTCGGTCAGCTGCCGCCCGATGCGCACCACCGGGTTCAGCGCGGTCATCGGGTCCTGGAAGACGACGGCGATCCGCGCACCGAGCAGGCGGCGCTGCACCGCGGGGCCCGGTGAGGTGATGTCCTCGCCCGCGAGCCGCACGCTCCCGGTGACCCGCGCGCCGGCCGGGGCGAGCCCCAGCACGGTGCGCGTCAGCATCGACTTCCCCGAGCCCGACTCCCCCACGATGCCGACGGTCCGCCCGGCACCCACCGACATCGACACACCGTCGAGCACCGCACGCCATTCGCCGCGCACAGGCAGGGAGCAGCCCAGCTCGTCGATCTCGAGCAGGTCGGCGCTCACTTCTTGGACCCGATCTGCTCCCAGAACGGCGTGCAGCCGAGTTCGAAGGTCTGCACGCCGGCCACGTCGCCGGTGAAGAGCACGCCGAGCTCGGTGGCCTGCGTCGGCAGGGTCGGCAGGTCCTGGGTGTAGTGCTGGAGGAACGTGTCGTAGTCCTGCTTGCGCCGGCTCTCGTCCGTCGTCGTCACCGCGTCGGCGAGCGCGGCGTCGACGTCCGGATCGGAGTAGAGCGGGTAGTTCAGCACCCCGCCGGTCGAGAACGTCGACTGGGCCACGGGGTAGGGGTTGAGGAAGAACGTCGCGCCGGTGGTCATCTGGAAGTTGCTGGTGCGGTAGCTCTGGATCCGTTCGGCACCGGACTGCGTGTCGATGTTCATGGTCACGTTGCGGAACGTCGCGAGCCTGCTCTGCACGTACTGGGCGAGCTTGACGTCCTCGGCACCCGACGTCGTGACGTAGGTGAAGTCGACGGGCTTGCCCTCGGCTGCGAGCTCGTCGAACAGCTGCTGCGCCTTGGCCTTGTCCGGCGCCGGGTAGTCGTACTTCGGGTCGTAGTAGGGAGAACCGGTGGCGAACAGGTTCTTCGGGGGCTTCACCAACCCGTGGTAGACGACCTTGGCCAGTTCGCTCAGATCCAGCGCGTGGCCCACGGCCTGCCGGGCGCGCGGGTCGTCGAACGGGGCGCGGCGGGTGTTGAAGTACAGCCCGTCTCCGCCGTTGACCGCCGTCTTCACCGACTGCAGGCCCGCCTTCTCGCCGGCGGCGAGCGTGCTCGTGTGCTGCACTTCGAACAGCTGCGCCTCACCGGAGAGCAGGAAGTTGGTGGCCTGCTGCGGGTCCTCGACGACCTTCAACGTCACGGAGTCCAGGTGCGGCAGACCCGGTTGCCAGTAGTGCGGATTGCGGGTGAAGCTCATGTGGTCACCCTTGACCCATTCTTGCAGGACGAACGGACCGGCCCCGACGGGGTGCTGGCCGAAGTCCTTGCCTTCCTTCTTCACCGCGGTCGGCGAGGGCACGAGCGAGAAGCTCTGGGACACGACCTGGTCGAACTGCGCGTTGGGCGAAGGCAGGGTGATCCGCAAGGTCAGCGGATCGACCACAGTGGACTTCAGGTCCTTGGCCACGGCGTACTGCGTCGAGTGGTTCGCCTCGACCGCGTCACGGTCGATGGAGAATTTCACCGCCGCGGCGTCGTAAGGCGTGCCGTCGCTGAACTGCACGCCCGGACGGAGCTTGATCGTCCACACGGTGTGGGTGGTGTCGGGGGTGATGCTCTGCGCGATGCGCGGCACCACCTTGCCGGTCGTGTCGGTGTAGGCGAGCAGGTCGAAGATCGCCTCCGTGCGGAAGGTGTCGTTGGTCGACTGCACGTAGGTGATGAGCGGGTCCATGGTGGTCGTCTCGTATTGCGCCACGAAGGTCATGGACCCGCCGTTCGTGGCGACACCGCCGGCCCCACTGCCGCCCTCGCCGGCCGACGTTCCGCACGCCGCGGCGCTCACGGCCGAAACGAGGGCGACGGCGATCGCGGCGATCTTGCGAACCGCTCTTGAACTCCTGCTCATGGTTCCTCTTTCCGGGGCGTCGGTCCTCTGCCGCTACAGCACGGACTCCTTGAGCGCGAAACGACGTTGCAGCCGGTCACCGACGACGTTCAGCGCGAAGACGGTCAAGAAGATGGCCAGGCACGGCGCGAACACCGGCCACGGGTAGATCGTGATATCGGTCTTCGCCTCCGCGATCATCCCGCCCCAGCTCGGGGCGGGCGGGGGCACGCCGAGACCCAGGAAGCTCAGTGATCCTTCGGCGACGATCATCGTCGCCATCACCACCACCGCATACGCCGCGACCGGCCGGATCAGCCCGGGGAGCACTTCGCGGAAGAGCACCCGGCGGTGGCTCGCGCCCATCGCGTGCGCGGCGAGCACGTAGTCCCGCGTCATCACGGAAAGCGCATTGGCCTTCGCCAGCCGCGCAAACGTCGGGAGGTTGAGCAGCGCCAGGCTGAACACCAGCGTCGACAGGCTCGGCCGGACCGCCGCCGCGACGGCGAGCAGGAACACCAGGGGCGGAATGGCGAGCACGGTGTTCGCGAGGATGTCGACCACGGTGCCGACGATTCCCTTGAAGTACGCGGCAACCAGCCCGAGCAGGCATCCCGCGGTGAGCCCGGCGAGCGTCGCGATCACGCCGACGGCGAGCGAGATCCGGCCGCCGAAAGCGAGGCGGGACAGGATGCTCCGGCCGAGCCCGTCGGTGCCGAGCAGCTGCCCGCCCCCGCCGGGGAGCTGTCCGCTGTCGCCCACGGGCGTCGCGACACTGGCCAGCGGCAACAGACCGGCGAAAAGAGCGAAGAACACGACGACTCCCAGCCACGCCACCGCCAGCACGAGCGTGACTCGCGGACGCTTCTTCCCGTTGCGCGGCAACTGATCCGTCGCGGCGTCGGCCACTTCCGCCGGAGGGATCGGCAAGGTCACGTCACTCGCCTCCGATCGGGTCATGCCCGGCTCCCGGTCGCGACCCGCGGGTCGAGGATGCCGAACGCTAGGTCGACCAGCAGGTTGATCACGAGGTAGAGCGCCGCGACGAACACCACGATCCCCTGGATGGTCGGGATGTCCTTGCTGTAGATCGACTGGGCGGCGAGCGCACCGAGCCCCGGCAACGAGAAGATGGTCTCCACGATGACCGTGCCGCCCAGCAGCCGGCCGAAGGAAATCCCGGCCACGGTGAGCACCGAGAACAGCGAAGGTCGCAAGGCGTGCCGGAACATGATGTACCGGCGCGGCAGCCCGCGGGCACGCGCGTTGAGGATGAAGTTCTCCTGCAGCGTCGCCACGATGTCGGCCCGCAGCAGGCGGTGGAAGACGGGGATCTCGGCGATGGCCAGTACCAGAGCCGGCACCAAGGCGTGCCGCAGGTTCTCATACGCGTCCCGCGAAAGCGGAACCCACCCGAGCGGCGGCAACGCACCCGTCGTGGTGGCCAAGTAGGACAGCGCGATCGCGACCACGAACGGCGGGACCGACATCAACCCGGCCGAGGTTCCGGTGGCGATGCGGTCGATCGGTCCCGGGTGGGACGCGGAGTAGATCGACAGGAGGAAAGCGACCACCACCGCGAACACCAGGGCCATGACCGCCAGCTGGGCCGTCACCGGAAGGCGCTGGCTGATCTCTTGCCACACCGGGACACGACTGCCGATCGACCGTCCGAGGTCACCGCTGAGCGCGTGCCCGAGCCAGTCGAAGTACCGCGCCGGCAGCGGCCGGTCGAGCCCGAGCTGCTGGTCGACCGCGGCGATGTCCTGCGGCCTCGCGCGGTCTCCGAGGATGGCGGCCGCCGGGTCGCCCGGCATGAGGTCGGTCAGCGCGGTCGCCGCCAACGGGACGAGCAGGAGCACCGGAATCGCCGGCCAGGCCCGTCGGAGAAAGTTCTTCGCTCGAATGTTCACACGATCCACCGAACGCTCTGCTCGGCCACTCTGCCGAGGTCACGGCGCCCACGGTAACCGGCGGCCGCAAGCGGAGTCAATAATCGCGTTGACAGTAGTCAACGAGAACGTTTACTCCACAGGTCGACGCGGCCGATCCCGGCTTCTACGGTGATCTTCGTGCCGAATGGTTCGCTCAGCGCCACCATCCGGTCCAGCACCGCCCGGCCGGTCGGATCGCTCGCCACGGCCGGAAAACCCGTCGTGGCACGGCTCGCGCGGCTCCACGTCATCGGGTGCAGCTCGACCGTCCGCACCCGGTGCGTGACGGCGTCCACCTCGCAGACGGGCAGGACGAACCCCGGCCGGTGGTCGTTCCCTTCGGCCGGGCTCAGCACGGTCTTGCCGCTCGTGGTCGTGTCCCGTGCGCCGAACGCGTCGAGCAGGCCCGCGTCGAACGAACGCACGCGGGAGTCGTTGCCCCAGCGGGTGTAGAAGTCGTGCGGCTGCGGTTCGCGGCGGCCCAGCCGGAACAACGGACCGGGGTCGTGGAGCACCGGCACGCCCCGGACCACTTCGATCCCGCGCATCGGCGCGTGCGAACCCTGGACGAGGACGAGTGCGGCGCCGGATTCCACGGCCGCGTGGGCGTACTCACGGGCGAACGCCGGCGTGCTCGACATCCGCCCGTCCGCGGCGTCCCAGGCCTGCACGTGCAGGTGCGCCACGACGAAGTCCGCGACTGACGCCGCGTACCGCAGCGACTCGAGGTTGCCGGCGAGGTCTTCGGGATCGCACACCGTGGAAGGCGTCTCCTGGCCGGGCACGACCCGGAAGCGCCGGATCGAGTTGTGCAGGCCTGGCGGGTGCACGACGAACTCGTCGCCGTCACGGACGGCCCACAGGCCCAGCGCACCCGCCAGGGCGCACAACCGGTCGGCGGTCGCCGGATCGACGACATCGAGGTAGCGCACCGGGTTGACCCCCGGCCGCCCGGGGAAATCGCTCCTCGCCGCGCCAGCGCGCGCGAACGCGGGGAACGACGACGTCGCCGAAACGAGTGCGACGCGCCCCACCGCGGTGTCGGCGAACGCCGGCGCGCGGGCGGCCGCGAGGTCCGCGCCGGTCCCGGCGTGCGGAAGCCCTCGTGCGTCGAGGGCCTCGATCGTCGAACGCAGCCCGCCGTAGGAGTGGTCGAGCGCGTGGTTCGACGCCGTGGACACGAGGTCCACCCCGAGCGCCCGCAGCTCGTCGGCCACCACCGTCGGCCCGCGCATCCAGCTGAGCGCGCCTTCCGCGGCGGGGAACACGTCCTCACCGTCGAAGTCGTGCAGCGGGATTTCCAGGTGCGCGTGCGTGACGTCCGCGCCGCGCAAGAGGTCCAGCGCGGCGACGACCGCCGGCTCACGGCACCTCGACACGCGGGTGTTCAGGATGACGTCCCCGGTGACCGCGAGCCGGTAGCACGGATCAGCGGTCAACGACGACAAAGTACTTGACGTAGCGCGGGATGTCCTCGCCCAAGTACTTGCTCATGTCCTTCTTCAGGCCGACCGGCGGGTTGTCCGGATCCGGGCGAACGCCCGCCGCCAGCAGCTTGCGCAGGAGCTCGACGTGCGCGCCGCCCTTGCCGTCGTTGCCCACGACCACGCGCAGGCCGTAGCACTGGTGCGCCCCCAGGCCGAAACCCACGCCGTACCGCGGGGTGCCGTCGGAGGGAGCCGGCCGGTTCGGGTTGAATTCGTCGGCGTCGGCGCCGAAGATCTCCCGGTCCCGGTTGGCCAGGACGTACTCGATGTGCAGTTCCTGGTTCGGGTGGATCGGTGTGCCGTCCGAGAGGGTGTTCTCCTCCAGCGACAACCGCGTCTGGTACGGCGCGAACGGCGCCCGCATGCGGATGATCTCCTGCAGGCTGTGGAGGAGGAAGGTCGGGTCCGTCCTGCGCTCGAGGTCCTCCGGGTGGTCGATGAACCAGCCCTGGAGCAGGTCGATGGTCTGGATCACCGACTGGGTACTCGTGCCGACGGAAGCGGCGAACAGCAGCGTCGATTCGACGATCAGCTTGTCCTCGTCCGTCCACTCCGGAGCGAGGCCGGCGGCCGCCATCTTGAGGAGGCAGTCGGGGACGTCCGTCTCCGCGATCTCCCCCGCGTCGATGCGGCGCCGCTGCTCCTTGTGCCACTCCAGCGACGGCCGGAAGAACTCCGCGACGTACCGGGCCTTGGCGTCCAGCGCCTTCTCGTTCACCGCGTCACGGTCCTCGAGGTAGCCCGAGCTCGTCCCCGCGGCGATCGGCCCCGCGAAGGACACCATTCGCGCGATCCGCTCGTCGGTGTCCATGCCGACCAGGCCGATGAGCTTGGCGGTGAAGTGGACGAAGACCCGCTCGAGGAATTCGACCAGATCGAACCGGACTTTGCCGTCGGGTCCGGGCTCGGCGAGGCGCAGCGCGAGCAACCGGTCGGCTTCGGGCAGCACGACGTCTTCCCGGATGCTGGAGAGCGCGTCGGCTCGGACCAACGGGTTCAGCAACTTGCGCCGCGTGCGGTGCGAGTCGCCTTCCACGTACATCATCGAAGCCCCGAGGAACTCGCGGACGTTGATCTCGCCGTTGACCGGGTCTTCCTTGTAGTTCGCGAACAGGTAGGGATCGTGCGTCACGGCGGTCCTGGACCGCAGCAACCTGGCGATGTCCTGAATGGTATTGGCCCGTGCGAACGGGCACTGCGAACCGTCCGCTCGCTGCGAACCCTCCACCGGCTCAGGGGCCTGCGTCATGGGGACATTCTCCTCAAGTACTAGGTCATCGTCGACTCGCACCCGACGCCAGAGTCGCACTCGCCACCACTGCTGTCAACTGTTATGTTGACGACCGTGAACGAGCCTGTTGACAGTCCCGTTGTCGTTGTCGGAGCTGGCCTCGCCGGGAGCCGCACGTGCCTGGAGCTCCGCAAGATCGGTTACGGGGGAAGGATTGTCCTGCTGGGTGAGGAAACCTCGCCCCCGTATGACCGGCCACCGCTGTCCAAGGCCGTCATCGCGGGACGGCGCGAATCCAAGCCGCTGAAGGCGGACTACGAGGAGCTCGGGATCGAGCTGCGGCTGGGGACCCGCGTCGAATCGGCGGACCTCGCCCGCCGCGAGGTCGTGACCGGCGACGGACCGATCGGCTTCGGCAAGCTCGTCGTCGCCAGCGGTGCCGCGCCCGTGCGCTTGCCCGGGGCGGGTGAACAGCTGACCCTGCGCACCGACGCGGACGCCGCCGCGCTGCGCGACCGGCTGGTCGAGGGTGCCCGCGTGGTCGTGGTCGGCGCGTCGTGGATCGGCGCCGAAGTCGCCCACGCCGCCCTGCGGAAGGGCTGCACCGTCACTGGGCTGGAGTTCCACCCCGCTCCCCTTTCGCAGGCACTCGGCGCGGTCGTCGGCGCTCGCTTCGCCGGCTGGTGGGAAGGGGCCACGCTGCGCACCTCGACCCGGGTCACCGCCGTCGAGCCGGACGGCGTGCACCTGGAGGGCGGTGAGGTGGTCCCGGCCGACGTCGTGGTCACCGGCATCGGTGTCCGCGCGGCCACGGACTGGTTGCGCGGCTGCGGCCTGGAACTGCTGCCCGCCGTCGCCGTGGACGAGCGGCTGCGCACCGCCGACGCCGACGTGTACGCGCTCGGCGACGCGGCGGCCTGGTGGTCCCCGCGCTTCGGCCGCCGGATGGACGTGCAGCATTGGGACGACGCCTACACCGCGCCCGCCGTGGTCGCGAGCGGCATCGTGCACGGCGACGCCGCGCGTCTCGCGCACGACCCCGTCCCGTACTTCTGGAGCGACCAGTTCGGGCACCGCATCGAGTACGTCGGCCACCACGACCCGGGTGACACGATGACGATCGACGACGGGTACGAGAAGGGCTGGACGGTCCGGTGGACGGACCCGGCCGGCCGGCTCACCGCCGCCCTCGGCGTGGACCAGTCCAAGCTCGTCGCCGCCTGGCGCAAAGACGTCCTCGCGGGGGAGCCGGCCGCCTGACCGGCTCCGCCGTCACGCCGGGTCTCCCGGTTCCCCACTTTCGCAGGCCCACGTCGCGGCGAGGTACAAGACCCCGAACGGATCGCCGACGTAGTGCACCCGCGGAACACGCGGCCGGTTCGTCGCACACCGCACGGCGGCGCCCAGGACGTGCAGCGCCGCGCGGCCCTGCGCTCGGAGCTCTTCGGCCAAGGTGGCGTCCACCCGGGTGAGCGCCGCAGGATCGTTCGTGCGCACGGCGCGCACGATGGCGTCGTCGAACGCGAAGGCCCGTTCGTCCAGGTACCCAGGTGCCTTGAGCGTGCGGCTCGCACTGCCGTCCGCCATCACGAGCAGAGCCGTGCGCCCTGCGGGGTGAGCGACGCCGGCGGCGATCCGATCGCACTCGGCCGCGGTCGCGGTGCTCGGAACCGGGTGCCATTCGAAGTCCCCGGACCACCCCGCCTCAGCCAGCAGGCGGCGCGCGACCCGGAGGCTCCAGGGCGGACTCGGCTCGTCCGGACAGCTCGGCCCGACGACCCGGATCCGGTCCGGACCCCAGCCGAGGAGGTCCGCCACCGCCAGCCGGCACGCGGCCCGCAGATCGGCGATCGGGTCCTGCTGCCCGGCCAGTTCCCGCAGCAGCAACGGCGGGTGGGGGCACAGCACCGCGCCCAGGAACGCATCCGTCACGCCAGCCCCCGCACGGTCCGGCTCGGTGCCCGCACGCCGAGGATCGTCGCGACCATGTCGAGCACCGCGCGGGTCTCCGGCACCTCGTGCACGCGGAACACCCTGGCGCCGAGCCACGCGCACACCGCCGTCGCGGCGAGGGTGCCGGTGAGCCGTTCGCCCACCGGCAGGTCCAGCGTCTCGCCTACGAAGTCCTTGTTGGACAACGACACGAGCAGCGGCCGGCCCAGCTCGGCGAGCTCGCCGAGCCGCCGGGTCACCTCGAGCGAGTGCCAGGTGTTCTTGCCGAAGTCGTGCGCGGGGTCCAGGAGGATCCCGGCCGGGTCGACCCCGAGCGCCTCGGCGCGGTCGGCGAGCGCCGTCGTGTACTCGATGACGTCCGCCACCACGTCCGCGTAGTCGACGCGGTGGGGCCGGGTTCGGGGCCGGGCTCCGCCGGTGTGGGTGCACACCAGTCCGGCACCGGCTTCCGCGGCGACCGCGGCCAGCTCCGGGTCGTAGCCACCCCAAGCGTCGTTGATGAGATCGGCGCCGGCTGCGCAGGCCTCGCGCGCCACCTCCGACCGCCAGGTGTCCACGCTGATCACCACACCGGGGTGCTCGGCCCGCACGTTCCCCACGAAGTCGACGATCCGGCGGATCTCTTCGGCGGGCGTGACGTCTTCGCCGGGCGCCGCCTTGACCCCGCCGATGTCGACGATGTCCGCGCCCTCGGCGACGACCTGCCGCACCCGGTCGTAGGCGGCTTGCTCCTCCCAGGTCGCGCCCCTGTCGTAGAACGAGTCCGGGGTGCGGTTGACGATCGCCATGGTCAGGAACCGGTCCCCGGTGAACTCGTGCTTTCCCAGCCGGAGCACGACCGGCGCGCGCTCAGCGAGTGGTGGCGGGAACATCGGAACCCAAGGTGCGCGTGAATCCGTCGGGCACCACGACGTCGTCGCGGCCGAGGTCGTGGACGGAGCGATGGCCGAGGGCGAGCAACGTCGAGTCGATGCCGTTCCGCAGGACGTCGAGCACGTTCTCGACGCCGGCTTGACCGCCGGCGGCCAAGCCCCAGAGGTAGGCGCGGCCGATGAGCACGGCACGGGCGCCGAGCGCGAGGGCTTTGACGACGTCGCTGCCGCGGCGGATGCCGCCGTCGAGCAGCACTTCCACCTGGTCACCGACGGCGTCGGCGATCGCGGGCAGGGCGCGGATGGTGGCGGGCGTGCCGTCGAGGTTGTTGCCGCCGTGGTTGGACACTGAGATCGCACTGACCCCGGCATCGACGGCGCGACGAGCCTCGTCGACGCGGATCACGCCCTTGAGCAGGAACGGCCCGTCCCACTGCTGCCGCAGCCAGGCCACATCGTCCCAGCTGGGCGGCGGGGTCTGCATCCACTGCCCGTAGGCGCCGAAGAACGTGGGCGCCGATCCGCCGGGCGGGGCCATGTTCGGCACGGACAGGTCGGGCAGCCGGCGGGTGCGCGCGTAGGTGTAGAGCCACCGCGGGTGGCGGATGCCTTCGGGGGCGAACCGGAGCAGTTCCCGCGGGGTCAGCTTGTCGGGGATGTGCGGGCTGCCCCAGTCGCGGCTGTGGGAGAACGACCAGTCGAGCGTGAGGATGATGCCGGCGGCGCCGGCGGCCCGGGCGCGGTCGAGGCGGCCGACGATGTCGTCGCGGGTGCCGGTCCAGTAGACCTGGAAGTAGGTGTGGGGGTTCGCGGCGATCACCTCTTCGATCGGCTTGCTGCCGAAGGAGGACAGGCCCATCGACGTGCCGCGCGCGGCCGCGGCGCGGGCGACCGCGATCTCGCCCTCGGGGTGCACTGCCTGGACCCCGGTCGGCGAGATGAGGACGGGCAACGACACGTCGCGGCCGAGGACCGTGGTGGCGAGTTCACGCCGCGCGGCATGACCGGCGGTGCGCGGGGCGAAGCGGAGTTCGTCGAAGGCGCCGAGGTTGTCCTGCAACGTCAGGCCCTTTTCCGAACCGGCGATGAGTGCCGAGTAGACGGACCCGGGCAGTCGCTTCTTGGCCCGGCGCTGGGCTTCGGCGACGGATTCGAACCAGGTGTTGCTCATCGTCGTTCCTTACGATCGATCCGGAGGGGCCGCCAGGCGAACCGCGGGCGCAGCGGCACTGCCGTGTGGTGGGTGAGGCAACCGGCCCAGACGCCGGCGCCGTAGGCGATGTCGTCGGCGACCGCGGCGGCGCTGTAGCGCAGCGGGTCGAGCCCGGGCCGGCGGGTGTACCAGCCGGCGAGCGGGGGGCCGAGCAGCAGCGACGCGGCGGCGAGCCGGTGGCGGCCGCCGAAGGCCAGCAGCGCGGCGAGGGCCGGGGCCGCGAACTGCGTGGTGTAGCGGCCCGTGCCGAGCCACGTCTGGTGCACGGCGGTGCCCATCGCGCGGGAGACCCCGGTGGTGAGAATGTCGCCCGCCCGCAGGGTTTTCCGCATGCTCAGCACCGCGCCGGCGAACCCGGCGGCGGCGACGAGCGGGGCTCGTGCGAGGAGCCCCGCGACGGTCACCGCAGGCCACGGGTGCAGCACCAGGGGCGCCATCGCACCGGGGTGGCGCCGGGCCAGCGGTGCCGCCGACGTGCCGTACCGGAACCGCCGGGACAGCAAACCGCGCCACGTGGTGGGTTCTTCGTGGCCGACGCGGACGGAGGGGTCGTAGCGCACGCGCAGGCCCGCGTCGTGCAGGCGCCAGACGAGGTCGACATCCTCGCCGACCCGCATCGCCGAGTCGAAGACCGCGCCGCCCCGGGTCACCGTCTCCAGGGCGGAGCGGCGGACCACGAGCGCGGCAGTCGGGACGTAGGACACACGCGTCCCGGGCGCGACGCGCGCTTGCCGGTCACCGAGGTCTAGGCTGCCCGCCGCACGGGTGTAGCGCCCGGCCCAGCTGTCCGGCGCCAGTGGGTGGATCCGGGGCGCGACCGCGGCGAGCAGCGGGTCGGCGAAGTGGGCCGCGAGCCGGTCCGTCCACTCCGGACTCGGCACGCAGTCGCTGTCGAGGAAGGCGACCAGCTCGGTGGTGACGTGGTCGAGCGCGGTGTTGCGCGCGGCGGCGGGCCCGCCGTTGGTGGCGCGCCGCACCAGCTTCGCGCCGTGTCCGGCGGCCACGGCGGCGATCGCGGCGGGGTCGGCGGAAGCGTCGTCGACGACCAGCACCGGGTGGCGCCCGTCGAGCGCGCCCAGGCACCGCGCGAGTTCGGCGGCACGGTCGTGCACCGGGACGACGATCGTGACGTCCGGCGGGCCCTCCGGCGGTGGCGGCACGGGGTGGGCCAAGCCGGCGTCGGTGAACCGGCGGGCGAGCGCGCCGGTCGCCGGCGAGCCGACCGGGCTGGTTTCGAGCGTGCGCCAGGCTTTCCGCCCGGCCTCGGTCAGGCGCAGCACCCGAGCCGGGGTGCCCCCGAACCACAGGGTTTCGGTCAGCTGCTTCGCGTCCGGGTCGGGCTCGACGCGGAACCCGTCGGGCAGCGGTGCGGTCACAGGGCCAGCCCTCCGTCCACGGGCACGACCGAACCGGTCATCCCGCTGCTGTCCGGGCCGGCGAGGAACGCGACCACGGCGGCGACTTCGTCCGGGTCGAGCAGCCGCGCCATCGGCTGCTGCGGGGCGAACGCGGCGGCCTCGGGCAGGCCGTAGAGCCGGGCGCTCTCGGCGAGGACCGGGGTGTCGGTGGACCCGGGGCTCACGGCGTTCGCGGTCACCCCGGAGTCGGCCAGTTCCACCCCGAGCGCGCGGACCAGACCGGCGACGCCGGCTTTGGCGGCGCAGTAGGCGGCAAGCATCGGCAGCCCGCGCGTCGCCGCGGCCGACGCCACGGCGATGAACCGCCCGGACCGCGGCGCCGGGCGACGCAGCAGCGCCGGGATCGTCACGCGAGCGAGGTTCACGACGCCACGCAGATCGGTGTCGAGCACAGCGTCCTCCTGCTCCTCGGGCACCTCCCACAACGGCCGCCCGCCGGCGATCACCCCCGCCGCGGCCACGGCCGCGTCGAGGCCACCCCAGCGCTTCTCGGCCTCGGCCACGGCGGCCGCGAGCGCCGCGCGGTCGCGGACGTCGGCGACATGCGTGACGACGTTCGGGTGATCGGCCACGGTGGACAGTTCCGCGGTTGTGCCCAGCCGGTACGGCAGTGCGGGGTCGTCGGCGGCGAGGTCCACGGCGAGGACCGCCCAGCCCTGCTCGGCCAGCCTGCGAGTGGTGGCCGCGCCGATGCCGCGCGCGGCGCCGGTGACGAGGGCGACGCGCGGGCTCACGGCGCGACCGCCGGGAGCCAGGCCTCGACGTGGGCGAGCAGCTGTGTACCGAGGTCTTTCAGGAGGACCGCGCCGTCTTCGGCGGTCGCGTTCGTCGGATCCCCCAGCACGCCCGTGTCCGTCACCGCCCGCACCCCGCCGGAGCGCAGGAGCGGCAGGACCTCGTGGAGCGGGCGCCGGTCTCCGGCAACCGCGTGGGACATGCGCACGGCACCCGGGCGCAGCGTCAGCTGCAGGGCGGTCTCCGCCGCACCGGCGTGGGGTTCACCGCGCCAGCGGGGCTGGAACACCGACACATCCCGGGATTCCGCGACAAGCGTGGCCACAGCCCGGCCGACGGGTTCGGCGTTGCCGCCGTGGGCGGAGACGAACAGCACCCCGCTGAACGTCTCCGTCGCCGAGCGGCCCAGCTCGACCAGCAGCAGTTCCGTCGCGGCTCGCCCGATCGACACCGTGCCGGCGAACCCGGCGTGCTCCCCGCTGGACCCGTACGGCACAGCCGGAGCCACGAGGACGTCCGGTCGCCCTTTCGCGAGGTTTTCGCACAGCGCGACCGCGATGTCGGTGTCCGTGCTCAGCGGCAGGTGCGGCCCGTGTTGTTCGGTCGCCCCGATCGGGACAGCCAGGATCGCTCCGGCCGCCGCGCGCCGCGCGACGTCCGGGAACGCCAGGTCGGACAGGTGCATCGTCAGCGTCCGCCGCGCCGGGCGAATTCGGCGCTGAGCGGGCTCTCGTCGCACGCTCGCTCGGGTGGGCGGCGCATGCCGATCGTCACTGGGACCGGGCCCTTGCGGTGCGAGTGGTCCAGCGATGGCTTCGGCGCGCTGCCCGGCGCGACGCCGGCGAGCGAGAGCTCCCCCTGGCCTCGCACGCACTCGGGATCCGGGCCGTCGAGGGGCAGGCCGGTGAAGAACTTCGCCGCCATGCAGCCGCCGCGGCAGGAGTCGTACGCCGAGCACGACGTGCACGCACCGCCGGTCTGCGGGCTGCGCAGCTCGGTGAACAGTTCGGACTCCCGCCAGACTTCGGCGAACCCGGCGTCGCGAATGTTGCCGGCGAGGAAGGTTTCGTGGATCGCGAACGGACAGGCGTAGACGTCGCCGACCGGGTCGACCAGGCACACCACCCGGCCGGCCCCGCACAGGTTCAGCCCGGGCAGCCCGCCGTCGCCGTACCCCGCGAGGTGGAAAAACGAGTCGCCGGTCAGCACGTTCTCGCCGTGCGCGACGAGCCAGTCGTACAGCTCGCGCTGCTGGGCCGCGGTGGGGTGCAGCTCGTCCCACACGTCGGCTCCGCGGCCCGAGGGCCGCAACCGGGTCAGGCGCAGCTGCGCGCCGTAGCGATCGGCGATCTCCTTGAACGCGCCGAGCTGCCCGGCGTTCTGCCGGGTGACCACAACGGACACCTTGAAGTCGGCGAAACCCGCGTTGCGCAACCGTTCCATGGCACGCAGCGCGGTGCGGTACGAGCCCGGCCCGCGCACCGCGTCGTTGACCTCCTCGGTGGCGCCGTCGAGGGAGATCTGCACGTCGACATAGTCGCTCCCGGCGAGCTTGGCCGCCACCTCGTCGGTGATCTTGATGCCGTTGGTGGAGAACTTAACGCCGACGTGGTGCTCGGTCGCGTAGTCGACCAGCTCCCAGAAGTCGGGTCGCACCGTGGGCTCGCCGCCGCCGATGTTCACGTAGAACACCTGCATGCGCTCGAACTCGTCGATCAGCGCCTTGCACTCGGCCGTGCTCAGCTCCCGCGGATCCCGCCGCCCGGACGAGGACAGGCAGTGCACGCACGAAAGGTTGCAGGCATAAGTGAGCTCCCACGTCAGGCAGATCGGCGCGTCGAGCCCGTACTGGAACTCCTCCACCAGCGACATCACACACTCCTCGGGCGGATCATCCGCGACTGGGCCAGCGTGGCCAGGGCACCTTCGTAGCGCGGCAGCTGCGCCGGTGGCACCCCGGCCTCGGCGCACGCGGCTCGGGCGCTCGGGCGCTCGGGCAGCGCCCGCACCACGGCCAGCAGCGTCGGGTTCTTCAGGAAGGACAGGCGGCGCGTGCCGAAGTGGTACAGCAGCGCGCCGAACCGCTCGGGCCGAACGGACACCTGGGCATCCAGCTCCCAGGCGCCGTCCAGCTCGAACGGCGAGGTGTCAGTAGACACCGCACATGCCATCGATCGAGACCTCTTCGACCAGCAGGTCTTCGGCCACCTCGGGGGTTTCGACTTCGGTGGTGTCCTCGCTCATCGGATCCTCCTTCGATATTCGTCACCACGTGACGAATATCCGGCAGAGTAACGTCACCACGTGACGAAAGACAAGACCTCCGACGGACGGTTCGCATGACCACCGACTCCCCCGCTCCACACGAAGCCCGCCGGGGCCGCCCGCCGGGCACGAGCGCGCGTGAACTCGAAGTCATCGCGCTCAGGCTCTTCAGCGAACAGGGTTTCCACGAGACCACCGTCGACCAGATCGCCGCGGCCGCCCACGTCACCAAACGCACGTTCTTCCGCTACTACGACACCAAGGCCGACGTGCTGTGGAACGAGTTCGACACCGAGGTCGCCACGATCCAGTCGCTGCTCGCCGCGTCGCCGGAGGACCTGCCCGTGCTGGAAGCGGTGCGCCTCGCCGTGCTCGAGGCCAACCACTACAGCGCCGAGGACGTCCCGGAACTGCGCATGCGCATGAGCCTGGTCAGCACCGTCCCCGAACTCGCAGCCAACGCCACCATCCACTACGACGCCTGGGAACGCGCCGTCGCCGGCTTCGTCGCCCACCGCACCGGCCAGCCCACCGACTCCCTCTTCCCCCTCGCGGTCGGCCGCTCGGTCCTCGCCACGTGCCGCGCCGCCTATGAACGCTGGTCAGCCCGCGCCGACGCCGACCTCACCCTGTACCTGGACGCCGCCATGAAAGCCCTGGCCGCCGGCTTCGCCGATACCGTCTTGGTCACCGAGCCGGACCCCACTCGATAGGGGGTCCGCCCTACCCGAAATGCGGCGTCCCGGCCGGGCGGTGCTGCCGCAACCCAGTGGGTGGCTCCTGGAAGGCCACGCGGTTTCACCGCCCCGCCAGGACGCCGCAGGTCCCGGGCGATTTTGGCTCCGAGTCCGCGGCTCAGCTGGGCGAAGGGGCCGGCTTGTATGCTTGGGATGAACGAAAAGTTCGGGAGGTATAGACCAGCCGCTGCCAGGACCACCGGTGGTTGAGTCCGGCGGCTGCACCCTCGGCATCGGGCCCGCAACGACCGCAATCATGTCCGACACCTGGACACTCGGTCGCACACGACCTTTCTCCGGCGAGATCTTACTGCGACAATCCACGGCGTTCGCGGAGCGCGATCAAGACGAAGTTCGGACGCCGGTTCCATGCTATGCGCGACACGGTACTGGAGTTCCGCATTACCACGGACCTTCAACGTCTACGGTTCGTCTGCTTCGCATCCTCGTGATGAGGACTGCTCGTGCACGATTTGCGGCCGAATCCACCCGGCCCGACGCGCTGTCCATGGGGCCTGGATCAAGAGAACACCGGACGGTGGAGATTTGTCGCCTGCGGGGGCGCAGGAGATTACCGGGTGCGGGCGGACGAACCGCAGACCGGCGATTGCGACGCCGAAGAAGCCGGCCAGCAGCTGGAGAAAGAAGCCCTTCGGCTTCTCGGTGGTGCCACGTTCCCAACGCCACACAGACTTCTTCGTGAGATTGGTTTCGCGGTGATACTTCGTGGTGGCCAGGCGATTGAGTCACGAGCCAGCATCGCATCCCGCCGCGCGTACCCCGCCGCCACGCGATCCCGTCGCGGCAGGCGTGGAAGGTGCACAGCACCGGTGGCGCCCGCCGCTGTGCACTCGGTGAAATCCGGCGGGCGCGCCGGCCGTGCCGGCTGAAGGGCTGTATCCGTAACACCGAGTGCCCGGGCCTCGAAGGCTGCGGCGTGATCGCCCACGCTGACTGGATTCCCCACGCACCAATGCCGCTCGATCGCGTGTCCCTGGTGCCGGCCGGCCCCGGACGCTTCTTCCGCAATCGTCACCGGGGCGAACCGGAGACCTCAGGAGTTCGCACGTCGAAGCTCGCCGAGTAGGCGCCTTCCGTCCACGCAGCGCCGCGCGCGTCCGCCCCTCATGTAGACCTCGCACACGGTAGCGTCCGCGAGGTGGACCTTTCAGGGGGAGACGAAGGACATCGCCAGCAGTTGATCGACGAGTTGCGGCCGTTGCTTGAGCGGATCTCCATCCCCAGCGCAGCCATCCGCGTCGACGATGATCATCCCGCCGCGATCACCGGCTCATTCGTGGGCAGTCACCCGTACCTTCCCGAGGGTGCGTCGTGGCGGCAGTACCACGACCTGCCGATGCTGTTCCTCATCCAGATCAACTTCGCCGAGGTCGGCCCGCTGCCCGGGTTCCCGACCAGCGGGTTGCTGCAATGGTTCATCGGCGCCAACGACCACATGCTCGGATTCACCACCGGCGCGTCGAAGGGATTGGAAGGGTTCGACGTCCGCAGGTACCCCGACACCAGCGCCGCACCGATCGAGGGGCCACAGGCGCCGACGCCGTGGCACCGACTGCGCGACGAAGACAACCTCTTGACACCGCTGAGCACGAGCGACGCACGACGTCTGAACTTCCAAGTCGGACGCGCCCTGCCGCAACTCGCCGAGTTCACGTTGGACGGCGACCTCGAGCAGCTCGTCATGGACTTGGCGCGGCTCGGCGGCGCACCAAGTGATGATCCAGGTGTCCTTGCCGGGAACGGATGGATCGACCTGCTCGGCCGCGAGAGCCCGTTCCGCGACGACTTCGTCCAGGGCAGTTCGCTGGGCGGCAGCGCCTATGTCACGCACGAAGACCCCCGTGGAAACTCCCCCAACTTTCCGCCGATCGGCGACCCCGCCGGCCAAGTCCTGATCACCCTTGACCAGGACATCGCTCCCGACTGGGGTGTCCAGGGCATCGCCCACCTGTTCGGGGACCCGGCAGCCGTCGCCCGAGGCGACCTCTCGTCCGTCCGGTATTACTGGGACTGCACCTGAGCGGTAACTCGGCAGGCCAACGCGGGGCTCCGACGACCTCGAGGAGACGAACGTTCGACGTCTCGAACTCACCGGGCGAAGGCGCCGCCCAGCTCCCCGGCGATGTCCTGCCTTAGTCCGGTCAACGGTGTGGCGCCGGCACCCCAGGTGTGGCTGACCAGCCCGGCACTGCGCGTGCGCGGTATCGCGCAGGTCGGCCAGGGCCCGCGGGTTCAGCCGAGGGCAGCGGCCAGCAGGGCGAAGGCGCCGATGATGACGGCGACGCGGACGTAGTGGAAGCGGTCCCAGTGGTTCATCTGCTCCTTCCAGTCGGTGGGACGGCTCTCGGGGGTCCACGTCTTGCCACGGTTGTTGATCGGGACGAGCAGCAGCAGCGACATGACCACGCTCACGATCAGCAGCGCGGCGGCGATGACGACGAGGCCGGCGCCGGGCTGATGCCATCCGGCGATGGCCCAGACCGCGCTCAGGACGAGCGAGCCGACATACCAGAACGGCATGAGCGCGCCGAGCATTCGGCCCCCGTGGGAGCGGGCGGCCTGGTTGCTGTCGTCGGGGAGTCCACTGAAGATCCGGTTCATGACGAAGGCGACGGAGAACTCCACCCCCACCATCACCCCGACGACCACGATGGTGACGACCTCGAGTGCACCGAGCATGGCGACCTTCCCGAAATCTAGTGTTGCTAGACGTTGAGGCAACGCTAATACTAATGTCGCTCGGTTGTCTAGCAGTGCTAGAATCGAGTCATGTCGGTACAGGAACGGAAACAGCGCGAACGGGCGGACCGCGAGCGCCTCATCGTGGCGACGGCCCGCGAACTCGCCGAGCAGCAGGGCTGGGACGCAGTCACCACCCGCCTGCTCGCCGAGCGCATCGAGTACAGCCAGCCGGTCCTCTACAGCCATTTCCGCGGCAAGCGCGAGATCATCGGCGCCGTCGCCCTCGAGGGTGCCGCCGAGATGGCCACGGCACTGCGGGCCGCGACTGCCGCCACGGACGACCCGCGCACCCGGGTCACCGCCCTCGCCCGCGCCTACCTCGGCTTCGCCGAGCGCAACCCGGCCGTCTACGACGCCATATTCCAGCTCGACGGCGGCCTGACGTTCGCGAAACAGGACACCCCGGAGCCACTGAAGGACGCCTTCGCCGCCCTGCTGGAAACCCTCGAAGACGTCGCCGGCAACGGCGTCCACCCGGGACTGTTCACCGAACTGTTCTGGGCATCCCTCCACGGCCTGGTCACCCTGACCCGCGCGGGACGGCTACCACCGGGGGACGCCGAGCGGAGGGTCGAGCTGCTGGCGGACCGGCTCCCCGTACTCTGACCCACCGCCCCGGCGGGCACACAGCCGACGTCCCCGGTACCCGCCACCTCGCACCCGAACGTGTCGGGCTGGCCCGCGACCTGTTCGCGGTCGTTCTTGCCGCTGCCCGATCCGAGCTGCACCCCGGGCGTCTACTACTCGGCGGTTCGGTCAGTCGATGGTGTTGCGGTGCTGAGACTGGTTGAGGCGCTGGGCTTCGTGGAGCTGGTCTTCGAGGGTGATGATGCGGCAGGCGGCGTCGATGGCGGTGCCCTGGTCGACCAGTTCCCGGACGCGGGTGGCCAGGCGCAGCTGGTAGCGGGAATAGCGACGATGCCCGCCGGCGGAGCGTTGCGGGGTGATCAGGCCGGCCTCGTCGAGGCTGCGCAGGAAGCCTTGGGTGACGCCGAGCATGTCGGCGGCCCGGCCCATCGTGTAGCCGGGGTAGTGCTCGTCGTCGAACTTGCCGGCCCCGCTGCGCGTGGCCGGTCGGTCTTGCTCAGGGGTCATTCCACCTCCACATCACAAAGGACCCCGGGTGCCGCATGCGGCACCCGGGGTCCTCAAGGGTTTGGGTTTTCACCATTGCCAACCGACGTGACCGCCGGCGTGTTGCACCCGCGGCCGGCGGAAAGCCGGACCCCGCGGGGATCGCTCACGTGTAACCGAGCACCACCTCCGAACTCGATGGAACTGCGGCACCCGCGCGGCACTACCCGGCCGCTGCGGGCGATCCAATGATGTTCCCGTTCCCTTCTTTCCGGTGTTTTCCACTTACTCGGTACTGCTACTTCACCTGCTGCGAACGCCATCGCGGGGACCCTTCCACTGATCGGTCCCAGCACGCTGACGCCGCTGGTCACTGCCCGAAGCCCCGTTCACTGATCGGCTCCGGCCACCTGACCGGTCCTGCAACTGCACTTACACACAACAACTGCTGATACTGCTGATCTTCACGGGCGCACACGCTCCGCCCATGTCCTGCACTACCACTCCGAGACCGGTACTACCTGGTCACACCTCTTCACAACCCGGTCCCGGGTACTGCTCCCGGTCCCCAGCCGGAACCTGTTTCTTGAGTGGCTCCGTCCTGCCTGACCGTCCTGTCTCACCTCACGGGCAGTTACGTTATCTCCCGCGTCCGCTTGACGTTGTCTCTCTCGTACGTGGAGAACATTACATGCCCTCACCGTTGAATGTCTACTCCCGTCGCCATAGATTTTCTGGGGCGGGTCGGACGGATGGCGGGGCGAGAGGGCACACAGACCATGAGTGACGAGGGCACGCAGCACCCGCTCGGTGATCGGTACGGTTTGGGTGGAGCGCGGGATCTGGGCGAGTACACCCAGGCCCTCACCCGGCTGATGGAGCGGGGACGGCGGGAGCAATGGGTGACGGTGCTGTCGGAGGCCGAGGCCTACACGGCAGCGGAGCTGCTCGGGCAGTTCGCGCAGCTGGAGCCGCTGGGTGAGTTGAACCAGCTGGCCGCCTCCCTGGCCAGCCGCATCTACCGCCGCCTCGGCGCCTGACTACCGGACCAGGCTGCCCGTTGTTTTCGGCCTGCTACCGAAAGGTCGGCCAGGAGATCCTCACCGCACCCAGCCTGCCAGTAGCCCTGCAGGCAGCCGCCGAAAGCGCTCCCCAAACCCCTCAGCACAGGTCGCGGTCTGCGCACGCCGACGGGACATCGACGGTGCGGCGGCGGGAGCTGGGCGAGCTGAGGCGATTCGAGCCGGAAATCGTGGTTGGCGGCGTGGACCAGGATCGACGTGCTTGCACGACGCGTCACCGAACACCCCCCACGTGGCGTGGGCTGGGACGGCGGCAGGCGTTGCCGGCTCGGTCATCCCGACCGTGGACGTGCAGGTGCAGTCGCTGGGCGCGTCGGTGGTGCTCGCCGTGCGTGGCGAGTTCGATGTGCTCACCGTTCGACGCGGCAGAAGGCGCTGGAGCAGGCCTTTGTCGCGCCGCCGGCCGTGCTGGTGCTGGACCTGAGCGGTGTCGCGTTCTTCTCTGCGGTTGCACTCGCCTGTCTGATCGACGCACGCGACCGGTCGGCTGGCGAGGTTTCTCTGCGACTGGTCGTGCCGCGCCGCATCCGTCGTAGCCTGCAGTGGGTGGGCATGGAGCCGCTGTTCCGCTTTTTCACCGTCGTGGAGGCTCTGCCTGCCGCCGTGACCCTTCGGGTTCCTTCTGACACCGGCGATGTCTGGTTGCGCGTCACCCGCAGCGCCACGGTCGGTGCCTTCCGTGGTGCCGTGTCCGACGTAGCGGCGCTGCACACTCGGGTGGTGGCGGGAGAGGATGGAATAGATGCAGCCTGCCAACCACAGAAGTGCCCACGGATATACCGTCGGCACCGGCCCGCCCGTGGGTGAGGTGGCCCTTCGACATACCAGTGGCGGGGTGGTGATCGTCGCCCGTGGGGAGTTTGACGCGATCACCAGCCCCGCGCTGCGCGAGGCGGTCCATGGTGTCCTGGCCGAGGCGCCGCCGGTGCTGGTCATGGACCTGACCGGGACCGTGTTCTTCTCCTCCGTGGCGATCGGCGTCCTCATGGATGCCGTGCTCACTGCCGGCGAGCGCACCTGCGTGCGGGTCGTGGCCGCCCGGCCCATCCGCCGGACCCTGCAGATGCTGGATCTGGACCCGCAATTCGACTACTTCGACACCACCCAGGAAGCCCTGACCGCCCCGGCCTGAATGACGGCCCCGAGGCCGCGTCGTGCATATCCGCGTCACCAGGACCGCGCCGCAGGCCCGGTGATGGATCGACGTGCCGGAATGCTCACCGGTGATCAAACCGGCCTCGCGCAGCACCTTGAGGTCATGTGAGATCGTCGGCCTGGCCAGCTCGAACGCCGCGCTCAGATCCCCCACGCTGGGCGCCTCACCGGCCATGCACAGCAGCGAGATCAGCCGCAGCCGGACCGGGTCGCCGAGGGCTTTGAACGCCGTCGCCAGGTCGGTGGCGTCCTCGGCCGCCAGCGGTGCCTGTGTCAGCGGCGCTCACCGATCGGTGGCGTCGGGTCCGGCATGAGGTGATCATGGCACGAGGTCAGGTGCCGTGCTGCTGCGCCCAGTCGTGGGTGGCGACCTGGACCGCGTCGTACGGGCTGCCCAGCGGCGGGGTGTAGGACAGGTCGAGGTCTTCGACGTCGGCCACGGCCATGCCGTGGTGGATCGCGGTGGCGAAGACGTCGACGCGTTTGTGCACGGCCGATTCGCGGTGGCCGACGAGCTGCGCGCCGAGCAGCCGGCCGGTCTGCGCGTCGCCGGTGACGCGCAGGTGGATGGGGTGGGCGCCCGGGTAGTTGGCCTTGTGGTCGTCGGCGACCGACGCGACGGTGACCGGGCGGAAACCGACGGCGTCGCGGTCGCGCAGGCCGGTGCGGGCGATGGCCAGGTCGAACACCTTCAGCACCTGCGTGCCCAGCGACCCCGCGTAGCGGCGGAAGAAGCCGAGCGCGTTTTCCCGGCCACGCGGCCCTGTTTGTGCGCCGTGGTGCCCAGTGGCAGATAGGTGTCCGTGCCGAGCAGCCGGTGGTAGGTGTGCACGCAGTCGCCGGCGGCGTAGATGCCCTCGACGCTGGTGCGCATCCCGCGGTCGACGGCGATCGCCCCGTGGGTGCCGAGTTTGACCCCGGCGGTCTCGGCCAGTGCGGTGTCCGGGCGGACACCGGCCACGATCAGCGCCACGTCGGCGGTGCGGGCGAACCCGTCGCTGCCCACCACCTGCACACCACCCTGCCGGCGTTCGATGCGGTGCACGGCCGTGGCGGTGCGCACGTCCACGTCGTGCGCCTGCAGCTGCGCCCGCACCAGCGCACGCAGCTCGGGATCCACAGTGGACAGTACCTCGCGCATCATTTCCACCAGCGTGACCGCGATTCCCCGGGCACGCAGCGCCTCGACCATCTCCAGCCCGATGTAGCCGGCCCCGACGACCACGACCGTGGCCGGGCTCCGGTCGAGGGAGGCGGCCAGGGCGAACGTGTCGCCCATGGTGTGCAGCAGGTGCACCCCCTCGTGCGGGCCGAGCTCGTCGAGCCCCTCGATCCGCGGCCGGAGCGGGACCGCGCCGGTGCCGATGATCAGCTGGTCGTAGCCCAGCTCGCGGGGACCGTCGCCGTCGACCACGGTCACGCTGCGCGCGAAGGGATCAATCCGGGTCGCGCGCGTGTTCAGCAGCAGGTCCAGGCCTGCGGTCTTCAGATCGGCGCGGGTCCGGTGCGCGAGGGCTGGCCAGTCGGGCACGTCGCCGGAGAGGTGGTAGGGGATGCCGCAGATGGAGAAGTTCGGGTAGGCCTCGGCCACCACCAGGGTCGGGCGGACGGTCGGGTCGAGTTCGTGCGCGCGCAGGCCCGCGCTGATCCCGGCATCGCTGCCGCCGATCACGAGCAGCCGGGTCATCCTCGTCGTCTCCCTCAGTTCGCCGGAGTGCGGTCACGCCAGCGCCGGCGCAACCAGAGGCTGACGTACACCAGCGCGACCAGCACCGGGACTTCGATCAGCGGGCCGACGACGCCGGCCAGCGCTTGCCCGGAGGTCACCCCGAACACGCCGATGGCCACGGCGATGGCGAGTTCGAAGTTGTTGCCCGCGGCGGTGAACGCGAGGGTCGTGGTGCGCGAGTACGACAAGCCCGAGGCCTTGCCCAGCAGGTAGCCACCGCCCCACATGATCGCGAAGTACGCCAGCAGCGGCAGCGCGATCCGAGCGACGTCCAATGGCCGGGAGGTGATGTTGTCGCCCTGCAGCGCGAAGAGCATGACGATGGTGAACAGCAGCCCGTAGAGGGCGATCGGCCCCACCTTGGGCAGGAACTTCCCCTCGTACCAGTCCCGGCCTTTGCTGCGTTCGCCGATGCGGCGCGAGAGGTAGCCGGCCACCAGCGGGATGCCGAGGAAGATCACCACCGACAGCGCGATTTCCCACGGGGAGAAGCTGATGCTCTGGCTTTGCAGGCCGAGCCAGCCGGGCAGGACGTCCAGGTAGAACCAGCCCAGCACCCCGAACATGATCACCTGGAACACCGAGTTCAGTGCCACCAGCACCGCGGCGGCTTCGCGGTCGCCGCAGGCGAGGTCGTTCCAGATGATCACCATGGCGATGCAGCGGGCCAGGCCGACGATGATCAGCCCGGTGCGGTACTCGGGCAGATCCGGCAGCAGCAGCCACGCCAGCGCGAACATCAGCGCCGGGCCGACCAGCCAGTTCAGCACCAGCGACAGCACCATCGTGCGGGTGTCGCGCGTGACGGTGTCGAGCCGGTCGTAACGGACCTTCGCCAGCACCGGGTACATCATCAGCAGCAGCCCGAGCGCGATCGGCAGTGACACCTGCCCGATCTTCACCGCGTCCAGCACGCTCTGCAGCCCAGGAATCACGCTGCCCAGCAGCAGCCCCACCACCATCGCGGCGATGATCCACACCGGCAGGAACCGGTCCAGAAAGGACAGCCGGTGCAGCACGTCGGCTTCGAGCGGGGTCGTTCGGTCATCAGCAGTCTGGGTCACAGGGCCAGGCCTCCGGAAGTCGTGACGGTGAAAGGGGGTCAGGCGTCGAGCAGCTCGGCCAGCAGGCCACGGACGCGGCGGTCGATCTCGTCGCGGATCGGGCGCACCACGTCCACGCCCTTGCCGGCCGGGTCTTCCAGGTCCCAGTCCAAGTAGCGTTTGCCCGGGAACACCGGGCACGTGTCCCCGCAGCCCATGGTGATCACGACGTCGGAGGCCTCGACGTCCCCGGTCGAGAGCTTGCTGGGCACCTCCGCGGTGATGTCCAGCCCCCACTCCGCCAGCACCTCGGCCGCGGCCGGGTTCACCTTGTCTCCCGGCTCCGAGCCCGCCGAGCGGACCGCGACGCGCCCCATGCCGTGGTGCGCCAGCAGCGCCGCGGCCATCTGCGAACGACCAGCGTTGTGCACGCACACGAACAGGACTTCGGGAACTCGGGACACAGCAGTTTTCCTTTCAGAGCAAGGGGAAACGATCAGGAGGACAGTTCGCCGAACAACCCGCGCACCCGCGCGTCCAGCTCGTCGCGGATCTGGCGCACCACCGCCAACGGCTGCCCGTCCGGATCCGGCACGTCCCAGTCCAGGTAGCGCCGGCCCGGGTAGATCGGGCAGGCGTCGCCGCAGCCCATCGTCACCACCACGTCGGCGGCGCGGACCACCTCATCGGTCAGCGGCTTCGGATACGCGCACGTCAGCGCGATGTCCAGCTCCGCCATCGCCTCAGTGACGACCTCCGGGATCCCCCGCGACGGCCGCGACCCGGCCGAACGCACCGACACCCGCCCGAACGCGTGGTGATCCAGCAACGCCGCCGCCATCTGCGACCGGCCCGCGTTGTGCACGCACACGAACAGCACCTGCGGCACCTCGACCTTGACCAGCCCCGACGCCCGCCCCCGATCCAGCAGCCGCTCCCGGGCGAAACGGGCCGTCAACGTCGGCAGGTGCGCCTGCACCGTCGCCGTGTCCTGAAGAAGCGGGTACGACTCGTGCACGAACCGCGCCACCATCTCCCGCGCGAACGTTCCGCGGAACCGGTCGGCCAGCTCGTCCACGATCCGCTCGACCTGCTTGTCCGCCTCGTGCGCGGGCAGGCCGCGAACCGGCTGCACCATGACGCTCTCCTTGGATTGACTTACCTCGATCCAAGTGAACGCGATTGGATCGACCTTTGTCAATCCAGCGCGTATGGTCAGATGGGAGACACGCACGACACGACGGGAGGGCGCATGACGGCCAAGCACCAGTCCACCCGGACCCCCGTCCCCGTCACCCTCCTGTTGGCCGAACCGGCCGCCGTCGTCACCGACACCGACGCCGCCGACGCCGGGAAACTCTTCAAGGCCCTCGCCGACCCGCTCCGCATCCGGCTCGTGTCCCTCATCCGCCACTCACCCGGCGGCGAAGCCTGCTTCTGCGACCTCGCCGAAGAGTTCGATATGCCCCAGCCCACCCTCAGCCACCACCTGCGCGTCCTCGTCTCCGCCGGCCTCCTCACCCGCGAACGCCGAGGCACCTGGAGCTGGTACAGCCTCGTCCCCGAGCCGCTGGAAACCCTTCAAGCCCTCCTGCACGACGGCGGGCCCCTCGTCGACCGCATCGCACCCGTGGACGATCCGGAGCGCGCCGGCCGCTGCTGACCACGCGCAGGGTCTGATCCATGCAACTGCGGCGCCCTCGAGAACCTGGGGACCGCATTCGGAGCCAGGCCGGTCATGCAGCCGCTTGTTCCCTGCTGGACAAGGCGGTCGAAGGAACTCGAACCGGGATCGATTGGCCCTCATGTAGTTCCAACACTCGCTCGACGTCGCGTCAGGCCGCCGTGATACTGGGCGTTCACGCACGCCACCGCAACCTGCGAGCTGCACGGCGTCACGATCGCCGATGGCGACTCGCTACTGCTCGCCGACCCCTCGCCCGACTACGACGAGGACGTGTTCACCTTTCGACGTCTCGCGCACCCCGAACAAACGCCTCGCCTTCGGGTTCGGCATGCATTAGCTCCGTGCTCGCCCGGTCAACCTCCCAGGCCGACGTTTCCTGCTTCACGAGAGACCTCCCGCCATCGCGGTTGGCCACTGTGGACGACGCTACGCCGCCCCGGCGAGGCCACCAAGGACACGAGCAGAACGCGCCGACCTGTCGACAGCATCGACGATGAGCACGTGGACGAGCTCGCCACCAGCGGGCGAGCGATTCCGTGCACGTACGTCAGGGCTGAGTGGGTCGGGCGTCCGGCACGTGAAAGGTTCGTCCGTTGATGGTTTCCATCGGGATCCGCAGGAAGTGTGAGCGTTCTCCACCGGGCCATGGCCGGTGGCGGGGTTCGGCCAGCGTCACCAGCTCGTCGATTTCGGTGATCGAGTTCGCCTTGCCGAGTACGACAACACTCCATCCGGTGCGGTTGACGGGGTCGATGCTGTCGACCTCGAACGCGACCACTTCGTCGACGAGCTTGGCGATCGACCCGGTGCGGCTGCACCGGACGATGATGTTTCCCTCGTGCACCAGGAAGTTGACCGGTCGGATGGCGGGCACCGCGTTCTCGGAAAACACCAGCCTGCCCACCGGCTGGGTCGACAGCAGGTCGATGCATTCCCGTGGGGTCAAGGGGCGCAACTCGGTCATCGTCGATCCCGGTGGTCGGCGGAACAGCAGGTTCACCGTTGAGCGTGCCCGGCGGCATACAGCGGGATCAGGGCAAGAAGTCCTCGACTCTCGGGACAGTCGGCCGGTGTCGGGCTTGCTGCGGCGGTGTCCAAGCCGTCGACGCAACAGCAGGCGGCCGCGACCATGCGAACGGGAGTGGCGTGAGCCGCTGTGCCACAGGCTCCTGGGTCATCCGGCGCCGATCGGAGGTCGGCTTGGTCGCTGGGCGCAAGGCGTCCGTCGGAGCTGAAGGCGCACGTACGCGCTTGCCAGGTGGGGACATTCGTCCCCGCCCGCTCGCCGCGCACCACCACATGAACCAGGAAGAACGTCGGTCACCCCTTGAGCGCGGTTCAGGTGTGCACAGGCGAAGGATTCACCACCGGCCCATTTCGTCCTGTCCCGGCTCAGCCGTTCCGCTACGGCGGTTCGGGAACGTCCGGATGGCAGCCCGCATCGCCAGACCGGTGGGCTCATGATCAGCACTCCCCCGAACGCACCACCAGGACCGGGCAGCTCGCGTGGTGCAGCAAGGCCTGGCTCGTCGACCCGAGCACAAGCCCGGCGAAGCCGCCGCGGCCGCGGCAGCCGACGACGAGCAATTGGGCGTTGTGGCTCAACGCGAGCAGCCGGTGGCGTGGCTTGTCGTGTTCGACTTGGCGTTCGACGTAGACGTCGGGGTACTTCTCCTGCCAGCCGGCGAGGCGCTGGGCCAGCAAGCGGTGGCCGGTCTCCTGGAGGCTTTCGAACTGGAACATGCCGCTGCCGACACCGGTGTGGGAGAGGTCGCCGTCGTGCCAGGTGTGGAGGGCGAGGAGGCGGGTGTTGCGCAACGAGGCCTCCTCGAAGGCCCACCCGATCGCCGCGTCGCTGAGCGGGCTGGCGTCGACGCCGACGACGACCGGGCCGTCGACGGTTTCCCGGCCGCGGACGACGACCACCGGGCAGTGCGCCTTCGCGGCCAGATCGAGCCCGGGAGAGCCGCTGAACAGGCCGAGCAGCGGGCCGATCGGTTCGCCGAGAACGAGGACCCTCGCGCGTTCCGACACCATGAGCAGGGCGGGCACTCGGCCTCGGTCGGTCGCCTCGGTCCAGACGGGCAGCCCAGGCACGACGGCTTCGAGCGTCTCACACGTCCGGCGCAGCAATGCTTCCGCCTCCGCGCGCTTGACGGCTATCCAGTCCGACGGCATGTCCGCCGTGCTGCCGAACCAGGTGTCGTCGAACCCGTAAGCGGTGAGCAAGAGCAGCGGAGCGTGCTGCCGCGCTGCTTCCCCCACTGCCCACACCGCTGCCGCCGTCGCGGTCTCCGAGCCATCCACGGCCACGACGACGGGTGACTTTCCCGGTGCGGTCATGATGCGCCCTCCCGTCCCACGATGCGAAGCACGAACGTAGGCTCGGCCGGGCCTGCTCCTCTGCAGCCGTTCGTCCCCTCGGCCCGGGACCAACGTCAGCCCGGCGCCGCGAGCCAGTTCCGGCAGTCGCCCACGGCCGTCGGCAGCGTCGGGCGCTTCCCCCACCTTCCCCACCAGTCTCGCGGCTTCGAGGTCGTCGCGCAGGTCCTGCTTGCCGCGCTCGAACGCCAACACGATGCCGTGCCGGATGAGCTCTTCACGCAACTGGTCGACAGCGTCGGCCTCGGTGAGGTCGAGTTCGACGTTGGCCTCAGTGTGACCACGAACCACCGACCGGTCCGGGGCCTCCTCGACGCCGCGGCGAGGGCGCGCCGGCGGAAATCCTCCACGTTGGCGAAGCACAACGCCACGTCGGTGCGGTACTTGACAAGGCTGGGCTCCACAACCGCCTTCGTGTAGTCGTCGACGTCGTGCATGCCGGTCAAACCCCGCACGACGCCGAGGATGCCGTCGTGTGGCCAGGCAGTCCGTCGCAGGAGTTCCAGGATCGACTGTCCGACCGCGACGAGCGCGCCGTGGCTCACCCACCGCCCGGGCACTCCCGCAGTCGTCAGCAGGGCGAGCAGGAGCTCGCTGTTACGGAAGCGCGCGAACCGGCGGAACTCGCGGACACAGGTCGTCGACGAGCAGCGCAAGCAGGGCGGCCAGCGTTGGGTAGCGGGCCCCCGCGACGACGTCGCCGCGCAGCCAAGCGCGTCGATTGCCGCGCAGCCGCCGCCCTGGCACCATCGCCGAAAGCTTCCGCCGGGCCAGCGTGCGCGCCGCAAAGCGCCGGCGATGCTGCCGGAAGTGGCCGGTACGCGGGGGCTCCGCCTACAGGGCCGAACGCCACACCCTCGATGACCTAACGCCCTGCCGGCGCGCCCGTACTCGCATGAGGCTGAACCGCATGGCCGACACGAAACCGTGGGCAGCGGTCCGGGAAACGCACAGCGGGGTGGTCTTCCTGGTGGGTGATCGTGCGTACAAGCTGAAAAAGCCCGTCGACCTGGGGTTCCTCGATTTCACCTCGCCCGCCACGCGGGAACGGGTATGTCGACGTGAGGTCGAACTGAACCGACGGCTCTCCCCCGACGTCTACCTCGGTGTCGCGAACGTCGAAGGACCCGAAGGCCGCGACTACCTGGTCGTGATGCGCCGTATGCCGGACGAACGCCGGCTGTCCGCCCTCGTCCGCCGCGGTGAGGCGCTCCTGCCGGTAGTTCGCGCGCTCGCCCGTGAGCTCGCCGTCTTCCACGCCGCAGCCGAGCGGAGCCTGGCCATCGAGGCGGACGGCACCCGCGACGCGGTCCTGGCGCGCTGGCGAGCGAGCTTCGCCCAGGTGCGGCCGTTCCACGGAGTGGTGGTGGACACCGCCGTCGCCGCCGAAATCGAACACCGCGTGGAAGAGTTCATGGGCGGCCGGGAACCGCTGTTCAGCCGGCGGATCGCGGAGGGCCGCGTGCTCGACGGGCACGGCGATCTCATCGCGGACGACGTGTTCTGCCTCGACGACGGCCCGCGGGTGCTGGACTGCCTGGAGTTCGACGATCACCTCCGGCACGTGGACGGCCTCGACGACGTGGCGTTCCTCGCGATGGATCTCGATCGGCTCGGTGCGCCGGAGCTCGCGGCCGAGCTGCTGACGCGGTACGCGGAGTTCTCCGGCGACACCGCGCCCGCGGCTCTGCGCCACCACTACCTGGCCTACCGCGCGTTCGTCCGGGCCAAGGTCGCCTGTCTCCGCTACGCACAGGGTGACCCCACCGCCGCCGAGCTCGCCCGCGAGTACGCGGAGCGGACCCGGCAGCACCTCGAGGCAGGCGACGTCCGGGTCGTCCTGGTCGGTGGCCTGCCCGCGTCGGGAAAGTCCACAGTGGCCGGCGCGCTGGCCGATGCCCTCGGCGCAAGCCTCCTACAGAGCGATCGGGTGCGTAAGGAGCTCGCCGGCATCAGCCCCGGCGAACACCGTCCCGCCGGGTATCGGCACGGGATCTACGCGCCGGAGTGGACGGCC
Source organism: Amycolatopsis sp. FDAARGOS 1241 (assembly GCF_016889705.1). Classification (NCBI taxonomy): domain Bacteria; kingdom Bacillati; phylum Actinomycetota; class Actinomycetes; order Pseudonocardiales; family Pseudonocardiaceae; genus Amycolatopsis; species Amycolatopsis sp. FDAARGOS 1241. Next base: position 5,267,466 of record NZ_CP069526.1, read on the forward strand.
CGGACGTACGACGAACTCGCCCGGCGGTCCGCAGAGCTGCTGTCCGTGGGTGAAAGCGTGGTGCTCGACGCGTCCTGGATCTCAGCGGATCAGCGGGCGAAGATCGCCGCAGTGGCCGCGGGAACCAGTACCCGGCTGATCGCCTTGCGGTGCAGCGCACCGGAGGCGGTGCGGCAACGACGCCTCGGCACCCGCTCGAGCTCGTATTCCGACGCCGGCCCGGAGGTCGCCGCGGCGATGGCGGCCGACACCGACCCCTGGCCCGGCTCCTTCGCCGTCGACACGACCGGCAGCCCTGCCCAGAGCCTCGCCTTCGCGCTCGCCGTGCTCACCGAGGACCGGCGAAAGTCCTTCGGCCCGGGGAACTCAGACTCTCCACCGGAGGAGTACTCGGCTGGCACGGTCGAGCCGACGGTCTCCCGACACGAGTAGGCAGGCGGGCCATGGAACACGGACTTCCCGACGACTTCACCGTCCGCACCGCAGTGGGCATGGCCATCCGGGCGCCGTCGATTCACAATTCCCAGCCGTGGCGTTGGAACGTCGGCAACCGCACGCTGCACCTCTTCGCCGACCCCTCACGGCAGCTGCCGCAGACCGACCCCGACGGGCGCGACCTGCTCATCGGCTGCGGCGCCGCTCTACACCACGCGCGCATCGGCTTCGCGGCGCTCGGCTGGCAAGCCGACGTGCACCGCCTGCCCGATCCCGCCGAACCCGATCACCTCGCCTCGATCGAGTTCCACCGCCGCCAGCCGACGGCCACCGAAGTTGCGCTCGCAGCGGCCATCCCGCGCCGGCGGACCGACCGCCGCCGCCACAGCTCGTGGGAGGTTCCCCGCACCTATCTCGAGTCGATGGCCCAGGCGGTGGCGGACGAGGGTGTCGTGCTGCGCGTAGCCGAAGACGCCCAGCGCTACTACCTTGCCACCGCGATCGAAGAGGCGTCCCGACAGCATCGTGAGGACCCCGCCTACCGCGTCGAGCTGGCCGCGTGGAGCGGTCGTCACGCCGCCCCAGACGGCGTGCCGTCCTGGAACACGCCGGCGATGGACACGAGCCCCGGAACGCTCCCGGCACGGCCGTTCTCGGATCCCAAACTGCCGGAAGCGTCCGGCGCGACTAGTGACAAGGATGAAACCGTGCTCGTGGTGCTGAGCACCGCGTCGGACGACCGGATGTCGCGGCTGCGGGCCGGCGAGGCGACCAGTGCAGCCCTGCTCACCGCGACCCGCTTCGGACTTGCCACCTGCCCGTTGACCGAGCCGCTCGAGCTGCCCGATGTCCGCCGTACGGTCGAAGAGAAGGTCGCGTCCGGCACCTTCCCGCAGATGATCCTGCGCCTCGGCTGGGCCCCCGCCAACGCGGATCCGCTGCCCGCGACCCCGCGCCGCGACCTCGAAGACGTGCTGACGACGCTCGACGCCACCGATTTGTCGGGCGAACGCGGGTACCAGCAGCGCTGACCGGGGACGAGGCCGACTCAATGCCCCACGGGCATTACGCAACAGCTGGAGGCTGGCTCGGTCCCCTGGTCGCGGTCGTCGTGCTCATCGCCGTGCCGGCCACAGCCGGGGGTCGCCGCCGCCGTGCTGCTCCGGAGGACGCCGAAGCACACATCCGACGGCGAACGCGCCCTGAGCATCCTGCGCGACCGATTCGCCCGCCGAGTGATCGACCAGGACGAGTACGAATGACGGCACGAAGCGCTCGGGCGCTGAACCGCAAACGAGGAAGGCGCCATGCGCCGTACGATCGCAGCCGCGGCCGCCGCCGGCCTGTTCGTGCTCGGTGCTTGCGAGTCCGGCACTCGCGGTAGCACCCCGGTGGCTCCGGCCACGGACAGAAGCCCAGGCACCACGACGGGTTCCGACACCACGGCACCACCGGCGATGACCGGCACAGCCACACGCGGCAACACCGGCTCGACCTGCGACTCACGTCCGGGCACAGGGGCCGAGGAGGTCGCCGGGTCGACGACCGACGCGCTCTACCTCGTCCGGGTCGGCCGGCACGAGTGCTACGACCGAGTCGTCCTGGACATCAACGGTCTCGCCGAGGCGGGGTACGCAGTACGGTACGTCCCGCTCGTCACTGCTGATCCGTCGGGACAGCCGCTGCCCGTCGCGGGTGGCGCGGTGCTGCAGGTCGTGCGCGCGCCCGCGCTCGACACTGACGCCAGCGGGCACCAGGCAATCCGCGCCCCTGTCGCGACCGGTGACTACTTGTATTCGGCTTCGCAGCCGGCGAGCTGGCCCGCTCTGCGCGCGGTGCGCTTCGCCTGGCCGTTCGAGGGCCAGTGCACCTTGGCCAGCGGAGTGCGCAGCGCCCTGCCGTTCCGGGTGTTCCGGCAGCTGGACGCCACGAACCAGATCCGGCACGTCGTCGTCGACATCGCGCACTGACTACCAAGGAGGTCGCCATGGAACGGTTGAGCCCTCTCGACGCGGCTTTCCTGGAGATTGAAGACGAGGATCCACGCGCGGCGCTCGCGATCGCTTCGCTGGCGATCGCCGCCGGGCCCGCGCCGGCGCAGGATGAGTTCGTCGCGGCGATTACCGCGAGGCTCCCGCAGGTGCCGCGCTACCACCAGAAGATCCGCCGGGTGCCGTTCGACCTCGCACCGCCCGTGTGGGTCGACGACGACGCGTTCCGGCCCGAGGACCACTTCGCGCGGCTGTCGGTGCCCTCACCCCACGACGACGCCGCGCTGTGCGAGCTCGTCACGCTGCTGATGGACGAACGGCTCGACCGGGATCGGCCGCTGTGGATGTTGTGGGTCATCGAAGGGCTCTCGGAGGGACGATGGGCAATCCTGTCCAAAGTCCACCACAGCCTCACCGACGGCGTCTCCGCGACGGGGCTGCAGCGCGTTCTGTTCGGAGCGGCGGAACCGCCGGGGTTGCCTGCCGCACCGGTGCCGGATCCCGGCCGGACGCGGCTGCTCGTCTCCGCGCTCGGCGACCTCGTGAGCAGTCCCGTCACTGGGATCGGACACCTCGTCGGCAGCGTGTTACACCCCCGCGCCCTGGCCCGCCGCACGACCGACGTCGTCCGAGGACTGGCCGCACTGTCGACAGCGCTCATGCCCGTCGCTCCGAGCTCGCTCAGCGGACCGCTCGGGCACCGGCGAGGGTACGCGGTCGGTCAGGCCGCGCTCGCTGACATCGTCACCACGGCGAAAGCCTTCGACGTCACCGTCAACGACGTTCTGCTCGCCGCGGTCACCGGCGGGTTGCGTGAGCTGCTCCTGCGCCGCGGCGAAGATCCGGCACCCGACAGCGTGCGCAGCCTCGTTCCGGTCTCGGTGCGCAACAGCGCTTCGGTATCCGAAGTGGACAACCGGGTGTCGCTGCTGCTGCCGCTGCTTCCAGTCGATCTGCCCGATCCCGTGCACCGGCTCCTCCGCGTGCACCGGAGGGTCACGACGCTGAAGGGCAATAAGGAGTCGGCCGCCGGTGAGTTCGTCACCGGCGCCGCCGGAACCGAACCGTTCGCCGCCTCCGCGTGGGTCATGCGGGCCGCGGCCAAACTCCCCCAGCGCAACATCGTGACCGTGACGACGAACGTCCCCGGCCCGCCGGAGCCTCTCAGCGTGGCCGGCCGCGAGGTGCTCGAGCTCTACCCGTACGTCCCGATCGCGCTGCGGTTGCGGACCGGCGTCGCGATGCTCACCTATCGGGACCGGGTCTTCTTCGGCGTGACCGCCGACCGCGCGACGGTGCCGGATGTCCGATTCCTCGCGGAGACCGTCGTGGCCGAAGTCGCGGTGCTCAAGGCCGCTGCGGTCTCCTCGGCGAGGACCACACCAGATCCTCCGGATCCGGCAGGAGGCGCCGGTCGGTGGCGGGACAGAAGCGGAGCTGACCCGCGTCCCTGAACGCACATGATGATCGCCTGCCGGGCACCGGACGGCGCCCATTGCCTGGATCGGGCAGCGTCCGACGGCGAGGTACCGGTCGAGGTCGAATTCCGGGTCCGTCGCCCACCACCGGCCACTGCGGCGCACGATCGGGCGCTGCAGGTAGACCGGGTACCGGCTAGTAGCCGATCAGTGACGATGGCGCGCAGCCGCGCCGGATCCATGGGAGTGGCCGCCTGCAGGACGGAATGACCACCATCCGGTTCTCACTCCGGTCGAGCCGCAGCCACGGTTCGTCCTGGGCGGAGATTCCGAGTTGGTGAGGCGCGGGCCATGGCCTGGCTTTCCCGGCGGTGGTCCGTGTCCTTGCCGCTCAGGGCCGGTTCCGGTCGAGCCGGTACGGAATTGGAGTTCCCGCTGGAGCGCAACTTCCGGCTCCGCGTGGACGAAGGTCCCCGCGGCAGCCCGCCAACGTCCCTCGTCCGCACGCCCCACGTCGGAGCAGGGTGAATGGACAGGCTATCGCAGCAAAGGAGTCCTCATGACCGTGCGAGTCGGCATCAACGGGTTCGGCCGGATCGGGCGTGACTTCGTGCGCCGCGTCCTCGAACAGCCGGACAGCCCGGTGGAGGTGGTGGCCGTCAACGACATCACCGACGCGGACACCCTCGCTCACCTGCTCGCGCACGACTCCACCTACGGTCCGCTGCGCGTGCCCGTGCAGGTAATCGATTCGGCTATCGAAGCCGGCGACCAGGTGCTGCAGGCGATCTCCGAACCCGAACCGGCGAACCTGCCGTGGGGCGAATTCGCGGTGGACGTCGTGCTCGAAGCAACCGGGCACTTCCGCACCCGAGACGCGGCCGCCGCGCACCTGGCGGCGGGCGCCCGGAAGGTCATCATCTCCGCGCCTGGCAAGGGCGTGGACGCGACGATCGCGCTCGGCGTCAACGAAGGCACCTACGAACCCGTCGGACACCAGGTGATCTCCAACGCCTCGTGCACGACCAACTGCCTCGCCCCCATGGTGCGCGTGCTGCACGAAACGTTCGGAGTCCGGCGCGGGTTCTTGACCACGATCCACAGTTACACCGGCGACCAGGCCCTTCTCGACCGCCCGCACAGGGACCTGCGCCGAGCTCGGTCGGCCGCGGTGAACCTGATCCCGACGAGCACCGGCGCTGCTCGCGCGATCGGCGACGTCATCCCCGCGTTGGCCGGACGGCTCGACGGCGTGGCCATTCGCGTACCGGTCGAGGACGGGTCGCTGACCGACCTCACCGTGGAACTGGAGAAGGACGTGACGCCAGACGAGGTCAACCGCGCGTTCGCGCAGGCCGCGGATGGATATCTCAAGGGAATCGTGCGCTACACCGAAGCTCCGCTGGTGTCCCGCGACATCGTGGGTGATCCGGCCTCGTGCGTGTTCGACGCGAGCCTCACCAAGACCGACGGCCACACCGCGAAAATGTTCGGCTGGTACGACAACGAATGGGGCTATGCGTGCCGGACCGTCGAGCTCGTCGAGCTGGTGGGCCGTGAACTCGCCCGGCGCTGACCCGCGACCCGCCGTAGGTGGGCCGGCCTCTCCCCCACCGAACGTCGGGTCGTGGCCGGCGCCGTAGTGATCCAGATCGCTCTGACCGCGACGGCGTGGTGGGACCTCGCTCACCGGCGGGCGGATCAAGTCCGCGGGCCGAAAACCGTGTGGGCGGTGATAATCGTCGTCAACTTCGCCGGGCCACTCGCGTATTTCCGGTGGGGGCGACTGCGATCCGGCTGCCAAGGACCCGTGGAACGAGGACCTTCGGCGCCAGAGTGATCCACCGCCGCACCCGACACTCGGGGTGAACCACGAAACGGAGGGATCATGTCCATTACACCCGAGCACGACAAGCGTTCCGACGCCACGGTTCCCCTGCGGCGTGAACCCGAGCGGCGCGCATCGAGCCGAGCCCTCGGCGGCCGCGCACTCGCTCTGCTCCGGATCGCCATGGGACTCGTGTTCCTGTGGGCCTTCGCCGACAAGCTGTTCGGTCTGGGGTACTCCACCACGGCCGCGGGCGCCTGGATCCGCGGCGGCTCACCCACGCGAGGTTTCCTGGGCACCGTCGAGGTGGGTCCGCTCGCCTCGACGTTCCACGCCTGGGCGGGCGCGTGGTGGGCCGACTGGCTTTTCATGGCAGGGTTGCTCGGCATCGGCCTCGCTCTGGTGACCGGCGTGGCCCTGCGGATCGCCGCGACCACGGGCACGGTCGTGCTCCTGCTCATGTGGGCCGCCGAATGGCCACCCGCGCGCTTCACCAGCGTCGGCGAGGCGACGCACTCGACCCACCCGATCATCGACTACCACGTCATCTACGCACTCGTCCTCATCGCACTCGCCGCGACGCTCGCGGGCGACACCTGGGGTCTGGGCCGCCGCTGGGCCACGGTGACCGGCGACCGGGCGTGGCTGCGCTAAACGTCCACAAGCGACCGAGGAGAAACCGTGAAAGCTCTCGTGTACGACGGTCCGGGCCGGCGAGCGTGGACCGAGCACCCCGATCCGGAGATCGCCGACGCCACCGACGCGGTGGTGCGGATCGACGCGGTCACGATCTGCGGTACCGACCTGCACATCCTCAAGGGTGACGTGCCGGAGGTGGAGCGCGGACGTGTCCTCGGCCACGAGGCCGTGGGCACCGTCCTGCGCACCGGTGGCTCCGTCACCACGGTGCGGCCGGGCGACCGCGTGCTCGTTTCGTGCATCAGCGCCTGCGGCCGCTGTGAATACTGCCGGCGCGGGACCTACGGTCAGTGTCTCGGCGGAGGCGGCTGGATCCTCGGACACCTCGTCGACGGCGTCCAGGCGGAACTCGCGCGAATCCCGTTCGCCGACACCTCCACCTACCGGCTGCCCCCGTCGGTCGGCGACGAACCCACGCTGATGCTGGCGGACATCCTGCCCACGTCGTACGAAGTGGGTGTCCGCAACGGGCAGGTCAGCCCCGGCGACGTGGTGGTCATCGTCGGAGCCGGTCCCATCGGCCTGGCCGCGATCACCACCTCCAGGCTCTACAGCCCGTCGGCGATCGTCGTCGTGGACACGGAAACGACCCGGCTGGCCCCGGCGAAGGATTTCGGCGCCGACGTCACGGTCCAGCCGGAGGAAGCGGCCGAGGCCGTGCGCGAGGCGAGCGGCGGGCTCGGCGCCGACGTGGTCGTGGCGGCGGTCGGTGTGCCGGAGACGTTCGAACTGTGCACGGAGCTCGTCCGCACCGGCGGGCACGTGGTGAACATCGGGGTGCACGGCAAGCCGGCCACCCTGCACCTCGAGCAGTTGTGGATCCGCGACGTCACCATCACGACCGGTCTCGTCGACACCTGGAGCACCCCGACGCTGTTGCGCATGCTGGCCGCGGGTCGCCTCGACACGGGCCGGTTCGTCACCCACCGGTTCGGTCTATCCGAAATGGACGAAGCCTATGACGTCTTCGCGCACCCGCAGGACAGCGAGGCGTTGAAGGTAGCGCTGTTCCGCCAGTGACCACTGTGTCGCCGCGGATCGGCCACCGCCCGGACAGGACGGCGGCCGATCCGCTGGGTGTCGGTCAGGGCCGGTGGATCGACCTCCGCCCGAACCGGCCACCGGCGGGAGGCTCATCCGGGCGGAGGTCGCGGTCGTCGAGGTGGGCCTTCAGGTGCGAGCGGACTTCGACCACCCCGTCGACGCGGCGGACGAGCGCCTCGATCAGCCCGATCATGCTGTAACGCTCGACGGTGCCGCTGATGGACACGATCCCGTCGTGCACCGCGACGTACAGCGACTGCGGGTCGATGCACATCTCCTCCGTGAGGACCTCGTCCCGGACTTCGTCGTAGATGTCCTTGTCGGGTCTCAGGAAGACTCGCACCAGGTCGGCTCGCGACACGATCCCGGCCAGCGCGCCGTCCGCGTCCACGACCGGAAGGCGGTGCACGCCATGGGATTCCATCAGTTGCGCGGCGCGCACCACGTCATCGTCCGCCCTGATGGTGACAGCCGGGCTGCTCATCAAGTCGGCGGCGAACACCGCTTCAGCCTTGCGCCGGGCCCGCCGCGCCCGCGGACCGAAGCCGCGGTGCTCGACTTCACGCTCGAGCAGGTCAGCGCGGGAGATGACACCAGCCACGTGACCGCGATCGTCCACGACGGGCGTGCCGCCGACCCCACGTTCTTCGAGCAGCGCGGTCACCGCCTTGAAGGGTGTGCCGAGCGGAACGCTCGCCACGTCCGTCGTCATCACCGCGCTCACCGGGTGCTGTCCGGTCATCGTCTGCTCCTCACAACAGGGGGCCGGGCTGGTACGTGCCGGCCTCGTCCGCTTCCGGCACCGGGCCGCGTTCCTCAGCCGTGCGAACCGGCACGACCACGACCGGGCAGCGCGAATCCTTCAGGCAATACGCAGAGACGGATCCGACGAGCAGCCGCAGCAGCCGGCCGTGGCCGTGACTGCCGACCACGAGCATCGCGGCGTTCTGCGACCTCCGCACGAGGGCCGGGCCGGGCGCGCCCTCGACCGTCTCCGCGCGCACGGGAACCGGTTCGACGCCGGCGAGCGCATCGGCCACGGCTTGCTCCAGCTGCTGCCGGTAGCGCTTCTCGATCTCCCGCCACGACCGGGTCGATGCCGATTCCAGGTCGGCCGTCGGATCGAACGTCCAGGCGCGCACGGCCACCACCTCGCGCCCGCTCACCTTCGCTTCGGACAGTGCCCAGCGCAGTGCCGCGGCGCTGCCGGCCGAGCCGTCGACTCCGACGACAATGACGTTTCCGTCCATGGTGGTCACGGATGTTCTCCTTTGCCCAACGGGTCAGCGGGCGTTGTCCAGCAGGAGGCGGCGTTCGGCGGCGGCGATCGCGTGCCGGGCGGCAGCGATCGCGTCGGAGTTGACCGAGATCGAAGTGATACCGGCCCGCACCAGGTGCTCGGTGAAAGCGGGGTTGGTCGAAGGCGCCTGCCCGCACAGCGACGAGGTGATGCCGTGCAGGTTCGCGGTGCGGACGATGGTCGTGATCGCGTCCAGCACGGCGGGGTCGGCTTCGTCGAACAGCTCCGCGCACTCCGCCGAATCGCGGTCGACCCCCAGGACCAGCTGGGTGAGGTCGTTGCTGCCGATCGACACGCCGTCGATGCCGAGACCGACGTACTCCGGCAGCCAGTGGACCACTGAGGGCACTTCCGCCATGATCCACTTGAGGAGGCCGCGCTGGCGGCCCAGCGGGCTGGCGTCCACCAGTTCGAGGCAGGCTTCGAGCTCCCACTTGGTGCGCACGAACGGGATCATCAGGTGCAGGTTCGGGGTGCGCTCGCGGACCCGCGCGAGTGTCTTCAGCTCGAGCGCGAAGAGATCGGGTTCGCGGATGTACCGGTAGCAGCCGCGGTAGCCGATCATCGGGTTGCGTTCCTCTGGTTCGAACGCCTCCCCGCCGGTCAGGCCGCGGAACTCGTTCGTGCGCAGGTCAGTGGCGCGGTAGACCACCGGACGTGAGCCGAACGGGGACGTGATCGCGGTCAAGGAGTCGGCCATCGCGGTCACGAAGGACTCCTCCTCGCCCCGGGCCAGCAGGTCGCGCGGGTGCCGGCCACCGAGGGCCTCGGTGAGCAGGAATTCCGCACGCAGCAACCCGACCCCGTCCACGGCCCGTGCCGCTACTTCCGCGGCGTGCTCGGGCATCGCGAGGTTCACGTAGAGCCGGGTCCCGATCGTCTCCGGTGCGGTGGGAGCTGCCACCGGCGTCGCGCGAGCCGCCTCATGCACCACCGCACCGGCCCGCACTTCGCCCTTGGTCCCGTCGACTGTCACGAGCGTGCGGTCGGCGAGAACGCGGGTGGCATCGCCGGTTCCGACCACGCACGGCACCCCCAGTTCCCGGGCGACCACGGCGGCGTGGCACGTCATCCCGCCGCCGTCGGTCACCAGCCCGCCCGCCCGGCGGATGGCCGGCACCCAGTCCGGGTTTGTCATCGGCGCCACCAGCACCTCGCCCTCGCGCAGCTGCATGGCTTCCGCCGGGTCCCGCAGCACGCGGACGGCCCCACTCGCCGCGCCGGGCGACGCTGCCAGCCCCGTGACCAGCGCGCCCGGCTCCGCCTCGCGGTCCGGCGGCATGGTCGTGATCGGCCGCGACTGCACGAGCCACGTGCGGTGGTCCTCAATGGCGAATTCCACGTCCTGCGGCACGCCGTAGTGGTCTTCGACTCGCGAGGCCAGCCGCGCGAGCTCGAGCACCGTCGCGTCGTCCAGGACCCGGCGACCGCCGGCCTGCGCAGTCAACGGCACCGTGACGTCACCGCCGCCGACCTCCGCGATGATCTTGAAGGACTGTGTGCCGACACGGGCGCTGAGCACCCGCAAGTCCTGTTTGGCCACCACGTAGGTGTCGGGCTCGACGGCGCCGCTGACGATCGCCTCACCCTGGCCGAAGACCGCTTCGATCACCACCTGGTCGTGCGCGGCGGTCCGCGGATCCGCCGTGAAGATCACCCCCGCGCGATCGGCGGGGATCATCCGTTGCACAACCACTGCGATCGCCGGCTCCCCGGCGTACCCACGGCTCGCGCGGTAGCTCACGACGCGCGGCGAGAACAGCGACGCCCAGCAGTCCACGACGCGCTGAGCCAGGCTCCGCTCGTCGACCACGTTGGTGAAGCTGGCGTTCATCCCGGCGAACGACGCCTCGGCACCGTCTTCCCCGGTCGCCGACGAGCGCACGGCTACCGTGGCTTGCCCGCCGAGCGCGCGGTACGCCTCGCCGACCGAGGCCGCGAGCTCGGCGGTCAGGCCGGCCGAGCGGACCAGGGCCTGCAGCCGCTCGCACGTTTCGGCGAGGGCCGTCGCGTCGTCCACATTCGTCAGAGCTTTGGCATGGGCGTCGGCGATCTCGGCGCGCACCCCGGCGGCCTCCAGTGCCGAGAAGTAGCCATCCCGGGTGATCACGAAGCCCTCCGGCACCGGGAACCCGGCGGCGATCAGCTCACCCAGGTTGGCACCCTTTCCGCCTGCGACCTCGGCGTCGGCGAGCCGTAGATCGGCGAGATTCGGTACGCAGTCCATGAAGGTCCTCCCGAAGGTCGGACACGGCGTTCGCCCCGGCTCTCCCAGCCTGGTCGCCCCCCGGACACCCGCACCGGAGCACAAAGTCACCGGGCGCGGGGCGGACGTCCCCGTGTCACCCACCGGAAGAGCTCGTCGGCGCCCCAGACGAGTACCGGCATCGGCAGCAGCATCGCGAGCGCCCACGCGGGCAGCGGCGCCATGCCGAAGACGTCCCTGATCCCCGGTGCGTAGATCAGCAGAGCGGCGAACAGCACCTCGAACACGAGGCCCCAGAGCAGCAGCCGGTTCGTGGTGAGGCCGACCTCTCGCAGCGGCACGCGTTCGGTCCGCGAAGCGAACGCCGTGCCGATCTGGCACGCCACGATCGCCGCGAAGCTCGCCGTGGTGGCCTGCAAGTACGCGTGGTGCAACGGCGCGCCCGCCGAGACGTCGGCTCCCGGCTGCCAGCCGGCGGTCCACAGCACCGCGAAGTACGCCGCCAGGACCAGGATCCCCGACAGCAGGCCCATGATCGCCCACGCCCGAAGGAGCATCCGGCCGGTCACCACGCCTTCGCGCCGGTCCCGGGGCGGGCGCGCCATCAGTCCGGGCTCCGCCGGCTCGCGCCCCAGGGCGAGCGCCGGCAGCGTCTCCGTCCCCAGGTCGATCGCCAGGATCTGCAGCACGGTCAGCGGCAGCGGGACTGCCCCGCCGGAGATGGCGAAGATCAGGAACGGGAGTACCTCGGGTACCGCGTGGGCGAAGATGTACAGCACGAACTTGCGGACGTTGTCGAACACCCGCCGGCCCTCGCGCACCCCGGCCACAATGGTTGCGAAGTTGTCGTCGGTGAGCACGACCGTAGCCGCTTCCTTCGCCACATCGGTGCCACCGATACCCATCGCGACACCGATGTCGGCACGGCGCAGCGCGGGAGCGTCGTTCACCCCATCGCCGGTCATGGCGACGACCTGATCGCAGTGGCGCAGTGCATCGGCGATGCGCAGCTTGTCTTCCGGCGTCGCGCGGGAGAACACCACTTCGCCGCCCTTGAGGAGCGCTGCGTCGAGGTCGGGTTCCGGCATCTTCGCCAGGTCGCCGCCTTCGACGACGCAGTCGGCGCCGATGCCGACGCGGCGGGCGATCTCAGCGGCGGTCAGGCCGTTGTCCCCGGTCACGACGTGGACCTTGATCCCCGCCGAGTGGCAGTCGGCCACCGCCGGGGCGACCTCGGGGCGCGGCGGATCGACGAGACCAGCGAACCCGACGAGGGTCAGCCCGCTTTCGGCTTCGCTGCGGCTCGCAGGGGCAGTGGGGACCACCCGGCGCGCGATCGCCAGCACGCGCAGCGCCCGCCGGGCCATGTCGTCGGCCTGGCCGGTCAGCTCAATCCGGCGCTGCGGGGTGATCAGCGCTTCGGTGCCGGATTCCGTCAGCTCCGTCGTGCACAGCGGGAGCACCTGCTCCGGAGCGCCCTTCGTAGCCACCACGAGCTCTTCGCCGAGAAGATCCACAGTGGACATTCGCTTGAGGCGGGGGTCGAACGGGTGCAGCACCCGGCGCGCCGCATCACGCGCGGCCGCCGAGACGTCCGCCCCGCGCTCGGCGGCGTACGACAGCAGTGCGAGCTCGGTCGGGTCCCCGGATCCGGTGGCGAGGTCCGCGGTGCTGCACCGCGCGAGCACTGCGACAGCCACGGGTTGTGCCGACGGTGCTCCGGACGGGTCCCGCAGTTCCTCGACCCGCATCGAGTTCCGGGTCAAGGTCCCTGTCTTGTCGGTGCAGATGACGGTGGTCGAGCCCAGCGTCTCCACCGCCGACAGCCGTTTGACCAGAGCGCCGGCCTTCGCCATCGACCGCACGCCCGCCGCCAGGGCCAGGGTGATCGTGGGCAGCAGTCCCTCGGGCACATTGGCCACGAGGAGCCCGATGGCGAACACAAACGCGGCCGACCACGAAAGGCCCGCGACCACGCCGAGCGGCAGGAACCCCACACCAACAACCAGGGCGACCCCGGCGATCAGCCAAGCGACCCGTCGCACTTGCCGCTCGAGCGGGCTCTCTTCGCGGCCGATGCGGGCCGACAGTGAAGCGATCCGGCCGATCTCGGTGTGCCGCCCGGTCGCGTGCACGACCGCGCGGGCGGCGCCTGCCACGCACACCGTGCCGCTGAACACCAGCACCGGTGAGTCGATCGGCCGCACAGCATCGTCTGCGGCATCGGCAGTACGAGTGACAGGAGCGGACTCACCGGTGAGCATCGAGGCGTCGACGTCGAGAGTCCCGTCGACGAGCCGGGCGTCCGCGGGAACCCGATCCCCTTCGGCGAGCAGGACGACGTCGCCGCGGACCAGTTCACTCGCCGCCACGTGGGCGACGACCCCGTCACGTACCACCGAGGTGCGCTCCGGCAGGTACTCGCCCAGCGCCTCCACCGCGCGTTCGGCCTGTTGCTCCTGGTAGAACGCGAGCAGTCCGTTGAGGACGATCACTCCGACGATGGCCACGGCGAGGTTCGTCGTCCCCGCGAACCAGGCGAGGCCGGCGGCGACCCAGAGCAGCAGGGCCAGCGGGTGGCCGAACTGGCGCAGCAACTCGAGCGGCCATCGCGTACGCCCGCGACGCGGCAGCTCATTCGGTCCCTCCACCTGCAGCCTGCGCGCAGCTTCGCGGGCGGTGAGCCCGCCTGATGCAGATCGGAGGTCTCGCAGCAGCAGATCGACCGGCTCGCGGGCGTCGACGTCGGGAGCTTCGGGCTCCGCGCCTGACGGCCGGACGTGCGTGGTCATCGCGGTCCTTCCGCCGGACCCGCGACGAGTACCACGGCCTGTGCGACGCTCGCGTGCCCCCCGATGATTGCTGAGCGGCTGAGGACTGCGGTCTTCAGCCCATGGGCTGCCGCGGCGAGGCGAAGGGTGTGGGTGACGGCACCGGCCAGGACCTGCTCGTCCGCGGTGTCGCGGTTCGTGAGCACCGGCAACCGGGAGCCGAAGCCCAGCGCCGCAGCGGGTTCCTCGGGTGGAAGCGGAACGACGCGAGTGCGAGGCCAGTCGTTCTCGCGCGCGAGAGCGGCGAGAACCTCCGCACCGACGGGCGCGGGTGTCTCCGGCCCAGACTCCGTCAACCGGCGCAGCGCCAGGTACCGGACCCAGTCGTGCTCCGTCGCCGGCGCCGGCTCCCGAACGCGCAGCACCGCTACGACGTCCGGCCGGTCCGGGTTGTGCGGGAAAAACATCCGGGAACGAGCGCCCAGGACCCGGAGCACCACCTTGGCAGTGGAGAGCGCGGCGCCGCATGCGCCGAGCGCCCGGTGCTCACCGCGGCCGTGCCGGGCCGGATTCAGCGCGACCGTGACCTCGTCCGGCCCCAGCTCGACGACGCACCGCGATGCCGGCAGCCGTGAGAGCGCGTCCACCAGCACGGCCCGGGTCGAGTGGTTCCAGTGAACCGCCGGTTCGGCCATGCTGGTCATCGCGGCACCCGTTCGCGCAGGATGGCTTCGGCGCCGCGGGCGAGCTCGAGTTCTTCCCGGGTCCGCACGATCAGCACGGGTGCCGCCGAGCCCGGCGCGCTGATGACCCGGTCGGCGTCGGTGCGCTCCAACGGGGCCACGCGCAGGCCCAGTACGCCGAGACCGGCGGTGACAGCGGCAACCACCTCCGGCTGGTACTCGGCCACTCCGCCGGTGAACACGAGGGCATCGAGCCGATCGAGGTTCGTCGCCAGGGCGCCGATCTCCCGCCGCAGCCGGTGCACGTAGACCTCGACGGCCAGTTTCGCGTCCGGATCGCCGGCCGCGGCCGCGACCAGCGCCGAACCCAGATCACCGCTACCGCCGCACATGCCCGCGATCCCGGACCGCTGGTAGAGCGCCTCGCTCATCTCCTCCGGCCCCATCGGCGCCGTCTTCATCACGTGCAGCAGCAGCCCCGGGTCGATCGAGCCCGATCGGGTGGCCATCGCAGGCCCCTCCAGCGGCGTGAACCCCATCGACGTGTCAGCGCTCGCGCCGTCACGCACGGCAGTGACCGACACGCCCGCGCCGACATGCGCACACACCAGCTGCAGATCCGTTGCCACCTTTCCCAGCAGGACCGCGGCGCGGCGCACCACGTAACCGCACGACAAGCCGTGGAACCCGTAACGGCGCAACCGGCCCTGCCGCGTCCACGCACGCGGCAGCGGGTAATGCGCGGCGGCAGCGGGCAGGCCCGAGTGGAACGCGGTGTCAAAGCACGCCACCACCGGCACACCGGGCAACAGAGCCCGCACCGCGCGGGCCACCGACAACGACGCGGGCTGGTGCAGCGGCGCGAGCGGCACGAGCCGCTCCAGGTTCGCCAGCAGGTCGTCGGTCACCAGCGCCGGCGCCTTCTGCGAGCCGCCGTGGACGAAACGAACCGCGACCGCGTCCGGGCGCGCCCAGCGGTGCACCGCATCCAAGACCAGCCGCGGTTCGGTCAGCTGCCACGCCGTCCAACCCACGGCGATGCCGTCTTCGACCAAGGCGGCTTTCAGGTTCGACGAACCAGGATTAAGGGTCAGGACTCGCACGGTCACTCCTCAGTCCGATCAGCCCGGCAGGCGGCGGAGGAACGGATCAGCGCTCTCGCGGCGCGCCAGGCGCACGCGGACGTCGACGGCCACGCAACCAGCGGCGTGCGCTGCAAGGGGGTTGAGGTCCAGCTCGGCGAGCTCGGGAACCAGCACGGCCAATCGCGCGACCTCCAGCAGCACCTCACGCACAGCGGCCCGGTCGATCCCCGACGCCCACAACGCTTCCGACGACCGCAGGCCATCCAGCAGCAGGTCGGCGTCGGCGCCCGTCAGTGGCGCCAGGTGGGCAGTGTGATCGGCGACCAGATCAGCGTCGACGCCGCCAAGGCCGAACACCACGAGCGGGCCGAACACCGGGTCCGATCGCACACCCACGAGGAGTTCGCGGCCGCAGTCGACCATGGGCTGGACCGCGACCCCTCGCAGAGCCGGGCCGAACCGGGCCTGCAGCAGCCGGTAGGCGTCTCGCGCCCCACCGGCGCCGTACACCTCGAGGAGGACGCCACCGCCCCGGGATTTGTGCTGGAGCCCTTGGGCATCGGCCTTGACTGCCAGTCGGCCCGCGAGGTCGCCTGCGACGCCGATCGCTTCCAGCTCGTCGCGGGCATAGCGCGTGGTGACGAGCGGGAGGCCGGCCAGCCGGAGCAGCTCGGAGGCGTCCGGTGGGGACAGCCAGCCGTCACCCTCGCCGGCGTGGTTCGCTGCGAAGGTCCGCAAGGCCGCAGCGTCGATGTCCGACAGCTCAGGCGCGTCGTCGCCGCGGTCGAGCCATTGCGCGTAGCGCGCGACCTTTCCCAAGACGGCTGCGGCGGCCGCCGGGTCGTCGTACGAGGCGGTCACTGGCGCACCGTCGTCGCCGACAGGAGCGACTCGCGCGCGTTGTTGACCGGGCTGGACGGCGAACACCGTCTTGCCTGTGCCTGGAACCACGTCGGCCACCACGGTCGCCGGATCACCTACCGCCGTCGGGACCGTCGCCACGAGCACCGCGTCGACACCCTCGTCGGCCAGTACGGTTCGCAGAGCTTGGCCGAACGTGCCGGCCGGTGCCGCCGCCGTGGTGTCCACCGGGTTGTGCGGCGCAGCCTCCGCGGGGAGCAGCGCGCTCAACCGCTCCACCGTTCCAGCTGAAAAGCACGCCATCGTGAGGCCCTCGCGTTCGCACGCGTCGGCCGCGAGCACTCCGGCTCCCCCGGCGTTGCTCACCACCGCAACCCGCCGCCCGCGCGGCAACGGCTGCCACGACACTCCCGCGATCACATCGACCAATTCGGACACCGTGTCGACCGCGATGATCCCCGCCTGTTCGTAGAGCGCGTCCCGGGTCACCGCGGGCGTGGCGACGGCCGCGGTGTGCGAGGCGGCCGCCCGCTGGGCTGTGTCCCCGCTACCTGCGCGCACCGCCAGCACGGGGCGGGTGCGCGCCAACCGCGCGGCGAGCCGGCTGAACTTGCGCGGGTTGCCGAACGACTCCAAGTACAGCACCACGATCTGGGTTCGCCGGTCGCTCGCCCACCACAGCAGCAGATCGTTACCGCTCACGTCGTACTTGTCTCCTGTGGACACCAGCGCCGAGACCCCCAGCCCGAGCCCGGTCAGCGCTTCGGTGAGCGCGATGCCGACTCCGCCCGACTGGGTCGCGATCCCGATGCCACCACGCAGCGGCGGCCGTTCGAGGAAAGTCACGTCGAGCGGACACGACGGCGCGGTCGAGACCACGCCCAGGCAGTTGGGCCCGACCAGACGCATCCCGTGTTCCCGCACGGCTTTGCGGACCCGTTCGCCGGCCGCGGTGCCGGTCAGGCCGGAGGTGATCATCACCACGGCGCGGACGCCGTGGGAACCGCACTCCTCGACCGCGTTCGCCGCAGCTTCAGCGGGCAGACAGACCACCGCCAGTTCCGGCACCACGCTCAACCCCGCGATCGAGGTGGCACAGCGGACTTCGAGGATTGACGACGCGTGTGGGTGAACGACCTCGACGTGCCCGGGATAACCGCTGCGTAGGAGGTTGGCGAGCACGGCGCGTCCGATCGAACCCGGTTGGCGCCCCACCCCGATGACCACGATCGAGTCCGGGTTCAGGACGTGCGCGAGGCTCGCGGCCTCGGCGACCTCGTCGCGGTGTGCGACCGCGTCCGGGTAGTGGTCGGCGTCGAGCCACAGCGTCAGCGACCACTCGGCGCCGTCGCGGGCGACGCGGTAGGGCAAGCCCAGTTCGGAGAAGACTTTGATGACCTTCGCGTTTTCGGCGAGCACCTCCGCGACGAACCGGTCGATACCGGTGGCGTGCGCCGTCGCGGCGAGGTGTTCCAGCAGCAGGGTCGCGATCCCCTGCGCCCGGTGGGTCCCGTCGACCACCAGAGCGATCTCGGCCTCCGCTGAGCCAGGGCGCCGTTCGTAGTGGGCCACGCCCGCAAGCTCCGACCCGAGGAAGCACCCCAGCCCGGCGTGGGCCTCGCCCGGCTCTCCTGCGATGCGGCCCGCTAACCGGTCCATCGTGGACGGTAACGGGCCGAAGAAGCGGAAGTAGCGGTCGCGTTCGTCCAGCCGGGTGTGCAACGCCAGCACGGCGTCCGCGTCCCCCGGCCCCAGCGTCCGGACGACACCGACCTCACCGTCGGCCAGCAGCACCCTCGCGGGCAGGTCCGCGTTCATGGCTCTCCTCGTGCACAGCCGTGGTGGGCGCGGCCGCGACCACGCCCACCACCGGCGGCCTCAGGCCTTGTCGACGTGGATTTTTATTTGCTTCTCGTGCGGCCGCTCAGCCATCGGCATGGTGATCTCGAGGATGCCGTCGGCGTACTTGGCCTCCACCTTCGAGGCCTCGGCCCCAGCGGGCAGCGCCACGGTGCGGCTGAACTTCCCGTAGTAGAATTCGCTGTGCCCGCCGGTGGTCTCCTTCGCCTCGCGCTCAGCTTCGATGGTCAGCATCCCCTCGTGCGTCCTCACCGAGATGTGCTTGTCGGGCTCGAACCCGGGCAGCTCTGCGCGAATGGTGTATTTGCCCTCCTCAGTGGAATCCTCGATCCGCACCGGGTTGTGCTCCCCGAACGGCCAGGGGTTGTCCAGCCAGGCGGCGATGCTCGGCAGCGTCATCCGGGAACCCGGCAGCAGTCCAGGCATGCTCACTCCTCTCTCCGTTTTCGGCTTCACACTCAGGAAACTCCCGTACGCTCCTTCGGCGACGCGGCCGGACTACCCGAAGGGTCAGGACGAAGGTCCCCGCACCGGATGCAGGACGGTCAACTTTCGCGCTCCTCCCCCGCGGCACCACGGCAAGTTCACCGGCGATGGCCCGGGCCCACGCGCGGATCACCGGCCAGTCGCGGTTGTCCCCGTCTTTCACCCGCAGGGCAGCCACCACCGCCCGTTCGGGGAAGCGCAGCCGCGCGCGCTCGACCCGGCCACCGAAAAGCCGGTGCTCGCGGGCAGCCGTGTCGGTCAGCACATCCGAAACGTCGACGGGGTCCGAACCGGGCCGTCTCCGCTGACCCACCGGTCCGCTCGAAAAGAGCCACACAGGAAGCCGTCTCAGCTCGCCCTGGTGCTCGTGCGCAAGCCTCTGGGCGCTGTCGAGCCAGTGCCCGAGGTAGACGGCGCTACCGAGCACGACCGCGTCGTACCCCGCGAGCGACGTGACGTGCTCTGCGTCGACCACCTCCACCTGCGCCGCGACACCGGTTTCCTCCAACGTCATCGCAGCCGTGGCGGCGATCTGCTCGGCGATCTCCCTGGTGGCCCCGTGGCGGGTCGCCACCGCGACGAGGACCCTCATGGCGGTACGCCTTTCGGTGAAGAACACCCACGGTGCTCGCCGCACCCTTCGCACGGGAGAGCAGGAAGTCCCTTCCAGTGGTGACGAAATCGGGTCCGGCCAGACCTTCTGCTCCTGGCGGGCACGGGAAACGCCGTCCCAGCCTGGAATCAAGCCCGTCCGCAGGAGGCACCATGACCCAGCACCAGCCGCAGGCCCCCGACCTGCTCGGCGACCGCTTCGCTCCGCGCCCGCATTTCACGGTCGTGCGCCACGCGGTCATCGATGCACCGATCAAGGAAGCCTACGCGGCGGCCCGCGATCTTGACCTGACCGACATCCATCGTGGACTCTTCACGACGGCCGAACGGCTGCGCGAACTGCCCGCGCGCTGGCGTCGCGGCCGGCACGGCCCGCCCCGCCGGCCGACGCGCCTGACCATCGACGACCTCGACCGCGGATCGGACTGGACCCTGCTGGGCGAGCACCCCGGTACCGAATTCGCCGTCGGCGTGGCCGGCAAGTTCTGGCGCCCCGTCATCGCCTGGCGGCGGGTGGAGCCAGAGGATTTCGCGGAATTCGCGGAACCCGGTTACGGAAAGCTCGTGATCACTTTCGGAGTCCGGCCCTACGGCGCACACCGCAGTCTGCTGACGATCGACACCCGCGTGCAGCTGACCGACCCACCCAGCTGGCTGAAGTTCCGCCGGTACTGGCGCGTCGCGTACCCGTTCACCCAGGCCGCTCACTCGACGCTGGTACGCACGATCGCGCAGGACGCGCGCGAACGGAGCCTCGCCGCGTACAGCCGCACGGACTGAGCTCGCCGCTCGGGCCGGTTCCCGCCGCGCCTGGCGGGAACCGGCTCGCGCTCGCCCGTCACGTTCCGGGCCCGGGTGTCGGCTCTGGCGCCACGTCCTTCTCGTTCTCCTCGATCGCGCGCCGCTCGCTGACCCACAGGTAGCGGCGGATCGCCGCGCTGCGCCGGTCGCGGTCGGCGACATCATGGCGTGCCTCTTCCTCGATCTGCGCCTTCTCCTTCTCGTCCATGGGTTTCTCCTGCGCGGGGTTCCTCCTGCGCGTGGGCTGTCATCGAAGGTAGGTGCGAGGCCGCCCGGAGCACTGCTTACGGACGTCCGCGGGCCTGGTGCCTTTGGTCCCTGCCAGCGAGGTGATGCGGCCCTGCCGGCGTTCCGGCTATTGATGCACACTCGGGCGATGACCCACGCGACGTTCCCGCTCGGACGGATCGTCGGCATCCGGATCGGCGCCCACTGGTCCGTGCTGATCATCGCGGTGCTGCTGGCGTACTTGCTGGCAACCAGCGTGCTCCCCGCCGGTGCCCCGGGCACGCCGCCCCCGCTGTGCTGGGCGGTCGCGACCGTCTGCGCGGTCCTGTTCCTCGCCTCGCTGCTCGCGCACGAGCTCTGCCACGCCTTCACCGCGCGGCGGTGCGGCCTGAAAGCCGAACGCATCACGCTCTGGCTGCTGGGCGGCGCCGCCGAGCTTCCCGAGGAACCGCGCACGCCCCGGGCCGCGCTGCTCGTCGCCGCGGCCGGCCCCGCCGCGAGCGTGGCCGTCGCCGGGGGCTTCCTCGGTGCCGCCGTGCTCGCGACCGGGGCCCTGCCACCGGTCGTCGTCGTGGCTCTCACCTGGCTCGGCTGGACGAACGCGGTCCTTGCGGCGTTCAACTTGTTGCCGGGCACGCCGCTGGACGGCGGCCGCATCGCCGAAGCCGTCGCCTGGAAGGTCACTGGCGACCGCGCCCGGGCGCGGCGGATCGCCGGCCGTGGCGGGCAACTCCTGGCGGCGGCGCTCGTCGGCACCGGAGTGTGGATATTCCTGACAACCGGATCGTTCGAAGGACTGTGGCTCGTGGCCATCGGCTGGTTCCTGACGTTCGCCGTGCGCAACGAACTCGTGGCGGCGCCGCTTCGGGAGGCGGTTTCCCGAATCCGGCTTGCCGACGTCATGCGACCTTCCCCTGTTACGGCTCCAGGCTGGTACACGGTCCAAGGTTTCCTTGATCTCGCGGCGGAGCTGCCCGTTCGCACCTTCCCCGTCATGTCGTTCGACGGCCGGCCGGTCGGCGTCGTCAGCCTCGGGCGGCTTGCCCGCGTGCCTGAAACCGCCCGCACGTCCACCCGGCTCGAGTCGGTGTGCACGAAGCCCCCGGCGTGCTTCGCCGGACCACCGGAAACACCTGTGACGGAGGTGCTCGGCCGGACGGCGTTGAGGCCCGGACAGGACCTCGTGCTCGTCGTCGACCACGGCGCACTCGCCGGCGTCGTCGCGCCGGCTGACCTCGCCCGCGCGCTCGAACTCGCGGAGCTCGGTGTCCTTGTGCGCCGGCGTGCCGAACTCTGACCGCTCAGGAAACCGGCAGCGTGAAAAACGCTTCCTCCTCCTGGGTGAAATGCAGGGTCAGCACAGCATCGAGGCCATACAGCGTCGCGCGAAGGTCATCGACCTGGTCGGGCTGGATCAGCTCCGGCGACTCCCGCAGGTGCCGGTCGAGCCGACGGGCGAGGCGAGCGATCTCCGTGTGGGCGCGGCTCATCGTCACCGTGCTTTGCTCTCCGCCGAGCGGCCCCACGAGCGCGGGGTACAGCTCGTGCTCCTCGGCGGCTTCGTGCGGCAGGATCTGCCGGAACAGGACCCCTCGCGCCGCCCGGACGGCGCGGTCGGCCTCAGCAGTGGGACCTTCGGCGAGCGCGTCGGCCGCCTGCCGGATCGCCAGCAGCGCCGGGCGCAATCGCTCGTGTTCCGTCTCGAACCGCTGCACCAGACGGGCGGGGGCGGGATCCGCGGCGCCAGGCACCCGTAGCGCGCGCAACGCGTTCACGATGACAGCGACGTCGATGGCCTCCTGCACGAGCGCACCCCAGACCGGTGGCAGCAGACCGAATGCCGCAGCCACCATCGCGACGAACGACAGCCCGATCCCCGCGATCGCGCTCTGCACGGCCAACCGACGCGAGCGGCGGGCGATCTCGGCGGCGTCGGCGAGCCGGGCCAGCCGGTCGTCGAGGATCACCGCATCGGCCGCCTGCGCCGCGGCGGTGGCTCCCCGCGACCCGAGCGCCACGCCCACATCGGCGGCCGCGAGCGCGGGAGCGTCGTTGATCCCGTCGCCGGTCATCACGGTCAGACCTGTCGCGTGGGCCGCGGCGACCGCTTGGAGCTTGTCCGCCGGAGTGGCCTCGGCGCGCACGTCGTCGAGTTCCAGGAGGGCGGCAACCTCCCGCGCGTTGTCGACCCGGTCGCCGGTGAGGAGCCGGATGGAGGTGATGCCCGCCCCGCGCAGCCGGCGCATGGTGCGGGCGGCGTCCGGTCTGATCCGGTCCTTCGCCAGGAGCGCCGCGATCGGCTCGCCGTCACGGTCCACCCACAGCACCGTCGCCAGGTCCAGCCGGCCGCGGCGAGCGGCGCTTCCCGCCCACGCCGGCACCGCCCGTCCGGACGGCCACCGGCCCACGCGCACACGGTGACCATCGATCCGCCCGGACACCCCGGCGCCCGGCTCTTCCCGAACGTCGGCCGCGGGCAGCCGTTCGACACCGGCGGTCTCGGCGGCCCGGACCGCAGCCGCGGCGAGGACGTGCGGAGAGTAGAACTCGACGCTGGCCGCCAGCCGCAGCGCCTCGTCTGCCCCGACGCCCGGCGCGCAGATCACATCGGCGACGTCCGGGCGCCCGGCAGTGATCGTGCCGGTCTTGTCCAGCAACAGCACGCGCGCCCGACCGAGCAACTCCAAAGCGGCACCGTCCTTCACCACGACACCCGCCCGGCTCGCCCGCGACATCCCCGCGGTCACAGCGATCGGCACCGCCAGCAGCAACGGACACGGAGTCGCGGTCACCAGCACAGCGACGGCGCGGTCGGCCACACCGGTGAGCAGCCAGGCCAGGCCCGCGAGCACCAGCGCGGCCGGCAGGAACCACACCGCGGCTCGGTCGGCGAGCCGGGCGACCGGCGCCGTGTGCGCGGCCGCCGACTCCGCCAGCCGCACCACCCCGGCGTACGTGCTGTCGCTCGCGCTCGCCGTGGCCTTGACCCCCACTGCGGCTCCGGCGTTGACGACTCCACTGTGGACGGTGTCACCCGCCGGCCGGGAGACGGGCAACGGCTCCCCCGTGAGGGCGGACTCGTCGAACAGCCCGTCCTCCGGCAGTTCCCCGTCCACGGGCACGACCTCGCCGGGCAGTACGACGACCTCGTCCCCCGTCCGCACTTGGCCCACGGGAACCGACCTGAATCCCGAACCGGCCCGCAGGTGAGCGGTGCGCGGGGCGCGGTCGAGCAGCGCCGTGAGATCACGTCCGGCGCGGCGCTGGGCCCCGGATTCGAGCACCCGCCCGGTCGCGACCATCACCGCGACCACCGCGCCGGCCAGGTATTCCCCCACTGCGAGGGTCGACCCCAGCGCCAGCACCGCCAGCGAGTCGGCGCCCCAGCGCCGGGCCCGTAGGTCCCGCACCACCCACCAGGCGGTCGGCGCCAGGGCAACCGCGGTGGCCGCAGCCCAGCACGCGCCGGAACCTGCGGTGCCGGTCACCCAGAGGACGCCACCGGCCAGCAGCAGCGCAGCCACGGCGACGAGAAATGCCGATTCGCGCAACCACCACGGCCAGACCCGGCCGCTCCGTCCTACGGATGTGTGCTCCACGGTGGACCAGCTCAATCCGCGAGCAGCACCGCTCCGCTGGTGCCCCAGCCGGAGGCCAGGTCTGCCACGGCCCGCGGTGTGTCGGCCAGGGAGCAGGACACCGCGCGGACCTGCAGGTGGTGCTCGCAGGCAGCGCAGAGGAACTCACGTGTGTCGGCTCTGGTGTCCGCGGTGACGCTGCGCACCTGGAGTTCCTGCAACAAGTGGCCCGGAGCCGGCTCCGGCCCGGTGCCAGGTTCCCAGCGCGGTGGACCGGTCGCCGTGGGTCCCGCCGAGCGGATTCGCCAGGCCCACACCTTCTCCGTCATCACCACTCCTGTCCGCAGCGGGCTTTCAGGATCGGCGCGGAGCACGCGTCGCCACGATGTCCGCAGGTCACGCTGTCCGGGGACGTTCGGCACTTCCGGCGGGAAGCCCTCGCCGGAGAGCCGTGTCGAGGTGAGCACTCGAGTCCGGAATCACCGGGAGTGGACTGTGGCTACCGCGCGACCGGCGGCTGCGGGCGGGTGCCGACGTCGTGCGCCGCCGGTGCGAACCGACGCCGGGACCACCTCGGCCCGATTTCTGACCGGAGCTCCGGCACGGACTGATCTGCCTCCCGAAGTCCCACCACCCCGGGACTTCCGGCCGCAGCGGCGGGCCAGCCCTGCTTTCTACGCTCGACGGGTGACTCCCCCTCTTCCGGCTCCCGCGCCGATCATCGCGGGCGTCGACGGTTCGGCGGAGGCAGTCGACGCTGTCCGCTGGGCCGCGCGCGCCGCGGTCCGCCACGACGTACCGCTGGAGCTCGTCCACGCGACGTCGTTTCCGGACC
The DNA here is from genome assembly GCF_016889705.1 of Amycolatopsis sp. FDAARGOS 1241. Lineage (NCBI taxonomy): Bacteria > Bacillati > Actinomycetota > Actinomycetes > Pseudonocardiales > Pseudonocardiaceae > Amycolatopsis > Amycolatopsis sp. FDAARGOS 1241. The sequence continues at coordinate 5,292,187 of NZ_CP069526.1, forward strand.
TCCTGGTCGGCGGTGTCGTGCCCCCGACAGAGGAGGCGAAGGTCCTCCTCCGCCGGCACGGCCGGCACCTGCTGCGCGCGGCACACGAAGTGGCGCGTGGAGCCGGCGCAGCGGACGTGCGGGAACGGCTCGACCCCGATCGTCCTGCGCCGGCGTTGCTGGACCTCGCGGGGCAAGCCTCGGCCGTGGTCGTCGGCCACGGCCAGGGCCGGTTCGGCTCCCTGCTCGCCGGCTCGGTCGCCATGGCGCTGGCAGCCCACGCGCCCCGCCCGGTCGTAGTGGCGCGCGGAGACTTGTGGGACGTGCCGGCCGCTGCCGGACCGGTGGTCGCCGGAATCGACGGCGGCCCGGACACGGTCGCGGTCGTCGCAGCCGCCTTCACCGAAGCAGCCTCCCTCGGTGCGGCATTGCTGGTGCTGCACGCGAAGAACGACCCCGACGTCGGTGAAACAGCCTCGGCGCTCGACGAGGTCTTGGAAGAGCCGAGCCGCCACCACCCCGATGTTCTCGTCGAACACACGGTGGTCGGCGGCCGGCCCCGCCACGAACTGCTCGAACGCAGCGCCAACGCACAGCTCATCGTCCTGGGCCGCCGCGGCCGCGGCGGTTTCCCCGGTCTGCTGCTCGGCTCGACGGTCCAGGCCCTCGTGCACCACGCCGCTTCCCCGGTGCTGGTCACCCACGCCGGTGTGTGACCTCGAAGATCCTTCCTTCAGCAGCCGCAATCGGCGTCACCGGGTCACGGCGCGGCATACGTGGGCTCCACCGTGCCGACGTGCGCCCGGGACTGGGGGGAGGCGAAGTTCCCTCGGCCCCGGCGACGTTCGGCCCCTCGCGAGGGCGCACGCGTGGGCCATGGTGACCCGGTGCGCACCTCGACCACTGGTCGCTCGCGATGAGTCCGCAGCTGGGCATCGCGGTGGGGTTCGGAGCGGCCAGTGCCGCCGCCGCGCTCGACGGCATCGCGACACTGCTCGAATCTTGCGCGGCACGCACGACTGGCCAGCGGCGCGCCGCCGGGCGGTGCGGTACAGCGTCGGCCTGACGGTCGGCTTCCTGGGCTGGGCCATGACGGTCATCGCGCTGCGGTTCCTGCCGGTGTTCGCGGTGCAAGCCGTGCTCGGTACGCAGATCGCGATCACAACCGTCCTTGCCCGTCGCCGTTCCCCACCTCCGTACAAGCACGCGGCCTCGTCGCAATCGGCTGCGTCGCCGGCGGCCTCGGCCTGATCGCCGCCGGGGCGACCACCCGGACAGGGCCGGTCGCCCCGGAACCGGTCGTGCTCGGGGTGCTGGCGGTCCTCGCCGTGGGGCTCGGGGTGGCCGCGCTGACGCGCGAAGGCGCAGTGCCCCGGGCCATCGTCGCCCACCTCGATCGCGCGGGCGATCCCCTTCACCGGATCGTAGGTGTCAACCAGGAGCACGGGCGCAGCCGGGAAACCTTCAACGAACGCGCGGAACGCGTCACGTTCGGGCCGGAACGCCTGGATGTATGAGTGGGCGACCGTGCCGGCGGCGCGCAGGCCGTAGCGCGCGGACCCTTCGACGTTGCTGGTGCGGCCGAATCCGGCGATCGCCGTCAGCCTCGCCGCGGCCAACGCAGCGTCACACCCGTGCGCACGCCGCGCCGAGAAATCGACCAGTTCGGCGTGCGGAGCAGCGAGCCGGCACCGGGCGGCCTTCGTGGCGACGGCGGTCGCGAACGTGACGAAATTCAGCAGCATCGTCTCCACTAGCTGCGCCTCCGGCAACGGCGCAGTGACCTCCAGCAGCGGCTCCGCCGCGAAGACCACCCGGCCTTCGGGGACCGCGCGGACGTCGCCGGTGAATCGGAGCCGGGACAGCGCCTCGACGTCGGCTGCCGATAACCCGAGCCCCTGTCCCGGATACGCCAGCTCCTCGGGCTCGAACCGGCAGTCCTGCAGCGGGTCGAGGCAATTCGTGAGCCCGGCCGCAACCGAGAACCCCCGATCCCGCGGCAGGTCACGGACGAACAGGCTGAACGTGGCCGGGCCGGTCATGCCGCGACGCAAGTAGCTCGCGGCCATCCGGATCTCGTAGAGGTCCGTGCGCGACACGTTCACCCAGTCCACCTCCACGAAATCGTTCGCGACCCCGAAGCTACGAGTGCCCTCGCGCGGCTCCGGAGAGTCGCACGGCCTTCGTCGCGACGACGATGGTCACCGTCGCGCGGCAGCAGAGGGCTTTCGCCTCTTTCCGCGGCGCGGCAAGCACCGATTGGCTGGACGTGGGACCAACGACGAGAGGTGCATCCGATGCAGACCGTGGACACCGGTGACCTGGCGCTCGACACCTACCGCACCGTCGCGCCGGAATGGATCCTCGATTCGCTGGCCTCCGTAGCGGAACACCTACGGGGGGCGCGTGTGCTCCACCTGAGCGCCACGCCCTACGGCGGCGGGGTGTCGGAACTCCTGCGGTCGGTCGTCCCGCTCTACAACGACCTCGGCCTGCACACGGAGTGGCAGATCATCAACGGCGACCCCGCCTTCTTCGCCGCCACCAAAAAACTCCACAACGCACTGCAAGGCGCACCGGATCCGCTGACCGCCGCCGAACGAGCTGTCTACGAGGAAACCACCCGACGCAACGCCACCGACCTCGGCGAGGCTCCCGACTTCTCGTCGTGGGATTTCGTCTTCGTCCACGACCCGCAACCGGCCGCCTTGCGGTCGTTCGTGCGCAGCTCGCGAGCCCGCTGGATTTGGCGCTGCCACATCGACACCTCGCAACCGCACCCCGAAACGTGGGGATACCTCGAGAAGTTCATCGCCCCCTACGACTCGACGGTGTTCACGCTCGCGGAGTTCGTCCCGCCGTCGCTGTCCGGTGACCGCGTCGACGTCATCCCGCCGGCCATCGACCCACTGAGCCCGAAGAACATGTCGCTCGACGAACGCACCGCGCACGCGGTCCTGAACTGGATCGGTATCGAGCCCGCGCAGCCGCTGGTCACCCAGGTCTCCCGCTTCGACCCGTGGAAAGACCCACTCGGCGTGATCGAAGCGTACCGGCTGGTCCGCGACGAGGTCCCGAACCTGCAGCTCGCCTTGGTGGGTTCCATGGCGCTCGACGACCCGGAGGCCTGGGAGGTCTACCGCACGATCAGCGACGCGACCCGGACCGATGGCGGCGTCCACGTGTTCACGAACCTCACCGGCGTCGGCAACATCGAAGTCAACGCCTTCCAGCGCACGTCGGCGGTGATGGTGCAGAAGTCCATCCGCGAAGGGTTCGGCCTGGTCGTCTCCGAAGCCTTGTGGAAGAGCACACCCGTCGTGGCGGGCCGAGCCGGCGGGATCCCCCTGCAAGTCGCCGACGACTCGGGCGGAGTGCTGGTCGACTCCACGGAAAACTGCGCGAAGGCGCTGGCCGAGCTGCTGACCGACCACGCCCGGTCCGCCGCACTGGCCGCCGCCGGCCACGAACGGGTCCGCCGCCACTTCCTCATACCCCGCCTCGTGCTCGACGAGCTGACCCTGCTCGATGGCCTCGCCCACGGCGACCAGCCCGGTGCCTTGATGACCCGCGGCGGGCACCGGGACCCGATCTGCGGACTGTCCACGACACCCGGCGACGAATCCTTCACCGCGCTGCGCGACGGCGTGCTCCACCGGTTCTGCTCGCAGTCGTGCCGCACCGCGTACCTCGAATCCGGGGGGCCGAACCGATGACCGTGAAACCGTGGCACGGAGGCGAACTCCGCCGCGACGCCGAAACACACGGGTGGTCGATCCTGGCCGCCGGCCGGGCGGCCCGGCCGCACGTGCCGGCCCGCACCGGCTGCCCCCTCTGCCCCGGCCCGGGCGAAGACACCCCCGCCGAAACCTGGCGGCTCGCCGGCGATGACGGCTGGCGCGTGCGTGCGGTGCACAACCGGTACGCGCTGTCCGACCGGCACGAGGTGGTCATCGAATCACCGCGCCACGACTGGGATCCGGCGACCGCTGCGGTGTCCGAAGTGGCCGATGTGCTGACGGCCTGGCAGGTGCGGCATCGCGCGCTGCGAGCCGACGCGGCCCAAGTCGCCGTCTTCCGCAACTACGGCACGGCCGCGGGAATCTCGCTGTCACACCCGCACTCCCAGGTGGCCGGCCTGCCGGTTCTGTCGCCGGCCACCCGCCGCGGGCTTGAGATCGCCCGCGAACACCACGCCACGACCGGCCGGTGTCTCGCGAACGACGAGCTCAAAGCCGAGCTCACGACCGGCACCAGGATCGTCTACGCCGACGAGCACGTCATCGCGTACACCCCCTTCGCACCGACCGCCGACTGTGAACTGAGGTTGACCCTGCGTGAGCCGCGAGCGGACTTCGCAGCCGCGCCACGCCACAGCGTCGAGGAGCTGGCCCGGTGCTTGCGCGCCGTCCTGGCGGCACTGCGGGCCGAATTCGACGATCCCGCCTACAACCTGGTCGTGCACACCGCGCCGACCGGATTCGAGGACGCCCCATTCCTCGGGTGGGGCCTGCAGCTGGTGCCCCGGCTGGCGATCGCAGCCGGGCTGGAACTCGCGACGGGGATCCCCGTCGTCACCGTAGCCCCGGAACGGTCCGCGGCGCGGCTGCGCAACCGTCTCGCCGCCGCTGCAGTGTGAGCCCGAGCAGCCGCGGAGGCCGACCGCTCAGGAATGCGCCCGCTTCGCCAGCTCCGCGTACCACTCCTGCTGCCACTTGCGACCGCGACGACGGTTGAGTGCGAACACCGAGGTCCCATAGGCCAGTGCCAGGGCCAAGCACGTCACGAAGTACAGGCCCACCGCGGCGGCGACCGCGTTGACCACGGCGGCAGCGGAGGACAACGGCGCGGCGACGACCGCCCCAGAGCCGTCGACCCAGATCTGAACCTGATCACCGCGATGAGTGCCCGCGTCCGCCTTCACCTGTCCGGTGTGGCGCGTCCCGTCGGGACCGGGCCACGTCGCGTCGGTCGGCCTCGGGACACCGACCTCGCCGCTGCGGCCCGTGACGGAGACCGGCGGCCCGTCGGCGAGCAGCGTCGCGATCGCCGGCCGATCTTCGGCGAGCTCCCGGACAGACTGCTGCTTCTGCGCGGCGTACACCGCCGACCCGGCCGCCGCGGAGAACGGGATCGCGACCAACGCCACCACAATCACCACCAGCACAAGCCCGGCCTGCACGCGGTCCGAGGTCCGCGCAATCGAGCCTCGGCCGGGAATGAGCAGGTGCCGCCACCGCAGCAAGCGATTCGCCGACGGAGCCATGTCTCACACCTTCCCTTCCCCGGGACGGGTTTTCGCCCACCAGCATGGAACGGGCACCGGCCGGACCGAAGAGGCCTTGTGCCCGCGACGAGCGGGCCGCGGGTCCCCGCCACTCGACCGTGCTGCCCGACGCGCGAGGACCAAAGACCCTTGGCCGGCCGGCGAGCCACCGGTCAAGGTCGGACCGGACGAGGACGAACGGAGACCGCCGTGCAGACGCGCGACATCATGACCACGCCGGTCATCGCGGTGACCCCGTCCACTTCACTCGCGGAAGCCGCAGGCGTGATGACCGAACGCGGCTTCACCACGATGCCCGTCGTCGACCACACGGGCAAGCTCGTCGGCCTGGTCACCGAAGCCGACGTCGCGCAGGCCGGTCTGCCCGGCGCGGCGGGGGAAAACCGGCGACCAGGACGGCGGCGCCATGTTCAGCGGCCACGGCACGGTCGCCGCGGTGATGCGCACCCCGGCCGTTGCCGTGCCGGGTGACCTCGACCCGGCCGAGCTCACCCGCTGCATGAACGACACCGGTGTGCGCGCGCTGCCCGTGGTGGATGAAGGCGCCCTGGTCGGCATCGTGACCTTGCAGGACGTGCTCCGAACACTGCCAGCGTCAGGACCGTCCTGAAAGGTCGGTCACCGCAGCGGCGCATCGCGCACCGTCGTCACCTCGGCCACCGGCCGGCGAGAGGTCGTCCGGACCGGCAGGCCGTGACCGATGCGCACCAAGGTGTGGGGTTGCCCGACACCCCGGAACAGCTCCAGCAGCGGCCCGCGGGTACCGGGTGTCTCGAACGCCTGGGACACGCACGACGTGGCCAGACCGTCGGCGGTTGCGGCCAACAGCACCCGTTGCAGGGCGAGGCCGGCCCGCACGTCCGCGGCCGGGCCGTGGTCGCGGGTCAGCACGACGGCCAGAGACGGGTCCTGCTCGAACGGCCGGGACGGGAGGGCGGAGTTCTCATGGGAAGACCGCAACGGCAGCACCGTGGGCATCTCCGGCGGCGGTCCGAAGGCGACCGTAGGCACCCCATCCGGGCTCTCCGGTGCACGACCGGTCCAGTGAGCGGACTCGGTCCGGAACGCCGCGTCGGCGGCCTGCACCGCCTCGGCCCGCCGGACGAGCGTAGTCACCTTCGCGTAGCGGTCCGACCCGTCGAGGAACACCAGCAGTCCCCCTGCCGCCAGCGCCGCCGACTGCAGCCGGGACCGCGCAGGGCCCGAAACCGGGCGCGCGGAGAAGGGGCGGCGGTTCGTGTGCCGGCGGAAAATCGCCTCCGCCAGCCGCCGGTCGGACGCCGATGATCCGCAGTCCCCGTCGATGCGGATCACGGCGAGCAGATCGCATTCGGCCGGGTCGGGCAGGACTCGCGCGGCGGCGCTGAACCCATTGACCCGCAGCATGAGGACGAGGTTGTACACGGCTGCTCCGCAGGACAGCCGCGCCTCACGCGCAGCGGGGTCGGCGACCGTCAACACCCGGTTCCGGTCGAGCCACACCTCGATCTGCGGGCCGTCCACGACGAACCGCCATGGCTGGGTGTTGTGCGGCGACGGGGCGCGTACCGCCGCGGCAAGCGCTTGTTCCACGGCGGAGGGGAGGGCAGCGCTCATAAGGTGCTCCTCGGCGGGTCGTCGGGTTCGGCCCCCGTGCCGGGAAAGTCACCCGGCAGCAGATCGGTCAGGGGACGGCGGGGTAGAGGGGGCACCGGGTCGGCCGGGTGGCTGAAGCGGAAGATCGCCTGCGGACGGCCAGGCAACTCCAGTCGCTCGGCGAGCAGCTCGCGGAAGCCGAGCAGGTGCAACGGCTGGGTGAGGACCGAGCCCACCAGACCGCGGGCGGCGGCTTCCACCCAGGTCCGTTCGACCGCAGCCCCTGCGGCCAGGTGCTCAGGCCTGGTGTCCCGGTCGGTGCAGAACACGAGAAAGCGCCCGGGTCGGAGCCGTTTGGTCACCCGCGCGTCGTCGGGTACTGGCGTGTCCGGCCGCACGAGACCCGCGGCCGGCAGCGCTTCATCGCTCAACGACCCTTCGGGCACACCGTCTTCAGCGCCCAGGCCGTGGAAGCCGCACGTGTGGGCGATCCACATCCACAGCTCACGCTGGTACGCCGGGTCGGCACGGAACACGCGAGTGGCGAAGCCGAGCATCTCGCCCAGCGCATCGAGGTGGCCGGGCACAACGGCGCGCACACCCGGCTCGCCAGCGGCCGCCGCCACAGCGGAACAGTCTACTTCGGACACTTCATTCCCGGCGAACCACCGGCGGTGGCTCCTTCGGCGACTAATGGCGTGGTAGCGCACGAGCTCGACGGAGTCCGGGCTCGCACCCGGGTCGGCGCGCACGGTCGCGACGACCGCGCCTGTGCGGGGAAACGAGGTCGTGCCGCACCGCCGGAGCACGCGAGCAGCCGGCTGCAAGTGCGCGAGCGCAGCGCCGCATGACATGGTGCGGTCGCGGCCGTCCGGGTCGTGCCTGGGTAGCCAGATTTCCGTGCGCTCAACGAGGTCGGCGTCGGAGTAGTGAATGCGCAGGCGCCACGGCTGCGTGTTGTGCACGGACGGGGCCCGGCTCACCGCGCGTGCGAGCACAGCGATCTCGGAAGGGGCGAGGGCCACCGCCGACGGCGAGGTCGTCATCTTCACTCCTGCACCCGGAGACGAGCACTCCGGCGCATTCCATGCTCGCCGCGGCCACAGTTCGCCGCTGGGGCCCAAAGTCCCCGCCGCCACGGCGGACGGCCCTAGCCGCCGGGCGCCGCATGCACCGACGCTCGACCGGTCATCGACGAAAGGCGAATGCGATGGGTTCCGCAACCTCGGCCGCCGGCCGCTTGATCGTCGTCGGCTTCGACGGCTCTCGCTCCAGCGACGCGGCGCTGCGCTGGGTGCTCGGCGTCGCCGCCCAGCCTGGGGACGCAGTGCACGCCGTGATGGTGCTGCCCACCGAAACCCTGCTACCCGGTACGTCGTGGGCGCTGCAGCCGCACGGCCGCCGCCCTGCCGGATCCTACTCACCGCACGAACACATCGCGAACATTCGCGCGGAGTTCGCGGAAGCGTCACCCGTTACGATCTCGACTCCACAAGGCCATCCGGCCACCGAGCTGATCACCGCGTCCACTGACGCCGACCTCCTCGTCGTCGGTGCCCGCGGTGCGGGGCGGACACGCGAGCTCCTGCTGGGCAGCGTCTCACGGGAGTGCGTGCGCTACTCCCGCTGCCCCGTCGTGGTCGTCACGCCCGAAGCCGCCCGCCGCCTCGTCCCCACCCCGACGGGTTGAGTCACGGCCACGGAACGGCCGCCGACGAGGATGGGCGTAATTTCCTCCCGCAGCAACGGTTCCTCGTCGTCGCTGATCAAGCCCAGCGGCCCGTGGTCCTCCGGCGAGTGCCCGATACGCTCCGCACGACGGCGCGTTTGATGCCGACGTAGACGACTGCGCGAGGTCACAGGCGCCGCCGAGCACGCCCAGTGCGCCGTCGCGAGCCTCGCCGAGACCGACTGCGGCCTGGGCCTGCACGATCCGCCGCAGCGGGGCGTCCAGCTCGAGCCCTGACGCGACGACCAGCACCGCCTCAAGCAGACCGTCCATCGTGCCTCGAGTGCCGATCAAGGCCTCGATGCGGTTCCGCAGGTCCCGGAGGGAACCACGCAACTTCAGTTGCGAGCAGTTCCGGACATGCGGCCGGCGTCGTGACCGACCTCGTGCCCTCCCCGTCATCTGCGACATTTCGGAAGAAATGACTTTCGCCTCTGTAGTCCTTTCCAGAGTCCGCGCAAGCTGGACTCCGGACAGAAACGCATCACGAGTTTGCCGCTTCCCGCGGCTCGGGAGACCGATGAATTTTCACGTGGCTCCGGCCGGACGGCTCAGCGCCGATCAGGTCACCTCGGTGATTCGCGCAGCCACGCTCGCACCCTCCACCCACAACACCCAACCGTGGCTGTTCACCACCGACCGCGATGCGATCGAGCTCTACGCCGACCCTGATCGCGTGTTGCCGGCCGCCGACCCCGATCGGCGCGAACTCCTGCTCTCCTGCGGAGCCGCACTGGTGAACCTGCGCATCGCAATCCGCGCCCTCGGCGTGCACCCAGCCACGACGCTGTTCCCCCGGCGCGACGAACCCGACTTGCTCGCCGCCGTCCTGCCCACCACAGCAGCCCCGGTCGATGCCCGGTCGGTCGTGCTGGCCCACGCGATCCCGCGCCGGCACACCAATCGCACCCCGTTCACCGCGAAAGCGGTTCCTCAGGAGATCGTCGGCCTGGTCCGTCACGCAGCGGAAGCGGAAGCGGTCTGGTTGCCGCGCCTGGACGAGGAACAACTCGCCGGACTCCGCGAACTGGTTCACGAAAGTCACCTCGTCCAGTCGGCCGATCCGGCGTTCCTCGCCGAATGGCAGCGGTGGACCGGCCGCGCGCCCACCAGCCGGGACGGCGTGCCCTTCGCGGCCGGCGGTACCGCGGCGGACGACGACTCCTGGGTCCTGCGAGACTTCGGAGAGCGCGCCACCCCAGTCACTTCGGCGAGCCCGCCTCTGGTGGTCGTGATCGGTTCCTTCGGCGACACGCCTGCCGATCGGCTGCGCGCGGGCCAGGCGATGCAGCGGGTGCTGCTGACCGCCACTGCGCATGGTCTCGACGCCTCGTTCATCTCCCAGCCGGTCGAGGTCCGTGCGACCCGACTCCGGCTCCGGCGTCTGCTCGGAGACGGGCTGTGGCCCCAGATCGTGCTACGCCTCGGTTACGGCGAGCCCGTGGCGTGGACTCCGCGACGGACACTCGGCGACGTGCTCGTCGACCGGTCGTCGCTGTTCGCTTGACGGCTAAACCGGTTTGTTGCGAGCGTTTCAGCTGGGTACCGACCAGGTAAGCCGGGTCTTCCCGGATGCACGCTCGACGGTCAGCGCGCCGCCGCGTTCCCTTGCCTTCTGCCCCAACGCGGCCAGCTCCGGTGCCGCCGCCCGCGCCAGATCCCCCTTGCCGTCACACTGCACGACCGCCGTGAGCCGGTGCGGAGCTGCGCTGATTTCCACGTCCACCGCCGTGGCCGCGGCGTGAGCGGCGACGAGCCGCAGCGCCTCTCCGACGAACGGGTCCACCGCGTCCGCTGGGTGGGTGTCCAGCTTGCCCGTGAAGCGGGTGGCCGGAACCAGCCCCAGCGTCGGCGCTGCTTCCAGACAGCACGCGCAGCACCTCGTCGCGAAGCGGCACCCGCCGGACCGGGGCCACGTCGTCAAGCCGGAACACGGTTGCCTGCACGTGGTCGATGATGTCGTCCAGGCCGGCGATCGATTCGCGCAGCCGGGCCGCGACGAACGGGGACTTCGCCAGCCCCAGCGTGGTCTGCAACGACAGGCTCTCGGCATACAGGCGCTGCACGATCTCGCCGTGCAGTTCGGCCGCAATCCGGTCGCGTTCGTCATGCAGGGCGTTCAGCTGCTGCTCTGCCCTCGCCTGCGCCAATTCGACCGCCACCGCGGCCTGATCCGCGAACCCGGCGGCCATCTTCAGATCCTCGTCGGTGAACGGCGGCCGGCCAGCCCGGCGCGCGGCGGTCAGCACCCCGGTCACCCGACCGTGGCTGGTCAACGGCACCGCGAGCACCGCATCGATGTCCAGCTCGACCACCGGTACGCGGCCCAGCCGTTCCCGCTCCTTCGGCCAGGAACCCACCCTTGGTCTCCCGGTCGCCATCACCGTGCCGGCCATCGTGGCCTCGGCGGGGATGAGCACGCCGAGCAACGCCTCCGCTTCGAGGCCCACCGCGCGGTCCACCCGCAGCAAGTTCGCGTCGCCGCTTGGACGGATGATCGTGACCAGATCCGCGGCCGCCAATTCCCGCATGTGGCTCGCGACGAGATCCAGCGGGCTTCCCTGGTCGGGCGACAGCAACTCACGGGCTATCGCGCCCGACGCACGGAGCCAGGCCTGCCGGCTCTGCGCGGTTTCGTACAACCGCGCGTTCTCGATGGCGCCGCCGGCCGCGGCAGCCAGCGCGAGGGCAAGCTGCTCGTCCTCAGCGCCGAACCGGCCCCGGGTCCCGTCGCACAGGTACAGGTTGCCGAAAACGCTGTCCCGCACCCGGATCGGCACGCCGAGGAAGCTCTCCATCGGCGGGTGTCCCGGCGGGAACCCGATGGACCGCAGGTCGTCCTGGAGCCGGGTCAGCCGGATCGGCCGCGGGTCATCGATCAGCGCGCCGAGCAGACCTAGGCCCTCGGGCAGGTGCCCGATCCGGGTGATCGCGTCCGCACCCATGCCACCGTGCACGAACTCCGTCAGCCGTCCGTCCGCGCCGATCACCCCCAGCGCCGCGTACCGCGCGCCGATCAGTTCGCGGGCGACGTCGACGATCCGCCGCAGCAGCGCCGGGAGGGCGAGGTCACTGGTGATCATCTGCGTCGCTCGCAGCAGGCTTCTCAGACGGCCCTGGGTACCGATGACTTCCTGGGCGCGTTCGACCAACTGGCCCAGCAACTGGTCCAGCTCCAGCCGGGGCTGGTCGGGAAACGTCACCCGGCCTGACTCGGCTTCGTCGTGCTCGCTCACCCCGGCTCCCGCTTCTGGAAAGCCCTCGTCGGTCGAAACCGCGAAGCGCCCCAGTGTCGTCACATCTGTGGGAAAACGTCAACCCCGGCGCCCTCCAGACTCAACGCCGCTGGATCAACGTGTGGAGTTGCGGTGCACGTTGTTCGGGCGACCAAGTCGTCGTAATGCATTGGCCAGGTGGGACGTGTGTGATCGCTCGCCCACCACGTGATCGCAATACCCCGCACCTGCGCTGAGGTACATCATGTCGACGAGGTCGTTGTTCCGCCGACGAATGCTGCCGTTCGACAGTTTCTCGTGGAGGACTTCTCGAAACAAGCCGAGCGCAGGCATGTGCGAGACGTCCCCTTCGCTGTGGTCGAGGTACCAGTCAGACATCTGTTCGGGCGTGATACCGACTTGGGCGGACGCCGCCGCGAGTTCACCGCCGAGGTCCGCCAGGAATTTCACATGCGTCCGACGGCGCTTCAGCTCGCTACCGCTCGGGTTGTCTCGCAGGAACTCGGTGAACCGTTGCAAGTCGGCCGTCCATCCGTCGACCGGTTTCATGGCAACGTGCTCACCGTCGAGCATCGTGTCGACGATGCCACTGATGCAGGTGAGGGCGTGGATAACCCACCGCAGCTCGGGCGGCAGGTCCGTCGGGACTGCAGGCAGGCGCATCTGCGCCCCCGCGTGAACGGCGTTGGGCTCGAGCGTGACGGCGGCCGGCGGCAAGAGGCAGCGGGCGAGGTATCGGGTCGTGAGGCCCTGGCGCAGTTCGAAGCGACGAAGATCCACCGGGTCGCGAAGCTGCCACCACGCTGACAGCTGCACGATCGTCAGCGCGCGCCGGTACCTCTGCTCCGCGTCGCCCTGTTTGCAGGTTTCGGCCATGTGCGCCGAGCACATCGGAAGGATCACCTCGCCGCGACGTGCCAGCTCGATCAGCCGCAGAGCGGCGGCCTGCTCGCGCTCGTTGGGCACCCGATCAGGTTGGTGGATCGCGTTGGCCAGCCTGCTCCAGTCCTTCTGGTCGAGGTAGATCGTTGTCCGCCCCTTCACCGGGGCGAATTCGACGGCTGAAGGAAGCTCCACGACGATGTTATGCCCACGCGTGGTTTGGAGGTGCAACTGCCGTGACTGCGGGAGGTGCGTCGACGAGATGATGGCGCTGGTCACCTGGAAGCCCTCGCGGCCGATCGACGCTGAGACGACCCGCCCGTCGGTGAAGACGACCGACATGGCCCCGTCACGGTCGATGCGGAGGGCAGACATGCCGTCGAACACCGATGCGGTCACCACGTCCCGATCTTGTCCGAGCGGTCGACGAAAAGCGCCACACAGCTCACAGCGGGGACCGTACCGCGAGCCACCGACACTTCACGGCGCTGTGCTCGGCTGACCCATTTCCACTCCCGCACCTCCGGCAGATCCTCACCGTGCTCGGTGATCCACCGCCCAAGGAGCTCGTGTTCGACCAGTGGTTACCGCACACCCGCAGCGGCAAAGTGATGCGCCGCCTGCTCAAAGCCAGGGAGCTTGGACTCCCCGAGGGCGACGTGTCCACCTTGGAGGTCCGGGGATGAGCAGGCGACAGTCCGCGCAGAGCACTCGCGCGAAGCACCGCACGGAATTGCTGCGGCAGATGATCCGGATCCGGCGGTTCGAAGAACGCTGCATCGAGCTGTAGAGCACGGCGCGGATCCGCGGTTTCATGCAATCGTCCGGTGTACCTCGAGATGGCCGGAAACCTACGGCCCCCACGCAGCCCCACATCGACGACCAGGCGACCGTCGACGCATTCGCCCTCTGCGGTGGCGTCGACGTGCTGGTCCCCGAAGACTGGCGCGTCCAGGTCGGCGGGCTGCCGATCCTCGGCGGTTACGAGGACAGGACCGCCGACGGCGGAGCACTGCCGGACAACGCCCCCGTGCTGAAGGTCAACGCCACGACCCTGCTCGGCGGGGTCAAGGTCGCGCACGAACCGAGCTGAGCGCGGCGGTCAGCTCTCGACGTGGTGCACGAGCTCTTCGGTGGCCCGCCGCACCCGCGGCGGCTCCGGGCCCGCGCTGTGCCCGATCCGCATGAGCACCTGCGGCACCCCGATCAGCGCGAGATCTTCCGCGAGTTTCGTGCGCACCGCGTCAACGTGCAGGGGCTGGGTCAGCACGGCCCCCGCCAGGCCGAGGTCCACGGCCGTGAGCCACGCGCGTTCCAAAGCGTACCCGGCCTGGAGGTGGTCGCGGCGGGTGTCGCCGAGCGTGACAAGGACGAGCAGCGCACCGGCCGCGAGGCGCGCTTCGATTTCGGTCCAGTGCGGGACCTCGGTCGCCCGGTGGACCAGCCCCGCCCACGGCACCGCCCCGGCCGGGATGCGACCAGCGGGAATGCCGACGCCGTGGCGATGAGCAGGCTCGTCCCGGATCGTCCACAACGACAACTCGCGCTGGTACCCACTGTCGCGTTGGAACTTCTCCGCCGCGATGTGCAGCAGCTTGGCGACGGCCGCGAGGTCTGCCTCACCGGCGACCAGCCGGGCATCGACACCCCTCGTTCTGGCGGCCGATACGACCTGCCGGGCAGCGCTGTCGCGCACCGGTTGCAGGCCGAACGGCTTCCGGTGGCTCGCCCGGTGGGCGATCGCGCGGTGCAGCCGGACCTCTTCGTGCCTTGGCGCGGACAACCGCCGGGCATCGACCTGCGCGACCATTTCGGACCAGCTTTCCTTGGGCAGGAGGGTGACGTCGGCGGCCCGGCCCAGCGTCCGCACCGCCAGCTCCAGGTTCGCGACGGCTGCGCCGCACGACACGGATCGGTCCCGGCCGTCCGGGTCGTGGTGCGGCAGGACGAGATCACGCCGTTCACGCAGCCACGCCTGTCCCGGCGCGAGGTCCAGCAGCCACGGCTGGAGGTTGTGCACGGACGGTGCGCCGAGCACGGCGCGGGCGAGGTGCTCGGTCTCGGCGGCCGTCCAGGCCCCGGTTCGCACGGCGGTCACCTCTTCCTGCCGAGCCGGCCCGCGCCCGCGGCCCACAGGTCGCGGCGGTAACGCTGCAGGCGCCCGAGCAAGTCGTCCTCCGGACAGCCGAGTTCAGGCGGAACGGTGAGGACCGGCCTGGCGCCCCCGGCAAGCGCATCGAGGAACCGCGACAGCTGCGCCGGCTCCGGTACCAGCGCTCCGCCGACGTAGGCGACCACGAGGAGGTCCTCCCCGGAGTGGGTCTCGATGGCTACAGACCAGCCGTGCCGCTCATCCCACAACAGCGCTACGTCCCGCTCCGGGTGACGCGGCAGGCGCATCTCCAGCGCGATGTACACCGACGCTGACGGGTCCACATCGGTGGTGCACGACTCCTCGCCCACCCCCACCGCGGCGCTCACCTCGGCCACGTAGCCCGACAGCGCGCACAGGAACGCGTATTCCCGATCCTGATCGCTGGTGAGGGTGCGGGTCACGGCGTCGTTCCTCCGTCCGTCCCCCATTTCTGTCCGATGTGCTCGGGCAGGGCCGCCATCCGCCCCTATTGCCGGTCCGCCTCGTCCCCAGCACACCTCGCCCGACCGGTGCGCCGCTGCGGCCGGACGGCCCGCGTCCGGGTGACGAACGGCCTCAGCGGCATCCGGCGAGACGGCGTGGCGGCGCCGAAAACCACGGGGAGCAGCGCCAGGACGATGAGATGTTCCCCGTTCAGTAGTTGTGCAGTAGCACCACTAGCAAGCTAGGCCGCGACGAGTCACCGCGCACCGGGCTGAGGACCACGGACCCGGAACGGATAGGCGGTCGGGGCACTGACGTAGGACCCGGGCAAAAAGGCCTAGGTGTATTTGGCCATCAGGTTGGTGGTAGCCGGCTGGTGGGTGTGGGTGTCCGCCGAATGCGCTGTGGCGGCGTTGAGTGTTGTAGTACCCGAGCCAGGGTGCAAGGGCGGCGGTGCGTTCGGTGTTGCTGGTGAGGACCTCCGGTAGGCCATTCGGTTGCAGGGTGCGGTTGAGGCGCTCGATGCTCCTATATAGGCCGCTGTCGGAGGCGGGTTGAGCGTGGCCGTGGATGGTCGGGGAAGGTTGGCGTAGATTTCGCGGGCGATGTAGCGCTTCAAGCAGCGGATGATCTCGCGTTTGCTCAGGCCTTCTGCGGTGCGCCGTTCGACGTAGTGGCGGGTTGGTTGGTGACGACGCATCCGGACGATGGTGACGATGTAGAGGGCGCTGGTTTGCGCCGCGGTCGCCGCCGCGGCTGAGCCGGTGTCGGCCGGTCGGGCGACCGCTGCTGGCGGGTTGGGGCGCGACGCCGCAGAGCTTGGCGAAGGCGGCTTCGTTGCGGATGCGTTCGGCGTTGTCGCCGGCGGTGACGAGGAACTGGCCGGCGATCTCGACGCCGACGCCGTGCAGTTCGACCAGTTCGGGGGCCGCTGCGTGGACGAGGGCCTCGATCTGCTTGTTGAGGGCCTTGATCTCATCATCGAGCCGCTTCCAGCGGTGCGCCAGGTCCCGTAGGGCGCCCTTGACTCCGGCTGTCAATAGCCGGCCTGGGTCGGTTGCCAGGCCGAGCAGGTCCTCCTTCTCCGGCCGCAGCCGCAGGCATCGGTTGACCAGTGTCTTCTTGCTCAGCACGACGAGTTCGTCGCGCAGGGGTGAGGGTGACCCGATCATGACGCCCCACAGCGTGTTGAAGGTGTTGGTGCGTGCGTTGACTGCGCTGGAACCTCACCCGCAGGGTTCGGATGACCTCGATCAGGCCGGACTTGGCTTTGGGAATGGCGGTCGATGTCTGGCCGAGGATGGCTCGGGCGATCTGCTCGGCATCGAGCCGGTCGGACTTGCCATCCATGTGCCGTGCAGTCTGTTGGGCCGGTTGACCTCGACCACGCGAATCTCCCGGGCGGTAAAGAAGCGGGTCGGAGCCGCGCCGAAGGATCCGGTGCTCTCGACTCCGATCGTGACTACTTCGCCGTGTTCCTCAACCCATGCCAGAAGTCGGCGTAGCCGCGGTCATTGGCGGGGACCTCCCGATGGCCCAATAGGCGGCCCTGGCCATCGGTCGCAGCCGCGTAGTGGGTGTTCTTGCGGGTGTCGACGCCGCCGATCACGGCAACAGCTGCTGGTTCGATAGCCGTCTGGGTGGTCATGCCGGATGTGCTCCTCCGCCGGGGCTGATCTGACGGATGGAGCGAACCGGCCGGGCGGGCGACAAGCCTGTGACGGGGGTTTCTCACAAGCTCCTATCAGGTCAGTTCCGCCTGGCCGGTGCGCACCACGGCGCTGCAGCGAAGCCGGCCGACGAATCGAACGCAGGACACCACCATCGGTCGGTCATACCTCGGCCGGGGTCAGACCGGCCCCGACGCAGCGCCAGCACAAGTCTTCACACACTTTGCCGTTGGTCTGTGGGCGGTAGGGCCGGGTACGTTTGTGGATGATCTCCGCGTCGCGCAGCGTGTTGCGACACAGGCGTGAGCGGTAGGCCCAGGCATTGTCGGTGAGCACTCGTTCGATGGGGATGCCCAGGCTGGTGAACCAGGAGTGAGCGCGACGCAGGAATGTTGCGCAGGTCGCGGCGGTCTCGTCGGACAGGGTTTCGGTGTAGGCCAGGCGCGAGTGGTCGTCGAGAGCGGTGTGGAGGAAGGCGTATCCCATGCCGTTGCGGTTGCGGCGTCTCTCGACGCGTCCGCGGGTCCTGTGCCCGCCGCCGTCGGGGTTCGCCCGAGCTTTTTCACATCGAAGTGGACGAGTTCCCCGGGACGGGCTCGTTCGTAGCGGCGCACGGGTTCACCGATGGCGCGGTCGCAGGCGGCCAGGGACGGCATGCCGTGACGGCGTAGCACCGCGTGTGCAGTCGAGATCGCGATCCCGGTGCGCATGGCCCGCCGAGCCAGCCCGATCTTGTGCTCGCGCCGCAACGCCACGACCTGGCTCTCGATGAGGTCAGGAGTCCGATTCGGGCTGCGGTGCGGCCGACTGGAGCGGTCGACCATTCCTTCTGGCCCGCTCGTGCGGTAACGCTCGGCCCAGCGCGACGCTGTGGTGTGCGAGACCTGGAACCGCTCAGCCGCCCGCCGCAACGGCCAACCCTGCTCGACGACACACCGGGCAAGCCGCACCCTGCCAGTCGGCGTCAACCGGGCATTACCGTGGACCATGAGGACCTCCGGGAGTCGGTGCAGGTTGTGGTGATCCACACCGAAACCCGAGGTCCTCACCCATATCAAGATCATCACAGCCGTGTCGTCACGTCACCAACTCGCCCGGACAACACACCTAGCCACCCAACTCGAAGGAAGGAGTGCCGCCATCGCACACATCGCAGGAGGCGCCCGCGTTCGACTGGAACGCACCTGGCACGACGAGAAACGCACCGGCGGCCAAGACGGCCACGTCGAAGGCACCGTCGCCGAGTACACCGATCTCCGCGACGGGACAGGGACGCTGCTGCTCACCGATGTACCCGACGCCATGGGCGGCTACTGGCGTGCGCCGTGCTCCGATCCGGACCAGACCACCACCCTCGACGTACTCTGATCGGTCCGGATCGGCCTCTGCAATGCTACGTCTGCTCAGGTCCGTTCACCTGGCCGTCGTGTGGAGCCGGTGACGAAACCCGGCGACGGCATCCTGACGATCGACCACGCCTGGATAAGACCGCGGGCCGGTGGGCCACACCATCGCGGTGTGGCCCACCGGGCCTTTTCGTTTCAAGCGCTCCCGGCCATCGTCTGGGCAGCCCCACGACAAGGGCGCCCGCGGCGACGAGCTGTGCATTCGCAGACCCGCATCACTCTGATAAGTGGGTTCTCGGCGCATCCCGGCAGCTCCCGAACTGGACCGCCACAATGATGGAGAACGTACGTTCTCTACACTCGCGTGCATGGCAGCCGCACCCGGTGCCGGGGCTCCCCGGTACACCTCCTATCAGTCTGTACAGGCGTACAACTCGGCGTTCCCGAACGCGCAGATGCCGACCCGCGCCGGCGATCGCAACGCCCTTCGCAGCTTCACCCGCGCCGGCGCCGGGCTGGAGGACGACCTGACCGGCAGCGGCGTCAACCACACCCTCGACTTCCTTCCCGGTGGTGCGCCGGAGCCGGGTGATGCGGAGCCCGGCGGCCCCGACCGTGTCGGCACGGTCGTCGCGTCCCGCTGGGGTAACGGCCCCTACCTCGCGCTGGCGGACAAGGTCTCTCTCCGAGCCGCATGGAAGGCCATCATCATTGCCTGGCCCGACCGCCTGTCGGCCGCGGTCGACGCGTTGCGCCCCGTGATCGACGCGGGACAATCCCCCGCGCAAAGCGAGACGCCGACGCACTTCGCCTAGCTTGACCGACGC
The DNA here is from genome assembly GCF_016889705.1 of Amycolatopsis sp. FDAARGOS 1241. Classification (NCBI taxonomy): domain Bacteria; kingdom Bacillati; phylum Actinomycetota; class Actinomycetes; order Pseudonocardiales; family Pseudonocardiaceae; genus Amycolatopsis; species Amycolatopsis sp. FDAARGOS 1241. The sequence goes on from NZ_CP069526.1 coordinate 5,311,296, forward strand.
CAGGCACTCACGACGTCCGCGATCGTCACCGACGCTTGGTCCACATCGTCTTCATCGGCTTCGCTGCCGTCGGTCCATGGCGCATTTCTGGTGCCCTTTTGACCATCGACGTTCAGGAACGAACTCGCAGTTATGGGCAGGCCAGTCAGATTCGGCCCGCCGCGCTACCGGCATGGTCCGTCGTTCAGCCCACGGCGGCTTGAACGAGACGTAACCGAGCAGCGCGGCGCCGAGGCCTGCGATGGCGCTGACCATGACGTTGGCCGCAGCATAGAAGTAGCTTTTTTGTTCGACGAGGCGGAAGGTTTCGTAGCTGTACGTGCTGTAGGTGGTCAGCACGCCACAGAAGCCGGTGCCGAGGAGAGCGACCAACGATGCAGGTATTGCCGGGCCCGCTCCGGCAAGGCCGCCGAGGATCAGGCAGCCAACGAGGTTGAGGGTGAAGGTGCCCCAGGGAAAGAGGCTGTCGTGGCAGGCTTGCACCAAGCGGTCGGTGATGTACCGCATGGGCGCGCCGACCATGGCACCGACAAAGATGAGCGCTTTGGTCATAACACTTGTTTTCCGCGGTAGCGCAGGCTTTCGACCTCGTCGATCAGCACGGTGCCTTCGCTGACCAGTTCATCGAGTTCGGGCAGGAACGCACGAATGCGATCTTCCGTATCGACGGTGATCACGACGACGGGCAGGCTCTCGGCCAGGTCGAGGATGCGGTCGGCGTGGATGACCCAGGAGGTGCCGTAGCCTTCGCTGCCGCGCAACACTGTGGCGCCTGCCAGACCCGCTTCCTGAAGCCCGTTTGACGATCTCACGGAAGAGCGGTTGGTGGTGCCACATGTCGTCTTCGTCGATGAAGATCGCGAGTCTCAGTGCGTGTCCGAGTGGCTCCGTGTCATCCTGCCCTGTTCCCAGCGCCGCTCGAGCTGCTAACTCGTCGGGTGAGCCGACCACCCGCGATGACGGCGAGCATGGCGGAGATCAGGATGCCAGCGAGGTAGACGAAAGCCGGGCTCACCGTTCCGGCTGCAGCAGTCTCCGGGTTTCGGCCGCGTACGTAGAGAACGTGGTAAACCCTGGCGACGCCCACACCGAGGAACGGCCGCACGAGGCGGTGCGCCACCCAAACCTCGGCGATCAGCACCATGAGGACATCGATCAGAAAGCAACCAACCACGTTGGTGACGAACGTGCCCCACGGGAAGCGTCGCGGTTGCGTGGGCAGCCGTTCAGCGAGACCGTAACGCGAAACCGCTCCGACGCCACCGCCGACGGCAATCACGACAAGCACCGCACCATGTGTGCGAGCGACTTCGCGCCGCTGGGACGGGGCTCGGAGATCGAAAAGCGGATCGATCGCTCAGTTTGGTCGACGTCGCCGCTCACACAAGCCTCCTACTTGAGCCTGACAACCGCACTGGTCAAGTAGGGACTATTGGCGGCGCGGACCCCGCGGTTGTTCCAGAAACCTGAGCGGCGAGCCCCACGCCGCACTCCGCACAATAACCAGATGTTGATCGCGGCGCTGCGAGCTGCGCCTAGCGTCACTCCTCGTGGCGGGTTCAGTACGCCCGGTTGGCGAAACGCCTCCAGCGGCGGCGCACTCCGGCAGTGCAACGTCCGTTCTGTGCGACCGCTTGCACCGAGGGTGTCGCGGGCGCCGACCTTGTGGATCAGTCGGTGGGGCTGGTCTACGCGTCGAACTCTCCTGCGCCGCCGGGTTGATGTTGCTGTCGTGGTTCGCTACCGCCGCACCACGCGAAGCACCGTAGAAGGCAGACTGACGACAGCTCGGGTGATGGGCGTCACCTGCTCGACCACCAGTGCAGCTTGCGCTCGGGCCGGGTACAGCGGACTCTCTCGACATCGTCGAGCGTAATTGGCCCATTGACGGCGAGCCCGTCCAGCTGCGGCAGAAAGCCGCGGATGCGGTCCTCGGCGTCGGCGATCGTGATGAGTAGCGGCAGGTCGTTGCTGTGCCTGAACGGGTGCATGGTGTGGATCTGGGAGGAGGCGCCGTAGCCTTCGATACCGCGGATGACGGTGGCTCCGGCCAGTCCTGCCTGATGGGCGCGGCGCACGATCTCTGCGTAGAGGGACTTGTGGTGCCACCGGTCGCCCTCGCCGAGGTAAATCGACAACCGGAGCGCCCGTCGGGAAGTCTTCACTTGGTGAACCTCCTGGTCGCGAGGGCACGCGCCGACCAGAACCCATCAGCTTCCAGGGGAGCGGTTCGGGCTGGCAGCCCTGGCGGGGATCCATCACCACGCTCAGTACATCGCCTGTGAACGCCGCGGGTCAAGGGAGCGGGCGGGCGTTGACACACGCCCTCATCGGAGAGTGGCCAAGCTGGCCCGTAGGCGATGTCGCGGCGTCAGCGGCTGTTGAACAATCGACGTCGTTGCGCATGCACGCAGTAAGCTGCTCTCGGGTGCTTTCGCGCCCGGCGGTGGGGCTCGCCGGACCCAAACCGCGGCTACGGCCGCCAACAGTCCCTACCTGGCTCACGATCTCAGCGATCACAGGTAGGAGTGCGGTCGATGCCCCGTCTGAACCTTCCACTCCGGGCGTGCCGGTATGCCCCCGGATCAACCCGCCAGCGTCGACGGGACCACACGAGAACGGGTGGTCACACCGGCGCCGCTGCAACTGACTATGAGGAACACAGCGGGCATCGTTGTCAAAGCTGCTCACGACAGCGCCCTGGTCGCTTCCACGCCGACAGTTCGCTCGCCCTCACCCGTGTGTGTGGTCGGCTCGCCGGCAGTCGGATCCGCTGTTGGGGATCTCGACCCGCTGCTCGTTCATGGTGGTTGCATCATCGTCGCGTTTGGTCGGTGGGCCGTCGCCGCACACAACTGGAGCGTCGACAATCCCGCATGTTGTTTCACGTAATCCAACGTGCCCGACTCGAGGTGGCACACATCGTGGGGATAGATGACTACGAGAAGAAAACGCTGAATGACATAGAGCGACAGCTGACGCGCGAGAGTCCCCGGCTGGAACAGAGTTTCGCCGAATTCCGGCCGATCCCGAGCGCCGTTGCGTCCACTGGGCCCAGCGTGCTGACGCTGCTGGCTACCGGCCTGCTGGCCATGGTGGCCGGCGTGGAGCTGAGTTCACCGGTCATGATCATCACCGGCACGCTCATGACCACCGTCGTGCCCGCCGTGCTCGAGTGGATTCTCGACCGCCGCCGCCAACCGCCCCACCGTTAACCGCTCCGACGTGTCGCACCCGAAAAGTGCGGTGCTTAGAGCGTGTCTCGTTTGGATCTTTCCCGCTGGGCTGCAATGATCTTGTACCGTGATCGACTCGCTGTCGCAACGGCTGGTGCCCGATGACTTGTGGGCGTTGGTGGAACCGCTGGTCCCGCCGGCAAAGGAGCGTCCGCAGGGTGGTGGTCGTGCGCGGACTGATCCGCGGGCGGTGTTCACGGCGATCGTGTTCGTGTTGACCAGTGGTTGTGCGTGGCGGCACCTGCCGCCCTCGTTCGGGGTATCGGTGCCCACGGCGCACCGGACGTTCACCGAATGGACCGAGGCCGGGCTGTGGCGGCAGTTGCATCAGGCAGTGCTGGACGAACTGGGCGGCCGGGGTTTGATCGACTGGTCTCGCGCGGTCCTCGACGGAGCATCCGTCAGGGCCAAAAGGGGGGCGGTCTGACCGGTCCGAGCCCGGTCGACCGCGGCAAACCGGGCTCGAAGATCCACGTACTGTCCGACGGGGCCGGGCTGCCCCTGACCGTCGCGATCTCCGCGGCCAACACTCACGACAGCCACGCGCTCAGACCTCTGGTCAACGCGCTGCCGCCGATCCGATCGCGCCGCGGACCGCGGCGCCGGAAACCGGCCAAACTCCACTCCGACAAGGCCTACGACATCCCCGCCCTGCGCGCCTGGCTGCGCCAGCGCGGGATCGTCCCGCGCATCGCCCGCAAGGGCATCGAATCCGCCGAGAAACTCGGCAAACACCGGTGGGTGATCGAACGGTCCATCGCCTGGCTGACCGGCTACCGGCGACTGACCATCCGCTACGAACGCAAAGCCGGCCACTACCTCGCCTTCCTCACCCTCGCCGCCACCATCACCTGCCACAAGAAACTCGCCAAATGAGACAAGCTCTTAGCAACCGCTCGACTTGTCGGCGCAGCGCACCCCCGCCTGTGGCTGCTCCGGTGTAGTCGTCGACGCCGGCACCGCGGCCGTCGGCATCGGATCGCGATCGACTTCAGCACCCAGCCAGGCACACGTTGGTCGTCGCTACGAACGCGTGCCGAGCTCAACACCGACCAGTGCGACCCCGCTGTCCACCCGGGACGAAGCTGGTGCGGTGTGCAGTCGTCAGGACGGCTGCGGCGAACGCCCAACCGGCGAGCACGTCGCTGGGCCAAGGCACCCCCGGTACCAAGCGGCTGAGCCCGACCACGCCGGCCACCGACCAGGCCACTCTCCGCCGCAATCTGGGTAGCAGGGCGCTGGTGGCGAGCCCTGCGCCCAGCGTTGCCAACGTGGTGTGCTGAGACGGCCAACTCGGGCCTGACCACGGCGCGCCAGAGCCGCTCGGGCGGGCGCGGCCGGTTGATCGGCTCCGCCGGCGCGGCGCCCCGCGGTGGCGACGGTCAGCGCGCCGATCGCGCGCAGCGAGCATGCCCAGCTTCGAGACCGGATCGCAGCAGCCAGGGCCGAGACACCCACCGCTGTCCACACCACCGGAGTAGCACCGGCAAGCGTCACGGCGTGTGCGATCGGTACCAGGTCGTCGGGGGCGTGCCGGTGCACCCAGTCCACCATCTGGCCCCCGGGATACCGGCTCAGTCGGCCGCTTCCTACCCAGCTGCGCCGAGCCCGCTGGCCAAGTCCAGCGCCAGGACCCGGTCGACGTGCAGAAACGTCTCGAACTTCGCCCCAGGCGGCACGACGTCGTCGTCTTCCAGCTCGACGAGCCTCGTGATCACGCCCGCGATGTCGAGGTTGGCGTCGAACGCGGCCGTGCAGTCGGCGACGACATCGCGGGGCATCGGCGCCGAGGGCTGATCACCCCATTGAGCGATCCGCCGTCGCCACCGCCGGATCGTCGCCTGGGCGTGTTCCAGCGTCGCGGCGGTCAGCGACACCGGCCGGTCATAGCGCACGCCGATCAGGGCGAACCGGACCGCGAGATCCTCCCCGGCGTCCGGCGTGTCGTGATGTGGCGTACGCACCGGCCCGATCGACAACCGGACAGCTGCGGCCTGGTGCTGGGTGACCGCGGCGGCGTCAGCACCGGTGACGCAGATCTCCAGTGCGCGGGCAGGCGCGGCGTCGTCCGGCGTGGGCGCCGCGATCCAGAACCTGCCGAGCTGGCGGGCAAGCGCTGCGGACATGTCCGGGTCGGCTCGGTCGAGACCGGCCAGAGTGACGAAGACCTGCATCCCGTGCAGCTCCTCCAGCACCCGCCGCAGGAGGTCACCGGTCAGCAGAACCCGAGCCGTATCGAGCGAGTCCGGACGGCCGGACACGACCGCGCGCACGCGCACGACACCGCCGCTGCGCCGCCCGATCACCACGGCGCGTCCGGTAGGCGCGTCGACCAACTGCATGACGATCCTCTATTCGCCGTCGCAGGTACCGCGGTAAACGAGCCGGGACACCACCTGGCGAGGGCGGTGCCGCCCACCTCTACGAGATAGGTGATCGCAGTCGCCAATAGCTCTGCGCAGGCCTCGCACCAGAGACCGGCCTGGGCGTCCAGGACCACGATGCGCAGGCACACCGGGCCCGCGGACAAACCGGACTCGACCTCGCTCACGCGCGCCTCCTCCCGTCCGGGACAGAGGCCATCAGCGAAAAAGCTCCACGGTTGCGGCGAGCCTCATCGCCACGTCCACTATCGCGCCGGCAACCCGCCTACGACAAGACCACCGACTAGACCGTCGACGCTACAATCCCAAGCAGGTGATGGGGCTCACCGAAATCGCGGAGATGCCGCTAACGGCCCCTGACGACAGCGTGTGGGAGTCGGCATTGTTGTGGTCAGTGCATGCCGGCAAACGAGGCCGCCACCGGCGCCCCGGTCCGCCCGTGCACGATGACCTCGTCCGTCGCGAGTTCACCGCCCAGCGGCCGGCAGGCAGAAACTGAAGCTCGGGTCCCGTCGACAGGTGCGGCCGGCCCGGCAGATCTACGACGAACTCGGCGATGACGGCAAACGCCGCTAAACCGACGCCCATATCGCCGCCGAGTTCGGCGTCACCCGCCCCGCCACCTACCGACACCTGGGCAAGACCCTCGACACCACCCCAACGTCCGCCACGTCGTATCAAGCGACGACGCGCGGAGCGGAGAAGCCCGGTGCGGCCGCCTGCCCAACCGCGAGCCGCAGCAGCCGCCGCGTTGCCGCCGAAGGCGGACCTGCCCCAGTGCGGGTCGGCCGCGGACGTCCCGGCCGAAGCCCGTCGGCTGCCCGAAAGGTCACTGATACCGGTCCGCGCCGGCCTTTCGCCGGGCCCTGACAGGCCTCAGGCTGGTCGCATGACCGTCGCGGAGCCCTTGACCGGGCTGGATTTCCTGAGGGCGATGGTCGACGGGCGGAGCCCCCAAGCGGCGATCTGCCGGACGCTGGGGTTCGCGCTCGTCGACGCGACGGCGGAGGCAGCCGTGTTCGAAGGGATGGCGGGTGAGCACCTATACAACCCGATGAACACGGTGAACGGCGGGTTTCTCGCCACGCTGCTCGACGCCGCCACGGCATCCGCCGTGATCGCGCGGCTGCCGGCGGGGGTGGCGACGACCACTGCGCAGCTGAACGTGAACTTCGTCCGGCCGGTGTCAGCCCGCAGCGGGTTGTTGCGCGCCACGGGGACCGTCGTCCACATCGGACGCACGATGGCCACCGCGGAGGGTCGGGTGGAGGGCGTCGACGGCAAGCTCTACGCCCACGGTACGGCCACGTGCGCGGTGTTCCCCGCAGCGGCGTGACGGACGATCTTGTCGCGCCGCTACTTCGACGCTGCTCAGCCGCCCGCTGCTCATCGACCGTGAGCTGACGTCGCGGGCCGCCCGCTACACCTATCTGCACTCCGCCGTCGACGGCTACTCACGCCTGGCCGACACCGAAGCCCTGCCCGACGAAACCGCCCGAATCGCGATCGGGTTCACCCACCGCCCCCGGGCGTTCTTCGCCCGCCACGTCATCACCCACATCCACCGCCTCGTCACCGACAACGGCGCCTGCCACCGCGCGAACGACTTCGCCACCGTGCTACGCGGCGCCCGACACCAACGGATCACGCCCTACACCCCGCGTCACAACGGCAAGATCGAACGCTACAACCGGATCCTGGCCGAAGAGTTCCTCTACGCCCACGTCTGGACCAGCGAAGCCCATCGCCCCACGGCCCTGACCGTCTGGAACGTGCATTACAACTGACGTGATGGCATGGGCCCGGGCCTCGGTGCTGCAGTCTGAGGTCAAGGGATCGTGGCCGGGTTTGCTCGACTACAACCTGCCGTCGAAGGTTGGCTCAATGGTAGCTTGCGCCCGCCGCGATCCCGCTGCGCGGAGTGGCTCAAGAGAGGTCTGCAACGCCGGACGTCAGTCTGCCCTCCTCGCTTCTTTCCGTTTCAGCGAAGGGAAATCTGGTTGGCATGGACCGTGACGTCGTCATCGGCATCGACCCACACAAGACCAGCTGGTATGCAGTAGTGGTCGACAGCCGACACCAGCTGCTCGAAGAACTCAGGGTGCCGGCAAGCCGAGCCGGCTACCGTGAACTACATCGCCTGGCCCGACGTTGGCCGGGCATCCGCTGGGCGATCGAGGGCAGCAGCGGCCTGAGCCGGCCGTTGACCCAGCGATCGATCGACGACGACATCGCCGTCCTGGACGTGCCGTCCAAACTCAGCAGCCGGGTGCGCCAACTGGCCACCGGGCACGGCCGCAAGACCGACCAGGTCGACGCCCGCTCAGTCGCGGTCGCCGCGCTCACCGGCGCCGACCGACAGCATCGTCAGGACGACCACGCCGAAACCCTGCGGCTGCTCACTGAACACCGAGATGAGCCCGTCCGACGCCGCACCCAGGTCATCAATCGGCTGCATGTCCTCCTGTCGCATTTGCTTGACGGTGGAGCACCTGCATCGTTGACGGCCGACCGCGCCGCTGCGCTGCTCGGCCGGATCCGCCGGGCCCGTGGGGCACGAGCCACCCGACGGACCCTCGCGGTCGACTTGGTCGCCGAAGTCCGCCATCTCGACAAGAAGATCGCCACCGCAGATCAACGAGTGGCAGACGCCGTAGCCGAGACCGACCCAGCGTTGTTGCAGTTACCCGGAGTCGGCCCCATCCTGACCGCGCGCATCATCGGTCGTGTCGGATCGCTCGACCGGTTTCCCAGCGCCAACCACTTCGCGTCCTACTGCGGCACCGCGCCCATCGAGGTGTCCTCCGGCGATGTCAGACGCCACCGACTATCCCGCTGCGGAGACCGGCAGCTCAACCACGCAGTGCATCTCATCGCCCTCAGCCAGGTCCGCTGCCACGCCCCAGCAAGGACCTACTACCAGCGCAAACGCGCAGACGGCAAAGGACACCGCGAAGCCATGCGCTGCCTCAAACGGCGGCTTGCCTCTGTCATCTATCGCTACCTCACAGCCGACCAACGGGCCGCAACACCAGCCGCGGCTTGACAGAGAGGAGCTACCATCGACCACACACCGCCGCCGGAGACCAGCCACCGGTCACCCGGCTCCACACCGGCGTCACCAACGTCAGGGCCTCATACAACTAGACGTCATCGGGCACAGGACGCTGTTCACTGACCGACTGGCGGGCGACGGCTAGCAGTGCGGCGTGGTGGACCAGCTTGGCCCGAGCACGGCCGGTCCGTTTGCCCTCGTTGAGCTCGTGCTCGTCGATTGCTTTCCACGCTCGAATGTCGAAAGCAGCAGGCAATTCCAACGGGGTCTCCAAAAGTTTGGCGTTTGGCTCGATCAAGACGTCAGCGAGGAAGTCCTCCACGAGGCATGCCACGGTCTGCTTCGCGCAGTACTTATTCGTGCCGATGACGCCGGACGGGCCGCGCTTGATCCAGCCCGTCACATAGGTGCCCGTCACACGCTTACCGGACTCGAAGTCGATGACTCGTCCGCTACGATTCGGGATCGTTCCGCGGCGCGCGTCGAACGGAACGGATCCAAGTGGGTTGCCTCGGAAGCCGACCGATCGGATGACCAGCCCACATTCAAGCTGGTCGAACTCGTCCGTCGGGACGGTTCGGACGCCTGAGCCATCGGCAACCAGCGTGTTGCGCACTAGACGGATCCCACTCACCTTATCTTGGCCGAGCAGTCCCTCGGGCGATGCACAGAAGCGAAACACGACCCGCCGTTCATGACCGGGTGGGCGTCCCGTGAGTTCGGACAAGCGAGCTACCTTCTGCGCGGACGCGAAGTCCAAGTGACGATTGGTGTACTGGATGCTGTCGAGCCCTGCGGGGTCGACGACGACGTCAAGTTCGGGCACGCTGAGCAACCCCAACAACTCGCCGTTCGTGAAGGCCGCCTCGGCCGGGCCGCGACGTCCGACGATGACGACCTCGCGGATGCGGCTGGTCGACAGTAGTTCGACTGCGTGCCGAGCGATGTCGGTGCGGGCCAAGCGGGCCGGGCTGTTAAGCAGTACACGTGCGATATCGATGGCAACGTTGCCGTTGCCGATCACGACCGCACGATCGGCCGACAAGTCGAAGTCCCGGTCGGCGTAGTCAGGATGTCCGTTGTACCAGGAGACGAATTCGGTGGCTGAGTGGCTGCCCGGTAGGTCCTCGCCGGGGATGCCCATGGTCCGAGGTTCCATCGCCCCGATCGCGTAGATGACGGCGTGGTAGTGCTCGGACAGTTGCTCGGGCGAGACGTCACGCCCGACCTCGACATTGAGCCATAGCCGAAATCTCGGGTCTTGAGTCATCCGCTCGAAGCCGTCCACGACCTTCTTCGTCGCCAGATGATCGGGTGCCACGCCGAATCGAACGAGGCCCCACGGCGTCATCAGACGTTCGAACATGTCGACACGCACCGACACGTCTCGACGCGAGAGGAGTTCCTCGGCCGCGTAGCAGCCGGCTGGTCCTGATCCGATGATGGCAACTCGGAGTTCTCGCGTCGTGGCCGTCGCAGGGATCCGTGGTTCTGAAGCGATTGGAGCCGGTTCTGCTACTTGCGGCCGACGCTCATGGTACGCCGCGTTGAGCTCAGCGAAGACGAGTTCGCCAGGCGTCAGGGCGAAGTCCGGACGGATTGCATCTACCGGGCACGCAACCTGACAGGATCCGCAGTCGATGCACATCTCAGGATCGATATAGAGCATTTCCGTCGTCGCGTAGGACGGGTCGTCTGGCCGCGGGTGAATGCAGTCAACTGGGCATGCGGAAACGCACGCAGCGTCGTTGCAGCAATGCTGGAGAATGACGTATGACACAGGTGTTTCCGCTCTCCGATATATGCGTCCAGATCCGGCGAAATCGCCAATTAACTCGAGTGTTTCTCAACAGCACGAATTCGAATAGGGACGTTGCTCATGAGCGGTTGCCCCGAATATGGATCGAAGAAGTCAGTCGTGCTGAGCAGCCGAGCGACGCTGCTTCCGATCTCGCGGACGCGCGCGTCGTCCAGCGGCGTCCCTCCGAAACCGAACGCCATCGAGACAGTCCCCTCACGAAGGTCGCGATCGACGTCCACGATGGCGCGAATTACTCCGTGCGCAGACTCGATCGCGACCTCATCACCTTTGGCCAGGTCCAACGCCGCAAAATCGTTCGCGCTCAGGAAGGCCGAGTTGACGGGGGGATACCCGTCAGCGCAGTGAGCGTTGTACGAGGAGTTCACCACGTGCATCAGCCGGCGGTTGATGAGCCGGAAGGGGTAGGTAGTATCTGCCGGCTCATCGGAAGTCGGCGCATGCGCGGCGAGGTCACGCAACATATCGAGATTGCCGACATCCAGCCGACCCGTCCAGCCGGGCTCCTTCGGCTCGACGACGACGGGTGGATCGGCGGGGAAGAACGCGCCGTGCGGGTGACGTTTCAGCTCCTCGAGCGTCACCCGAGAGCCCTGTGACAGCGTCGTCACCAGTTCGTCCGGCGTCGGGGTACGCTGCATATCGAGCGCCACCTTCTCCCCGCCTGCCGTGGTGACGGTCAGAGAGAGGCCCATGCGCCGCGCCAAGCCATAAAAGACTTCCCAGTCCTCGACGACCTCCGAGCCGGCCGGCGGCTCCACGATCGGGTCGCTGTACTGCGCGTAGTCCGCGGGGAAGCCATAGCCTGTCGCGTAGATGCTGCTCGACCCTTCGATCTTGAGAGTGTGACCAGCCATTTCAGGGCTCATCCGTGGCGCGATCACATAGTCGGCCCAGACGGCCGTCTGAGACAAGAACGGATCGATCTGGACGAGCAGGTCGAGGTTTCGCATCGCGTCGATTGTCTGCAACTGGTCGGGAAACGCAGCTACCGGATTGCCGCCGCAACTCAACAGAGCACGGACTCGACCTGGCCCGTCGAGCAGGATCTCCTCGGCGAGAGTTGCACTCGGCATGCCAGCGGACGTGAGCCCGAGCCCCCGGAGACGCGATGGCTCCCCGTAACCGTAGGCCGGCGCAGGATCAGCCGCCTGCGCACGGGGTATCTTGGCCGCGGTGAGCACGCCGAGGTGATCGATAGTTTCGCCCGCCTTGAGCCAGTGGCCGCAGATTGTGTCCAGGCAAAGAGTCAGGTACTCCAGCAGGGTGCCATGTCCGGCGAAGTGCGGGCCCGTCCCAGCGACGGCGTAGCCGCGGCCGGCGTGTCCGAAGATCCGGGCAGCCCGAACGAGATCGTGCGCCGAGATCCCAGCGTGCGCGGCGACAGTCCCGACGTCGAACGGACGCACGGCTGCGGCGAGTTCGTCAACGTTTCGCACGTCCTCGTCTGTGAACCTCTTGTCGTAAAGCCCTTCCTGCAGAATCACCTTGATCATTGCAGCCACGATCGGGATATCGTGCCCGGGCCGAGGCTGCAAGTGGAGCGTGGCGCGCTTCGCAACGTCCGAGCGTCGAGGGTCGATGACGATCAATTCGGTGCCGGATCGAAGCCGCTCGTTCAGCCAGTTCGCGGGATGGCCGTTCGGAAGCCCGCCGTTGCCGTTCACGAACGGGTTGATCCCCAGCATCATGATCACCCGCGGGTCGGAGAAGCCCTGCGGTGGCGCCATCCACCGGCCTAGCATCGCCCAGGCGATGGGCCGCCCAGGCTTGTCGACTGACAAAGCACCGAAGTTCATCGGCGTCCCGAGCGCGTTGGCGAAAGCCTTCATGAGTGGGCCAGCCGGGATGTTCTGCATCTGCGTGCCGTAATAAGTAGCGATCGAACGCGGGCCGTGTTCCTCGCAGATCGCTTGCAGACGTCGTGCGATCTCATCCAAGGCACGCCCGAAGGGGATCGGCTCGTAATGACCGGCCGGATTACGCTTGAGTGAGCGCAAGAGGCGGTTCGGGCCGTTGATAATTTCGGGCATGGCCCGGCCCTTTAGGCAGGTGTAGCCCGCAAACAGAGGGTTATCAGGATCTCCCGCTATCGAGACCAGCCGCCCGTCTACGACCTCGGCGATAATCGGGCAGCCCTTATTGCAAACCCGACACACCGAATGCCGAAAATCGGCCCCTTCGCCCACCATTTAGCCGACTCTAGCGGCATCCTACACCTCAGTCAATACGTGCGTTGACGACCGGCTTGCGCGGACCCTGCGTCCAGAAGAGTCGTCGCGGAGCTGGTCGGTGATCAGCGGAAGTCCCCAACGGATCGCGAGGACAGTCTCGGCAGCGGCGAAGTGAGACTTCGCGTACTCGTCGCGGTGCCACTGGGTGGCCTGCGTGATCGCGCCCTCGGCCCGCCGCGTCGCCTCGGCGATGCAGGCCGCCAGACGAGGCTGCGAGACGCGTCGTTCCTCGGCCAGTTGGCGGCGGGCCTCGGCCGTACGTTCCGCGCCGGCCCGAGCCTCGGCAGCCTGCAGGGTCTCTTGTTCGAGCTCCTGGCGCAACTGCTGGATCTCCGCGGCGACGGACCGCTCGGCCTGGGCGTGGCGCGACCGGGCCTTTTTTCCGCGGGTCACGACAAGACCTCCTCGTCTTCACTGTTCACCGCGGTCACGAAGGCCTCCAGCGCGGCCCGGACGTCGTCGTAGAACACGCGCTGCGCCGCGTGCACGCGGACGTGGATCGCCCTCCCCCAGCTCGGCGACCTAGACCCGGATCAGCAGCCGCGATACCGCGACCATGAGCTCGTCGGCATCCACGCCGGCGCGGTCGATCTTGCGCCGGGCGCGGTCCATCTCCACCGACATCTCCGCATCACGATCGCGCCGGGTCTGGGCGATCTCGGCCTGCAGCCGACCCAGCTGGCGAGCTTGCTGTTCGTCGGCTTCACGCCGCGCGCGCAGTGCCTGCAGGTCGCGGCGCAACGCGTCACGTTCGGTGATGCCCCCGTCCTCACCTGCACCACCGTGCCAGACAACTCCGCGCGGGGATCATGAACTGATCCGGGCACGCGGCCAGGTTCATACGATCAGCGCACACGGGACAAGGGCGTAACCCACCACGGCAGGCCCTCGCGGGTCTCAGTGACGAACGTGTACCGCCAGGTCCCGAACTTGACTCTGTCGCGGACGAACCGGGGCCTGGTCAGACTTCATCGTCCTTGCCAAGACGGTGTCCACTGGGTCGTCGATGGCCAGTCGGACCGGGGAAGCGCTCCACACCGATGGGCTCGACAACCGGCGTGCGAGCACTTCTTAACGCTGTTGCGTTCGATCCACACACTGCTGCTGGGTTTCGCGGTGGTGGCCCTTCACCAACGGTGGTCGGACAGGCCGCCCTGCTCTTCCGCCGGATGTTGCGCGCAACCTCCGACGGAAGAGCCTCAAGCGATCGCCCCGGCAACCTCAGCAGCACGACCGGCCCGGGAACCGCCCGAACCGACCGTTCGAAGCCGCCGCAACAGACTTGATCCGCGTGTCGGATCGGTCCTACTCTTCAGCGTCGATGACTGCCGAGGAGGACCAAACCAATGCGAGTCGCCAACCGTAGCCGTGGCCGCTTGTTGACCATCTCCGGCGCACTGGCCGCCGGTCTGCTGGCCGCGACGAGCCCGCCGGCGGATGCGGCGCCGGCACGAGCACCCCTGTACTCCCCTGGTGCTCCAGGCGCCGGGGATCCGTATTTCCCCGACATGGGCAACGGCGGCTACGACGTCAGTCACTACGACATCCGGCTGGCGTTCGACCCCGAAACCAAAGCAATCAACGCGACCACGACGATCCTCGCCACGGCCACACAGGATCTCTCCCGCTTCGACCTGGACTTCCAGAGACCGCTGAACATCAGCAGCCTCTCGGTGGACGGCCGAAACGCCACCTACAGCCGCAGCGGTGCCCAGGAGTTGGTGATCACCCCGCCGCACGGTCTACGGAAGGGCAGCTCGTTCGTCGTCTCGGTGAGCTACGCCGGCGTCCCGCAGAAGATCGACGACCCCGCGCTGGGCGTCTCCGGCTGGGTCGCCACCAAGGACGGCGCGGTCGCGCTCAACCAGCCGATCGGTGCGGCGACCTACTACCCGGTGAACGACACCACCGACGACAAGGCGACCTACACCCAGACCATCACCGTCCCCACCGGACTCACGGTGCTGGCCAACGGCGAACCCGGGCCCACCACCACGCACGATCACCAGACCACCTTCCGCTGGACCATGACCCAGCCGATGGCCAGCGAGCTGAGCATGCTCGCGATCGGCAACTACGACGTCACCCGCGGCGTGGCGGCCGGCGGCCTGCCGAACATCACCGCGATCGGCAAGTCGATCGACACCAAACCCGGTCAGGGCAAGGTGTTCAACGAGACCACGGCGCAGGTCATCCAATGGGAATCCTCGATGTACGGGCGGTACCCGTTCGACTCGACCGGCGGCATCCTCGCCGACGTCGGCGTCCACTACGCCCTCGAGACGCAGAGCCGGCCGGTCTACGACCAGAGGACCAGCGAGGTCGACGGCGACCTGCTCGCCCACGAACTCGGCCACCAGTGGTTCGGCGACAGCCTCACTCCGGTGCACTGGTCGGACATCTGGCTCAACGAGGGCTTCGCGACCTACTCGGAGTGGCTGTACCAGGAGAAATTCAACAACGTCCCCGTGCAGCAGACCTTCGCGCAGGCCTACGCCGACGAGAAGGACTGGAGCGGCGAAGTCGCCGACCCCGGACGCGATCACATCTTCGACGACCTCGTCTACAACCGCGGCGCGATGGCACTGCAGGCGCTGCGCATGAAGATCGGCGACCGCGCCTTCTTCGAAGTGCTCACGCAGTGGCCGACCGCTCACCGATACGGCAACGTCTCGACGCGGCAATTCATCCAGTTCGTCGAGCAACTGACCCACCGCAACCTCGACTCGTTCTTCCAGGCCTGGCTCTACCAAGCGGGCAAGCCGGCACTCTGACCACGCCATGGACTACACCGACCGCGTCACGCTCGCCTAAGAGCGTGTCTCGTTTGGATCTTTCCCGCTGGGCTGCAATGATCTTGTACCGTGATCGACTCGCTGTCGCAACGGCTGGTGCCCGATGACTTGTGGGCGTTGGTGGAACCGCTGGTCCCGCCGGCAAAGGAGCGTCCGCAGGGTGGTGGTCGTGCGCGGACTGATCCGCGGGCGGTGTTCACGGCGATCGTGTTCGTGTTGACCAGTGGTTGTGCGTGGCGGCACCTGCCGCCCTCGTTCGGGGTATCGGTGCCCACGGCGCACCGGACGTTCACCGAATGGACCGAGGCCGGGCTGTGGCGGCAGTTGCATCAGGCAGTGCTGGACGAACTGGGCGGCCGGGGTTTGATCGACTGGTCTCGCGCGGTCCTCGACGGAGCATCCGTCAGGGCCAAAAGGGGGGCGGTCTGACCGGTCCGAGCCCGGTCGACCGCGGCAAACCGGGCTCGAAGATCCACGTACTGTCCGACGGGGCCGGGCTGCCCCTGACCGTCGCGATCTCCGCGGCCAACACTCACGACAGCCACGCGCTCAGACCTCTGGTCAACGCGCTGCCGCCGATCCGATCGCGCCGCGGACCGCGGCGCCGGAAACCGGCCAAACTCCACGCCGACAAGGCCTACGACATCCGCGCCCTGCGCGCCTGGCTGCGCCAGCGCGGGATCGTCCCGCGCATCGCCCGCAAGGGCATCGAATCCGCCGAGAAACTCGGCAAACACCGGTGGGTGATCGAACGGTCCATCGCCTGGCTGACCGGCTACCGGCGACTGACCATCCGCTACGAACGCAAAGCCGGCCACTACCTCGGCTTCCTCACCCTCGCCGCCACCATCACCTGCCACAAGAAACTCGCCAAATGAGACAAGCTCTAAGGGATGTCTCATAACCCGGGGTCGGGCTGGCTGGGTCAGTAGTTGATCCGGTCGGTGTGGTGCAGGTGATCACAACGTCGCGGCCGGAGTGGATTGCCCCGTTCACCGGGCGGGAACCGGCTCAGCTCCGCAAGCCGATACGGCTGGTCGCCAAGCGGGGCGGAAACGAGATCGCGGACGGACGGCCGGGCCGGCAGTGGGCATTGCCCCTGGCAGACCGGGTTCTGCTGGTCGCGACCTATTGGCGGACGAACCTGACCATGCGCCAGATCGGCCCGCTGTTCGGGCATCGCACTCCGCCGCGCACCGGGGGAAGCGACACGATCGACTCACTGCTGGCGCCTGGCCCCGGTCCGCACACGCCGGATCGATGCGGTCGCGGTCGTCGACGGCACTCTGGCCCCGACCCGCGATCACCGGCTGACCACCCCGTCGAAGAACTACCGCTACCCCACCACCGTGCAGGTCGCCATCGACGCCACGCCGAGACCAGATTCATGATCGCCACCGGCAATCCGCAACCGGGCAGCCGCAACGACTGCACCGCCTACCACGACCGACGTCGGCTGGGAACAGACCAAGAACACCACCGTCGCCTGGGGTCATGGCGTGCGCGCGACGTGGCTGCTGATCATCCAGCCCGGCGTCACCGCCGCCGACGAGCAGCCGCTGCCGCGCACCTTCCGCCGCCGGGCCGAGCCGAGGGCTACAACCCGAACGCCGTGCGCGTCCTGCGGATCCACGATCGCGCCGACACCCCGCAGCGCGAGCAGCACGCCGAACGCAGCAGTGGTACGTCGTCGTCAACGACGAGGAGCAGTACTCCATCTGGCCCGCGGGCCGCGAGGTGCCGGCCGGCTGGCGGTCCGTGAGCGAGGCGGGCGAGAAGGACGCGTGCCTCGGCTACATCGACCGCACCTGGGTCGACATGCGACCGCTGAGCCTGCGGCAGGCGATGGCCCGGTAGGACTGACGCGGCACCGGACTAGGAAGGGACGCACCTGTCCGATCGGGAACCGGATCCGACAGGCCCGGCGCTGACCGGCAGGCTCGCGGCAGGTCCGAACGAGATCCTCCACCGGGAGGTCCTCGAACCGCAGTTCCGGTACGAGGTGGCGAACCTGCTGCCCGGCTACGTCGCCATCGAGCAAGTGCTGGTGCTGGAGTACGCCCGAATGGGACTGATCTCCGACGACGAGCGTCGCGCGCTGGGCGCGGCGCCGCCCACGGTCACCGCCGACGCCGTGGCACCCGAGCCGGAGGAGAATTTCTCCGACATCGCGTTCGCCCTCGAACGGCACGTCGGAGCCGCGCTGCCCGCCCCCGTCACCGCCTGGCACGTGAACCGCAACCGCAACGACTGCAGGCGACCGCCCAGGTGATGTTCGCCCGCGACCAGGTCCTGGAGATCGTGGGCTTCTGCTGGCCACGGAAGCCGCCGTCCGAAGCCTGGCAGCCCGCACGACGGACCTGCCGATGCCCGGCTACCCCCACCTGCAGGCCGCTCAGCTCATCACGCCCGGCTTCTACCTCACCGCTGCCTCCCAGCAGCTCCTGCACAGTGCGGGAGCACCTACGACGGTATCGACGGGTGCCCGCTCGGCGCCGGCGCCATGTCGGGGCAGGAGCTCGCCTGGGACCTGCCGCGAATGGCGGCACTGCTCGGTTTCCAGCGGCCGTGCGCGCACGCGCTGTCCGCCGTGGCCGGCCGCGGCTGGGCGGCGGAGGTCACCGCGGAGCTGTCGCTGACCGGGAGCGCGCTGAGCCGGTTCGTCACCGACCTGATGACGTGGGGTGGGCAGGAATACGGCTTCATCGAGCTGCCGGACGAGCTCTCCGGCATCTCCTCGGCGATGCCGCAGAAGAAGAACTACCCGGTGCTGGAACGGATCCGTGGGATGACCGCCCACCTGAGCGGCTACCGCTTCGACGTGCTGCTGGCGCAACCCGCCACCCCGTTCGCCAACATGGTGGAAGTGTCCGAGGAGGCCGACCGGCACGTGGCCACGGCACTGGCGACGGCGTCGACGATGCTGCGGCTGCTCACGTTCGTGGTCGAGAACCTCCAGTTCCGGGCGGAGCCGATGCGCGCGGCCTGCGCCCGGGAGTTCATGGGCGGCTTCACCCTCGCCAACCGGCTCTGCCTGCGCGACGCCATCCCCTGGCGGGAAGCCCAGGTGGTCGCCGGTAGGTACATTGTGGACGCACTCGACCGCGGCCTCGCGCCCGCCGACATCGATCCCGCGGCCCAGGCCAAGGTCGCTGCCGAACGGGGTGGCCGGTCACCGATCCGTGCCCGGACCCTGGCCGGAGTCTTCGACGTGGATGCCGCTCTGCACGAGAAGATCACCCCTGGCTCCACGGCGAGCGACGCGGTGAAGGCCGTTTTCTCCTCGAGCAGGAAGCCGTGAGCGAACGGCTCACCGCTCGCCGCGAAGCCCACCTCGCCAGGGTCGGCGGCGCGCTGAGGCGGCTCGCTGATCTCGTGACCGCGTCCTGATGCCGACCCTGGGAAATGCCCCCACCACAACGCCCCTCAAGCGAGCAGAGGAAAGAAGCCGATGCTTTTCTCCGGCATGATCGACGCCATTGGGCACACCCCCTGGGTCCGGTTGGACCTGCCGACGGCCCCCGGGGTCGAGGTCTACGCGAAACTGGAGCTGCAGAACCCGTTCGGGATGAAGGATCGCGTCGCGCGGAAGATCATCCTCGAAGCCAAGCGGACCGGGATGCTCGCCGATGGCGCGCACATCGTGGAGAGCTCGTCCGGGACGATGGCGCTCGGGGTCCTCCTCGTCGGTACCTCCCTCGGGCACCCCGTGCACATCGTCACCGACCCGCGCATCGACGAGATCACCCTGGCCAAGCTGCGCAGCCTCGGCGCCGAGGTGGACGTGGTGCCGAAGATGACGGCGCACGGCTGGCAAGGTGCCCTATGTGGACGGAGTGGAGAACCCCACGGAGAACTTCGGCGACATCGGTCGGGAGCTGGTCCGAGACCGTCTCTCCGACAGCGAGATCGCGCCGTGCTGGGCGCCGACATCCAGCGGGTGATGAAGGAAGTCGGAGCATGACCGCTGCGCCCGGCCGGATCGCCGGGCGCAGTCCTGACTGAGTTACCCGCAGACAGCGCCCTGGGAGGCCGAGCCGACGAGCCTGGAGTACTTGGCCAGCACGCCGCGAGTGTAGCGGGCGGGCAGTGGCGTCCAGCCCGCGCGGCGGGCCGCCAGCTCGGCGGCATCCACGCCGAGGTCCAGCATGCCGGTCGCGACGTCGAGGGTGACGGGATCGCCATCGCGGACGAAGGCGATCGGCCCGCCGTCGGCTGCCTCCGGGGCGACATGGCCGACGCACAAGCCAGTCGTGCCACCGGAGAAACGGCCGTCGGTGAGCAGCAGGACGTCCTTGCCGAGCCCCGCGCCCTTGATCGCCGCGGTGATGGCGAGCATCTCCCGCATCCCCGGCCCGCCCTTGGGGCCCTCATAGCGGATCACGACGACGTCGCCCGCGATGATCGTGCCGTCCTCCAGCGCGTCCATCGCGGCGCGTTCGCGATCGAACACCCGGGCGGTGCCGGTGAACACGTCCGAGTCGAAACCGGCGGACTTCACGACCGCGCCGTCCGGCGCCAGGGAACCACGCAGGATCGTGATTCCGCCGGTCGGGTGGATCGGCGAGGCCATCGCGCGCAGCACCGTGCCGTCCGGGTCCGGCGGCGCGACCTCGGCCAGGTTCTCGGCGACCGTGCACCCGGTCACGGTCAGGCAATCGCCGTGCAGAAGATCCGCTTCCAGCAACGCTTTCATCACCACGGGCACGCCGCCGATGCGGTCGACGTCGGTCATCACATGCCGTCCGAACGGTTTCACGTCGGCCAGGTGCGGCACCCGCGCACCGATCCGCGTGAAGTCGTCCAGGCTGAGCGGTACCTCCGCCTCGTGCGCGATGGCGAGCAGGTGCAGCACCGCGTTGGTGGAACCGCCGAACGCCATCACCACGGCAATCGCGTTCTCGAACGCCTTTCGGGTCATGATCTGCCGAGCGGTGATCCCCTTGCGCAGCATCTCGACCACCGCCTGACCGGACCGCCGCGCGAACCCGTCACGCCGCCGGTCCGTCGCCGGCGGAGCCGCGCTGCCGGGCAGCGACATACCCAGTGCCTCGGCCGCACTGGCCATCGTGTTCGCCGTGTACATCCCGCCACAGGCGCCTTCGCCGGGGCAGATGGCGCGCTCGATCAGTCCGACGTCCGCGCGGCTCATCAGGCCCCTGGCGCAGGCACCGACTGCCTCGAACGCGTCGATGATCGTGACTTCGCGCTCGCCGCCGTCCGACAGCCTGACCCGGCCGGGCAGGATCGAACCGGCATAGAGGAACACGCTGGCGAGGTCGAGCCGGGCGGCCGCCATCAGCATTCCGGGCAGCGACTTGTCACAGCCGGCCAGCAGCACCGAGCCGTCCAGCCGCTCAGCCTGCATCACGGTCTCCACACTGTCCGCGATCACCTCACGCGACACCAGGGAGAAGTGCATGCCCTCGTGGCCCATCGAGATACCATCGGACACCGAGATCGTGCCGAACTCCAGCGGGTAGCCACCCGCGGCGTGCACGCCGTCCTTGCTTGCCTTCGCCAGCCGGTCCAGTGACAGGTTGCACGGCGTGATCTCGTTCCACGAAGAAGCGACACCGATCTGGGGCTTCACCCAGTCGTCGTCACCCATGCCCACGGCCCGCAGCATCCCGCGCGAGGCGGTGCGCTCCAGGCCGTCCGTGACGTCGCGACTGCGCGGCTTGATGTCCGGAGTCTCGTCCATGAACGGAGCCTAGCGGTCCACTGCCACGAGGAGTACCAAAGACTTGTCACGGATGACAAACCATTCCGGCTTATCCGCGGGGCGCTGCCGCATATGTACAAGCAGGGCTGGGGACGCATCGTCAACATCTCTTCGGTGCGCGATCAAGCGGTTCATGGAACCGGATGAGATCGCCGAACTGGTCCTGTACCTGATTGGCCCGCAGGCTTCGTTCATCACTGGCGCCTCGCTGTCCATCGACGGCGGATGGACCGCGCACTGACAAGGCGAGTACGCCGATCCGAACACCATCGAGGATGGAAAACGCGCTCATGAACGCGGCGGCCCGCGCGGTGCTGGCCTCGTGGATGCTGCCGGTGTGAGGTTCCCCCGTTCGGCCGGAGAGCGAATTATCTGGTTCCGGCGGGGACGGGTTGATGGTAGCTGGCCTCGTACTCGGCGGGCGAGCGCCAGCCCAGCTTCTTCTGTATCCGCTGGGTGTTGTACACCCATCGATGTAGGCGAACAGGGCGTTCTCGGCTTCTTCCCTTGTCCGCCAACTGGTTCGATAGACCAACTCGGTCTTGAGCGTGGAGAAGAAGTTCTCCATCAACGCGTTGTCGTAACTGTCGCCGACCGTTCCCATCGACTGCGCGATCCCGTTGTCCGCCAACCGATTCGAGAACCGGAACGCCGTATAGGTCGATCCTCTGTCCGAATGGTGGACCAACTGGCCCTCCCGGACCTGCCGTGACCACACCGCATACTCCAGCGCGCCGAGCACCAGCTCGGTGTCGCAGCGATCCGAGCACTTCCAGCCCACGATCCGGTTGGAGAACGCATCCCGGACCGCAGCGAGCCAAAACACCCCCTGACCAGTGACAATCCGGGTCGCGTCGGCCACCCACAACCGATTCGGCTCGACCGCGGTGAAGTCCCGGTTGACCAGATCCGGCGCCGGCGTGGCCCGCCGATCCTGCCGGGTGGAGCCGACCCGCCACTTCTTGCGCAGGAACGCGCCCTGCAACCCGGCCTGGCGCCTCAACCGCTCCACCCGCTTGCGGCCCACCGCGATGCCCCGGCGGCGCAGCATCGCGTGCACCCGCGGCGCACCGTAGGTACCGCCCGAGCAGGTGTGAATCTCGACGATCTCGGCCAGCAGGCCGTCGTCGGCCGCCCGCCGGGCCGAGGGCTGTTTCGCCTGCTTGAGCCACCCGTAGAAGGTCGAGGACGCGATGCCCAAGACCCGTAGGACGAGACCGACCGGGTGCTGCGGGTGTTCGTGCACGAACCGCAGGATCACCTCCGGTCTGGCCGATCTCGGAGGCGAAATACGCACTCGCATCACGCAGCACGGCGTTGATCCGCTCCAGCTCCGCGACCCGCCTGCGCAGCTGCTTGTTCTCCTCGAGCATCTCGCTGGTCGGCCGGTCGGCCCGCTCGCCGCGGTCGGCTTCGTCCTGGCGGATCCAGTTCCGCAACGCCTCGTGATGCACACCGAGTTGCTCAGCCAGCTTGCGGATCACCGGCTTCGGATCAGACTCGCGGTAGAGCCGGACCGCGCGGGCCCGCAGCTCGTCGGGGTACTTCTTCGGTGCTGCCACTGTCGCGCTCCTTCCGGTCCTATCGGACCACGGCTTGGAGCTCTCCGTGAAAGCGGGGGAACCTCAGTGTCGAGGCCGGCCGCATCGCCAAGGGTGAGGTCGGTCGGGTGACGATCGGGTTCACCGGCTCGGCCACCTATGAGCTGCTGCCCTCCCTGGCGCGGGTGTTGCGCCGTGACTTCCCGGGCATCGATCTGGACCTCAAGGGCGAGACGCTGACGCCGGACCAGGTGTCGGCGCTGGTGGAGCGCACCGCACCCTCGACATCGGGTTCCTGCGTCCTCCAGTGCGCGAGTCGGGGCTGGTGGTACGGGTATTGCGCCGGGAACCCCTCATCGCGGCGCTGCCCGCGAGTCACCCCCTCACGGCGCGGCGAACCGTGCGGCTGGCGGACCTGCGGGACGAGCCGTTCATCTGTTACCCGGCGCGGCACCGGTCGGTGGTGTACGACACGGTGTTCGACGTGTGTCAGCAGGCGGGGCTTGTGCCCTCGGTGGCGCAAGAGGTCGGCGAGACGGCCACGCCGGTGTCCTTCGTCGCGGGCGGTCTCGGTGTCGCACTGGTGCCCGCCTCCGTGCGGCACCTGAAGGTCACGGGGTCCCAATTCCGGCCGCTCGCAGGAACCACCCGCGAGGTGCAACTCGCCGTCGCCGTGCGCACGGGTGAGGACTCGCCGCACGTGGCCAAGGTGCTCTCTCGCACACACACTCTGGTCGGCGGCCCCCGCTGACCACGCCCCAGGTCCAAGCGCCAGGACGAGCGGCGCGAGTGGTGCTCGGTAGCCCAGCAATGTCCACAGTGGCCTGATCACGACGCTGACCCGCGTCGCTGCGGCCTTGGCCCTCGCGGTAGCGACCGCCTGCTGCGCCGCCACGGTCGCTGGCGCCGACATCCGCAGGCGAGCATCGCTCGGACGACCACGACAGCGCGGCCGAATCGATCCTCGGCCAGCGCAACCGTTTCGGGCAGCTTGTTCCAGCGCAGCCTTGCGAGCGCGCCGACACCGACGTAGAACGGGACGCTCAGGCAGAAGGCGTCAGCGAGCTCGCCCGCGGCCAGACGACGAGCCCGCCGGACGCGATCGCTGCTCCCCTATCTGGTCTTCACGTGGCACACGCTTTGTGGAAGCGCAACCTCTTGGCCCGTCATAACAGCCAGTGCCACGTCGGCGGCGGACCCGCAGCGGGCGATCGCTGCGGGTCCACCCGCCATTCCGTGCCGACTCGCACGCGCGGCGTCGAACCGCTCGTCGCCGGGGAGAATCAGCCGAGCGCCAAAGCGGACCTCCGGGGCCGGGCACGGCCGCGTGAGGAGATTCATCGGTGAGCTCCCCTCCAGCGAGCAAAGGCAGCTTGCCTCGCCCGCGTTCAGCCAGGCAGACACCGATGGGGGGGAGGCTGTCGAGGTCGGGCCCACATTTGTGTGTGTGGGAGCCTCACGTCCCGATCAGGCGGGCTTGCGCCGCTTTGTGCACCGCCTCGCCGCGAGAGTGCACGCCGAGCTTGGCATAGAGGGTCCGTGAATACCCCCGCACCGTCGACTCGGACAGCCTGAGAGACTCCGCGATCTGTCGGTACGATCGTCCGCTGACCAGCGCCTCCAACAGCTCGCGCTCGCGGGGCGTGAGAATGTCCTGTGTGAAGTTCCACGTCGCGGCAGCGCGTCCTACGGCCCGGGCCACGGTGGGCACGAGGGCGTCGGCTGCAGCTCGGAGCTCGACGACGAGTGAATCCGGCTGCCGATCCTCGAGCCGGTCGACCACGACGACGGTACGCCCGTGTGTCCCTGAAGCCGTGGCGTCGACCAAAGCTGCATCGACCACTACGGCGTCGGCGTTTTCGAACAGGTCTGGCAGCCGAGGATCCCAGCAGCCCGCAGCGAGTTCCACGTCTGCCGGCAGTCCCCGCTCGACCAGTCGGGCAAGCCCGTTTGCGATGACCCGGTCTCCGTGGAGCAGGACGACTTTGAGCCGCTCACCAGGCTCGCGTACCAGGCGTAGGGCGAGCGCCAGAAGGCCCGAGGCGGCATCGAGTCGCTGTGCGTCCGACTCCCACGATCGACCTTTCACCGTCGAGCTCAGCAGCACCGCTCCGACCACTGCACCGTCGGCGGTCAAGGGCACCGCCGCTCCGGCCCGCAGCCCGAGCGCCAGCGCGAGCTGGTCGATCGGGCGATCGAAAGCGGACTCTTGGGTCAAGTCGCTCGAACGCCACGTTGCGCCCGTTCTTACACAGACCAGCCGGGTGGAGACCGTCGCCGGCGCCGTCGTCCCGGCCGAGAGAAGATCGGGACCCGCAGCGGCAAGCACGGTGGCGTTCGGTCCGTCGAACGCCACCAGGGCCACGTGTTCGACGGAGCAGTGCCGCTGGACGACTTCCGCGACCACCGCCGCTTCCGCTGCCCGGGACAGCAGCTTCTGCAGGTCCTCCAGCATCGGATCGATCACCACGGAAGTCTGCAGGAGCCATGCCGCGCTATCAGCCGGAGGGGCTGGAGTTCGCCAGCGTGGGTGAGGTGTGCGGCGGAGCGCACGGCAGCCCCTGGCCATTGAGGGCGTCGTGCCGCGTGTGCCAGACTTCGCCGACCCTGCGAAACAGGAGTGGCCCTCGATCGCCACGCGCCGGCCGTCGGGCTTGCGACACGGGCAGGTTCTTCTCGAAGAACGCCTGTCCGGAGGTGGCTCCGTCCGGAAACGTGCGTAGGCGAAAGGACGGCCACGCATGCGGTCACGACCGCAACCGCGTCGTGCAAGCGGCACGGGATCAACGCGGCGCCCACAGCCGGTAGTCCGACATCCGGGCCCGCCGGGTGCGGCGCCAGAACGCGATCGTCGTGTCCGGCCACAGGATCGTGTTGCGCCCGGAGCGGGGGTCCTGATACCAGCTGCGGCAGCCGCCGGTCTGCCACACGGTGCCGGCCATGTGGGAGTCGAGCCAGTCGTTGAACGAGCCCTGCACTTCGGGCCGGACCTCCAGGCACTCGGCTCCACGCCGCCGGAGCCGGCGCAGGCTGTCGACGATGTAGCGAGCCTGCGCCTCGATCATGAACACCTGTGAGTTGTGGCCCAGGGCGGTGTTCGGACCGACCATGAGGAACATGTTCGGGAACCCGGCGACGACGGTGCCGAGATAGGCCTTGTTTCCCTCGCTCCAGGTCTCGGCGAGCGTGCGCCCGTCTCGGCCGGCGATGTCGATGCGGACGGTGTTCTGGGAGTCGAACCCGGTGCCGTAGATGAGGACGTCGGCGGTGGTCTCCGCACCGTCCGCACCGACGACGGTGTCGGCTCGAACGTGGGCGACCCCGCCCTGGCGCACGGTGACGTGCGGCTTCGACAACGCGGGGTACCACTCGCTCGAGATCAGCAGTCGTTTGCAGCCGATGGTGTAGTCCGGCGTGACGATCTCGCGCAGTTCCGGGTCCAGCACCTGCTTCTTGATGAGCCGGCGGGCCAGCGCGGCGGTCTGCTCCATCTTGGCCGGGTCGCTGACGAAGCCCGCGGCGCGGTTCTCGTGGATCCAGAACAGCCGCTCCCGCACCCACCACCGGTACGGCGGCAGCCATCGTGCCAGCCGGCGGTGCCGCTCGTCGAAGGGCCGGTCGGATTTGGGGACGATCCACGGCGGGGTTCGCTGGAACACGGTCAGGGACGCGACCTGATCGACGATCGCGGGGACGAACTGGATCGCGCTGGCGCCCGTCCCGACGACCGCGACCCGCTTGCCGGTCAGGTCGACGTCGTGTCGCCAGTTCGCCGAGTGGAACACGGGTCCCGGGAAGGTCTCCACCCCGGGCAAGTCCGGGTAGGCCGGATGGTGCAGGGGCCCCACCGCGCAGATCAGGAATCGCGCGCGGTAGCTGTCGCCGGTGGAGGTCACGATCTCCCAGTGGGCGTCCGCCTCGCTCCACCGAGCCCGCTCCACCCGCTGCCCGAACCTGGTGTGGTCAATCAGGCCACGGCGCCGGGCGACCGCACGCAGGTACTCCAGAATCTCCGATTGCCGGGCGAAAAGCCGGGTCCAGTCGGGTTTCTGGTCGAACGAGTAGGAGTAGAGCGGGGAGGGGATGTCGCAACCGCAGCCGGGATAGGTGTTGTCGCGCCAGGTTCCGCCGAGGTCGTCGGCTTCCTCGAGGATCCGGAAGGAACGGATGCCGGCCTTGTCGAGCAGCGCCGCCACGCCGAGGCCGCTGAAGCCGGCACCGACGATCACGACGTCGACCTCGTTGACGGCCGGCACCTCGACCTCGGCCGAGGAAATGTCAGCCGCGGACGTCATCGAACTCCTTCGCCGAAGGGACCGCGTCGGCGACGAGGCGACGTTTCAGGACTTTTCCGGACGGGTTGCGGGGTAGTTCCTCCACGAAGTGGATTTCCGCGGGGACCTTGTAGTCGGCCAGTGAACCAGCGGCGTGGGTGCGCAACGACTCCACGCTCGGGGTGCGCCCCGGCCGGGGCACTACGACTGCCCGCACCCGTTCGTCGAAGATCGGGTCCGGCACTCCGACGACGGCCACCTCAGCCACGTCGGGGTGGGTGGCGAGGACGTTCTCCACCTCGAGGCTGTAGATGTTCTCACCACCGCGGATGATCATGTCCTTCAACCGGTCGAGGACACGAACGAACCCGTCGGCGTCGACGCAGCCCACGTCGCCGGTGTGCAGCCAGCCGTCCACGAACGTCGCCGCGGTGGCCTCACGGGCGTTCCAGTAGCCGCCGGCGACCACCGGCCCCCGCACACACAGTTCGCCGACCGTGTCGCGCACGTCCCGGGGCCGTCCGCCGTCGAGCGCGATGGCGACCTCGACCCCCGTGACCGGCTTGCCCGCCGTGCCGGTGTGGGCGAGGTACTCCTCCCCCTCGGTGTAGGTGACGATCGAGGTTCCTTCGGTAAGACCCCACACGTTGCCGAGGGTGAGCCCGGGAAGCCGCCGTGCGACCTCCGCGGGAAACCCCTCGGGCACTGCCGAACCGCCCAGGACGAACAACCTCAGTGCGGACAGATCCGCGGCGCTGTCCGCTGCCTTGAGCAGGATGAGCTTGAGCATCGCGGCCACTCCCGCGAAGAACGTGACTCGCTCACGGGTCATCAGCGCCACTGCGGTCTCGGCCTTGAACGCGGGGGTGAACACACAGCACGCGCCGGCGGTGAAGAAGCCGATGAACTGCGAGACGGTCGCCGTCGCGTGGAACATCGGCGCCGCGATCAGCGTCCGCTCGTCCGCCGCCGCACCGAGCCGTTCCCGGACGGTGCGCGTGTTGAACAGCAGATTCGCGTGCGTATGCATGGCCCCCTTGGGCCGGCCCGTCGTCCCGGAGGTGTACAGCAGGTGGGCGACGTCGTGCGGAGCCCGGGTGTGCCCGGGCAGGGTGGCTGGGTCGGCGTCCTCGGCCACGCGCGGCTCTGCCGTGAGCAGGTCCGCGGCGACGATCCGGTCGGCGAGCGCCGCCGGCACCCGGGCGCCCAGCGCCGCGTCAGTGATGATCACCGTGGCCCCGCTGTCGGTCAGAATGTGCTCGAGCTCCGGCTCGGTCAACCGGGTGTTCACGAGCACCACGATCGCGCCCGCCAGTTGTGCGCCGCAGTACCCGATCGCGAACTGCCAGCCGTTGGGCAGCAGGATCGCCACCCGATCACCCGCCGCGACCCCCCGGGCCAGGAGGCGAACCGCGACCGCGGTGGAGCGCCGCAGCGCCTGCTGGTGGGTGATCCGCACGGTGCCGTCGACCAGTGCCTCCCGGGCCGCGTGGGCACCGGCGACCTCGACGAACCGGGCCGCCAGAGTGTCCGCCGTCATCACGCTCGCTCGTGCAGGAGCATGTCGCGAAGGGGCTCGTCGCCCACGCGGAGGATCTCGGTTTCGATCCGGCGCCCGGTCACCGGGCACAGGTACTCCCGGTACCGCACCTCGTAACCGGCGCGCGCCTCGTGGGTCGAGAACTCCGGACCCAGATCCCGCACCGGACGCTCGAGAACCGCGGCGCCGTCCTTGTAGTTGGCGGTCACCGGCCCGAGGAGGGCCCGTCCCGACACGGTGACGAAGTGCCACGCCCCTTCGTGCTCGACCAGCGCGAGCTCACCGCCGAGCAGGTGCAGCTCGGCCGATTCGGGGACGGTGCGCACGCCGTCGGGCACGGTCGCCTCGGCGAGGCGCTCCCGCAGCAGTTGACCCCGCCGCGCGGTCGTCGCCGCCACGTCAGCCTCACCGCCCGCGCTCAGCACCACGCCGTAGACCCGGTCCGCAGCATCGGCGGGCAGGGCGCCCGAGGCCACGTCCGAGGCGACCGAGGCGGCCTCGCGGGCCAGCGGATCACCGAAGCCGGTCGCGTTGGCCCCGGTCCACTCCCACACCCCGTCGTCGGCGATCATCAGCGCCGGGCCCTTCGCCTCGACGGCCGCCTCGGCTCCCCCGATGGCGTCGAAGTCCTGCGGGATCGCCCCGGCCTCGAACGACTTGCGCACGTCCGATCCGTGCTTGAGCCGGAAATGCCCGACCGACCCCGGGTTCGCGCCGAACGCACCGACCACCTTGGGGAACGACTCGTCGATGTAGACCGCCGCAGCGAGACCGGGCACCCCCCATGGGATGGCGGCTTCGACGAACCCGCGCCCACCGCGGAACTTCCCGGCACCATCGGCGCCGCCCGGAAGTGCCCGCCGGTAGAGGTAGAGCATCGGCCACAGCAGTTCGAGCTCTTCCACGTTGCTCGCCGTGCCCTCGGGGATCCAGAAGTGACCGCCGAAATCCACGCCGTCGCCCGCGGGAGACGCCGCCAGCGAACCGATCATGTTGTTGGCGTTGGTGCCGATGAACGGATTTCCCTCGGCCGTGACGCCACCGGAGATCATCGCGTAGAACGCGGGGTGGGCCGGCCCGATCGCGAGCTCGGCGATCTCCGGCTCGGCGCACGCCAGCATCTTGCCGATCACGGTACTGGCCAGGCTGATCAGCGTCTCCATCGTGTACATCCCCGCCGGGCTCACCGCGGCCGGGAAATCCGCGCAGGACAGCGTTCCGGGCACCGGCTCGAAATGCACCCGCCGGTAGACCCCGCCGTAGGCGCCGGCGAGATCCGAGGTCAGCGAAGCCGTCAGTGCGGCCAGGAAGGCACCGGCGAAACCCGCGTAGGCGACGTTGATCGAACCGGTCTGCGGGTCGGTGCCGCGGTTGTCGACATAGAGGTGCTCACCCTCCTTGCGCACCGTCGTCTGGTACACGTACGTGGCGTTGTCACCGGTGTGCGCGGCCTCGGCGTACATACGGTGCGACCAGGTGCCGTCGGGGATCTTCGCCAGCCGCTCGGCGACGGTCCGCTCGCCCGCATCCAGCACGCGGTTCATCACCGACTTCACGGTGTCCGCGCCGTAGCGATCCAGCAGCTTCGTGATCTTGTCGACGGCGACGAGGTTGGCCGAGATCGCCGCACGCAGGTCCATGTGCACGTTGGTCGGCACCCGCGACTGGCGCAGGAACATCTGCTCCAGATCCGGCCGGATCTTCCCCTGGTCCACGAGCTTGAACGGCGGGAATGCCGGCGGGTCGAGGAAAATGTCGGTCGCGTCGACGCAGAAGCTGCCCATCACGGAGCCGCCGACATCACTGTGGTGCAGCACGTTGGAGACCCAGCAGAAGATCTCGTCGCCCACGAAGACCGGGGCGGCCACCACGGCGTCGGGCTGGTGCGGCGACCCGACGAACGGGTCGTTGGAGACGTACATGTCCCCCGGCGCGATGCCGGGGTCCTCGGCCCGGTTCTCCAGGATCCACTTGATGGTCAGCGATTGGGAGTTGGAGAAGTACTGCAGATACGGCCCGAGGAAGACGACATCGCCGTCCTGGGTCAGGATCGAGGGCTGGAAGTCCCGCGTGATCATGGTGACCGGCGAGACGCACAGCCGCTGCAGAGTCTGGCCGTGCTCGAGGTTGATGTTCATCAGTGAATAGCGCACGACCTCGAACGTCACCGGGTCGACCGCGGCGGACACGCCGGCGTGCAGCCGGACGCTCGAAGGCACGGCCAGTGGCTCGCTCGGGATGTACCCGCGCGCGACCCCGTCCCAGACGACACCCGCGGCTTCGGGAGAGGTGGTCATCAGGACTCCTTCGAGGTGGGAAGCTGCAGGCGAAGTTCGTTGCGGGAGCCGGTGGACAGCGACGCGCCAGGCGGCACGGCGATGGTCGTGTGCGCGAGTTCGACGAGCGCCGGGCCCGAGACCGTCCCGGTCACGCCACCGCGGTGCACGGCGGTCGGGGTCCAGCCGCTGCCGGGCCAGTAGACCTCGGTCTGTTCCACGGGCACGGCCGGCTCGCTGTGCGGCGCGGGAATCGGGATGCCCGCCGCGACGGACGCCCGGGCCCGGAACGCGAACACCTCGACCGTCTGGAACATCGCGGTCCCGCCGGAGCCGTAGCGACGGACGTACTCGGCGTCGAAGTCGGCCAGCAGCCGCTTGCCGTCCGCGGGCAGCACCACCGGAATCTCCAGGCTGTGCATCAGCTGCTCCCGGAAACGCATCAGGGCGTCGATCTCGACGACCACGTCGGCGCCGAACCCGGCCGCGGCCAGCTCGGCACGGGCAGCGGCTTCCACCTCCGCGACGCCGGCGGCGAGAGCAGCGGCCTGCTCCCCCTCGAACGGCGCGAGCAGGCCACGTTCGAGCTCCTTGTACAGCACCACGTCGCCGGAGGCGATCCCGTAGGCCGACAACGTCGACGCGCCGTTGCCCAGCGGGACGATCACCTCGCGCACACCGGACTCGGCCGCGTAGCCGAAGGCGTGCACCGGGCCTGCGCCACCGTAGGCGTAGAGCACGTAGTCGCGCGGATCGTGCCCACGTTCGAGCGTCTGCTGCCGGATCACCGTCGCGGCACGCATGTTGTTGATCTCCAGGATCCCGGCGGCGGTCTCCTCCAGCGACATCCCGAGCTGCTCGGCGAGCCGCCCGACCGCGCTGACAGCCGCGTCGCGATCCAGCGGCATCCGGCCGTCCAGGAAAGCCGCCGGCCGCAGGAATCCGAGCACGACATCGGCGTCGGTGACCGTGGGCTCGGTGCCACCGCGGCCGTAGCTGGCCGGCCCGGGCTCGGAGCCCGCGCTCTGCGGCCCCACGCGCAGACCACCCGTCGCCTCGTCGAACCGGGCGAGAGTTCCTCCGCCGCAGGCAATGGTCTTCACCGCCAGGTGCGGCAGCCGGTAGGTGTACTGGTCGATAACGTTGTCCTCCGCCATCACCGGTTTGCCGTCGATCACCAGGCCGATGTCGAACGACGTGCCACCCATGTCGGTGGCCACGACGCGGTCGTGGCCGTACGCCTGAGCGAGCGTCGCGACTCCGGTCAAGCCGCCGGCCGGGCCGGAGTCGATGGTGCCCAGCGACGTCGCCACGGCCGCCTCCGCCGGCAGGACACCGCCGTTGGACTGCATCACCAGCAGCGGTTCGGTGAGCCCGGTGTCGCTGAGACTGGCGGCGAGCCGGGTGAGGTAGCGAGAGCACGCCGGGCCGACGTAGCCGTTCATCACCGTCGCGACGGTGCGCTCGTACTCGCCGAGCCGCGGTGACACTGCCGCCGAACTGGACACGAACACATCGGGCGCAGCGGCGGCCAGTGCCTCGACCAACGCCGTCTCGTGCTTGGCGTTGGCGAACGACCACAGCAGCGAGATCGCGATCGAGTCCAGCCGGTGCGCGGCGATCATCCGCGTGATGTCCTCGACCGCCTGCTCCGTGTCGAGGTCGACCACGACCGTGCCGGAGGCGTCGATCCGCTCGTGCACCTCCTGAACCGCTCCAGGCACCGTGATCGGCTGCGGAAGCCGGCTGCCGTGGACCGCGAAAACGTCCTCGATGGAGCGGCCGGCTACCCGGCCCGACCCGCGCATCATCGACAGGGCATCGCCGTGACCCGCGGTCGCGACCAGGCCCACCCGGGCACCCGCCCGCTCGAGGACGGCGTTGGTGCCGATCGTCGTGCCGTGGCCGAACCGGGTGGTTCGCGCCAGCAAAGTGGTCAGGTCGAGCCCATCGGCCTCCGCAAGCCGCCTGAGACCGGTCATCACCCCGGACACGGGATCATCCTTTGTGGACAAAACCTTCGCCGCGCGGTGGTTGCCGTGCCGGTCGACGAGCACGCAGTCGGTGAAGGTGCCACCGATGTCTACGCCGATGTAGTACATACGCAACTCCTGACTCTGGATCAGCGGTAGAAGCCGCCGAGGGTGAGACCGGCGCCTCCGTCGAGGCGCAGGGTCTGGCCGGTCGTGTAACCGGCGGCCGGGGACAGCAGGTACAAGATCGAGCCGACCACCTCGCCCAGGGTGGCGACCCGTTGCAGCGGAACCGAGGCGAGCAGCCGCTCCCGCGCCGAGTCCGGCATCGACAGCACCTTCGGGGTGGCGAACAACCCGGGCGCGACGGCGTTCACCCGGATCCCGTCGGTGGCCCACTCGGCCGCCAGGGTCCTGGTCAGCCCGAGCACACCCGCCTTCGCCGCCGCGTAGGACGCCTGGCCCGGCAGACCATCCTGCGCCGCGACCGAGGACAAGAAGACGAGCGACGATTTCCCCGCCGCCTTCAACGCGGGGTACGCGGCCTGCGCGACCACGAACTGCGCCAGCAGGTTCGCCTCGACATCGGCCCGGAAGGCCGCCAACGGGAAGGTCTTCGCCCGATGGATCGTGTCCACGATCCCCGCGCCGCCGACCAGGGCGTCGATGCCGCCAAGCAGCTCACCGGCCCGCTCGACGGCGTGCCGCGCGGCCTCGGCGTCGGTAAGGTCGGCTTCGACGAGCCGCACCCCCGGAGCGTTCGACGTGCCCGGCCGGTCGATCCCGACCACGGCGACGCCGAGGCTTTCCAGTACGGACGTGAGCTCACGCCCCAGACCCCCGGCGGCACCCGTGACCACCACCCGGTCGACTGCCGATGGCACCGTCGACCATGCCGAACCGGCCTCCGCCATCCAATGCCACCTTGTCATCCGAATTCGTGTCGATCATTCGATCGACACGGACGTTAGGGCGATCACAGCCGGGGAGTCAAGGGTTTTCGGCCGCATGTCGATCAATCGATCGACATGCGGCCAGGTTCCGTTACCATCGGTGACATGGCCAGGAAGAAGTCGCTCGACGGACCCGTGCTGCACGAGCAGATCCTCGAAGAGGCCAGCAGGTTGTTTTCCGAGCGGGGCCATGGGGCAACGTCCATCCGGGACATCGCCGACGCGGTGGACATCTCGTCCTCGACGATGTAGCACCACTTCACCAGCAAACAGGACGTGCTGCACGCCGTCATCTCCCGGTTCATGACCGACTTCGCACCCTGAGCCCGACCCAGCGAATCCGACAGGCGGTCCGCCTCCACATCGAGATCAGCGACGACCGGCGCCCCGAACTCGTCGACCGCTACATCGAGATCGTCCTGACCATACTGGGTGCGCGCGCCGCGCATGGCCGCCGGTGCTCTTGACTGCCGGACCTTCTGCGCGCAGGGGCGATCATCAGTCGACACGCATCAGCGCTCTACCGCGCGCCTCCACGCCGCCGGCACCTTTCAAGGGCCAGAATTGGAGCGAACAGCCCGGCACACCAGGTTCTAACCGAGAGCACAAGCTCGACGGAACAGGCCAGGCAGCTGGCCGTCGCCGACCCCGGCGCCCGGCTCAGATTGACCACCGCTGCGAGACTGCGCGGGCGGCCCGGAGGTCATCAGGCCCCGCGATGGTGAGGGTGCCCTCCAGGCCGGTGTCCGGCGCGTTGCTCACCAGAGGGGTTCGACATCGACGTGACTCGACACCGTCGGCGCGGTGTCCGGCTTGCTGCGGAGCCAGTCTGCGATTTCCGCTGAGGACGTCAGCCACACTCGGTCGTCGCCCCGAAGCTGCCGGAGCAGTGCTCGAACGGTGTCGAGCCGCTCGGGAATGTCAAGCCACAGCACGTGGAAGACGAATGAGTGAAGCCACCACGCTCACTCATTACGTCCACGTCAGTATGACGGCTACGCGCCCAGCTCAGGAGCGACGAGTGTCCACGGCCGCCGGCGCGGGGCGATCGACGGCCGCCCTGTTTCGACAGGTCGGCGAGAACCGGCACACGCCGCGCAACGCCATCGAAGGCCGGGGAGCTGCCGTGCGTGCTCGGCTGCGCACCTGACCAGTACGCGTCGGTACCATTCGGCGGGGAATCCGGGCGGACCGGATCGTCGTCCACACCCAGCGGGTCCAGCTGCTGCTGATCAGCGCAAAGCTCGGACGGTCCGAATCCGAGCACGCCACCTTGTGCGACCACGTGTGCGCGCGGACCGCCGTAGGCATCGTTCGAACCCGCACAACGCACCGGCCGGGCGTTCGCCGAAGAGCGGGTCCGGTTCGCCGAGTCGCGTACCTCCGCCGCGGTCCACACCGAGATTGCCCGCCGAGGGCGAAGGTCAGGAAACCGACCACTTCGACGACATCGGCGCGATCTGGCTCACTCGCCGCAACTCTGCGTGCCCGTGGGGACGCCGGGTGGCCCGCGGCAAAGGCCTCCGATATGGAGTGGGTCCAAGGCAAACCGCACCTCAACCAAGCTCTTCCCCGCTCCCCCAGGAATCCGGCTACCCGTCGTGGCCGAATACACCGTAGGCGCGGACTGGCCCCGCGAAGCGGGCGCACTCGTTGGCCGGCCGGGCGGGCCGACGTGATCGACCAGGCGCGCACGGTCGTGGGCCTCGTGCTGCAAGCCCCGCCCCGCAGCGCCAGTGTGCTCGTGGTGGGCGGTGGTCGTGCTGAAGACGGTGGCCGCTTCAGTTTGGCCAGGGGTTGCCGAGCATGAGCTCGACCGTGGTCGGCCGCCGGAAGCCTGGGACGAAGTGCTCGAGCACATCGGCGTTCACGGTGCCGTGCGTGGTGTCGGGGCGATCCTTGTTCCCGTCGACGTAGGCTTTCAGGAACTCGGACTTGAAGTCTTCTCGCGGGTGGACGCCGACGATCTCCTTGATCTGATCCTGGTCGATCCAATCCAAACCTACGCCGAGAACATCGGTCAGCACGCCAAGATTGGTGGTCGCGATTTCCGCGCCCATCTTACTGGGAATGCCCGGCGTCGTGTGCAGCGCGATCGCCGCCCACACCGTGTCGGTAGCGGCGGTCGAAAAACCGCGCTCGAGCAAGAACTTGCGGGCGTGGTCGGCGCCATCGACCTCGAAACGCTGTTCGACCTCGGAGAAGGGCTTCAGCAGGCCGGTGTCGTGGAACATCGCGGCCAGGTACAGCAGCTCCGGGTCCGGCTCCACGCCGAGCTTCTGCGCGTGAATCAGGCTGAAGAAGAAGACCCGCCGGGAGTGGTGGTAAGAGCTTGTCTCATTTGGCGAGTTTCTTGTGGCAGGTGATGGTGGCGGCGAGGGTGAGGAAGGCGAGGTAGTGGCCGGCTTTGCGTTCGTAGCGGATGGTCAGTCGCCGGTAGCCGGTCAGCCAGGCGATGGACCGTTCGATCACCCACCGGTGTTTGCCGAGTTTCTCGGCGGATTCGATGCCCTTGCGGGCGATGCGCGGGACGATCCCGCGCTGGCGCAGCCAGGCGCGCAGGGCGCGGATGTCGTAGGCCTTGTCGGCGTGGAGTTTGGCCGGTTTCCGGCGCCGCGGTCCGCGGCGCGATCGGATCGGCGGCAGCGCGTTGACCAGAGGTCTGAGCGCGTGGCTGTCGTGAGTGTTGGCCGCGGAGATCGCGACGGTCAGGGGCAGCCCGGCCCCGTCGGACAGTACGTGGATCTTCGAGCCCGGTTTGCCGCGGTCGACCGGGCTCGGACCGGTCAGACCGCCCCCCTTTTGGCCCTGACGGATGCTCCGTCGAGGACCGCGCGAGACCAGTCGATCAAACCCCGGCCGCCCAGTTCGTCCAGCACTGCCTGATGCAACTGCCGCCACAGCCCGGCCTCGGTCCATTCGGTGAACGTCCGGTGCGCCGTGGGCACCGATACCCCGAACGAGGGCGGCAGGTGCCGCCACGCACAACCACTGGTCAACACGAACACGATCGCCGTGAACACCGCCCGCGGATCAGTCCGCGCACGACCACCACCCTGCGGACGCTCCTTTGCCGGCGGGACCAGCGGTTCCACCAACGCCCACAAGTCATCGGGCACCAGCCGTTGCGACAGCGAGTCGATCACGGTACAAGATCATTGCAGCCCAGCGGGAAAGATCCAAACGAGACACGCTCTGAGTCTGACGGCGATGGACCCGGCGACAGGTGATGAGGTGGGAGCCGTCGGTTTTGGCTACAACCGCCTCGGTCAGCTTACCAAGATCAACGACTCTGCTGGTCGGCCGATGACACTGGACTATGACTTCAACCATCGAATCGTCGGCTGGCAGGACCGCACTGGAACATGGTTTCGCTACGTCTACGACGCCGTCGGCCGATGCGTCCGCTCTGTTGGAGCGGAGGGCTTCTACAACGCTCGCTTCGCATACGGCCCGGACGGGCGAGTTCTCGGCACACAGACGCGCTAGGCCACACGTGGACGTACCGGATGAATGCCGCCGGCCAGCTTGTTGAAGAATCAGACCCGCTTGGAAACTCCCGTTCGTACGCATGGGGCCCTGATGATCTGTTGCGCTATCAGGTCGACGAACTAGGACGTGTGACTTCCTACAGCTACGATGGCAACAACGCGCTTACAGCAGTGACACGGCCGGACGGCTCCGTCGTGCGCATCTCAACTGACCTGGCGGGTGAGGTGGTGCTGCAGACGGTCGGCGATGGCCTGACGGCTAGCGCGGTCATCAAGTCTGAGCTGGCCGCAGATCGCTTCGCTGGCTTGCCAGGCGTTTCCTTGCCGTTCACCTCGAGTAGCAAAGTCGGCCCGCTCGACGATGAGCCCGTCACCACGCCGAATGTTCGCCCTGGAGACCGAGACCTGTTTGGCCGTCCGAGAACCGTGCACACAGCCTCCGGGGCAACGGTCCGGCTTGCGTGGACGCCCGAAGGTCAGCGCACCTCGCGGGTCAGCCCCACTGGTCACCTCGATCGATGGGTATTCGACGCAGAGGGCCGCGCGGTCGAGCACCACGACGCCGCAGGGGCAGTGACGTTCCGAACCCACGGCCCCTTCGGACTTGTCACGGCGGACATCGATGCAGCGGGGGCACGCACGACCTACAGCTACGATAAAGAGCTGCGGTTAGTCGCCGTGACCAATCCGCAAGAGCTGACGTGGCATTATGCATACGACCCCGCGGGCCGCTTGATCAAGGAGACGGACTTCGACGGCCGCACGTTGACTTACACATATGATCCTGCTGGGCAGTTGTTGCGGATGACAAACGGATTGGGCGAGGCCACCGAGTACCTATACGACCTACTCGGCAACGTTGTCCAGCAGCGCACGCAAAGCGGAGTGACCAGTTACTCCTATGACCCGTTGGGGCGACTAACCGAAGCTGTGTACGGTGAATCGGTGTTACGGATCGTTCGAGACGAACGAGGACGCGTCATCGAGGAAACGGTTAACGGAGCCGGACTGCACTGGATCTACGAGGAGAGAGGGGTTCGCCGCCGCACCCCTTCTGGGCTCGAAAGCGAGTGGAAATACGATTATGCTGGTTCTCCGACGTCCATACAAATCGCAAACTATGCAGTGAGTTTCAAGCACGATGAAGCTGGGCGTGAAATCAGTCGGGCTCTGAACGGCGAGATCCTCTTACGGCAACGATTCGGTGAAGAGGACCAGCTTGAGGAGCAGGTGGTGAGCGGGGTGGGCAGGCGTACCTATGCCTATCGCCCTGATGGCCGGCTCGCTGCGGTCGAGGACTCGACGACTGGCCCGCTGCGGTTCGGATTCGACAACGCCGGCCGTGTCAGTGACGCACGTGGACCAGACACTACTGAACTCTTCACGTACAACTCCGCTGGCAACATTGTGTCAGAAAGGACACCGTCGGCGACAGGGCCGCGCATATACAGGAACAACACCTTGATGCAAACGGCGGGAGCGCGCTACAGCCACGATCGACAAGGCCGGGTCACGCGTTGCCTGCGAGCTGGACCCTCAGGTGCTCAGGAATGGCGCTATACCTGGGACACACTAGACCGCATGATCGCCCTGGACGCGCCCGACGGCAGCCGTTGGACCTACGTCTACGACGCGCTCGGCAGGCGGTTTCTCAAGCAGCACTGGAAGCGGAGTCAGGACGGTCAGTACACAAAGACCAGTGAGACCTGGTTCATTTGGAGCGGCGCAGACCTAGCGGAGCAGATTGAGCTGCATAGTGACGGATTTTGCCGCGTACTCACCTGGGAGCGCCACCCAGCGGATGGGCGCCCCGTGGTCCAAGTCGAGCAGAGCGATACGCATCCGTTCAAGTTTTATAACGTCATCACATCGCCCGTTGGCACACCGACCGAGTTGCTGGACGAAGACGGTACTCTCGCCCTGAAGCTACGCACAAGCTTCTGGGGCGAAAGGCCACCATCAGACGGCACGACTGTGTCCATGCCTCTGGCATTCCCTGGGCAGTATCGCGACGACGAGAGTGGCCTGCATTACAACGTGTATCGATACTATGACCCGGCGGTCTCGCGATATCTCACCCAGGATCCCCTCGGGCTCCGACCAGGCCCCAACCCCGTACGCTACGTACCCGAGCCTCTGATAGCAGCCGACCCACTCGGACTGCAAGGCACGTGTGGCGCTGGCGGAGGTGCTGACGTAACGCCCCAACGTCCTCGTGGTGGCGACGACGCCGCAAAACTCGAGCCATCTGCGAAGAAGCCAGACGGGACCCCGGGCGGAAACAAGCCAGAAGAAAAGACCGATTTTTC
Organism: Amycolatopsis sp. FDAARGOS 1241; assembly: GCF_016889705.1. Taxonomy (NCBI): domain Bacteria; kingdom Bacillati; phylum Actinomycetota; class Actinomycetes; order Pseudonocardiales; family Pseudonocardiaceae; genus Amycolatopsis; species Amycolatopsis sp. FDAARGOS 1241. The sequence continues at coordinate 5,350,901 of NZ_CP069526.1, forward strand.
GTATGCTGATTTTAGCAAATATGCGAAGAATTCGCATAAGTTGAATGAATTAGGGGCAGGTGGGCCAAATAGATCATGGTTCTGGTCTGGCGGTTTCTTCAAGGAAGATGGTACCTATTCGCATTCGGTAATGGATCAAGCCGGACAGCTGGCCAATAAGCATGGAGGAACCACCCTGGAAGCAGCGACTGAAAATCATCCAAAGATCCGCATGCCGGTTGGACGTAACAACACCGACCCAAAGGCCACGAATGCGGAAATCGAGAAGAATGACCCGATGCGCGGAACTATCTGGCGAGAGGCATCGGAAGGTTTCGCCCGAAATGCCGAAGGTGACGCGCATGTTGTATTCGGGCCTTCCCGACGTCAGAAAAACGTCTTCGACATGTCGGAGTTTCCCGCGCTCCGCCACAACCCAAAGGTAGACCGAATCTGGGCTCATGATGCCCAAACCGGGGCCACTGACCTACTCTGGGAACGCAAGACAGATCGACCGGGTCCGAATGATTGATCGAGGAGATTAACGAGTTCACGAGGTTCCGCGTGAGATCAATTACAGGAAGAACGTCGGCCAGCTCGTGGCTGATCCGGCGCGCGCCTCACCTCGGATCCTCACGATGAGCTCGTGACCGGCCGAGCTCGACGAGTGTATGCGGTCCCGGCACCACACCATCGGGTCGGAGGTGATCGGCGCGCCGACCAGATCGAGGCGCACGAGGCCGAGCTCGGGAACGAGCCCGTCGAGGTACTCGTTAGCTTCGGCGAACTGCGCGCGCAGAACCAGTGTTGTGAGTCGTTGATTCGGCCGCAGTAGGCGGCGAGGGTGTCATCAGCGGTCTTGGTCCATACGAACTGACCCCGTGGGTGGAGCGCACGACGCGGTCGTAGCTCCAGCGGTCGCGGTAGCGAACGCCGGCCCGTCTGGATCCACCCCCACGTCAAGGGCCCGAGCGACGCCCCGCTGCGCACCGGCGAGACCGTGCACGTACTGGCCGACGGGGGCTCCACCACACCGGAACCTCCCCCGACGACGTGACAGCGCACGAGGGCACCCTCGGCTCGGCGACCTGGGTTTCCAACGCGGCGACGCGCGCCTCCCGCTCCTCGGGTGCTGCCACGGCCAGACCCTGCCGATCTAGGCCGCGGACGGCACCAGCCACGCCGATCTCGCCGGATTGACGATCCCCTGCGTTGCCTGCACCAGCACTTCGCGCCAGAACGCCCGTTTCGCACCGCGTGGCGCGGCAGCGACTTCATGCGGCAGGGACCTCACCCGTGCCCGTGACGTGCGGTAACGCGCACGGCGCTGACGGCGACGTGGGTGGCGTGTGTGCCGAGGACCCTATGGACGACAGCCTGCGGCGGCTGCTGACCGCGTGGCGCCAGGACGTCCGGCGCGCGCGCTGCCCGTGTTGCTCAGCATCGCCGCATTACGCCGCCGCTGGCTGGCCCGCCGCGCACCCCAGCGCGCCCGGTAGAGCCACTTGAGCGGCTTCGTCGTAACCGGTCGGCACCAGCACGAGCGCGTCGGCTGTCGCCCCGCCACCGACCGCTCGGCGCACGCACCTGGACGAGGCAGTCACGGTGTTTGAGGAACATCGGAACCAAACTCAGCGCTTAGCGCCGACTGACGCCGTCAGGGCTGGTCGTCGTCGGACGCGACGTCGTGGAGCAGGGTGATCACGTCGGCGTGGTGCTCGATGGTGGTGAGCAGTTGGCGGGCGAGCGTCTCGTTGGGCCAGGCGTCGATCGGGATGGGGCCGAGCAGGTAGCCGGTGAGCCAGAAGCGGGCCAGGATGCTCGCCGCGCACCGCTTCATCCGCGCGAAGTACTCCGGATCGCCGGCGGTCTCGATCCCGACCGGCTCGTCGCCGAGCTCGTCGACGACCTGCTGCGCCTGGTCGTAGAAGGCGTTCGGGTCGGCGTCTCCGCCGCGCTCGGCGAACCGGATGGCGAAAATGTCGGCCAGGCCGGTCATGAGCCAGCCGATCCCCCGCACGAGCCGCAGGGCCTGCTCGACGTTGTCGCCGACCCAGGCTGCGTCCCGCTCGAGGGTTCGATAGGCGATCTCGAAGTTGCTCCGCAGGTCGAGTGTCGTGCGCTGCAGCACCCCGACCGCGCTGTGGGAGTCCGCTAAGTCCGTCATCTCACCAGCATCCGCCAGGTGCCGCCGGGCAGGCGCGGTCAAGGCCGGTTGGCCGGGTTGGTGATGAGGGTCCGTGCGGTGGCCTTGGTCAGCGGGGAGACGGCCTGCAGCGCCGTTTCTCTCGGGCGTCGCGGCACGATTCCCGTGCCCTTGACCGCGATTGCGAACTGGGCGTCGAAGACCTCTGTGCTGACCTGGTTGACCAGGGAAGACAGGTAGCGCAGCTGCGCATCGGTGGCTGGCTCTTTAGCGGCGGCCTGGGCTCGCTGGCGCTTCGCGCCGTAGAACCTTTCGTTGCTGGCCTTGCGTTCGGCTTCGGCCTTCTCGCCGCGGTCAACGACCTTGACCTGCTCGTGCCGGTGCTGGGTACCGGGTTCGCCGGTGACGGCCTCCCACAGTGCGTTCGTCGTCAACCGGGCCTCGTCGACGTCCTCGGTCAGACCCGGCCCGATCAGCGCGACGAAGCCGCGGCCGGTGCGCACGATGGTGAACCCGGCCGGTTCGACGTGACTGACCCAGCCGTCGTCGCAGCCGCACCGGTCGTGGTACCGGCGCCACTTCGACTCGAGTACCTGACAGACCAGCCGGTCGCCGTAGTACTTCGGATCCCGCGTAAACCCCGACATCCCGCGAGTTTCGCACCGGCCGACCCCGTCCCGCCGGTGGTGTTCCGGTCGCCGGTGCTCCCCAGTGCTCGTGGGTGAGCACCGCAGCCAGGTTCCTCGCCGGCCGTCGCCCGATCGGGAGCGTGGCCTTACCCATGTCCGGCGGGTCGTGACGTCACGGTTTGCTGAGCGCGGCCGCGAAGATCGGCGCAGCCTTTTGCAGCAGCTCGCGCGCTGTATCCGAGTGGTGGGGGTTGTAGCCGTTCGCGCTGATCGAGGTTGCCCGATCACCGTGAGCCAGAAGCAGAACGCACTCACCGGCGCCGGGAAGGTCCTCCGCGTCGTCGCAGAACGCGTACTGCGCCTCGGCCACCTTGGGCAGTGAAAGCTCCTCGACGATGCCGAACGGTGTGTTCTCAGGGGTCGCCGATGTGCAGGGAAGGGCTTTCCTTGACTCGCGAGTAGGTAGCCGGGTGGATGGGCGCCGGCCGACTCTCGGGACATGGGCGAGCCCCACCGGCGACAGCGCTCTCGTCTGCCGGGCCTGGTTGCCACGGCCCGCCGCGCTCCGGAAGCGGTACTGCGGCGCGGCGTGCGGGTCGGCCTTGACACTTCTGGCCACTACTTGGCGCTTGTGGGGGTGGAAACCGAATACACCAGAAACGGGCCGTAGGCCGATTTTCGGCGTGTACTACGGCGACCCCCGGGTGGGCACAAGACGGCGGTGCCGTGCGCGGGGGCCGCGAAACTACGCGCGTTCGGCGGGCGGTGTGGTGGAGCGGACTCCGGCCAGGAGGAGGTCCACGAGCCGGCGGACGTAGTCGCGGTCTGCCGGCAGATTGCGTTCCAGGATGCGCAGGTGTAGCGGGCCGGTCAGGGCCTCCAGCAGGAGTTCCGCGTTGGTTTCGCGGGGGAGTTCGCCCCGGTCGATGCCGCGCTGGATGACTGCGCCGATGCGGTCGAGGCGGGCAGTCCAGAACTGCTGGAGCAGTTGCTGAAACCGTGTGTCGTCGGGTTGGACGAGGGTGATTCGGGCCAGCGCCCGGCCGGTGGGGGTGGCGAGGAAGGCAGCGAGGTCGGTGAAGAAGGCCGTCAGGTCCTCGCGGGTGGAGCCGGTGTCCGGGCGGGGTAGCTCAGCGTCCAGGCGATCGGAGAGGGCCTCGAGGATCAGGGCGTTGCGGGTGCCCCATCGGCGGTAGACGGAGGTCTCATGGACTCCGGCGCGGGCGGCGATGTCGGCGACGCGAGCACCTGCCAGGCCCTCGGCGGCCAGGAGTTGGGTGGTGGCTTCGAGGACGGCTTGGCGTACGGCGGCGCCGCGACGGTGCGAGGGGGCCGGGCGGGGTGGTGCCATACCTCTCATCATCGCAAGTCCAGTTGCGTTCTGGCTGGAAGGGGACTTCACTGGACGTAACGCAAGTTGACTTGCGTTGGGCAGATCCGAGGAGGTTTCTGTGCTCACCATGGCGAAGACCACCGATGGCGTGCTGCGCGGGCGGGTCGAGGACGGCCTGACCGTTTTCCGGGGTGTGCGCTATGCCACCTGCGAGCGGTTCGGCCCGCCCCGCCGGGTGCCCGCCTGGCGCGGGGAGCGCGACGCCACCGTCGACGGTCCGATCGCCCCGCAGCGCCCGTCCCGGCTGGAGCCCGTCATGGGTGCTCCGGAGCACCATGAACAGGGCGAGGACTGCCTGAACCTGACCATCACCACTCCTGGTGTCGACGATCGTGCCCGGCCGGTGCTGGTGTGGTTCCACGGCGGCGCTTGGATCTCGGGCGCCGGCTCGTTGAAGTGGTACGGCGGTCACCGGCTGGCCCGGGAAGGCGACGTGGTCGTCGTCTCGGTCAGCTACCGGCTGGGTGTGCTCGGTTATCTGCGTGCCCCGGGGATCTCCGAGGGCAACCTGGGCCTTGCCGACCAGCTCGCCGCGCTGAGGTGGGTGCACGAGAACATCGCCGCGTTCGGTGGTGACCCGGACGCGGTGACGGTGGCCGGCCAGTCCGCCGGTGGCCACACTGTGTCGTGCCTCCTGGGGATGCCCGCCGCCGAGGGCCTGTTCCGCCGGGCCATCCTCCAAAGTGCGCCAGGTTTCGACCTCATTAGGGCCCGCACCGCCCAGCATGCCGCCCAACGGTTCCTCACCCGGCTCGGTAAGGACCCGCGCGCCGCTTCGGTGCCCGACATCCTCGATGCCCAGAGCGTGGTCGCGCGCGCGGCCGCCGGCAGGTTCGGGCTGAAGATCATCTCCCCGTTCTGTCCCGTCGCCGGAGTCGGACCACTCCCGGACGAGGCGGACTGGACCAGCTGCCTCGTCAACCGCGCGCCCAAACTGGACGTCATCATCGGCACCACCGCCCGCGAGATGAGCGCCTTCTACACCTTGAATCCGACGCTGCGCAGCCTGCGCCGAGTCCCCGCCGTGGGACCAGCGATCGCCAACACCTGGGAACGCCGCGCGAGCGACGCCGTGTGCAACCGCCCCACCCGTCGTCTGGCCGCCCGCCTCACCGACAGCGGGGCACGCGTCTGGGCCTACCGCTTTGACTACGCCCCGCCCGCTTCCCCCTTCGGGGCCGCCCACTGCATCGAGCTGCCCTTCCTGCTCGGCACCGACGCCGACTGGGCCACCGCGCCGATGCTCGCCGGCGCGGACCCGAACGACATCGAGACACTGGGCCGACACCTGCGCGCCGCCTGGCTCGGCTTCATCCGCACCGGCACCCCGGCCACCGAGCCGCCCTGGCCACGATTCACCGCAGACTCACCCGTCGTCCGCCACTGGCGCCAATGAGGATCCACAACGGGCAGCGCGGGCCCGCCGTCCGGCGTTCGAGAGAGCGGTGAGTCACGCCGCGAACCCTGGCGGCGATCGTGTCCGGGAAGGAGCTGGTGGATGCGTTCAGCCCGACCGTCAGTCGTCCAGGCCGGTCGTCACCGCCGGCGTGGGGAGCCGTGCCGGCGCAGACGGCGTTCTTGAGCTTGGTGTCGGTGCCGTCCTTGGTGTGGGCGGTCTGGGTGCCGGAGTAGGGCTCGGGCCAGAGGTTGCCTGGGTCCTTGGGTGAGCCGCCGAGTTCGAGGGGGACGAGGTGGTCTTCCTCGTCGTCGGCGAGGTTGGTGTCGCTGTAGCCGTAGTCGGCGATGCCCTGGACCTTGAGCAGGTTGGTGTAGGAGGTGGAGGGGCGCACCGTGTCGGTCCAGCCGGACACGCAGATCGTGCTGTGGATGGTGGACTGGGTGACCGCCGAGTAGTAGACGTCCCGGGGTGCAGCTCGAATCGGGCAGCGGCAGGAACGACCGCGAACAGGTCGCGGCCTCCGCCACACCACCGGTGACGATCATGCTGCCACCGACCAACGCGACAGCGGCCCAGACCGCGGTAACCGAACGCACGAAGACGCGCATGCGAGGCCTCCCAGGGTGGTCCCGGCCGGGTCGCCGGGATCGGGCGCCATCGCACCGTGCCGGCGGCCAGTTCGGAAAGATCCGCCCTGGTGAACACCGCGTGCCGTTCACCGGAATGTGACACCAACACTTTCGATGTCAACAGCCAGACGGTTCACGACTCCGACGGGAACCGCCCAGCAGCCGCAAAACCGGCGAGGCCCGCGTCAGGGCCCTGAGCGGGGGCGCTGCCGTGGTGCGGAAGGATCACGTGCCCGGAAGAGTCCCGGGCGGGTGGGTGTTCTCGTCGCGGGCGTACGCGTCCGCGACGAGGACCAGCTGCAAGCTCGGTGGTCACCACTCGCGCCAGCGCTGCGCGGGCCGGCCGGAGTGGCAAGCGAGTGCGGCGTCCCCGCCCGTACTACATCGGGGGCTGCCGAACGATGTTGCGGAGGTGCCAAGGATGATCCGTGTCGAAGTCCGTTCCTACGGTGAGGTGCTCGAATCGATTCCTGCCGATCCGGGTTTCGATCCGGTGCAACTGGGCGTGGAGGAGAACTTCGCTTTGAGACTCATGCGGACGTTCACGGGCCGGCCCTTCTTACTGGCGAGGGCGGGGTCAGTCCTGCAGCTGGGGTTTCAGGCGCACGAGCAGATTGCGGCCGGCGTCGATCAGGTGCACGAACGCGCTGTCGGCCAGCAGCGAGTCGGCGGCGATCGGCGGCTGCCGGGTGGGCACGGCGAGGTAGCCCTGCGCAACCGCGGCGGACAACCCCGGAGTCTCCGGTGCGGCGGGATCGAAGACCAGCCACCACGCGTCGTCGCCGCTCTGCTGGCCGAAGGCGAAGTGCACACCATCGTGCCCAGGCTCGAGCTCGCACCAGTGCAACGGCTCCGCCTCGTTCCCCCGGTGCGGCAGCGTCGCCAGCAGCTCCCACTCCCGCACGGTGAGCAGCACCGTCGCGTCGCACCCGACGTGCATCCGGCTCACGTCGCTACCCCCGCACGTTCTCAGCAGACTGGTGATCGTCTTCCTCGCACGGTAGGGGCGGCGCAGCACGGCCACCAGTTCGTCGGGAAGCCTCACTGCGGTTCAGCTCCCGGGGAGCGGGGCGGTGAACGCCTGCGTCAGCGCGGCCTTCAGCTCTTGGTCCAGGCTGGCGGCGACGCGGCCGGGAGCGAGGCCAATGCCGTGGGACGCACCGGCGTAGACGTGGAGCTCGGTGGGAACCGCGGCCCGCAGCAGTCGGTTGGCGTACTCCAGGGCCTCGTCCACCAACAGGTCCAGGGCACCGATCATGACTACCGGTGCACGGGCGGTTGTGCTGGTCAGGGCCCGGTGGTCTCGCGGTTGTCGTACGTCGCGCGGGCGGCGTCGATGTGTGGCAGGTGCATGATGGCCCACTCGAGCAGCGGCGCAGTGGCCTCGCGCAGGGCCTGGCCCATCGTGGTCAGCTCGTAGCTGACGTGCGGGGGCATGACATTGCGGACCGTGCGCGTCAGGAGTCCGTCGCGTTCGAGGTCGCGCAGCGTCACGGTGAGCATGCGCTGGCTGATGCCGTCGATGGCCCGCTTGAGCTCGGTGAAGCGCCGCGGCCCGTCCTTGAGCATGCGCACGATCAGCAGCGCCCACTTGTCTCCGACGATCCCGAGGACCTCGCGGGCTTGACACGGGTCCTGGGCCTGCATGGTTACCTCCTGAGAACCGGGGCACCGAAAAGTGCCGTATTGCCCGGTGCGCGCCGGGGGGATCACGATGTGCTCGGTTACCAAAGGGTACCGAGGCACGAGGAGGAACCGCCCGACCATGGCTACATTTCTGCTGGTACACGGCGCCTGGCACAACGGGCGAAGCTGGGACCGGGTGGTGCCGCTGCTGGAGTCGGCCGGGCACCGGGCGCTCGCGCCGTCGCTGACCGGTTACGGCGACAAGGCGCACCTGCTCAGCCCGGAGGTCGGGCTCGGCACCCACATCGATGACGTCGCCGGCCTGATCGACGACGAGTGTCTCGAGGACGTGGTGCTCGTCGGGCACAGCTACGCCGGGATGGTTATCTCGGGAGTTGCCCATCGGATCCCGAGGCGGATCGCGCACCTGGTGTTCCTCGACGCGATGGTCCCCGACGACGGCGACACCGCGGTCGACGTCCAGCCGATCACCCAACAGCTCATCGACCTCGCAGTGAACGGCTGGCGGGTACCGCCGATGCCGGAACAGCCGCCGCCGCTCGGCCTGTTCGGAGTCACCGATCCCGACGACCTCGCCTGGTTGCGCTCGATGCTCTCGGACCAGCCGGTGCGGTGCCTGCGGGAACCGGTCCGACTGGACGATCCCATCGCGCGCACGATTCCACGCACGCACATCCACTGCCTCTTGGGTCGGCCGGCGGGCATCACCCGTCGCCCCGTCCCAGCAGGCGAACGGGTACGGGAACTGCCCACCGGCCACGACTGCATGATCACCATGCCCGCCGAGCTCACCGGGCTGCTGCTCGAGGTGGCCCAGTCAGTTCTGGGCGAGTAACCACCCGGCCCGCTGCGGCAACCGGAACCGGCGAGGTGTTCTCATAAACGACCTACCACACCGGCCGGTTCACCAAGGTGCCGCGACTGGCGAAGGAACTGCGGGTGCCGACACCGGCCGACGGCGGCTCGGGCCAGCCGTGGCGACCGGGAACCCCGCCGCCCGCGCCGATCGCTCCGGACACGCCGAGCGTGGACATCCGCATCGGCTACGCCCGCTGCTCGCACCTGACCCAGGAACTCCAGTCCCAGCTCGACGCGCTCGCCGGCCACGGCATCCCCGGGGACGAGATCTTCGCCGAGAAGATCTCGGTCAGTTCGCCGAAGCCTGCCGGTACACGGTTTCCGCGACGGGCCCCAGCACCGGGCCGCCCATGGTGTTGGGCTGGTCCGGGTCGAGGCTGCTGTTCACCGAGACGACCGTGCCCGAGCCGGTGGCCGCGTCGAAGTCGGCGAGCCACGGCCCGCCGCTCGAGCCGCCGTCCAGATCACACGGCACGAGCTGCTGCGGATCGCCGGGGGTGCTGCTGCGCTGATCGACCGTGCTGTTCCCCGTGCAGGACAGCAGTTCCTCGCCGAGCTGCGGGTGCGTGTCGGGGTAGCCGAACGTCGTGACCCGCGGTCCGGGCTGCCGGTCGAACGCCACCGGCTGCGCGCCGGCCACGTCGTTGACGTGCTTGCCGCCGACGGGGTCGACGACGACGGCGGCCACGTCGTGGTGCGAGTCGGTGGTCAGGTCCTTCGGGGTCAGCACCGTGCGCACCGGGAACACCCCGAACGGCCGGTCGCCCTGGTCGTAGCCGGGCACGAACACCATGGTCGGGTACGACAGATCGGGTGCGCCGGGCTTCCAGACACAGTGCCCGGCCGTGAGCACGACGTCGTGGTTCCCGCTGCGGACCGACGTCGCGGTGCAGTAGCTGTCCAGGCCGTTGTCGCCGTGCACGAAGAAGAGCCTGCCGATGGTGCCCAAGGGTTTTCCTTGCCACGGTTGGGAAATCGGCCCGGTCGGCCCGAGGTCGTTGTCCTGGCCGACCTGCTTCATGCGCTGCGGTGTCCAGTACGCCAGGGCGTCGGCGCGTTCCTGCGGGGTGAAGTTCACGACCGCGACGCTGTCGTCGGCCGAGGCCACCGCGGGCGCGGCGCCCGCCGTAACCAGGCACGCGGTCGTGATCGCCAGTGCTGTCCGGGTCCTGTGCAACGTCGGCCTCCCTTGTGACGAGATGATCACTCGGGAGACGTGCCGAGCCGGGTCGGGGTTGCGCCCCGAGAGCACCCCGACCGGGTGATCGGGGCCTGCGAACGCGGACCCGGCCGGGTGGTCGCGGCACCCGGCCAGGGTCGCGCCGTGCTCAGAGCGTGGCGTACAGCGCCCGCTCGAAGTCTTCGTAGAGCTTCATGAACGGCGGCGGCACGAACGGCAGCGACTGGCTGTAGATCGCGCCCGTCACGCCCGTCTCGCGGTCGATCCCGTCATCGCGACGATCCCCCGCTCCCGGGGCACGGGTCCGCGGGCATCGTGCGTCGCCCACCGTCTAGCGGCTCACGACCAGGATGGCCCCAAGTAGGCCGCGATGACGACGGCCGGCTGGGTGCGGCGGTGAGCACAGTGGGTGCGCCAGGATGATCGAATGACCGAGCACGACGAACAAGCCCGTCCGTCGGCGTCACCGGAAGACGAAGCACGCAGGATCGCGACGGCGCTGGAGCGCCTGCGGCGAATCGACGTGTGGCGGCTCGCCGGCGGCAGCGACTCCCCACACGGAACGGCCCGGGTGTGCCGGGTCGGTCCTGGTCGGGTGCTGCACGTGATCGGGGCGAGCGAGATGGCGCAGGGCCTGCGGGAGTTCTACGGCCGTGGTGACGTCGTGGGCTGGACGTTGCAGCCGATGGCCGAGACCCGCACGCTGCTGGCCGAGTTCCGCGACCGCATCGCCGCGGCCGGCGACGGCAGCGACCGCGGGTACAACCAGCTCGAGCGCAGCGGCTTCGTCTACGGCGAAGAGGTCCAGGCCTGTCCCGACGAGGCGCTCCTGGACCTGCGCAACATCGGCCCCGCCGTCTTGCCCCGAATCCGAGCCGTCCTCCCGTACACCACACCACCGCAGTCCGCCAACGCCGTGGCTGGCGGCGGCAACGAGCGAGCCACGCTGCTCGCACGCACCCTGACCCCCCTCCGCGCGGGCGCGCAACGCGGAGCTCGTCGACGGGCTCGGCGCCTCACGGATGCCGCTGGCGGCACTGGAGAAGATCGTTGCGTCGCTCAACAGCGAACCCGTGCCGCCCGCGGATGGCATGGGCGAGCTGCTGTTGGACACCGCGGGGCTGACTGGTCTGCTCGAGCGCTACCGCGCGACTCATCGGCGCAGCGAAGTCGACGCGTGAGCGGGATGACGAAACTGGCGGCACTGGAGAAGATCATTGCGTCGCTCAACAGCGAACCCGTGCCGCCCGCGGATGGCTTGGGCGAGCTGCTGTTGGACACCGCGGGGCTGACTGGTCTGCTCGATGCTGGGCTGCACGACGACCTGACGGGCAGCGACAAGAACTACACCCTGGATTTCTTGCCCGGTGGCGCGCCGGTGCCGGGCGATCCCGACCGTGTCGGCACGGTAGTTGCGACCCGTTGGGGCGCCGCGCCTTACGTGGTGCTGGCCGAGAATGTGTCGCTTCGTCGTGCGTGGGAGACCGTCTTCGCGAAGTGGCCTGACCGGTTGTCGGACGCGTTCAACGTGCTGTCGTCCTGAACCCGCCTCACGCCGTCCCTTTTCTTTTGCTGGCGTTGTCGGACCTGCGTTCTACAGTGCGGGCATGGCGATCACCTCGCGCGGAAGCTACATCGTTGCCCGAACAGGACAAGTCCAGCTTCAGCTGCCCTCACTGCGGCGCCCTGACCGGGCAAGAGTGGCATGCCCTTGGCTTTGAAGGCGCGCCAGATGAGCAGGGATACCAGGAATGGCTGTCGCTGCAGTCGGTGCCCGCTCCGATCCCCGACTCTGTCTTCGTCGGGCCCCAGTTCAAGGCGAAACATCTCTGGTACGGCGCGCAGTGCTACAGCTGCAAGCAGTGGTCTATCTGGTTTCGGAACGCCGTGGTGCACCCGCAGCGCAGCCTGGCCAGCACGCCCAACCCGGCCATGCCGGCAGAAGTGCAGGCGCTCTACACCGAGGCGGCACAGGTGGCCGCCATCTCCCCACGAGCCGGCGCTGGCGCTTGCGCGCGCGGCGATTGAGCGGCTGCTGAAGTTGCTCGACGACGACTGCTCCTTCGGGGACGAACCTGCACGGCTACATCCGGCGTGTCCGCCCGCGGGTCAGCAGTTCTTTGGGGCATCTGCCCGACGTTGCACGAGTCACCGGCAACCAGGCCTTGCACGTGGAAGAGCAGCCGTCGACCCGCATCGTGCTGATCTTGGACGACAATCCCGGCACCGGCGTTCTCGAAACGCTGCTGCAGACGGCAAACGACCTGGTGGATGAGCTCCTCACGCGACCGCGGCGCGCTCAGGAGCTCTATGACCAGCTTCCTGAAGGAGTCCGGCGGCAGGCACAACCCGCCGCGGGCAGTTAACGGAGGCGTCTTCGTGGGCAGCGGCACCTGACCGGCATCGATTGGTCGGGTGTTCGTTCAACGTGCCGGTGTCTGGAGGTCAGGCGCCGAGGCGGACCCTGCAGCCCGGTTGGCGCCTCATCGCGGTCAAGATCCTTGAAGGCATCGCCGCCGGCGAGCACACCGAACGCAACCTCATCCTGGGCATGGCGCTGGCGCTGGCCGAGGACCGCCGCCGCGACATCGTCCGCAAAACCCGCAACGGCTTGGACGCCGCACGCGCACGCGGGCGGGTCGGCGGCCGGCCCCCGCGCCGTCAGGGGACGAGGAGGCCGACCGCGGTGGCCATGCGGCCGAGATACGCCTCCCGAGTCTCAACCTGGTGCTTCAACCCGACCGACGCGCTGATCAAGGTTTGCGCGACACCGGCTGCCGCCTCCCCGCCCACCGCGGCGACGACGAGTTCTTCGAAACGCTTCGGGGCCGTGAGAGCGAGCGGCCCGAGTAGGTCCGGGTTCTGCTCGATGACCGCCGGGATGTCGCGGCTTATCGGTCCGATGTAGCGGCCGGCCCACCGGTCGAACGCGCCGATCAGCCGCTCTCGCAACGGCTTTCCGGTGTCGGCGAGGAGCTCCTCGGCCGCAGCGAGGTCCCGCTCGAGCGCCCGGGTGACCGCCATGCGGAACAGGTCTTGTTTGGACGCGAACAGGAAGTACAACCCTGGCCGGGAGATCCGGGCCGTGCGCGCGACTTCCTCCATGGAGGTCTTCCGGTACCCGTGCCGGGCGAACGTCAGCAGCGCCGACTCGAGCACTGCGTCACGGCGACCGGTCTCGGCGGCGTCCGAGGCTTCGGAAACGGCCATGCGGCGACTCTACGGGGTTCAATCCAACTATACAAGTTCTATTCAGTCTGTATAGTTCGCGGCATGACCGCGCGGAGGCTCGTCACCACACCGTTCACCGCTGCCAGCACCGCGGACGAAGTGCTGGCGGGCGTCGACCTCGCCGGCGTCCGCGTGATCGTCACCGGGGCGTCTTCCGGGATCGGCGCGGAAACCGCTCGCGCGCTGGCCGTCGCGGGAGCCGAGGTGACCCTGGCAGTCCGCGACACTGCCGCCGCGACCGCGGGGCCCCGTTCGCGGGTCGCCCGGCTCGACCTCGCCGACCGGGCGTCCGTCCGCCGGTTCGTGCAGGAGTGGGATGGGCCCTTGCACCTCCTGGTGAACAACGCGGGCATCGTCACCAGCGGACCGGCCTACACCGCGGAGGGCTGGGAGCTGCAGTTCGCGACGAACCACCTCGGCCACTTCGCTCTGGCCAGTGGCCTGCACGCGGCGCTGGCCCGCGGCGCTGCGGATCGCGGCGAGGCGCGGATCGTCTCGGTCAGCTCGACCGCGCACATGCGCGCCGGCGTCGACTTCACTGACCTGCACTTCACGCGCCGCGTTTACGACCCCCAAATCGCCTACGCGCAATCGAAAACGGCGAACTCGCTGTTCGCGGTGGAAGCAACCCGCCGCTGGGCGGCCGACGGGATCTTCGCGAACACCGTCAACCCCGGGGGAGTCGCGACCGGACTGCAGCGGAACTTCACCCTGGCGCAGAAGGAATCCCTCGCCGCGGCCGAAGCTGCGGGCATCTTCACCTACAAGACGGTGGAGCAGGGAGCAGCGACGAGCGTCGTCGCAGCGGTCGCACCGCAGTTCGCCCACACGGGCGGCCACTACCTCGACGACGCGCAGGAGGCGTACACAGTGCCGGACGACGCCGAACTCGCCGACCACCCGCACGGGGTGAAGGCATGGGCCCTCGACCCGGCGACCGCGGAGCACCTCTGGAGAGTGTCGGCCGACCTGACCCGGGGCTGACCGCAGTCAGCTGGCAGGGACGACGTCGTCCGCCGCAACATCTCGAACGCGCCGGCGGTGAACAGCCGGATCGCGAGCATTCGGGCGTCTCAGACGGACAAGACGCTCCCGAGGAAGAAGATCGCGTTCCCGAGCACACGACGGTGCGCGAGCGCGGGCGATTCGACGAGGAAGTGTTCACCACCTGGCTGATGCGAGCCAGGGAACTCGAAGCCGCGTGACGTTACTGCCAGGCGCACCGCCCGGCGCTTCGTCAGGTCGCCGGCACCGCACCGACGAGGCGGTGTCGTTCCCGCTCCTGGCATCGCAGTGCTCAGCGGCGGGCGAGCTTCGAGCGGATCACGGGCACCTTTTGTTCCAGAGTCGCGATGACGGCCGTGCGCAAGTCCGCCGACGGGCCTCTCCTCACGGGGTGCCAGGGTCTGCTCACCTCTCCAGGCATGGCGATATCAGTGTTCCGTGGTCAGGACCTGGCGGGTTCAGACTGTCACTGCACGGTCAACTGCCAGTCAAGGACGATGGTGAACTCCTGGATCGCGGGAATCACCGTGAAATCCAGCAGGTTCGCAGCTGCCCCGATGTGCAGGAACCCGCCGTCGCTGCCCGGAAACGCCATGCCATGAAGCAAAGCGTGCTCGGTTGGGGGGACTACGGCGAAAGCCGCACCTACCCGGCGATTGACCAGGAACAACCCGGACCGGTCCTCCGTCTCACCGAGCGGATGCTCCTCACGGATGAAGTAGGCCAAGGTGGGTGGTAGCGGCATCGGCTCGGGGAACCACCGGATCGCCCTGCACGCGCCGCACAACATCAGCGAGCGTTACGCCAAGCGCGCGCCACAGCGCGTGGGACGATGGCACATTCACACAGGTTGGAACCGGGCTGCCCGGCGGTGTTCCGAGTCTCGAGGAAGATATGACCGATGCCGGGGAGGTCATTGTCTTCCGAGGCGACTTCGGTGAATTCGCCGAAGTGGCCCCAGACATCGTCAGGCAAGCGGGGCTACCGCGGGCTCTCGACTCGCTGACGTTGCAGTGGCCGGCCACCGCGAACAGGGACGAAAAGCGACGGAACTCGCGCTCGAGCACCTGGCCGCCCACCGCGGCCGAATCGACCGGGACCTGCTCGCGCACGTCTCCCCGGCGCTGATGGAACACGTGAACCCGTACGGCACCTGCGAATTTTCGGTCCAGGCCGAGTACGCCCACACCGGGTTCCGGCCGCTGCAGCGCCCCCGCCGCCACACCGTGACCCGGGCCAGGGTTCTCCCGTAGCGGCACGGTGGCGCTGCATTGCGACAGTTTCGGCTCCCTTGCGGGCCTCTAGCGGACGGCGTCGGCGACGATGACCAGGTAGTTGAGTTCGCCGGACTGGTGGCCGTCGAGGAAGGCCTGTTCGACGCCGGTGCGGTGGTTGGAGTGTGACCTCAGCTGCCAGTAGGGGATGGCTTGTTCGGTGAGGTCCCAGACAGTGGAGGGCACCAGGTTGTTGGCGGCCAACGCGCGGAAGTAGCTGCTGCGGCGGTGGATGTGGCAGACGTAGTGGCGGTCGATGAAGTCCACGGCCTTGCTGCCGGTTGACACGGCGTCGTTGGCGCACCAGGTGACGCAGACGTAGCGGCCGCCGGGGCGCAGCAGCCGGGCGAACTCGGCGAATCCTTCGTCCAGGTCGATGTACATCGTGGTCTCGTTGGTGACGACAGCGTCGAACGATCCGGCCGGCATGCCGGTGTCGGTCATGTTGCCGAAGAGGAACGAGACGTCTTTGTCCCAGCCGCGTTCGCGGCCGAGGCGTTCGGCGAATTCGATGTGGTGGGCACAGAAGTTGACCCCGACCACCGAGCTGCCGAAGCGCCGGTTGATCAGGTAGGACGTGCCGCCGCGCCCGGACCCGCCGTCCATCACCCGGGCCTGGGGTGACAACGGTGCCAGCCCCCGCAGCACGAGCTCGACCTGGTCGGACTCCATCCGGTGCATCTCGGCGAGGATGGCCGCCTCCCGGTCGGGTTCGGGCAGCTCGAGCACCGATTTGTCGAACCCGCCGACGGCGAAGTGGTGATGGTAGAGGCCGTCCTCCTCACCGAGCAGTAGGTTGATCGGATCGTGGGTTTTGTTGTCCCAGTCGGCCTGCAACTCCCGCTCGTAGGCGGTGCGCACCACCGGGCGTGCCGTGCTCTCTTGGATGGTCATGGCTGTCGCTCCTTTTCTCCGTCTGCGGTGTGGCGGGGTCAGGTCGTGCGATGGACGATGAGGTGGAACAAGGTGCGCAGCTCGTCCGTGCCGGCTGCAGTCAGCCCGGCGTGGCTGACGTAGTTGAGCGCCTGGTCCAGGTGGTGGCGCGACAGGTCTTGGGCCGCTTGACGACCCCCGATTTGTTCGATGAGGCCGGCCATCTCGTCCAGGTGCGTCGCGGTGGTGTCGGCGCTGCGCCACAGCTGGCGCAGCCGGGTGCCCGCGGGCCCGTCGGCGGCCAGGGTGGTCAGGACGGGCAGGGTCAGGTTGCGGCGTTTGAGATCACCGCGGGCCGGTTTGCCGGTGACGGCGGGGTCTCCCCAGATGTCCTCGAGGTCGTTGGCGGCCTGCCAGGCGATGCCGAGGTGGTGCCCCGCGCTGCGTAGCGCCGCGAGCGCGGCATCGGTCGCGTCGGCCCGGAGTGCGGGTGCGGTGAGGCAGCATTCGAGCAGGGCGCTCGTTTTCCGGGTGGCGACCTGCTCGAACTGCGCGACGCTCGCGGCGGGGTCTTCGCTGAGCATCAGCTCGTCGGTTTGTCCGGCGAGGACCAGGCTGATCGCGTCGGCGGCCAGGCGCGCCTGCCGGTCCCCGCTGTCGAGCGCCATCCGTAAGCCGGCGGCCTGCATCGCGTCGCCGGCCAGCACTGCCAGCGGCACGCCGAACGCCGACCACGCGGACGGCTGCCCGCGGCGCGTCCGGTCGTCGTCGATGATGTCGTCGTGGAGGAGGGTCGAGTTGTGCAGCAGCTCGACGGCGGTGGCCTCGGTGCCCACTTCCCGTGGCGGCAGGTCCAGGCCGGCTGCGGCCGCCATCATGAGGCCGGCCCGCACCAGCTTGCTCGTCCCGCCTCCGCCGTCGGTGAGGCCGAGGTGGTAGAGGCAGACCTGGGCCAAATCCGGCTGCAGCGCGCGAACCCGCTCTTCAAGCAGTGGCCAGACGATCGAGCGGGCGCTCTCCAGCGAGGGCGGCAGCCCTGATGCGACCGGTACAGCGGATGTACTCATGGTGGTCCTCCTTGGCCACGATGTCGTGGTCCTCGTCAGGGGTCGTGGTCCGCGATCAGCCCGGCCGGCTCGGCGGTGGTGGGGGCCAGGACGGTCTGGTTCAGCGGTGACATCACCTGGGCTAGTTGTGCTTCGCCTATGGGCCCGGCGGGTGATCGTCAGGCTCATGCCAGCAGCAGCGGTGCGGTCGCGAGAGTGAGGCCCCAGGTCAGGAAGTACAGCTGGAAGGTGCGCCGGTCGGCGGGACGACCGTGTCGCAGCAGGGCTCGCGCAGCGCAGGTCCAGGCCAGGATCGCGAGCACTGCGGCGCTGGCCGCACCTCTCCAGTCCTGGGCGCCCGACACGCGAGCGAGCCCGAAATAGACCACGAAGGGCAGCAACACGATGATGCTGGCGAACCAGCGGCGCACGAAGGTGGGGCCGAACACCAGCGCCGGGGTGCGCCGCCCGACGGCGCGGTCGCCGGCCATGTCGCGGACGTCCTCGTAGATGAAGGCGAGGGTGAAGTAGCCCGAAAAGATCGCGATCCAGCTCCACACGGTGGCGTCGAGCGGGGCCGAGAGCCGCCAGCCGTAAGCGGGCACTACGACCTGGTACGAGAGATTGGAAAGCGGCTTCCACCACAGGTAGTGTCGAGGAGAAGGCCAGCGATACTGCAGCACCACGACGACCTGCCAGATCAGGATCCACGGCCACACGCCGAAGACCCACGCGAGCAGGAGACAGATCGCCATCGCCACCCAGAACCGGCGCGCGAGGCCGGCCGCGGTGGCCAGGCCGGCCGGGATGGGGCGATACGGCTTGTTGAGCGCATCTTCCTCTCCGGAGCGGGCCTGGTTCGACGAGTCCGTGAGGTAGCTGAACAGCAGCCCCAGCACGGCCGCTTTCCCGACGCCCACCAGAAGTTCCGCAGCGGGCAGTCCGCCATGGACACTGGCGGCAAGCGAAAACACGATGGGCGGCAGGAGACCGGCGATCAGGTTGTCGGCGATCATGCGCCAGGTCAGATCCACCTCACCGCGCAAGCGGCCAGCGACGGACCGCAGCCGCGACATACCGTGCCCGACACCGCGCCGCCCGCGGTCGGTGCCTGCCGTCCCGTCGGTCAGCATGAGCGATCCACCACCGTGGCGGCGATCGTGCGCAGCGGAGCCGTCCGCAAGGGATCCAGCCCCGCGCCGTCAAGATGGCCCTCGGCGTCGGCGAGCGCGGCGAGCGCGGCTTCCCTGCTGACGTTGCGAGCACCGGTCTGCTCCATGGCGCGGACACACTCGGCCACCTGTTCGTCGTTGGGCTGTGTGGTGCTCCGATAGAGGGTCTTCAACGGCCTCGCGGCCGGATCCTGGGAGGACAGGGCGACGAGCACCGGATGGGTCCACTTGCGGCGACGGAGATCCGCTCCGACGGGTTTGCCGGTGATCACCGGGTCACCGAAGAGCCCGAGCAGGTCATCGGCGACCTGGAAGGCCAGGCCGAGGGAACGGCCGAAGCGATCCATCCGGGTGATGACCTCGGGGCCCGCGCCGGCCGCGGCGGCGCCCAGCGCGCACGCCGCGCCCATCAGGGATCCGGTTTTGAGCCGGGCCATCAGCACGTAGTCCTCGGTGGTGAGATCAGGCCGCGACTCGTACTCGACGTCCAGCGCCTCGCCCCGGACCAGATCCTGGACCGCCTGGCACAGCCGGCGCGCAAGGTTCACCTCGTCGAGACACCCCAGCGCCAGCGCCAGCACCGCGTCACCGGACAGCACCCCCGCAGTCGTCCCGAACTCCGCCCACACGGTGGGGCGGCCACGCCGCTCCCGATCCTGATCGATCACGTCGTCGTGCAGGATGCAGAAGTTGTGCACCAGCTCCACCGCGGCGGCCACCTCGTCGAGCCGATCGTGCGTCCCCCCGGCCGCCTCCGCCGCGGCGTAGACCAGCGCGGGCCGCAACCCCTTCCCTGCGCGTGCGCCGGTGACCGGTTTCCCGGCGGCGTCGCTCCAGCCGAAGTGAAACGCCACCCAGTGACGTTGCTGGAGCGGGAGACGGTCCACGTGGGCGCGCAGAGCTGGCAACACCCTCCGTTGTGCCCGCATCAGCAATTCTCCCGCGAGTGACGCGACAGTCGAGCTGGCTTGCCTCATTCTGCTGACCACCCTCCGAAACGACGACGGGGATACCAGCCGCCCGGGCATGCCCAATACGCCGGACGAAAATGAACAAGCGCCAACAACCGGCGAACCGAAACAACATCGAGCATGTGGGCGACGTGCCGCTGATTACGACGCTACCACCCTGAACAAGCCATGGAAGGGTCGACGATTGGGTGGATTCGGAGCGCCGACCACTCACTGTTTCGAGTGAGGTTAAAACACGGAATGCTTTTCCATTCTGCGCCATGTGAGCGAACAACATGGTTCGATTGTCGGTTCGTGTCCCTACGCCGGGTTATCAGGGCCGACCCTCGTACACGGCTGGTGAGCAGGCGCTCAGCTTGGTCGACGGCGGAGCCCCTCGGCCTCACCTCCGCGTTAAGTGCCAAGACAACAGTGGATCGAGACCAATGGGGGTGAGCCAGCCGGGAGGTTGTGATGTCGATTGCCGCAGGCAGACTGTCTGCAACCGAATTCGACCACGATCGAGCGACTACCCAAACCCGAATATCGACCTGAAACGCTATGCGCATGCGCACGGGAACCAGAAAGGAGAACCTATCAACCGGATGGCCCAATCTATTGGCATGAAGGTTACCACCAGGCTCGCGCGGTCCGAATCACCTCGTCACAACCGCGTCTGCCGCTCGAAGTGAGGGTGCATGCATCCGCCGATTCTGATCACCGGTCAAGGCCAGGCGCATGCCTTCCATGCGGTCCCACTCGACACCGACACACGGAGACCCGAGGGAACGCTGGATCCGCGCCGGCCTGCATGACGCCATCGCCGCCACCCACGCGTCGGCACCCGCGGCGGAGGCGACCGGCCGGCACCGGATCGTGGTGCTCTACGAAGCACTGGCCGGGTGGCGGCGCCCCCCACCCCACCGGTGGTCGAGCTCAACCGGGCCGGCGCCGTAGCCATGGCCTCGGGCCCGCAGCACAGCCCTGGCCATCGTGGACGAGCTCATCGTCGCCGAGCGATTCCTCGCTCGCATACCTCCGGCCGCGAAGGCGCGGCACCGCGCACACCGTCAGGCAGGCGTTGCCTGCTCACCCCCATCCGCCTGGGCGGTGGCGGGTGCAGCGGCTTCTGGTTCGTGGGTGTCGGCGGGCGGCCACCAGATGAGGCCGATGTCGGCGACCACGGTGTCGAAGATCGGGGTCGTCGCGTCGGGGGCGGTGTGGTGTGTGGTCATGTCGCCGGCACCACGTCGATGATCATGTCGGCCTGGACCCACTCCGGCTCGGCGTCGCGTGCTCGTCCGTCGGCCTGTACCGGTACCCACGTGTGGTTGGTGGTGGGGTCGAGGACTGATGGTCCGGCCACCACGCCCTGTCGGCACAGCTGCCGCGCCCCCGAGCAGCGTTTCCCGAGCAGGTAGGTCACTCGATGACCGGCCGCCGGCGGCTCGGCCTGGCAGTGGCCAATCGTCACATCGCTCATCACGCCTCCCCGGCCTCGTGGCCGCGGTCGCGGCACACCTGGATCCTCGCCGTTTCTCACGATAAGTCGCATCGACGCATCCATGCCGTCATCGCCGCATGACACAAAAGAGTGGTGTTGACCTGGCCACACCGGCGGCACCGGCCGATCATTCCGAGGGATCTCCGGGCGAGAAATCCAGCTCCAAGGCCTTGTTCTTGGTGCTGTCGTTGTCGTCGGTGCGGCGCAGCATGGTGCGCAGGTGTCCGTGGGCGGCGATGAGGTCGGAGCGGGCCGCGTCGTCGCGCAGGCCGAGGGCATGCTGTTGAGCCTGGGCGAGCAGTGCCGGGACGTGCGGTGCGTGCGCGCGCAGCAGCGGGTGGGCGCGGGCGGTGGTGTCGGCGAGGACGGTCATCATGACGGGGATCTCAGCGGTGCCAGGCGCCACGGCGAGCAGCGCGGTGACCAGCTTGATTTGGGCTGCCAGGACACCCAGCAGCCCGCCGTCCGGCTCGGCCGCGGCGTTAGGCGGCGTGCGTGGGCTCGTGCTCACGTGGGCCTCCCCAGAACGTCATGAACGCTAGTGAACTCGGCGGGGAAACGCGGGGCAGGCACCCGCATGACGTCGCCAAGGACCACATCCCCCACACGGGGGAGCAGGCACAGTCACCGTGGGCACGAGCTAGGCGACCAGCCGAGTAGGCAACCCACCACCCCGAACCGGCGACAACGCGCTAAGCGTTGGTTTTTCGGCGCGCACTACTTGGAGACCAACGCACAGACATCGCCGGCGGGCCGGAGCCCGCGCTCGCGAAGCTGTCCCTCGGTACACAAGAAGGATGACGCGAAACCAGAGGCGTAGCAGGGAACTCCTGTCTCCGTCCACCTCGCGGGCTTCCCCATGATCGCCTCCAACCGCGGGTACCAACGTCACCACCGAGTACAACGCCGGTGAGGGGGTTCGGTCAGGTCGTCCCGCCGCCACACCGCGACCCGGGCCAGGAGTTCGCCCGTAGCGGCACAGTGGCGCTGCATTGCGACAGTTTCGGCGAGCTGGTCATTGTCAGAGCCAGAGGTCATAGGCTGAGTGTCCCGCAGCTGGTCGGTTCGGCGGATTGGTCTCCGGCGCGCGTAGTGTCCGGGCATGGATCCCGACAGCCAGCACGGCCTGCGCGGAGAGTCTGTTCCCGAATTGCTGGGACACTACGCGGCGATCCTGCAAGAGTTGCGTCGGCGGGGCGTCGTCAAGACTCGGAACGCGCCGCTGGGTGACTATGCCGAGTGCCTCGCCGCGCGGGTCTATGACGGGGAGCTGGCCCCGAACTCTGTCACGTCCTACGACCTGCGGGCTGCGGACGGGCGTCGGGTCCGGGTGAAGGCAAGGACCATCCACCCGGACACCCGAGGCGCGTTCTTCTCGCCCTTCCGTTCATTGGATTTCGACGTCGCCGTCCTGATCGCCGTCGACAGCTCCACCTACAACGTGCTTTGGGCCCGCGAGGTGCCGGCCGCCGACATCGAGGCCGCTAGCCGGTACTCGGCGCACATCAATGGCCACCGGCTCTCGATGACCGCTGGTGCGCGGCTCGGCACGGACGTCACGACGCAATTCAGCGCCGTCCTGTCGGCGTAGCGGGGACCTTCATCGGCGTATCGCAAGCCCCCGAGAACGTGACATTGGCGCGGACATCGCAAGCTTTACAGTCTCGTCCTGCGGAAACACCGATCAGCCCCAGGTGTCTCGCGAACGATCGTTTCCGAGACACACGGGTGCGAACTAGCTTCCGACCGAGCACGGAGCCCGCAACCCCGAACCGACGGCAACTCGCTAAGCGTTGTTTTTCGGCGCGCGCTACCGGGAGGCCTGTGAGGGCCCCGGGGTCGGCTCGGGGGACCGGGTTCCGTGTTCCGAGTTGGCCGGCACCCGGCCGGGCTGGGCGGTCCGTCCGGACGCGACCCGGGAGGGGCATACAGGGGGCACACGACCGGCGCCCGAGTGTCCCCCTGTGTGCCCCTCCGGGTGCCGGCATCGAACACACCCCCGCTCGGCGCAACCTGGCCCTACGCGTGCGCGCACGCGAGTGGAACCAGCTCTACCCGCCACTTCGGTGCTGGGCGCAGGCGCACGGCACCATCGGCGGTACGAAACTGTCGTACCCGTGTGTGATCGTTTGGCGGCACCCGCCCACTCTGGAGGACACCGCCGATGCCCGCAGCCCGACCGACTCCGGAGCAGGAGGCCGCGGTGGAGACGGTTCGCCGTGGTGATCATCTGGCGTTGCAGCCGGGCCCGGTACCGGGAAGACCACGACGCTGACCATGCTCGGAGCCGCCACCCGCAAACACGGTCGGTACTTGGCGTTCAACAAGGCGATCGCGCGCGAGGCCGGCCGCAAGTTCGGACAGCAACGTGCAGTGCTCGACCGCGCATGCGCTGGCCTACCGCGCGAGTGGGCACGTCTTCGCCGAGCGGATGGACCTGCCGCGGATGTCGACGGCGAAGCTCGCGCAGCTGATGGGCATCACGATGAGCGTGACGATCGGCGAGCGGAAGCTGAAGTCCTCGACGCTGTGCTTTCTGGCGAAGGAGACGGTGCTGCGGTACTGCTACTCCGCCGACGAGGTCATCACCCGCGAGCACGTGCCCTGGCCCCGGGGCATCAGCGGCGAGGACCAGCACGATCAGCTCGCCGAGCTGCTGGTGCAGATCGCGGGGCGGATGTGGGCGGACCTGCAGAACCCCGACAAGGGCAAGGTGCCGTTCAAGCCCGACCACTACCTGAAGATGTGGGCCCTGCGCCGCCCCCGCTTCCACGGCGACTTCCTGCTGCTGGACGAGGCCCACGACACCAACCCCTGCGTCGAGCAGGTGTTCCTGGCCCAGAGCGAGCACGCGCAGCTGGTCATGGTCGGCGACTCCGCGCAGGCCATCTACGGCTGGCGCGGCGCCCCCGACGTGATGACCGGCTTCGCCGGCAACCAGCTCGCCCTGTCACACTCGTTCCGCTTCGGCGACGCGGTCGCCGCCGAAGCCAACCGACGGCTCGCCATCGCCGACGCCCCGATCCGCCTCACCGGCTCCCCCGCCGTGGAAAGCCGCCTCGACACCGTCGAGGACCCCGACGCGATCCTGTGCCGCACCAACGGCGGCGCGATCGCCGAGATCCTCACCCCGCTCGCCGCCGGACGCCGCGTCGCCCTCGCCGGCCGCGCCGACGACCTGCACCAGCCGGCCGAGGCCGCACGCGACCTGCAGGCCGGCTTGCCCCACCACCCACCCACCGGGAGCTGCTGCTGTTTGCCACCCGGGCCGAAGTGCAGGACTACGCCGAGCGGGACCCCGACGGGCGCGACCTGCTCCCGTTCGTCGACGTGATCGACGAACACGGCGTCGACGTCGTGCTGGAGACCCTGGGCCAGCTCACCGCCGAGTCCCACGCTGAGGTCACCGTCTCCACCGCCCACGCCGCGAAGGGCCGCGAGTGGTCGGCGGTGCGCATCGCCGACGACTTCCCCGAACCGGTCGACCCCGAGAACACCACCGTCGACGGCGACCCGATCCCGGCCGAGATCGAACCGGCCGAAGCCCGCCTCGCCTACGTCGCGGTCACCCGCGCCCAGCACCGCCTCGACCTCGGCGGGCTGTCCTGGATCAACCAGCACCCCGACGGGAACCCCACCGATCCGCCGCTCGCGGCATGACGAGACCAGTCCGCCGGCGGCCGCGCACGCCGGATCGACCCCGGCGCAGGCCGCCCACAGGAACGGTGCGCCGTGCCCGGGGCATGGCAGTGCGCCGGGCACGCAACGGCGGATCGGCATCCGTGAATGCTCCGGCACGGCGATGGTCGCACGGGATTCGCGGCACGCTCAGAGCTTGCGGGCGACGCCGCCGGCGAACAGCCGCTGGGCGACGTTGAGCGGCTTGAGCCGCGGACCGTCCGGCCACCAGTTCACCAGCTCGACCAGGCCGGGCGGCACGAGCTCGAGGTTGTCGAACAGTTCCGTGATCTCGGCCCGCGTACGGGCTGTGGCTCCGCCGAGGGAGCCGTTGCGTACCGCCTCCTCGAGGTTGCGCATCGCCTCGGTGTCCTCGCCCTCGGGGTCGAGGATGTGCGTGAGCGCCACGTAGGAACCGGATGGCAGCGCCTCGATGTACTCGTGCATCACCTCGGCCGGGCGGTGCCGCTCACCCTTGTGGTGGTGCAGCGTCGCCATCTGGAACAGGGCGATCGGCTCGCTCCAGTCGAGGTGCCCCTGCACCACTTCGTCGTCGAGAATGCTGCGCGGGTCGAAGATGTCGCCCTTGATGAAGCGGGTGGACTCGTTCTCTTCCAGCAGTGCCCGCCCGTGCGCGACCACCAGCTCGTCGTTGTCCACGTACACGACCTTCGACTCCGGCGCGATCCGCTGCACGACCTGGTGCGTGTTCTCCGCGGTCGGCAGCCCCGAACCGCAGTCGAGGTATTGCAGGACACCGGTCTGGCTCGCGATGAACCGGCAGACGCGGATGAGGAACGCGCGGTTCTCGACCGCGAGATCGACCACGTCGGGCATGGCCGCGGTCAGTTCCCGCACGACCTGCCGGTCGACCTCGTAGTTGTCCTTACCACCCAGCAACGCGTCGTACACCCTCGCGACGCTCGCCCGGTTCGGGTCGACCCCCACCGGTGCGTTCGGGTCCTGCCGCGTGGCGTCCGATGGCATTGCCGCCTCCAGTCAGTCGTGTCGAGAGTCATACCGAGCGTAGCGATCTCCGCCGAATCGCCGAACCCGGCTCAGCCACGACCCGGGCACGACCTCCGACGCTGGGACGAATCGCTCGGGGGCCTCCCCGCCTTGAGGCCGGTGTCGGTGCGGCTGCGGCGAGACCGACCGCGAGGTGCACTACCTCCCCCTCCCCCGCGCTCGGCACCACAGCCCGCACGATGACCGCGCTCTGCGGCACCGACCTGGCCCACCACCGACATCGAGCTCGTCGACGCCGACCCCGGCATCCCCTGCACCAGCTGCCTGCTGCAGTTCCCCCGCCCGCACGGCCCGCGCCCCGACACCGCCGGGCAGCGCTGGCGCGTCTGGTGAGGTCACGGCACGCGACCTGGTCGCGAGCGTGCGGCGGTAACAGGGGTCCCGCCGGCGGCGACCTTGTGATTGTGCGTGCCGAGGACTCGAGCCACGACAGCCTGACGCCGCTGCTCGCCGCGTGGCGCCACGACATCGACGCCGAGCCCTCCCAGCCTCGCTCAGCATCGCGGCGATACGCCGCCGCTGGCTGGCCCGCCGCACCACCCCGCCGCACCAACGCCAAGCACCGGGCGAACTCGCTACGAGAAGCCACAACCAGTGCCGATCACCCACCGTCCCACGCCAACGACCGTTCGACGCAGGAACAAGGCGAAGCCGTCACATGTGATCTGAGCACGGTTCCGGCCGGGGCCGTTCCGCCCCCTATTCCGTTGGATACTCCGCGAGATGTCCGGGAACCCCACGAAGTCGTTTGCCACAAGGTAGGCCCGACCGGCCGCGGTAGTCGACCGGGTCGAACCCGGGTGGGCGGCCGCCGCGGGAACCCCGGCGTTTGCGGTGCCCGACCTGATCGGCAGGCTCGGGGATCACGGCGGTGATGCTGCGGGCACGCAAGTGCCGGCGGATCGCGCGTGAGGAGTAGGCCTTGTCACCGCGGACCCAGTCAGCCGGGTGCGAGCCCGACCGCGCCCGACCGCGGCCGGCCCGGCGGATGCGCAGATGCCGCATCAGATGCGGGAACATCGGCGCGTCCCCGGCCTGGCCGGGACCGACCAGAGTTACCAGCGGTCGGCCGTTCCCATCGACGAGGCGGTGCACTCGTCGTCGCTGTCGGCCACAGGCGTGCAATCTGCCGCGAGGTCCCGTCCCAGGCGCCGGGGTCGGCCTGCTCGGGGTCTGCTTGGCGGAGCACGGTTTCCAACTTGTCGACCGGCAGGTCCGGGCTGTTCGAGTCGAAACTCTTCACGCCCGGCTGACGCTCTCGACCCGCTCGCGCCCGCCCGGCGGAGAGGGCTTCCGGGTCTTGACTGCATCCCGCCTCCCAGCGGAACGTGAAGGCGTGGCCGGCTGGAAGGGCGTGCTGCACAGGTAGACGCGACGCTTGGGTCTGAAGGGCAGCTCATGAGGGTAGCTGTGGACCTCACTCGCTGTCAGGGCTATGCGCAATGCGCATTCCTTGCCCCCGAAGTTTTCCGGATGCACGGCGACGAGGCACTGACGTACAACCCGGAGCCGGACGACGCGCAGCGCGAGCGGGTGTTGCGGGCGGCGGCGGCCTGCCCGGTGCAGGCTCTGCGGGTCGACCACATCGATGACCGGGATGCTCCCGTCCGGGCTGTGTCGGCGCCCGAGGCAGCGATCGGTTTGCCGCGAGCACGGTTGCCCCAAGCACCGTCGCCAGGTACCTCTGGACCGAAGCCGACCGGGTGGCGGGATGCCGTGATGGAGGCTTTCCGGCGCGGCGGTCGCATTGTGATCGTGGGTTCGTCCCTGGCCGGACTGGCCGCCGCGGTGACTTTGCGCCGGGAGGGTTTCACCGGCTCACTGACCATGGTCGGGGAGGAGCCGTACCTACCGTATGACCGTCCACCGCTGTCGAAGCAGGTGTTGGACGGGTGGATTCCACCCGATGGCACGAGATTGCCCTACGGCGCAGAGCTGGACGCACAGTGGCTGCTGGGAGTTCGGGCTACCGGGCTCGATGTGATCGGCAAACAGATCTTGCTCGGTGATGGCGGGACGGTCGGCTATGACCGACTGCTGATCGCCACCGGGACTCGTGCCCGCCGGTGGTCCGACGAAGGCGAGGCCGCGCTCGACGGGGTGCTCGTGCTGCGCACCCGCGACGACGCCGCCGCCCTGCGCCGGCGGCTGGCCGAGCGGCCCCAGCGGGTGGTGGTCATCGGCGCCGGCTTCACCGGTTGTGAGGTCGCCTCCGCGTGCCGGCAGCTGAGTCTCCCGGTGACGCTGGTCGAACGGGGACCGACGCCCCTCTCGGGGGCCCTGGGCGGAGTGGTCGGCGCGGTAGCCGCCGAACTGCACCGCGAACACGGCGTCGACCTGCGCTGCGGCGTCACCGTGACCTCCCTGGAAGGCGACGATGCGGGTCGGCTCCGCCGCGTCCACCTCTCCGACGGCACCACGGTCGACACCGACGTGGCTGTGGTGGCACTCGGCGCGGTCCGCAACACCGAATGGCTGGAGGGTTCCGGCTTGGCCGCCGGCAGCGGCGGGGTGGGCTGCGACGCCGGGTGCCGGGTCTTCGACGCCAACGGGGTCACCACCGACGATGTCTTTGTCGCCGGTGACGTGGCGCGGTTTCCGCACCCGCTGTACGACTACCAACTCCTGGCGCTGGAGCACTGGGGCAACGCCGTCGACCAGGCCCAGGTCGCCGCCCACAACATGGTCAACACGCCAACCAGGCGGTGGCCCTACCTGCCCAGCCCGGTGTTCTGGTCGAGGCAGTTCGACACCAACGTCAAGTCGGTGGGAGTGCCCACCTTCGCCGACGAAGTCGTCATCGCCCAGGGGTCGGTGGCCGAGCGCCGATTCGTCGCCGCCTACGGCTACCGGGGGCGCATCACCGCCGCGGTCACGTTCAACCAAGCCAAATGGCTCGAGTTTCACCAGCGTCAGATCGAGACGGCCGCGCCGTTCCCACCCGCATTCCGCCCGGCCGGCGAGCAGCCCGTACCGGCGCAACTGCCCGACCGCCGGATCCGCGACCGGCAAGCCACCGTGGTGGTGACGGGCCACGACCCCAGCGAACGCCGCGCCCGGCTGATCCACCACCACTGACCCGCGTTGGCGCCGCGCTCGGGGCCCGGCGCCGGTGGCGACGAAGAAAGGACGTGTCATGGCAGCGCCCAGCATCTACGGGCAGATCCTCGACCCCGCCAACCGGGTCAACCCATACCCCCTGTATGCGGAGCTGCGGAAGACCCCGGTGGCGCGCCAAGCCGACGGCAGCTACGTGGTCAGCACCTACGACGAGATCGTCGCGCTGCTGCACGACCCACGCCTCAGCTCCAACCCCGACAACCACCCCGGACTGGCAGGCGGCACACCTGAGTTGGAAGCAGCGCCGCCCGGAGTGCCAAAACCGTTCCTCAACCTCGATCCTCCCGGCCACGACCGGCTGCGCGAGCTCGCCACCCGCCCGTTCGGGCCACCGCGCTCCCCCGACCGCATCGACGGTATGCGGCCCTGGCTCGCCGAGGTCACCGCAGACCTGCTCGACGAACTCGCCGGGAAGAACCACGCCGACATCGTCGACGACTTTGCCTACCCGCTGCCGGTGACCGCGATCTGCCGGCTACTCGGCGTACCCCGCGAGGACGAGCCACTCTTCCATCAGTGGGCGGAAGCGACCATCGAAACCGTCGACCCGTCCTCCGGCACCTTCGCCGAGCGCCGACGCAGGCGAGCCCAGGTGAACGCGGAATTGGCCCAGTACCTCAGCGGACTCGCCGAGGCCCACGCCCGAGAACCCGGCGACGACCTCATCTCCGGGCTCCTCACCGACACCGGAGCCGGCGCACCGATGTCCCACGAGGACCTGCTCAGCACCGCGGCGCTGCTGCTGATCGCCGGCCACGAGACCACGGTCAACCTCATCACCAACGGCACGCTCACCCTGCTGCGCCACCCCGACATGCTCGACCGGCTGCGCAGCGACGAAGACCTCATCTTCCCTCTGGTCGAGGAACTGCTGCGCTACGAACCCCCGGTGCACATGCTGACCAGCCGCAGCACCGTGGCCGACATCGACATCGCCGATACCACGATCCCCTCAGGCTCACCCCTGGTACTGATGCTGGCCGCCGGCAACCGCGACCCCCGCCGCTTCGCCGATCCGGACCGGTTCGACCCCGACCGCGTCGACAACCAACATCTCGGCTTCGGCGGCGGCATCCACTACTGCTTCGGTGCCCCCATGGCCCGTGTCGAGACACAGATCGCTCTACCCGCCCTCGCCCACCGGCTTGTCAATCCACGACTGGTGACCGACCCGCCCCCGTACCGGCCGAACCCGCTGCTGCGCGGCCCCCGCCACCTTCCCGTCGAATTCGACAGCCTCACCGCGGCAACCGCGCGCCAGGCGCACAGGTGACGCGGCGGGTGGCTTGCCGAAGCCCGGCAAGAAGCGGCCCGGCCACCACCGGAGGGGTCACCCTCCTCAACCTGGCACCGCCAGGCGTGGCTGACCAGCCCGGCACTGCAGGACGGGCACCGTGGCCGGCTCTCTACCTCGGTCAGGGGCCTGGCTTCGCAGCTGGCGTAGTGCACTTATTCGGACCGTGCGGTATCCCTCTCAACGGCGGCGACAGGACTGAGTCATCATCGACTGGTGGATGCAGATGCCCTCGTGGCGATTGACCTGCGGATGACGAGCGCGAGGTACTGCGGCGCGGTCTGGCGGAGTGGGGGGCCGGCCAGTTGTACCGACGCGTTGGCGGTGGCGATGGGCTTCCAGAACATGGCCGACCTCTTCGAGCAGGGGCGTAGGCTGCGCTCAGCGTTGGCCGGTGGCGAACCACTGAATGCCGAAGACTGGCGCAGGACGGTGGTCGCCAGCGAGATCGTCTTTGCCAGCGATGTGTTCGGCTCCGGAGTGGAATGGTCGATCACCACCGGGCTCTCCGACGAGGAGACGATCAAGATCCTTAGGCGACTACAGCGTAAAATCGCCCGCGTGCTTCGCGAAGCCCTCTACAGCCCTAGCGCCTGACCGGTCGGTCTTCGGAACGCACCACGCCCCCGGCGATCAAAATGCGCGCACCCGGCGCATTAACCCGCTCCACGACGTTGCATCGAACACAACATCGATTCATCTGGTAGGAGTGCGGGTGCTGATCAGCATCGAGACCCGCTACGGCCCACCGCCGGCACTGCCCGACACACCACTGACCAGCGAAGACTCGATTGACCGCCGAGTGCCTCAATGTTGCATCTACTCGAATAAATCGCGAACCCGGATAACAGACAGACGATGGCGGTAACGGCCAAGTTCGAACGCGCGGTCCGCGCGCGCTTCGACCACGACGCCGGCTATTCCGTTGGATATTCCACGAGATGTCCGGGAACCCCTAGTGTCGCGTGTCGTTAGTTGTTTGACGGTTGGGTGGGTGTCAGAATGCGGTATGGCGAATCGACCGGCTGCCGCGCTGTCTCTTCGTGATGGTGATCGTGAGCGGTTGCTGTCGTTGACCAGGAGTTCGTCGGTGCGGGCGGGCCTGGCGCAGCGGGCGCGGATCGTGCTGCTGGCCGCCGAGGGTGTGGCGAACAGTGTGATCGCCGAACGGGTCGGGGTGTCGCGGCCGACCGTGATCGGCTGGCGGGAACGTTATGAGGGTGGTGGGATCGACGGCCTGCACGACGAGGCGCGCTCGGGGCGGCCCCGGCTGGTGGACCATCGAGAGATCGTTGCGGCCACGCTGAAGCCGCCGCCGAAGAAGCTCGGCGTGACGCACTGGTCGAGCCGGCTGCTGGCCGCCCGGCTGCGGATCAGCAACGGCACGGTGGCCCGCGCGTGGCGGGACTACGGGGTGCAGCCTTGGCGGAGCGAGACGTTCAAGTTCTCCACCGACCCAGAGCTGGTCGCCAAGGTCACCGACGTGGTGGGGTTGTATCTGGCGCCGCCGGAGAACGCGATCGTGCTCTGTGTCGACGAGAAGTCCCAGGTCCAAGCGTTGGACCGGACCCAGCCAATGCTGCCGATGCAACCTGGACAGGTCGAGCGGCGCACCCACGACTATGTCCGGCACGGCACCACCACCCTGTTCGCCGCGCTGGAAATCGCCACCGGCAAGGTCACTGGCGCAGTCAAACCGCGGCACCGGCACCAGGAGTTCCTGGTATTCCTCAAACAGCTCGCCCGCGCCTACCCCGACGACGAGCTACACCTGGTGATGGACAACTACGCCACGCACAAGCGTCCCGAGATCCGCGACTGGCTCGCGGCGAACCCGCGAATCCACGTCCATTTCACACCAACCTCAGGCTCCTGGCTCAACCTGGTCGAGGTCTGGTTCGGCATCATCGAACGCCAAACCATCCGCCGCGGCAGCTTCCGCTCCGTCCACGACCTCAACGCCAAGATCCGCGCCTTCATCGACGGCTGGAACGAACGCTGCCACCCCTTCATCTGGACCAAAACCGCCGACGAGATCCTCAAGAAGTCCAACCGTCAGACCACTTCAAACACAGACCACTAGGTGCGGGTGGTGCGTGGGTCGGCGGGCCTTGAGCGGGTCGACGCGGCTGCGCAGGCAGTAATCGAGCCACTGCGTCAGCCCGGTCTCGTAGGAGCGGCGGGTGTGCTCGGACTCGGCGCCCGCGACGCTGGCGGCCCACAGCTCGGTGAGCCCGTGCAGGTGGTAGCGCTTGCCCGGAGTGGGCGGCGGCAGCACCAGTCGGACCACGCCGGCGACGGTGACCTCGCCCGGTCGCGCCAGATCCAGGCTGGTGTTGCGCTGCAGCTCGACTCGGAGTTCATCGTGGCTGGCTTGTCCCTGCTGCCTGTGCCGCGATCCTCGAGCGAGAAACGGTCATAGTCGCCCGAAGGCTCGCCCGTCCGGGGCTTGGCGCCCGGAAGCCCGATGAACATCCCGCCGGGATCGCGCGCGGCCTTCGATTCCAAGGTCGGCGAGCATACGGCTCATCGCGGTGGTGGCCGCGGATGGTTGGCCAGCGTGGTACCGATGTCGGCCGGCTGGGCCCAGGTGCAGCCGCCCCGGACCACGTCCGGGCGTCCTCTCGCGACGATGGATCGTGCACGGGCAGTTGTGCCGATTATCGGCGGCGCGTTGCTCGAGCGTGGCGAGATTGCTGGTGACCCGCCGGGTGGTATCCACCCGTTGCCTACGCCGGTGATCCGCCGCGCTTCCACACCGGTCGGGCGTGTATGGCCCGCGCGACGGGAGTGGTCCCCGTCGGCGAGCCCTATGGTGCAGTCCAAGTATGGATCGCCGGTGCTGAGTGGGGATGGCCGTGTTCGGAGTGAAGTGTGTGGGGTGCAACAGGCGGTTCAACCGCGCGCGCCGCAATCGTGCTCGGTACAGGTGTCGCGTATGCGGCATGGAGGTGAAGGATTTCGACGCGACACAAGCCACGTCGAAGCGGCTTCACCAGGCAGTGCGTGCGTGGGTCGCGGCAGCTCCGATGCGCCCGGAAACGCAGCGCGATCCGGGATCTCCACGGCGCCAGGGCGAGACCGACACTGTCGTCCCCCTGGACGACGTCGTCGACACGTTCGGCAAGGCCGTCGGCGCGGTGGCGGCGAACGGACCGAGCGCGAGCTGGCTAAAGGCCGGCGTGCCGGATCCCATCGGCAGATTCAACTACGTCAGCATGCGGTTCCTCCCCCGCAATCCGCACCGGCTTGCGGGTCCGACCTTGCCGAAGGGCTACGCGGACGTGCTCTTGCGCGAACGGGTCTACTACCCGGCTCCGGGGTCGGAGGGTCTGTTCAACTTCTACATCGGCAGCGTGTTCCGGCACCCCGAGGGCGATGTCCTCGTGCGGTGGTACGAGATCGACGTCTGGCCCCCGGGCTGGGTCCACTTCGGCCGTCCGCTGGGCGATCGACGCTGCAACGCCTGACAGCGACGCCATCCCATCTGGTGGCCGGGAAGTCCTGACGTTCACGGCAGCGTGAACAAATACGCGGTATCCAGGCCGCGCTGTCGCGGGCAGCTGCATCGTGATCGCGAGCTCGGGGACCTGGACGGGTCGCCGCTCCCCCACTGCCCAGGTGGATACGCCGTATCCACTCGGCGGTCCGGCGGGTTCAGTCGGTGCTGTCAGCCTGCTGCTTGAGCGCCTCAAGGCGCGCGGCCAGGGCCTCGGCGTGCTGCTTGGCCAGCTTCCGGGTGACCTCGCCGGCCTGATCAGCCGCCGCCTCCAGCGGCGCCGACACGGCGACGTGGCGCGGGGTCTCGTCCCCGATCGCCTGGTGGACCTTGTCGAGGGCTCCGTCGAAGCGCGTGTACGCGGCCTCGGAGCAGTAGATGGACGCGCGCTTCATGCCGGGGGCGTCCGGGCGGGTGTTCTTGCTCCTGGGCTTGCGCGCCGATTACGCGGTGAGCCATCGTGCGGAGTGCCCGCGGCTGGCCAGCTGAGCGTTGACGCCGGCCTGTAGGTGGCCGGTGTCGGCGTTGGTCAGCTCGCCCTCGATGGCGTAGTTGCCCGGGGGGAGTCCCAGGGCCTTGACCTGCTTGGCGGTGGGTTCGATTCGCGCGAGGGGCGGTAGTTGGTCCTCGACGGCGTCGATTTCCTCGGCGATGGTGGGCAGGACCAGCAGTGGCGGGCCTGTGGGCCCAGCGGGTCCGCATGGCCTCGGGGGCCAGTCCTTCGGCGTAGGGCTCGGTGTCGAGCTCCTGGGCCCAGGCGCGCAGCAGTTCGAGCTCCGCACCGTGTCGGCTGTGGGGAAACGCCATGGTCAGACAGTCGCGGCCGACGGCCGCGGCGTAACAGTCGATCCGTCGCGAGGACCAGCTGGTGGTGCTCGCGGTAGTCATCAGCAGTCGCGCCGCTCGCGATCGGAGGCTGCAGATGACCGGGGACGGAAGGACGCGGTTCGACCACCGTTGGTTCACCCCGACCGAAGAGTCTTTTCCGGTCTCGCCTCACGCTGCCGGGGGTGGGCCGTCAGGGTTCGGTGCGCAGGCGGTGGCTACTGGCCGTCGAGGGCCGGGCTATCGGCGGCGCGAGCGGATGCCCGTGCGGGCTCAGCGGGCCAGGGCGAGCAGTTCGTCACTGACGCCGGACCGCCATAGGTCAGGCGCGCGATGGCTACCATCGGGGCGATCACCTGACTCCACGCGTACAGCCGGTCTCCGTCTAGGCCGCACGCGATCGCCACACGCTGGCATCGGGACTCAACCCCCTCCTGTCCGGCGCCGGCCACCACGTAGTCGACGGCGTGGAAGCATGGATCGCCGATGCACGCCTTCGGGTCGATCGCGACCAGGCCGCGCGACGGGCCGCCGTCCAAGACGTTGCCGAGGTGCAGGTCGCCGTGCAGCAATACCTGTCTGGCCTGCGTGTCCAGCAACGTCTCGCAGCGTCGTATCGCTCGCTGCCACGTGGCTGAGTCGATCCGTGCGCCGATGACTGGTTCGGACATTCTCCGGCCGATCCGAACGAAGGCTTCCTCGCATCGACCGCGCAGTTGCAGTGGCCAATGCGGCGGACCTCGACGATATCGGAATCCGCGGTCGCCTTGCCCAGTGCGCCCGAGGCGTCGGGATAGGTCACCACCATCCGGTATGAGCCGCCCGGCCGGGCCTTGAATCGCTCGAACCTGCCGGTCATCTCGCCAGGCGTCCCCAAGAGCTCCCCGAGATCGACAAGAGCGGTCCAGACCCGCGCGGATGCTGCGGCGATCACCCGCGCTCCCCTGTCCGTACGTGGCATGACGCGATCCTAGTGCCGTTCCATGGTCGCGTTGACTGGCGCGCGCGAGATCGGAGAACACGACCATGTCCAGGTGGCGGCGTGCGAGCATGCCCGGCTTGCCCTTGTGCCACACGGCAGGCTTTCACGAAGCCGGTGGTGCGGAGCAGCCCTGCCCTGACTGGTCGTTCCCACATCCAGCCAGGGCAGCCCACTGATCACCGCGTCGACGGGCTCAGTGCTGGGGAGCAGCGTGTTCAAGTCGGCTGACCGGACGTCAATCCTTCGTCGCGAACGGATCCGGCACCACGGGATCGCCGGCGTTGTTCCAGTAGTTCTCCAACACGAAGCCATACTCTGAGAGGTTCTGCTTGAACGGCTCGAGCATCGCGTTCGCGTACCGGTTCTTCCAGTCCTCCTGCAGTTCGCAGGCCAGGGCGAACGTCGTGACCGGCTCTGCGCCCGCGCGCGTCATACGCGCCAGCGCGGCGTCGGCTTCGTACTTGTTCCAGGCACCGGCCGCATCGATGACCGGGAAAACCTGGTAGCCGTCATTGAGCAACGACAGGGTGGGGAACATCGTGCACGTCCCGATGGTCACCCCGGCGAGGATGACGTGCCGCCGGCCGGTCTCCTCGACGATCCGCTCGAAGGCCGCGCGGAAGGTGGGGTCCTCGTAGGCGTTGATGATGCCCGTGCGGCGGATGATCGCGACGTCGGGGAACAGCGCCTTGATCTCCGGCAGGGTGTCGCCGTTCTGCCACTGGGCGTTCGACGACGTGATCAGCACGGGCAGCTCCAGCGCCTTCGCGACGCCGGCCAGACCGACCACGTTGCTCTTGAACTCGGCAGCCGTGGTGGTATCGCGCGTGCTGGCCATCAGCCCAATCTGGTGGTCGATGAGCAGTACGACACTGTTGTCGATCGTCGGCTTATCGTGGCCGAACCGACCGGCCGCACGCGCTTCCCCAACCGGCACCTTGTCGGGAAGCGGCGTGTCAGTGATCGGGCTGACGAGGTCGGGAACTCTCGCTGAAGTCATCGGAAACGTCCTCCTCGGGGTGAAGTACCAGATTCAGGTATCGCCTCGGCCGGCGCGTGAAGCATCATCCAACCCGGGCGTGGAACGAGATCTCGATGAGCTGCTGAGGAAATGCAAGCCGCGTGACCCCGATCAGATTGCTCGCGACCTGCGGATCTTCCCTTCCGTAGGCGGCCTTGCGCACGCTACCCGCCACCGCGAACGCCGCATCGACGTCGAGCACGTACAGCACCTCTTCGACCACGTCGTCGAGTGAAGCTCCGAACCGTCGCAGCAGTTCGGCGGCGTTGACATAAGCCCGCCGCATCTGCGCCTCCATGTTGGAGAAGTCCGTGACCTTGTTGTTCTCATCTACGGGTGCCGGCGCGACGAGTTCACTGCCGTCGTGAGCAAGCTGACCGGCAAGGTAGATGGTGTCGCCCCGGCGGATGGCCTGCACGTACCCGTAACTACCCTCCCACGGAACTCCGAAATTCTCCACACGTGAAAAATCATCGCTCGACACACTTTCTCCATTCCCGTTGAGACAGGTGACAGCTTGCCGGCACAGAAATCCATCGTGCCGGGGTCACAAACCACAGAACTTGAAGGATCTTAGATGATGTAACGTATCGATCGCCACGAGCTGGGCCCATAGCGCAGTTCTGGTGCCCTTTTGACCGTCCACATTGCGCGCTTGCCACCGAACGACCAGTGCTCCACGAGCTTCTGGAGGGAGGTCTTAGCCAAGGCATCGACCACCCCAGCGATCACCACAGATTCAGCGGTCAGCCGGTTCGCGTTGCGGAGAGACACCCGCTGGTCGGCACGTACACGATCGCGGTGAACACCCGCACGAGCGTCCAGCGGGGCCGTGCCGGCCACCGCCCTGCCGACGCGACTCAAACGCCGGGATCACAGGCTCAACCAGGACCCACAGCTCATCCGGCACCAACCGCAACGACAACCGATCAACCACAGACAAGACCATCGCGCACGAGCGACCGATCGCCACGTAAGACACGCTCTTAGGACCAGACGTAGTCGGCGACGTCGGTGACACACAGGACCAGCTTGGCGAGCAGGGGTCGGATCGGTGCAGCAATGTTGCACCCAATGAGGCGAACGACACAATTGCCACCATATGGAGCAATAGTCGGTACTCCCTCCAGGGGAGAATTTTACGCATGCTGGTCCAATAGATTTACCTTTTGCCTTTCTGGGCATTGACACAAGTGTTTGAATGTTCATAGAATTTTTGCCATGAAGCACGCCGACGTCGAGGTGCGACCACGTCGGCGGATTTCGCACCGCCGCCAGATTTTGGTTGCGAACGGCGATATTTGATGGTTTTATCGTATCATCTGATGTGTTTGTCAAAAGCGATGAAGTATCGGCTTTTCATTCATATTTCGTATCCTTTTTGGGTCTCGACTTCCAGCTTTTATCGCCACTTGAGGGTTGCGGAGAACCGAGACACGCGCCTTCGTAAACTTCCATGCCGGTCCCCTGCAAAGGACGTACTATGACAACGAAGTCCGAATCTTCCGAATCCACCAGTCGCAGAGCGCTGTTGAAAACGGTGGCTACTTCCGCCGTCGTACCCGTGGCGGCGGGGCTGTTTGGCACCACGCTGTCGGGCTCGGCCAGTGCCGCCGAGTCCGACGCGCTGCCGGAGTTCGCACCGGTTCCCGCCGCCTCGGCCGGGCCTGCGCTGAACGCGGACGGCTACTACGTCGGCCGGATCGAAGGAAATCTCCACTGGGTGACCGATTCGTTTTACCAGGCTATGTTCTTGACCACCTCTGAAGGAGTCGTGCTCGTCGACGCTCCACCCACGATCGGGCACAACCTCTTGCGGGCTATCGACGACGTCACCAAAGCCAACGGTATGCCCAACAAGGTCACGCACCTGATCTACTCCCACTCCCACGCCGATCACATCGGCGCCGCGGCGATTCTGGGCTCAGACGTCGTGCGCATCGGGCACACGGAGACCCGCCGGCTGCTTCGCGCCGACGCGGACCCCAACCGGCCGGCCCCGACGGAAACGTTCGACGACAGCTACGTGCTCAAGGTCGGAGGCGAACGGCTGGAGCTCACGTACCACGGCCCGAATCACTCACCCGACAATATCTTCATCCACGCACCCGCCCACCGGACCCTGATGGTCGTGGACGTGATCTTCCCCGGCTGGGTGCCGTTCAAGAGCCTCGCCGTGTCCCAGGACATCCCCGCCTGGGTGAAAGCACACGACATCGCCCTGGAGTACCCGTGGCAGACTCTGGTCGGCGGGCACCTCGGACGCCTCGGTACCCGTGCCGACGGCTACCTCCAGAAGCAGTACCTCGCCGACCTCGATGCAGCGGTCCGCGACGCCTCGGCGAGCGTCGACCCCACGCCCTACTTCCAGAAATACGGGCCGAGCGGCAACGCGTGGGCGATCTTCAAGACCTACCTCGACGCCGTCTCCCGCCAGGCCGCCGAGCCAGTGATCGCCAAGTACACCGGCACGCTGGCCGCCGCCGACGTCTTCACCCTGGACAACGCCTTCACGTTGCTGGAGTCCCACCGGATCGACAGCGATCTCCTCGGCCCCTTCGGTGTTCACCCGTGACGGCGATCGCGCTGGAGTCCGCCAAGTCGACGTCGTGGTGCTCGGTGCAGTAGCGACGGGCCGCAGTGCCGGCACCGGGAGATCGGGGCAGGCTGCAACCGACTGGCTCCGGCCCCGGCAACAGCTGGACCGACGCAGACGAGTCCCGGCAGCTAGTCGCGAGCTGCTGGGAGGCGCGGCGCCGAGTGTGTTGCTTCGGGAATCGCCGTGGAGCACCCGACTGGCAACTGAGCGTTGACGCCCGGGCCTACAGGCCCAATGCAATCAGGGTTTCGCCGACCTCTCGAGGAGCGGGCACTCAAACCGGCGAGTTCGCACAGATGCGATTCGCCGTACTCAACGTCGGCGCTCAAGGCGCGCGGCCGCGTCGAGCATGGGTGGTCGAGCGGTTTGCCAACCTTCGGCAAGGTCCTGGGAAAATTCGCCTACCCCACCATGTGGTACAAACCTCCCAGATTTTGGGAAATGAGCTTCGCGTAAGACGGTTTAAGCAGATGAATCGGACATGTTCACCGCACCACGACCTTGGCCGCCTCTCTCGCGCAGGACAGCGAGCGGCGTGGCCGAGATGTGGTCCTTCTTCCACTCACGGTTCGTTGGTTGGAGATAAGTTTCATGAACGCGATGCCGGTTGGTGGTTTGACGGCGCTTGATGGCGTCGAAGAGCCAGCCGATTTAATTGTTCGCAACGGAAAGGTGTTCACCGGCGATGCCGGTCGGCCGCAGGCGCGCGCCGTGGCGATACGCGACGGCAAGGTGGTGGCCGTGGGCGACGACGCCGATGTGGCCGCCCTCGTCGGCCGCAGGACGAAAGTGGTTGACGCTGTGGGACGCCGGGTGATCCCAGGGTTGAACGACTCGCACGTGCACGTGATCCGAGGCGGGCTCAGCTACGTTCTCGAACTGCGCTGGGACGGGGTCCCCTCGTTGCACCAGGCGTTGGGAATGTTGCGCGAGCAGGCGGCCCGTACGCCGAAGGGCCAGTGGGTCAGGGTGGTCGGTGGCTGGACCGGTGAGCAGTTCGCCGAGCGGCGGCTGCCGACCGTGGCGGAGTTGAACGCCGCGGCCCCGGATACGCCGGTGTTCGTCCTCCACCTGTATCAGTCGGCGATCTTGAACCGGGCGGCGCTGCAGGCGGCCGGATTTACCAGAGACACGCCCGATCCCAAGGGCGGTCAGATCGTCCGCGGGCGGGATGGTGAGCCGACCGGGATGCTGCTTGCGGCGCCGAGTGCCCTCATCCTGTACTCGACGTTGGCCAAGGCACCGACGTTGCAGGGAGAGGACAAGAAGACCTCGACCAAGCACTTCCTGCGCGAGCTCAACAGGTTCGGCCTGACCTCCGCGGTCGACGCGGCCGGGGGCTTCCAGAACTTCCCGGACAACTACGACACAGTGATCGAGCTGGCCAAGCAGAAGGCTCTCACCGTCCGGATCGCCTACCACCTTTTCCCGCAGACTCCGGGGCAGGAGATCGACGACCTCCGGCGCTGGATCGGCATGGTCCGGCCCGGTGAGGGAGACGAGTGGTTGCGGCTCAACGGCGCCGGCGAGAACCTCACCTGGTCCGCCGCGGATTTCGAGAACTTCAGCGAGCCACGGCCGGAACTCGTCGCCCGCTACGAGGACGAGTTCGAGAAGGCCGTACGGCTGCTGCTCGAGAACGGCTGGGGCTTCCGCCTGCACGCCACCTACGACGAGACCATCCGGCGTGATCTGGCGGTGTTCGAGAAGCTGGCGGCCGAAGGTCTGTTCCCCGCCGGGAACCGGTGGTTGTTCGACCACGCCGAAACGGTGTCGGCCGACAGCCTCGACCGCATCGCGACGCTGGGCGGCGCAGTTTCGATTCAAAACCGGATGTCGTTCCAGGGCAAGGCCTTCGTCGATCGCTACGGCCTCGCCGCGGCCGCGGAGGCACCACCGATCCGCGCGATGCTCGAGCGGGGGCTCGTGGTCGGAGCGGGCACTGACGCTACGCGCGTGTCCTCCTACAACCCGTGGGTAGCGCTGCACTGGTTGGTCAGCGGGCGCATCGTCGGGGACCTGACGATCTACCCGCCGGAGAATCGGGTGAGTCGGGAGACGGCGCTGACCATGTACACCCGCAACGGTGCGAAGCTGACCGGCGAGGACGACGTCAAGGGCGTGCTTGCGCCCGGCTTCTACGGCGACCTCGCGGTGCTGTCCGATGACTATTTCGCGGTGCCGGTGGCGGACATCCCGCACATCGAGTCCGTGCTGACCGTCGTCGGCGGGCGCATCGTCTACGCGGCGGACGAATACGAGGGGCTGGACGAAGCCCTCGAGCCGATCAGTCCGGCATGGAGTCCCGTGGCGCATTTCGGCGGCTACCAGGCGACGGTCAAGCCCAGCATCTCGGGAGCACGGCAGGCGGAACTTCTCGGGCAGGCGGTCGCCGAGTCCAAGCAGCACCGGCAGTGGCGTGCCCAACGCGGACGCGCATCCGAAATCCCCGCCGATGTCTTCGACACCGACCTCGTGTGCTGAAACACGCAAGACTTCCCCGGGCCTCCGGGTGTTCTCGGACGACCCCAGGAAAGCCGAGGGAGAGCGGCAACTCTCTTCCGTCCCCACTATTAAGGAAAAAGACAATGGTCAACATTGCTGAGGTCAAGCCGGAGCCGAGCCCGGACCTGCTGACCCCGGACAACTCGGTGGTGCTGTTCGTCGACCACCAGCCGCAGATGTTCTTCGGAGTCGGCAGTGGTGACCGCGGCACGATCATCAACGCCACGGTCGGTCTGGCAAAGGCCGCCAAGATCTTCAACGTCCCCGTAGTCCTCACCACCGTGGCCGCCGATGTCTTCTCCGGCCCGATTCTGCCCGAACTGGCAGAGGTGTTCCCCGACCACAAGGTGATCGACCGCACGACGATGAACCCCTGGGAAGACTCCCAGGTCGTCGAGGCGATCAAGGCCACCGGCCGCACGAAGATCATTCTCGCCGGGCTGTGGACCGAGGTGTGCGTGGTCCTTCCCGCGCTGTCGGCCTTGGGCCAAGGCTACGAGGTGTACGTCGTCACCGACGCGTCCGGTGGCGTCAGCCCGCAGGCACACGAGCACGCCATCCAGCGGATGATCAAGGCTGGCGCGGTCCCCGTGACCTGGCTGCAGATCCTGTTGGAACTGCAGCGCGACTGGGCTCGCACCGAGACCTACGAAGCCGTCACCGGCCTCATCAAGGCCCGCGGCGGCGCCTACGGTCAGGGTCTCGTCTACGCCAACCGGTTCATCGGCGCCAACGCCGCCGGCTGAACCAGCCGAACCATCCGAGGCCCGGGGCTGCCGCGCCCCGCACCCCGGTTCCACCCTCACCTTCTCGACAAGGAAAAGTCATGGACATCGGACTCCTGGTGATCCGGCTCCTGATCGGCCTACTCATTGCGGGCCACGGTGTGCAGAAGGTGACCCCGTGGTTGGGTGGTCATGGCCTCTCCGGCGGTGCGGAGGAATTCCGCCGAGACGGTTTCCGAGGCGGCGTCATCACGGCTCTCACCGCAGGTGGTACACAGATCGGGTCCGGGCTACTGCTAGCCGCGGGGGCGTTGACTCCCGTGGCGACGATGGGAGCGATGGGGGCGATGACCGTCGCGGTGACCGTGAAGTGGCACAAGGGCCTCTGGGTGCAAAACGACGGCTACGAGTACCCCGGCGTGCTCGTCATCGTGGCCGCTGCACTCGCGCTGACGGGCCCCGGCACACTGTCGCTTGACGCCGCCCTGAACATCATGCTGCCGTCGTGGATCGCCCCCGCCGCCATTGCCGCCGGCATCGGCAGCGGACTGCTGGCCCGGCTAATCCTCCACTCACAAAACGGAGATTCCCATGAAGACACTGCCAGCAAGACTGCCAGCGAGCTGGCACGGTAGCGCGGCCTTCCCGGCCCTGCTACTCGGGCTGACCGCGGTCACCGGGGTCGTGGACGCGGTCAGCTATCTCCACCTCCAGCACACCTTCGTCGCCAACATGACCGGTAACGTCGTGTTCCTCGCCTTCGGCATCGCAGGAGCCACCGACATCTCGGCACCGGCCGCGCTCGCCGCACTAGCCGCGTTCCTCCTCGGAGCACTCGCCGGCGGACGACTCGCCCGGCAACGCGGCGGCCACCGCGGCCGCCACCTCACCGTCGCCACCACCATCGCCCTGACGGGCCTGCTCCTGGCCCTCGCCATCTCACTGCTGTTGGACGATGAAACCCCTACCGCTCACTACCTGCTGATCGTCACGCTCGCTACCACCATGGGCCTGCAGAACGCCACCGCCCGAGCACTGGCCGTCCCCGACTTCACCACAACGGTCCTCACCCTCACGTTGACCGGACTGT
The DNA here is from genome assembly GCF_016889705.1 of Amycolatopsis sp. FDAARGOS 1241. Lineage (NCBI taxonomy): Bacteria > Bacillati > Actinomycetota > Actinomycetes > Pseudonocardiales > Pseudonocardiaceae > Amycolatopsis > Amycolatopsis sp. FDAARGOS 1241. Next base: position 5,394,183 of record NZ_CP069526.1, read on the forward strand.
CAGCCGACAGCCCCTGGGGCGCAAGAAAATCCAGCAAGCCACTGCGGAGGCTCTCTTCCGCGGTCACCATGCTCGCCGGAGCTCTGGCCGGGGCGGTACTGGTCCTCAACGTCAACGCAACCGCCGCCCTCGGACTCGCGGCCGCGCTGCAAGCAGCGATCGCCGTCACCGCGCACGCCCTGTCACGAAACACCGAACCGACCGCATGGACTGCATGACCCACCGCTAGCTGACGACCTCACCCCACGCCCGGACCGATGACCGGCCCCATGCTCGCGGCCGGAACTCCGCGGGCAGTGCGCGGCTTGAGAACGTGCACATGCGTGGAGTCGACCAAAGCGGCGGACAGGTCCAGCAGACCGGCAGCACGGCCCGCAGGCCCCGCCGCGAGGTGATGCCGAGCTTGGCGAAGATCTCTGCCACTCGTAGCGCACAGCGCTCTCCACCGTCATCACGGACTCCTAGGAGTGTGCAGGCAGGCGCCTTCCTACTCGTGAGTCAAGCAGCCAATATCTTCCGCCGTCTCCCCAGGTCAGGGGTTTGTCGGTGCCTCGCCGCGTTTCAGGGCGGCAATGGTCGCCCGGATTCTCTCTTCTTCCTCGTCAGCACTTGCGCTCATGCCAGTGACCTCGAGGTGGCCGGCCAAAGCGGCTTCAAGCCGACCCAGCCATTCGGCGTTCGATTCGCCGGGTTTCCGCTGCACCTGGTCAACCATGCCCTCACGGCCTCCCGTAGCACGTGCCGAAAGCAAGGCTTAGCGTCTTGCCGCTGGTAGGGGCCGCCGGCAAGACGGAGGGGAGAAGTCCTGCCAGCGGTCCTTGTGAGCGATCCGTGGGCGGCTAGGACCGCCTGCTCCATTGTCCAATCCCGGGCGGTGCTTGTTACAAGATCTTTTGTCGTGCTACCCGGAGAGATCCTGGACTCGGCCCGGGTCGAGCAGAAACCTCTGCGGCGTTGACCGCTGCCACGGCTGGCCCGCCCTCGACGTGGGCTCGCGCACTGCGCGCCCTACCAGCTCAAACATCTCGCCGAGGCGACCGGGATGTCGATCTCGGGCACCCGCAGCTCCTACACCGTCGACGAGGTTGCCGCCGTCGCCCGCCGGATCGGCCGGCAGCCCCGGTTCTGCACCGACGAGACCGGCGAGTGAGCATCGTGACCAGCGACAACACCGCCGACACCACCGCGGCCGCCATCGCCGCCGGATGTGCCTGCAACCCGGCCTGGCCCGCGCTCGCGGTCACCCGCGACGACGGCAGCACCGAACCCGTGCACGCCGCCGACACTCCGGGCCCACTGGCCCTGCTCTACTACGCCCACTACACCCGCTGCGGCGTCCAGTACCCGGGGCCGTTCCGCCTTCCACCCCGCACCCCCGCCCGCGCGTACGTCCGCGGCCGCACCGGCCCAGCCCCAACCTGGGTCCGACACCACACCAGCGCGGACCGCACGGCGGCCGGGGACAGCGGCACGGCCAGATGACCAGGCGTCGGGGCGGTCTCACCGGCCAGCTGCTTGACCGGTGAGACCGCCCGCCGGCGCCGCCCACGGCGTGGGCCAGGCGAGCGACACGCGGTGGTTAAGACCTACCCGGGGCGCGGCAGGACAAACCCAGCCCGAGCGAGCCGACCAGCGATCTACAGGCCGTTCAGGCGATCGCGGTCGCGGGCTTCGGCGGCGAGTACCTCGTCGTAGGCCCGGGGGTTCCACCAGCGGGCGATGGCGGTGTCGAACAGGGTGTGCAGGTCGGCGGGATCGAGCGCGTCGACCTCGACCTGGATCAGCTGTCCATGGGCGTGTCACTCAGGTCGTGCAACTCGGCCTCCGCCCTTCCAGGCCCTCAGCAGCAGGCCGAGGGACGAGCTGGTCAGGTTCTTTCCCCAGTTCCTCGGTCTTTAGCCAGTTGTGGAATTAGGTAGCCGACCCGGCTCAGCGTGCCGAAGAAGGCACGCGGATCGGGCTCGGCGTAGATGTGGTCGAAGGAGATCTTGCCGGTCGAGTCGAGGGACACCCCGGTCTCCTCACTAGACAGTACGGCGTGACTGCCTCGGATGAGACGGTTGCTGCGGGCGGGGGCTCGTTCACGCACGTTCGTGGGCTACTGGGCAGGGGGCTGACTTTTCGGCCTGAGCCTACGGGACGGGTTCCCAAGGTCCTGGTCTGGGACAACGAGTCCGCCGTCGGGCCGTGGCGGGGCGGGAAACCTCAGCTGACCGAGGCGATGAACGCCTTCCGCGGAACGCTCGGTATCAAAGTGATCCAGTGCCGGCCCGGCGATCCGGAGGCCAAGGGCCTGGTCGAGCGGGTAAACGGCTATCTGGAGACCTCGTTCCTGCCCGGACGGGCTTTCGCCAGCCCGGCTGACTTCAACACCCAGCTCACGGACTGGCTGCAGCTGGCCAACCAGCGCCGGCATCGGCGGTTGGGTTGCCGCCCGGTCGATCGCTGGGCGGCCGATCGGACCGCGATGATCGAGCTGCCGCCGGTCGCGCCGGTGACCGGCTGGCGATCGACCATCCGCCTGCCGCGAGATCACTACCTGCGCCTCGACTCCAACGACTACTCGGTCCACCCGAGTGTCGTCGGACGCCTCGTCCATCTCGCCGCCGATCTCGACGAGGTCGTGGTCACCTGCGAGGACGTCGAGGTCGCCCGGCATGCCCGTCGCTGGGCCGATCACCAGAGCATCACCGACCCCGTCCACGCGGCCGCAGCCGCCCAACTGCGCCAGGCCCGCCGGCTGGTCGCGGTTCCGAAGGTCGACACCAGCGTCGAGCACCGGGCCCTGACCGACTACGACCGCCTGTTCGGTCTCGAGAGCAGCGAAGAGGGGATCGCCTGATGGCCACCACGAAAGTCACCGCCAAGACCAGCGGCCGCAATATCGACGGCGAGATCGCCTACCTCACTCGCGCGTTGAAGGCCCCGTCCTTGGGCCAGGCCGTCGAGCGGCTGGCCGAACGGGCCCGGGCGGAGAACTGGACGCACGAAGAGTTCCTCGCTGCCTGCCTGCAACGCGAGGTCGCCGCGCGGGAGTCCCACGGCGGTGAGGGCCGCATCCGGGCCGCTCGGTTCCCTTCGCGAAAGTCGTTGGAGGAGTTGACTTCGACCACCAGCGCTCGCTCAAACGCGACACCATCACCCACCTCGGCACCCTGGACTTCATCACCGCCAAGGAGAACGTGGTGTTTCTCGGCCCGCCGGGGACCGGGAAGACGCATCTGTCGATCGGACTGGGGATGCGGGCGTGTCAGGCCGGGCACCGGGTCGCGTTCGCCACCGCCGCCGAGTGGGTCGCCCGCCTCGCCGACGCTCACCACGCCGGGAAGCTGCAGGCCGAGCTGGTCAAACTCGGGCGGATCCCGCTGCTCATCGTCGACGAGGTCGGCTACATCCCGTTCGAGGCCGAGGCGGCGAACCTGTTCTTCCAGCTGGTCTCGTCGCGTTATGAGCGCGCCAGCTTGATCGTCACGTCGAACAAGCCGTTCGGACGCTGGGGTGAGGTCTTCGGCGACGACGTCGTCGCCGCAGCCATGATCGACCGCCTCGTCCACCACGCTGAAGTGATCTCGAAGAAGGGAGACAGCTACCGCCTCAAGGACCGAGACCTCGGCCGGGTTCCACCGGCCACCAAAGCCAACGACTAACAACGAACCACAGGGGGTCCGTTTTCATCCGTCCCCACGGGGTCCAGATTCAGCCGCCGTTGACAGCACCGCCGTCCCTTCCTGACCTGTGCGGATTCAGTCTCGGTGAGATCGTTCGTCGTTGGCGATCTCACCGAACGTGGCACCGGCGGAAGCCGCCGACGCGGCGCCACCCTCGTTACTTACCGGAGGCTGATTTTGGCGAGGATCTTGCGTACAGCGGTGTGGGAGATGTCGGCCAGCGCGCCGACGTTGCGGGTGGTAGCGCATGCGCTCGCCTGGATCTGCGTGTCCCGGGGTACGGTGACTCGTCGGGCACGGGCCCGTACGGCCGCCAGCCGCTAAGTCAGCTCGGCCTCCTGTTCGACGAGTTCGGCCGACTCGCTGCGCAACTGTGCGGTCAGCTGGATGAGCTTCGTGCGCTCTTCGTCGCGCAGTTGTTCGCGAAGCTCTCGGAGATATTCCTCCAGCGCGGTGATCGCACCATCGTGGAACTCGTCGAAGTTCGTGCGCAGCTCAGTGGCGATCGTGTCCAGGTCGCCATCGGTGCTGTACGCGGTCACTGCGGTGTAGGTGTCGGGGTCTTCCAACGGAACCCACTCGCACGCCACCACCGTCTCGTTCCCCAGGTCGGCGCACGCCCGGTCGACCTCGCGCCGGGCACGGTCCCATCTCCGCCGACATCTCAGCATCACGGTCACGCCGGGTCTGCGCGATCTCTGCCTGCAGCCGGCCCAGCCAGTGAACCTGGGGCCGCATGGGACATCCTCAGGCCCGGTCAGCGCTCGTAATCGAACGTGTGTTTGCCATGCCCAGAACCAACGCCTTGTGCCGGCAGGTCTCGGCCGAGCGGATCGCCGCGTTCTTCAAGAGTGGGCGCCGAACCTGGGCAAGCCGACCGTTGAGCTGGCGATCCTGATCGTCCCGCCCGAGTGGCCGCAGGGGTGTAGCGTTGATGGCGTCGAGAGCATCTCGTACGCGAGTGGCCAAGCCCGCGTCGTCCTCGACGAAAGCCCAGGTCGGCCGTATTTGCGGCCAGGGACGGGAGCATCGGCATGACGTCGAGCCCGCACACACTGATCGCCACCCCATCGACCTCGACGGTCATCGAGCCGCCTCGGCACACCCTGCGCTTGCGCTTGAAGCCGAAGGCGCCCACCACGGGGTATGTCGACGGCGCGTGGTGGCCCCGATCCCGGGATCTGGCCGCCGAATTGCCGGCGCTGCTTGCCGTGCTGGCAATTCGGCCGGGCCGGATCGAGCGGGTGACCTACAACTTGACCATGTGGGAGCCAGCAGCGCGCCGTCTTACGTTCGAGGGCCGCACGGTCCGGTTGGAGGGGTTCCGTTCGCAACACCCCGACACGGTGACAGTGATCGGGCAGGGTCGGCAACGCCTGACCCTGCTCGTGGTCCCGCCTGAAACCACGCCGGCGTCTGCGCATGACGCCCTGATGACAGCATCGCAGCGAGACAACGTCGACAGTACCGAGGCGCTGTTCGCTCTGAGCCGCCTGACACGACTTGCCGCGGAACACAGTGGCGCGGAGTTGATGGAGGCAGCGACACAGCGCTGGGAAGTCGACGGTGGCCGCGCCCGATGAACATGGCGAGCAGCCTTCGGCGGCCTTACATCGGGTCGGGCAGCACAATCGGAAACGACCTTGATATGACTACAAGCGATGCGACCACGCCGCCGTCGCGTCCTGCGTTGGTCACCGCGCGGTTGATGCTGCGGGGCTGGCAGGTCGACGACGCACCCGCGGCACTGGCCGTCTACGGGCACGAGGCGGTGACACGCTGGCTCAGCCCGTCCATGGACCGAGTGCCCGATCTGGCGGCAATGCGCCTGTTGCTGCAGCAATGGATTGCCGAAACCGCCCGCGCGACTTTACCCGCCGGGCGCTGGGCGATTCAGCGGCGCAGCGACGGTCACGTCATCGGTGGGGCGATTCTGCTGCCCCTCCCGCCGGGCAATGAGGATCTCGAGATCGGCTGGCAGCTCCACCCCGACACCTGGGGCCACGGATACGCCAGCGAGGCCACCTACGCGCTAGCTGAGTGGGCCTTCCGGCACGACGTCGACGAAATCTTCGCCGTCGTCCGCCCGGGGAACACCCGAGCCGCCGCCACCGTCCGCCGCAACGGCATGCACTGGGTCGGCGAAACCAGCAAGTATTTCGGGCTCACGCTGCAAGTCTTCCGGCTCCGCTCGGCCGACCTCGACCAGGCCGCCCCCAACGCCCAGCTCCCACCCACCTTCGGTGCGATCTGACCTGAAAGGCACCTGTGGACAATCCTCCTCCGGAGCACCGGCGAAGGCGTTGTAGCGCTCCCAGCTGGTCCCCGACCAGCGCAAGTCGACTCCGTCTGCGGCCATGACCGGCATCGCCGCCGCCGACGGTCTATTGGTGGCCTGCGCCCCGACACCGCCGGGCAGCGCTGGCGCGCGTGGTGAGCTCACGGCACACAACCTGGACACGACCTTGCCTCGGTAACACGGATCCCACCAGGGGCCACCTGGTGGTTGTGTGTGCCGAGCGTTCGAGCCACGACAGCCTGACGTGGCTGCTCGCCACGTGGCGCCGCGACATCAACACCGAGCCCCTGCCGGCCTCGCTCAGCATCGCGGCGATACGCCGCTGCTGGCTGGCTGGCCCGCCGCACCACCCCGGCGCGCCAACGCCAAGCACCGGGCGAACTCACTGCCAGAAGCCACAACCAGCGACGATCGCCCGCCATCGCACCTCAACAACCGCTCGGCGCAGGAACATGGCGAGGCCGTCACATGTAATCGGAGCGCGGCCCCGGCGGCAGAGGAGGGCTCAGCTGCTGGAGCGGTCGCGGGTGAGCTGCCAGGCCATGGTGATCACCGTGCCCTGCCCGGTAGGCGTGGCCTCGGCGTGGTCGGACAACAGACGGATCAACGGCAACCCGCGGCCGCGGCGCGGGTCCGGCGCGGGGGGGAGGCCGCCAGCGGCCGTGGTCGGTGACGGTGACACGCACGAAGCGGTTGTCGTGGTAGGCGTGCAGGTCGAGCGTGCCGGTGGTGCCCTCGGGGTAGGCGTGTTCGGCGGCGTTGACCAGGGCTTCGTAGACGGCGAGCTGGAGGTCGCCGATCAGCTCGTCCGACACGCCACGGCCGCGGGCCCAATCGATGAGGACGTAGCGCAGCGCGGAAGCGTCGTGCAGGCGAGCCGGGCGGCGCAGGTGCAGCGCATTCGGAGGGTCATCGGAGTCGCTCGCCGAGCACATGCGCGGGTGCTCCTGGTTCTCCGCCGCTCAGCGGTCGTACACGGTTGGGGCAATGCCGGGTTTACCACGTTGTGGCACGGATATGCCCGCCGTGGAGAACGAGCCACTGCGTGAGGCGGTGCAATGCCGCGGACGAATATCGGCACGCGGCGCGGGCGGCCGCGTGCCGGGTCAGTCGATGGTGTTGCGGTGCTGAGACTGGTTGAGGCGCTGGGCTTCGTGGAGCTGGTCTTCGAGGGTGATGATGCGGCAGGCGGCGTCGATGGCGGTGCCCTGGTCGACCAGTTCCCGGACGCGGGTGGCCAGGCGCAGCTGGTAGCGGGAATAGCGACGATGCCCGCCGGCGGAGCGTTGCGGGGTGATCAGGCCGGCCTCGTCGAGGCTGCGCAGGAAGCCTTGGGTGACGCCGAGCATGTCGGCGGCCCGGCCCATCGTGTAGCCGGGGTAGTGCTCGTCGTCGAACTTGCCGGCCCCGCTGCGCGTGGCCGGTCGGTCTTGCTCAGGGGTCATTCCACCTCCACATCACAAAGGACCCCGGGCGCCATGTACGGCACCCGGGGTCCTCAAGGGTTTGGGTTTTCACCATTGCCAACCGACGTGACCGCCGGCGTCTTGCACCCGCGGCCGGCGGAAAGCCGGACCCCGCGGGGATCGCTCACGTGTAACCGAGCACCACCTCCGAACTCGATGGAACTGCGGCACCCGCGCGGCACTACCCGGCCGCTGCGGGCGATCCAATGATGTTCCCGTTCCCTTCTTTCCGGTGTTTTCCACTTACTCGGTACTGCTACTTCACCTGCTGCGAACGCCATCGCGGGGACCCTTCCACTGATCGGTCCCAGCACGCTGACGCCGCTGGTCACTGCCCGAAGCCCCGTTCACTGATCGGCTCCGGCCACCTGACCGGTCCTGCAACTGCACTTACACACAACAACTGCTGATACTGCTGATCTTCACGGGCGCACACGCTCCGCCCATGTCCTGCACTACCACTCCGAGACCGGTACTACCTGGTCACACCTCTTCACAACCCGGTCCCGGGTACTGCTCCCGGTCCCCAGCCGGAACCTGTTTCTTGAGTGGCTCCGTCCTGCCTGACCGTCCTGTCTCACCTCACGGGCAGTTACGTTATCTCCCGCGCCCGCTTGACATTGTCTCTCTCGTACATGGAGAACATTACATGCCCTCACCGTTGAATGTCTACTCCCGTCGCCATAGATTTTCTGGGGCGGGTCGGACGGATGGCGGGGCGAGAGGGCACACAGACCATGAGTGACGAGGGCACGCAGCACCCGCTCGGTGATCGGTACGGTTTGGGTGGAGCGCGGGATCTGGGCGAGTACACCCAGGCCCTCACCCGGCTGATGGAGCGGGGACGGCGGGAGCAATGGGTGACGGTGCTGTCGGAGGCCGAGGCCTACACGGCAGCGGAGCTGCTCGGGCAGTTCGCGCAGCTGGAGCCGCTGGGTGAGTTGAACCAGCTGGCCGCCTCCCTGGCCAGCCGCATCTACCGCCGCCTCGGCGCCTGACTACCGACGATGGCTGCTGGCGCGGGGAACGCACGGCCGGGGAGGCGGGCGGTGAGTCGGCCAGCGCGCATGCCAGGGTGAGCGCCGGTGCTGGAGCATCGGAGCGCGTGCCCAGCTCGCGGCACGTCTTCGCCGCGGCCGGTCGTACGTGGCCCAGCTGGAACGCGGCCGAAACCTACCCTCGGCGGCAGACCTGGAGATTATGCTCGGCTTCTTCGGCATGGAGCGCCGAGTGCCCGGGATTCGGCGACTGGTCGACGCCGCGCAGGAGGGCGAGGACTGGTTCGCGCCGTTCGAGGGCGCCGCACCGCCGTGGTTCAATCTGCTGCTGGCGATGGAACGGGTCGCCGACACGTGCACCGGCTACGTCGCGTCCGTCGTCGCCGGCCTGGCGCAGACACGCCGTTACAGCGAGGCCCTGATCCGCTACCTCGAGCCGCACCTCACCGACGAGGAAGTCCGGTGGCGGGTCGACCTGAGGGCCAGCAGGCAGCAAAACTTCAATCGAGTCGATGTACCGACCGTGCACTGGATTGTCGAAGAGGTGATGCTGCGGCACCGCCGGTTGGGCGCCGACATCGTGCGAGAGCAGATCGCCCACCTCGGGCACCTCGTGCGCCGACCGAGCATCACCGGGCAGGTGATGCCGACCGACCGCGGCCCGCACGAGATGCTGCGCGCGTGGGCCCGCGAGATCGACGCCGTGCCCTACGCCGAGGGCCTCGCAGTTGGAGGCGTTGAAGGCCCGCTGGATCGCCGGCCCCGCCCCGCCGGCGTTGCCCACCATCGTCGGCTGTTCGGCCTCGGCACGGCCGCGGCCAGCCGTTCCTAGAACAAGGGCTGCCGCAGCGCGCGGCGGCCCCTCATCCAGGCGATGTTTCAGCACAGCCGGTGCTGGCAGCCGGCGATCTCGTATCGGTTGGTGAGCCCGGCGAGCGCGGCCGCAACGGCTTCGACCGTGGGGAACCGTGCCGCCTCCGTGGGATCGGTGCTACAGAGCGCCGCGCCTGGATGCTCGGTCGAGGGTCTCTCCAGTACAGCAGTTGCTCACCGGCATGGGGCTTCGGCGACCGCTTCCACTGCGTGACGACCGGGCGGGTGTCGTCGGCGCTGGTCGTCACCGTCACCTCCTCGGCCCTCATGCCTCGTCGTGATACCGCCGGCCGATCTTCGTGTGCGCCGCGGCCAGGTGCCGCTGCATCGCGTTTTGCGGACGCGGCCGCGATAGACGCCTCGGAGGCCGCGTCTAGCGCCGACGTGGCGCCGTCTTGGTGGTCGCGGGTGCGGTCACTGCACAGCGATGGGTCGCCGGCCAAACCCTCAGCCCAGTTGCCGAGCTGACCGAGCAGCTGGTTCAGCCCGGACGGCAGTGCGGACAGGTAGCCGATCGCCGGGTACGCCTCGGGGCCGAGGGCAGCACCTCCGACTTGGCCCACAGGGTCGCGTAGCGGACCAACTGGGCGCAGGCCACCAACGCCGAGGCCAAGCGCTCCGTACTGGCCATCGAGCGGCCACAGCGTAGCGACCTTCTCGTCCGGCGCGGTCATCTTCTTCTCCCCCTGGACTCCTTGCTCGGTTCATCTGGGTTGTCAGCTCAGAAACTCCAGGTCTCGACTCCGGCCGCCTCGCGGACAGCGTCTAGCCAGGCATTGAAGTTGCGCGGACGGATCGTCAGGTCGCCGAGGACGCGGGCGGCAGCTTCCTTCGGTGTGTTGTAGTCCATGGAGGCGAGGTACTCGCTGTCGCGGAGGACGAGGGCGACGGCGAGCTGCTCGCCGGTCGGCCACGCCGGGTTGGGGTGGCCGCCGTGGTCGGCGAGCGCGCTGCGGGTGCGGGCGGCGATGTCCTTGCCGAAGTCGTCGAGCACCACCTCGCCGCTGCCCTCGCCAAGGGCCGTCGTCACGGCGCGCAGCAACATCGCCCGGTGCGCCCGCCCCATGCCGGTCCAGTCGAACTCGTCGCGGGCGAGCGCGCACGCGAACTTCAGCACCGCCAGCTCGCTCGTCGACGCCCGGACACGGCCTTCGATGAAGTCCTTCACCTGCGCCCATTTGATAGTTGCGTAGCCGACGCCGTCCGGCTCATCGGAGGATGCCGACATGACATCAATGCACTGCCAGACGAAGTCGCCGCGGCGCAGCCAGCCCTCGTGCTCCTGCAACAGGGTGACCGCAGCGCGGATGCTCGCGTTGTCGGCGCCGGCCTTCCAGTGGTCCAGCTTCGCGTTCAGGTCCTCGAACGGGACCGTGCTCTGCTCGCTCATGTCTGCACCGTTTCTCCGTAGACCTGCACGGACTCGACCGCGTCAAGCTGGGTGAACATCTCACCGTCGGCGGCGACGACGGGTACAGCTGGGTCTTGTCGGGCAGCTCGACCGGCTGCACCAGCAGCGTTGGAGGGGCATCACTCATCCTATTCTCCTCTTCATCCGGGTTTCTTTGGGCTGGCCAGAGGTCGTGTGCGGCCGCTTCGGCGAGATCTGCGATGAGAGCGCTGGTCAAAGCGGCGTCACGCTTGACCTCGTTGCGGTGCTCCCTAGCCCTGGGTGGTGCTCGGGTCGGAGTGGCCTGCCCACTTCTGGACCTCCTGACGCTGTTTTCCACTCACCCGCTGGTCGGTGATGGCGCTAGCACGCAACACGTGCGGCGCGACTTCGTTCGGGTTCGGCACCTTGGCCGCTCGGGCGAGCCGACGGGTGATGTCGATGGCCTGGTGACGGTTCTGCCCGGTTCCGGGGTCGGCCAGCAGTGGCGCCGACGTCGCGCTGAGCACCGTGCCGGACTGATGCAAGCCCTGCGCAAGTACGGGGCGATGAAGACCGACAACGACCAGCTGAGGAGGACGACCGCGAGCAGGAGACGGCCATCTGGCAGCTGAGGAGCGAGAACCGCACCTTGTCGGAGACGGCAGAGAACGCGCTGACCGCGCAGGGGCTGTCCCAGGCGAAGATCCACCAGGTCCTCTACGGCATCGGCCCGGCCGAGAAGGGCCGTCATACCTGCCCCGGCACCGCAACGGCTGGACGGTACCGGCTCCCGCCACACCGGCACCGGCTCCACCAACACCGGCCTGACCGGGCCTTTCTGAGCTGGCACCCCTGGTGCCAGCCCAGAGTCACGTCGCGCGCCGTACCGGGATCGAGCTGCCCGGGTGCCAGTTTCGCCGCGCGTCCTAGTCCGGGTTTACTCTCGCGTTCAGTCCCGGGGAAACTTTAAAAGTCTCAGTACAGTCCTCGTTTTCGGTCACGCCACCGAATCGGCGACCAAATTTGGGGCTGACAAGCAGAAATAGCGAGACTGAACGGCCCGATCGAACTGTCGTTGCCGTTTACTTTGGAAACTAATCCGCTCACCTCGGAACCGTGTCCGAGATTTTCCCGCTGGCCGGAAATCGCAAGCGTTCTCGTAGGTCGGACGACACGCCGGCATTCCGAACTGGACATTCCCCTCACCGGGAGATGAACTCATGGCGTCCTCGTATGCTTGGGTCGGGCGCCTGCGCACCCCACGCGCCCGGTCATGCCCAGCGTGGTTCCAGTTGGCCTGCCCGACCTCCCAGAGCCAGCGCCGCGCGCCGGCGCGCCGCCGCGGCTGCACACACGCCTCTCGCACCAGGCGAGAGCGCGGTGCACGCAGACGCGGCCCCCGCGTCGCCGAGCGACCGCTCGAGGTGCTCACCGCCGACGGGCTCACCCCGCTGCCCAAGACCAGCGACTCGAAAGGCCTGCAGATCTACTCGGCGTCCGAAGCCGCCAGCCCGAGCGCCCGGCCGCCTACGCCAAGGCGATCACCGAGCTGCTCGCCGCCGAGATGCCCGAGCTCGTGGTGACGAAGAAGGCGACGAACCTGCGCACGAAGCGGGTGTTGATCGAGTGGAGCCGGAACCACCCGGCGAAGACCACGATCGCGTTGTACTCCCTGCGCGGGCGCGACATCCGACTTCCACCCCGGTCATGTGGGATGAGGTCCGGGCAGCCGCATCCCCCGCAGCTGACCTTCATGGCCGACGACGTGCTGCACCACGTCGCCGAGCACGGCGACCTGCTCGCGGATCTCGACCGCACCCGCTCGCGCTGCGCTGCTGCCCCGGGGGTGTGGCGCGGGCAGACGTCGTCGCCGATCAGCTCGAGTGGCGTCCGCCCCGTCTGGGTGCACCTTCGTCGGGATCACGCGCCCCACCCGACCCATCCGCCGGAGTACCGCGAAGGGTGCGCGCATGATGGTCGACCGACAGACTACGGCACGTGTGGTCCCATCCAGGCGGTCGCGAGAGCCTGTCACGGCTGGGATATCGCCCTCACGTCGACGAGGCATGGGGAGCGCACCTGCCCTCCTCGACGACCTGCCGCCGTGGGCCATGTGCGGACCGTTGATGCCTCGTGGGCGTCATCCCGCTGATTCGCCGAGAGTTCGAGGGCAGTCGGCATTCAGCGGCGACCCGACTGAGGAGGAGGGGCTTGCCGTATGCTGCCTTCGCCGTGACGGCCCCTGGACCGTGACAACCAGGCGTGTACTGTGCCCGGTCGATCGCGCGCGCGGCGTCCAGATTTCGGAATATTCGATCATTTATCACGAGCTTACGGGTCTCGTCATGGAACGCGACAGAGACGAGGGCACGGAGCACTCCTCGTCGCTGGAATCTGGTCGATCCACGCATTTACCGAGCGCACTTGGCCGGCGAATTCGTGGTCGGCGATCGCTGTGGCGAGACACACCTGACCAGGGTCGACGCCGGGCGTGGGCGGCACGAACAACCGGGCGGAACGCTCGATCGCGGTGATTCAGCCCGTGGTGCAGCGGAACCAGATGCGGCCTATCACGGATGACGACGATGCCAGATCTGATCCCCACCGAACTGCCGGCGCCGTACGACGCCGGCAGTTCGGTGAGCGGTCTCCTCGACGTCGTTGCCGGATTTGACGGGGGTGTCCCATGGTGGGCGCCGATGGCTTCTGTCGCGCGAGCGTACTCAGCCGCGGCTGCTCGGGTGACCGTTACGGCCCAACGGGTTGCGACTCGACAATCCGGCGTTGCGGTCCTCTCCTTACCGGTCGAAGATCAACCACTTGAGGTTCGCCGAAAACAGCCACGGCTTGACCACCGATGAGCTTGAAATATTTCCGACCGTGTCAACTTTACTCTACATCAGCGGATTTAGCATCGGTTTCTCGAACTATTTTGGCTGTTTCTCTTACTGATCTCGTGGTGGCGCGAGGTAAGGGCTGTCGGGTGCGTTTTTCGCGGCACCCGGGCGGGCGAACACCAGGTGGTCGATCGGTTCGTCGCACGGGCAGTGGCTGAACAGGGCTGGACGGCCGCTTGCCTTGCGGGTGGGTGTGGAAGCGATCATGTTGTCATTCCTCACGGTATAGCTGGCGGGGTCGAGGGTGGCGCGAAGTCGCGCTCCGATCTCATGCAGGTACAAGAGGCACCTCGGCGTAGGAAGCGGTCGCGCTGGTTTCGTCGTAGATGAGGCCGTGGCGAGTGCAGAATTCCGTACCAAGGGTTGGGCGTGATGCAGGTTCGCGGGGCATGCTCGGAAGGAGGTGGGTGCTCGATCTGATAGCTCAAGCCGCCCAGTGCGATGTCGGTGAGCTGGCTGCGGTGGACATGCGGCGGTGAGCACCGGCTTGCGGAAGTGGTCCAGTTTCTGGCCGGCGGGCGGCGGCATACCCTTGCGCTCGGGTGCGAATGAGCAGCCGGTCGATGCCCCACAAACCAGGGCATACCACTATGAACATGATTACCGGCAACGGTGAGAGAACCCCAGAACGATAGCGCCAGGTAGCCGAACACATATGTGGCCAGCGGGGTTCCTTCCTGCCGGACGGCCTTCACCTCGCGCGCCGCAGCACCGCCTGAACCGCTCGAAACGTTCAGGCTCGGTCCCGCGAGCAGGAGCGGTGAAAGAACAGGAACGCCTGGTAGTTCGCTATCCAGTGCGGGGCGCCCCGGGGGCGGGCTGTCCATTCGGGGTGACGGCGAGCAACGGGGGCGGGATCGTCCTGCTCGGGTGTGGGTTGGCGTGGTGACGGTTGTGTTTACCGACCGCCATTCGAAGCTCAGCCCCACCAGGGCGCCGTACAGGTTGTCGACCATGTCGTGGCGCGCCTGCTGCGGAAGATCTGCTCGTGGACCGCGTCTTGGGCCTGCGAAGGCGAGTTGGCCGAACATGATCGCCAGGAGGCGCCGAAGTCAGCAAGTAGCCACGGGGCACCCACCAGCGCTAACAAGATCCCCAGCCCGCAGCGTCTGTTGATCGCGAACCTGACGGCTGAGGTGCCTGGCCGGGCTTGGCGGAGGCCGCGCCGGCCAAATCGAGTGGGAAGCTCAGCGAAGTCGCTGCGGGAGCCTACGGCCGGGATGGTGTCGGTCGACCTGACCGGCACGGTTTGTGCTTCACCACGGATCGGGACCGGTTCAGCCGACGGCAATTCCCGGCTGTCTCGTGGCGTGAATTCCGTGAGCCGAGGTGGTCCCGAGAGCGCGCAAACATGCGTTTGAGGTGGGCAACGAGCCGGTGCACCCGAAAGTTTCCGCTGCGAGTTAGCCTGGTGGCATGGACACGAACGCGGACAGTACCGTGGCGTTGGCTCGCGGGTTGGCCGGCTACGTTCATGCGGTTGCGACGGAGCTCGGGTTACCGGCCGAAGGCACCAGTTTCGAGATCAGCGACACGGCGACGGCGTAGCTGGGCTTGGCGAT
Organism: Amycolatopsis sp. FDAARGOS 1241; assembly: GCF_016889705.1. Classification (NCBI taxonomy): domain Bacteria; kingdom Bacillati; phylum Actinomycetota; class Actinomycetes; order Pseudonocardiales; family Pseudonocardiaceae; genus Amycolatopsis; species Amycolatopsis sp. FDAARGOS 1241. The sequence continues at coordinate 5,409,318 of NZ_CP069526.1, forward strand.
GAGTTCGGCCGCGCGGCCGCGGCGGGATCTCATGCTCGTCTGGACCGAGCGTGACGGATGGTCGCTGGCGGTCGAAACCCGTCCCAGCGAGGAGGTGCTCGTCATCGCCCAGTACGGTGACGACCTGTTGCCGCCGCCATCCGCGGTCGCCGGGTTCGTGACGGGCGCGCTGACCGGACCTGCCGTGTCGTCTCGGCGCTTGGCTCCTGCGCGGCGTGTGATCGATCGCGGCACGCTCGCAATGCGTCTCCAACAGTACGATGTGCACTCATCCTCGGGCGGGCTCCCGTGAGCGCCGGCCCGCTTGCCAGCGGAGTCAACGGCCGCGCTGGCAACGGGACGAGACCGCTGGCCTCTGGCTCCCGCGCTGTAACCAGGCGGGACGGCCCACACTGCTGTCGGGCGTCCGCACGGGCTGGTCATCAGAACGTGTGGGACACGGAGTCGACGGCGTCAAGCCGCACCCGGTGCCCGCCCACCACGAGATGGCACCCCAGCGGAGTCGCTGAAGACCACCCGATCGCCCCTGCCGTGCCGCCGGACCATACCGGCGATCAAGGCGGGAAACTCCGAAAGCAGGCCTCGAGACCGCTCACCAAGCGCCATCGACCGGTCCGCTGACGGGCCACCGTCGTCAGCCTCGGCCTCAGACGCGCGGGGCCAACCGCCGAGAGTGTGGAGAACGACGGGACCGACGTCATGTCGACCCCCTGTCCTGACTGTTACCGGAAATTCACCAGTAGCGGCGGCTGCTCGGCCACCGGTGCGCGAAGAGCTTCTGATAGCCCGGCTTACTAGCACCGGAAGCCCGACCGTCCGCTGCTGAGGCGGCGAGATGAACGGCGGTCCGGCTTGGCATCAGTTCGTTTTGACGCCACCGGGGTAAATGGACTCGCACGCCATGGAACGCGCGCGTTCGCACTGACTGTGCTCGACGCAAGCGGGCCCTCCACGTGGAGAAATGCCACCAACGTGATACTGATCTTGATGACAGCGCGCCGAGAAGAACCGGACATCTCAGGTGGTACAAGGTTCAGGGGCTCCTTACGACTGCTGGCGGCTGGGATTCGGGTTGTCGGTGGTGTGAAGGAGGAGGTCTGCGGTGGTGTTGTCCTCGATCACGGTGAGGGCGAGGTCGCGGAGTCGTTGGTTGGTGTTGCGGGCGTGGTTGCGCAGCAGGGTGAAGGCTTGCACCATGTCGAGCTGGCTGCGGCCCGCGAGGACACCTTTGGCTTGTTCGATGATCACACGGCTGTTGAGTGCGCCCTGAAGCTGTTCGGCGAGCACGTCGGCGCGGCGGACGGTCTGTTCGTGCAGGATGCCGATGGTGGCCATGTCGGCCAGAGCTTGGCCGATGCGCACGTCCGCCCGCGGGAGAGGACCGGGGTGGGCGCCGAAGAGGTTGAGCGCGCCGATCGTCTCGGCGCGCAAGCGCATCGGGAGGGCATGGATCGAAGTGAATCCCTCTCGCACGGCGTGCGCGGCGAAGCGGGGCCATTGTCCGGTGGCCTCGCGCAGATCAGGGACCGCGATCGCTTGTCCGGTGCCGAAGGCGTCCAGACACGGCCCTTCGTCAGCTTCCAGCTGGAACAGCTCCACCACCCGGGCTGCCTCGGTGGACGAGGACACGACCCGCAGGTGGCCGCGCTGATCGGACAGCACCAGCCCGGCCGCGTCGACGGGGAGCAGCCGCACGCAGTATTCGGTCAACCGGTTCAGCAGGTCGATCACGTCGTAGTCGTCGACGAGAGTGTCGGCCAAGTGGACCAGGGCTTCGGCCAGCGCCGGCTCGTGGTCTTCGGACGTCTTCATCGCAGCTCCTCATTGTCGAATTGCAATCGGCGCGCGACCACGTCCCTGGCCACCTCATCCAGGGGCCGGTCGTGCGCGAAGGCAAAGCCCCGCAGCTTCGCCAGCGCGACCGGGGCCGTGACACCCAGCTGCCCGATGATCATGCCAGTGGCTTGGTAGACCTCCGTGCGGTGCAGCGGCACACCCGAAAGCCAGGCGTGCACGTCCGCCGGCCCTGTCCCGTTGACAGTCTCCAGTGTCTCGCCCTCGCGTAGGCCCAGCAACGACCACATTGCCGCGTCCGCCGCCCGCAACGCCCCCGTCAGGTCATTCCCGGCCAGCGCACCCGGTTCCAGGCGGTACAGGCCAAGCACCCCGACGGTGACCGCGCCGAGCTGCAGGGGGAACACGAACAACCCCCGCGCTGGCGTGTCGCGCGCAGCGTGAGCGAACAGCGGCCACCGGCCGTCCACGACCTCGACCAGATCAGCGATCAACACCGGGCGACGTTCGAGGAAGGCCTCCACACAGGGCCCTTCCCCCAAGCTGAACTGCAACCCATCCAGCTGGCTGACCACGACGTCGCTGGCATACACGGGCTCCTGGGCATCGACGCTGGTCATCAGGGTGATCGCTGCCCCGCTGACCGGCAGGAGCTCCACACAGGCCGCCCCGATCCGCCGCGGACTGTCAGTACCGCCCTCGGCCACGATCGACCGCAGCACCAGGTCCAGCCGGTCGAGGTCAGTCACACTGGACCGCCTGGAAAGACGTGTCTGAGACAGGCATCTCCACGAGGGCCATCGACCTTCCTATCCACGTGGCGACCAGCTCGGGTATAGCCTCGGGAGCAACCTGAGCGCAGCGGGACCCTCTCCTCTGACCCGCGCCGCAGGCTGTTTCGGACTGTACACCCGCACCTCCACCGATCTCGGAGACCTGTCCGCGCGGAGAGACGAGGGGAGCGAGATCACCCCGTTCACAAAGGGCAAACTGATGGCTTGGACGAGCCCGAGGAGCGCGGCGCCGATGGTGTCGGCGACGTGTTGATCGATAACCTGACGGAGAGCGTGGTGCAGGCCCACGCTGATCGCGAATTCCCTGGACCAACGAATCGGCCAGATCGTACGCGGTTCGCCGGCAGGGACGACCGTTCGATCCCTCATCAGGCTGTCCGCCGACCGCGGGACCCGAATCAAGCCCAATTCCGCGACCCTGCAGTTCATCGGCGACCTATTCACGTAACTGATCTTGTGGTTGTGGGACTGGTGTTGCGTGTCGGTCTGTGAGGAGGATGTTGTGGAGGTGCGCGATGCCGGACACCGTGTCGTTGAGCGTGGTGGGCGCGGCAGTAGTCGCGCAGGATTTTCCAGCCGGCGTCGAGGTCTACCTGCAAATCTGGCCGATCGCTGCCGTCACGGGGTTTGCGGTGGTGCATGATCACGGCCTGGTTGCCTTGGTAGCCGCCGTCGGCCATCACCAGGCGCGCCGTCAGGTCCTGCTCGATAACGGAGTCGGTAGACGGTGCAGTCGTTCCCGGCTGCGCGTCGCCGGCGACGATCACCAACCGGGAGTCGACGTCGATCGCGATCCGCACGTTCGCCGAATACCGATAGTTCTTCGACGGCGCCGCCAACCGATGATCCCGCGTCGGCACCAGGGTGCCGTCCACGATCGTGATCGAGTCGATTCGCCGCTTGTGGACCGGGGCCAGCGCCAACAGCGGTCCGATGGTGTCGCTTCCCCCGGTGTGCCGCTGAATGCGACACACCGAGCAACGGTCCGACTTGCCGCATCGTCACGTTCGTCCGCCAGTACGTCGCGACCAGCAGCACGCGATCGGCAAGGTCAAGCCGCCGCTGACGACCAGGACGGCCATCAGCGATCTCATCACCGCCACGCTTCGCCACGACCCGTACCAGCTTGCGGAACTGACCCAGTTCCAACCCCGTGAACGGGGCGACCCGTTCCGACCGGGACGGCGAGATCACCATGATCAACGATCACCACCAGCCGACGACACCGGGTTACAAGACATCCTTTATTGCTCGTCACTGCTGTGGAGCTGCATTTGCCACACTCGTCGGCGCTGCCCCGACACGCCGTGCACCAGCCGATACCCGGCGGCTGACGCACGGCACCGAAGCAACGGCTGACAGCAGTTTGTCACCAGTCGCTCGGTGTCGACGGAACCGCGGCACGCGGTTCTCACAGGTCGCCGGAGCCTGCTGGCAACCGCTGGCCTCCCGGCAGCACGACGAGAGGAGTGTCCCGGTCGGCGTTCCAGGCCAGCGCTTCACGCAGCTGGTGCGCCGACAGGCGCGCACAGTCACCAAGACGTGGAACCGTCGCCTCCCTCATACCTCGCTCGACGCTGGCCTGGCACAACCGCGCGAACCAGCGCTGCTCCTCCACCCATGCCCGGCGGGCCTGCTCCACCAGCATCGAGGCATGCTCGTGACCGCACGCAGTGACCAAGCGCTGACCATCCATGGTGCCCAGATCTTGTGGAGTCATCACCGAGGAATCCGGGACCAGCAGCGTCACCCCACCACCCCCCGAGACCGGCTGCCCACAATGGGCACACGAGCGGCGCGCGCGATCAGATCGACCGCTGTCCGCGTAGGCGATTCCCGACATCACAAACTCTCCCTTCGTCCCCCGTCAACACGGGTTCCTCGGGATCGCAGATGTCAACACCAAGATCTGGAGCGCCGAAGTCATCCACACCCACCTGCCGACAACGTCACCGACCGGCAGCATCACCAAGACTGCCCACAGTAACCCCAGCCCCCCGGCTCGTCTACGGGACTGCACCCGCGTTTCGGGCGGTTGCGTCCGGGTCTATCCGTGATCGATGTTTCCGGCGGTTCGGTTTGTAGGTTTCGCCTCCCGGCCAGCGGTCACCGAAAGTGATGGCGAACGCGTGATCATGGGATTCCGCCGCATCGTCCATCGTGTGTGGCTAATTGCTGTCAGGTAGACATAGAGGTTGATTTTCCATCTTCGAAGGTCATGGTGCGCGGATTGCAACATCTGTGCGACCGGGATGCCGCACGTCCGGCATCTCCAGATGCCGGCAGTCGATCGCACGTCAGCGACCGCGGCAGACCACATCCTCCGACGCGGAGAGCGAGCACCGACCGGGAGCCCAGAAGCCAGCGGCGCCACGGCCAGTACATCGCATCTGGCGACCGCAGATGTGGCGACCAGGAACCCTCGAGGCGGAATCCAGCCCGCCAAGCGGTGCAGCACACCGACCGGCCGATCCACAGGCAGGGCACGCAAATCCTGCACAGGTGCGACGCAGCTTGCCCCGCTCGGCAATATCCCCCGTCGTCACCCTGTCACCGTGCCAGAGCCCCCAGCGGCCGGATCATGAACCGCGCCGATCCCAGCCCAACTTCATTGACCAGCGCACACGCCGGTCATGTCGGGCCCCGCTCGTCGTGCCGCGTCGGTGAAAAATCCGATTGGTGAGAACCACCCGGCGGCAATGGGCAGCCTACACCGCCGCTGGCGGTCGATGGCGGTGTCGGCGTTGGAGAATGGGGTCCGCCGCGATGGTCGGCACCCGCGGACCGCGGTTCGTCAACCCGGCCGCCCCACGATCCCATGCAGCCGAGCGGAGCTGGCGCGAGTGGTGATACCTCCAGACGGGTGCAATTGCAGCACAGACGTCACGGTGGGGCCGCATACGGCGACTCTTAGTCGACGTCCCCGGGAGGAACTGCCAGATGACCTTGCATTCATGCTTCATCGAGACGACGCCCGCACCTCGGTCACCGAGCACGAGCCGCCAGCTCTTGCGGACCAGCGAGGATAGTCCACTGCCCGTCGTGCTGCGGCACGCGGCGCGCGACAATGCCGGCCATCCGCTGTGCAACAGCACCTTGCGCATCGTCGTCCGCTCGAAGCAGTTCGGCCCGCCGGTTGGTGGCACGACCCTGCAGACCTGCCCGCGATGCGCGGCGCTCGCCGCCGGCGAACCGAACGCCGGGTGGTCCTAGGCCGAACACCATGCTCCCTCCGTGACCGGCACACCCAAGCCGTGTTCCCGCTGTTCGTGCTGGCGATGCTGCTGGTGCCGGCGGCGGCGAGCGCGGGCACGTTCGCGGTGTGCTGGAAATTCATGGCGCGTCGGCGGGGCGGTGGTACGCCGTGATGACGCACCTCGGGTTCGTCACCATCCTGGTCGGGCTGCTCGTCTTCTCCGCCAACGCCGGCGGCGACAGCTTCGCGGCGTTACGCGCCGCGCATCTGCCGCCCGGAACCGCGACGCTGGTGTTCGTCCTGACGCTGGCCGGGTTCTCGTCGAAGGCCAGGTCCGTGCCGCTGCACGCCTGGCTACCGCGGGCGCACCCGGAGGACGAGGTCTCGGGCGCCGCCGTGCTCGTCGGGGGGATCCTTCGAGGCACCACGCACGGGCCGGCGCGATCGGCGACACTGGCTAAGGTTTCCCGGTGGTGGAGGTTGACGGCCCGCCGCACCGACGCTGTCACCCACGCCTTCACAACGATGCTTCGACACCTGACATAGCGTTGGGAGCATCATCACCGACCGGGACGCCCCCGTCGCTGCCCGACCGCCTCCACCAGCGGTCATGTTGCTTGAAACCAGAGCTCGAAAATCTTTAAGATCTCATGCACGATCGGTGGCCCTCCGCAGCCGAACTGATCCGCTGGGCGAGGACACCGACCGCTTACACCCGATGTCGACCTGCATGACCTGATCCTCATGATCATGGCTGACGACGACCCCCGCGCAAGTACGCCCGCAGCGTGGAGCAATTCTGGAGCACGACCGTGATTTCAACGGTGGTCAACCGCATCCAGTCGCACCCGACTGCCATCAAGAGCACGAGCAGACCAGCAGATTCTCCATAACCGCAGGTCATAGGCGTGCGCGCACCTCACTGGCAGTGAGAGGGTCAACCGCCGCAGCCCCGCAGTCCGGGCGAGGCTGGTCATCGCGACCGGTGATCCCTGGCCTGGCAACCGCAACGACTGCACCGTCTACCGCGATTGCGGGATCGAGGAGAAAATCAGCGACCGGCCGATGGTGGCTACCAGGGCAACTCCAGCGTGATCATGCCGTACCGCAAGCCCCGCGACGGCACCGGTCTTCCGGAATGGAAGGAAGAACTCAACGCCGGGCATCGCAAGGTCCGGGCCCGTGTCGAACACGCGCTGGCGCGGATGAAGTGCTGGACGATCCTGCGGGACTACCGGCGCGCCGCCATCACGCTGGGCGACACGGTGTCCGGAATCGCACACTTGCACAACATCCTCCTCGCCGGCTGATCGCAACACCCAGCAACACCAACAACAGCACCAGTTACGAGACATCACTTAAGGCGAGCGCGCCCCTCGGCTTCCCTGAGGGCCCGATAGCCAGCGAGCGGTAAGACCGACCATGTTGCGGTAGCAGACGTACGGACGAACGCCAGCTGGGTGGAACGCCTACGTGCAAAGGAACAACTGTCATGAGTGAGAGCTTCGAGGGCCGAAAGATCGTCGTCGTCGGTGGCAGCAGTGGCATCGGCTTCAGGACCGCGCAAGATGTGATGGCGGCGGGTGGAAGCGCGGTGATCGTGGGCCGCCCGGGGCGGAAACTCGACGACGCGGTGGCAAGCCTGTCGCGCTCCGGCAGCGCGTGGTCGGTCGCGGCCGACCTCGCGGACTGGGATCAGGTCCTCGAGGCGCAAAAGCAACTGGTGGAGAAGCACGCTGACGCCACCCTCCTTGTCAACTCGGCGGGGCTCGTCCGGCTCAAGCCGTTCCTGGACCACGAGGTCGCGGACTACGACTCCTATCACGACCTCAACAGGGCGACCTTCTTCCTCACTCAGGCCGTTGTCCGGGGCATGGTCGCCGGGGGCCAGGGCGGCGCCATCGTGAACGTCGGTGCGATGTGGGCGCACCAGGCCCTCGCCGTGACCCCGTCCTCGGCCTTCTCGATGGCCAAGGCGGGGCTGCACGCCCTCACCCACAACCTGGCCATCGAGCTCGCCGGCGAGGGCATCCGGGTGAACGCCGTGGCTCCCGCCGTCACCAATACACCCCATTTCGACTGGCTTCCCGCCGATCAGCGGGAAGCCACACTGCGGCAGATGGCCGGCCTGCACCCGCTCGGCCGGGTCGGCACCCCGCAGGACCTGGCCTCCGCGATCATCTTCCTCCTCTCGCCCGCCTCGAGCTGGACCACGGGCGCCATCCTCAACGTCGACGGCGGGGTCATGGCAGGCCGCAACTAGACACACCCCTCACGCCCCGCCCGGGCCACCACCTGGCACCTGCCCCGGGCGGGGCAATCGTGTGCTGCTCGCCAGAGGCGACACCCCGAGGTGACGTCCGGGCCCGGACGGCGAACTGGGGCACGGGTCGCCCGGCCGGGTCTTGTTGACGGCAGAGCCGGGGTTGGGAACACCTCGCCACGTCCACTGTGGAACATCCGGGCCGGGCAGCGTTGCCAGTGGTTACCGGTGCGGTGGTGTCCCCGGGCTCCACCCACCGCCCTCCCGGACCGCCAAAGTCCTCGGCCCCGGGTCGCCCCACTCGACGAGAGGCGACCCCCGCGCCGGCCCCAAGCCTCCCCGCCCCGCTGCGCTGGGAGCACCCAGCCCGCAGAAGGACCGCTCACACCCACGGCCCATCAGGGCGGCGCGCAGGACGTGCTCGACACCAACAACATCGTCGCTGCTGCGCCACGCCTGGTCCCGCAGCGAGCTGGTGATGCCGGACAACGTCGGACACACGACGTCCACCGCCTCGGTGCAGGCGTGCTGGCCGGCGCGACGGACCGGTTCGCCCACAGCACTGTCGCGTGATCGCGGCGCTCAGTCGGGCCGCGGGGGCCTTCGACGACGAGGACGCGGGTGTTCTTGCCATAGGCGTTGCCGTCGGTGCCGTAGTAGATCCGTGCCCCGGCTTGCCGGTCAAAGCTTCTCGTCCGTGATCGGCGAAGGGGCCACGACATCCACCGCCGTGATCGGTGTCCCGGTCCCGGGCTGAGGGTACGCCTGACCGATCGACGACGTGTTCAAGGCGGCGGCGGAAGCTCGGGACCCAGGCCTGCCGCGCGGCGTCGATGGTCGCGCGGGGTTCCCGACGGGCTCAGAGCTTGCGGGCAACGCCGCCGGCGAAGAGCCGCTGGGCGACGTTGAGCGGCTTGAGCCGCGGACCGTCCGGCCACCAGTTCACCAGCTCGACCAGGCCCGGCCGCACGAGCTCGAGGTTGTCGAATGGTTCCGTGATCTCGGCGCGCGTGCGGGCCGTGGCTCCGCCGAGGGATGGTCGTGGCAAGGGTGCGGTGATGGTTACGACCTGCAACACCTGCCCTGGGGTCCGGCCGCCGACGCCCACCTGACAAGACACAAACAAGACAGAATCTCTGGCGCTCGCCGGCCATCCTGACGTACACGATGGGGCTACCAGCGGCGCGGGCAAGGTAGACGCCGGGTGCCGGTGGTGCCGTACTGAGGACCTGTTCAAAAAGGAACCCACGGTGACCAGTCCGCGAGGTCGCGCACCACATGCCAGGCCGTAGACATGCGCGCCATCGTCCTCCTCTCGGTTGTGAAGGGCTCCGGCGGAACGTGTCCGGCTGTCCCCGCACGCGCGAACGGGGAACTCTCACCTGCGGCTGGCTCGTAGGCGCGCCCACTTCGACCGGGATCCCCGCACGCGGCAGAGTTTCCCGACATGCGGCCTCAACCAGGGCATGGCGGAAAATATTCAGGTGCGCGTACATCTGGTGGCTTGTTGACTGTCACCGAGTGGTCGCCGCGGCGCTTGGTGGTGTGGGGCCGGGTTGGCGACCGCGGCGGCGGCCGCGTCGTGCTCGCAGTCCTGGTCGTGCTCGCAGTCCTACCTGCCCGCTGCCCGACCCGGCCTGCGCAGCGATCAACGAATGGCTCTGACCGACTTCGATACAGGCCCTAGCACGTTGCCGCCGGTTCGGGCCCGTGTTGCGAGCGACCGTCGGATCACGGCGCAACACGTGAAATCGGTGAACTCGGTGCAGCGCTGTTCGACCGTCTTCGGGCGCTCGCTGCTGCTGCTCGTGTTCGGTGACGGTGAACATCGGGTACCTCCCCGGGACAAACAGGTCCGCAGGTGCGAGAGGCCGGCCTGGGTCGGCGTCCCTCGTGTCCGGCACGCACGCTCAGCCGCCCGGAATGTGGCCCGGATGACCGGGCCGGTGAAAGGTCGGATGCGCCATGAACAGCAATGAACCCCGGGCTCGGCACGGTGTGCGCAGCGCTGAGGAGGTCCGCGCGGCGGTGCCCTACGGGCTGCGGGTCGGGGCCGCGATCTTCGGCCGCCTGCTGATCGTCGCCGGCGGCCTGGCGCTGATCGGGTACGTCGCGGTGAAATTGGCCGCGGTGCTGGTACCGGTCGCGGTGGCGCTGCTACTCGCCGCGCTGCTCGCCCCGACGGTGTCCTGGCTGGCCAGAAAGAAGCTACCTCGCGCGCTGGCCACCGCGGTGGTGCTAATCGGCGGATTGGCCGTGGTGGGCGGCGTGATCACCTTCGTGGTCATCACCGTCACCGCGGGCATGCCCGAACTGATCGCCCAGATCGTACGCACCGTGGACGAGCTGCGCACGTGGTTGCGCACCGGACCGCTGCACGTGAGCCAGGGCCAGATCGACGGAATGCTCGCCCAGCTGACCACCACACTGAGCCGGAACCAATCGGTCATCGCCTCCGGTGCGCTATCCACCGCCGTCACAGTCGGCGAGCTGCTCACCGAGTTCCTGCTGATGGTGTTCTGCCTGATCTTCTTCCTCGCCCACGGCGGCAGGATCTGGACATTCCTGCTCGGCGCCGCCCCCGTCCGGATACGGCATCGCGTAGACCTCGCCGGACGCGCCGGGTTCACCACCCTGGCCGGCTACATCCGCGGCACCGCAGCCGTCGCGGTCATCGACGCCGTCGGCGTCGGCGTCGGCCTGCTCATCGTCGGCGTGCCACTCGCCGCTCCCCTGGCCACGCTGGTGTTCCTCGGCGCCTTCATCCCGGTGATCGGCTCCGTAGTCGCCGGCGCGGCCGCGGTACTCGTGGCACTGGTGACCGGCGGGACCCTCCCGGCCATCATCGTGCTCGCCATCGTGATCGGCGTGATGCAGCTGGAAAGCCATGTCCTGCAACCGTTCCTGCTCGGCCGCGTCGTACGCCTGCACCCCCTGGCTGTCGTCCTCGCCCTGGCCACCGGCCTCACAACCGCCGGCATCATCGGCGCCCTGCTCGCCGTCCCCCTGCTCGCCGTGCTCAGCTCGGCCCTGCGCAACTTCACCGCCGTGGCGCCGGAACCCGACGCCACGACTGTGGCGACCGACAGCACCGGTGCCGGGGACTCGTCGAGGCGGCAGGCCTCGGCGTAAGGGGAGATTCGCTGCTCGCACCCGCCGACGAGAAGCCAACCGTGGACAGTCGGAGATTGCCGATCCTCGGCGTGGTGATCTCGGCAGCGGCGGCGAGAGAGTCCCGCTCCCGCTGTCTCCGCGCGCCGTCTCGATTCGGGCGAATCCATGGCCTGAGCGGTGTGCGCACCGCGGACACCGTGGTATCCGGGCGCCGAGTTGTCCCGGCCGCGAGTTGGGCGGACGCTGTGACTGTCAAGGTGCGACACACGATGAGTCCGAGGCAGCAGTGGGTGGCAACGACGAGATTTCGGCACACGCGAAGACGGATGCCGCGAGCGGGCGCCGCCGGATTTCGCTGTCGATCGGGCGCAGACCCGGTGACCTGATCTTCCTGGCGATCGCAGGCGCCGTGGTCACTTTGTGTTCACTGGCGGCGATGAACTTGGCCGTCAATCCGGTCGAGCTGGCGATCTACCAGCAGTTCGGGAAGATCCCGGCCGCGTCCATCCGGGTGTGGAGGGTGCTGGCGGGGACCGGGAGCTGGATCGGCGTCGCCACCGCCACCGCTCTGGCGTTGTACTTCAAGCGAGTACGGCTCGGGGTGTACCTCGCGACGGCCGGAACGTTGGCCTGGGCGCTGGCGCAGGTCATGCAACGGTTCATCGGGGACCGGCCCGTGCCCGCCGAGCTCTTAGTCGACCCGACTGACCGGCTCCCCGGTGCTGCCGGATTCGACTTTCCGTCCTCATCCGCGGCGGTCGCGGCGGCGATGGCCGCGGTCGCCGCCCCCTACCTCACCGTCAAGTACCGCAATCTAGCCTGGGCGGTGGCGATACTGGTCGGCGCAGCCGACGTGTATCTGGGCGGCAACCTCCCGCTGGGTGCCTTCGCCGCGGTGTTCCTCGGTTGGGGCGTGGGTACGATCCTGCACCTGGTGTTGGGGGCTCCCGGTCGCCGAACGTCGGCAGAAGCGGTGCGCCACGCCCTGGATGTGGCCGGGTTGAAACCGATTCGCGTGCTGCCGATCAAGACGAATAGGTGGGGGCCGCTGCAGTTCGCGGTGGACACCTCGACCGGAGATCGGTTGCGGGTGGAGATCGTGCGCCGGCTGCACCGCCGTGCGGGACCGTGGTACCGGCTCAGGCGGCTGCTGGCCTCCCTCGACGTCGAAGACGAGCCTCGACTGTCGACCACTTACCACGAGGCCGAGCACGAAGCGTTCGTCACATTGTTCGCCGACCGCGCCGGGTTGCGGACGCCACCGGTCGTGTCGGTCTGCGAGACGGAGCACGGCTCGCCGCTGCTGGTGCGCCGGCAGGTCGAGGGCCGCCGCTTGACCCAGCTGGATTCCACCGAGATCAACGAGTCGTTGCTGGACGGCATCTGGAGGCAGGTCGCGATCTTGTCCACGGCCAGAATCGCCCACCACGACCTGAGGCCCAAGAACATCCTCATCGACACCGCCGGCGACGTGTGGCTGCTCAACTTCACCTTCGGCACGGTGAGCGCGGCCCCACGACGCTGCGCGCAGGACATCGCCGAGGCGCTGGTGTCGCTAGCGGCTCTGGTCGGTGTCGAGCGGACGGTCTGGAGCGCGCGCAGGACGCTGTCGCCCGGGCAACTCGAGGCCTCCCTGGCCTACCTTCAACCCCTCGCCCTGCCCCGTAGGATCCGGACGCAGATCGATGGCCGCTACGTGCTGACCGACCTCCGTGAGACGCTCGCCGACACCATCGACAGGCCTATCCCGACCTTCCGTTCCCCTCTGCGCTCGAGCACGATCCTCGGACTGCTGCTCCTCGGCGCGGCCGTGTATGTGCTGCTGCCCCAACTGCCCGGCCTGCACGAGGTGGCGGGCTCGCTGCGAGGGGCCCATTGGGGATGGCTGATCGCATCGGTGATCGCCGGTTTGCTGGCGATCCTGATGTCGTCCGTGTCGATCATCGGTTCCAGCGTTTCGCCAATGCCGTTCTGGCGCACCACCGCGGTGCAGCTGGCGGCGGCATTCACAGGGCGCACCACGCCCGGCGGTGTCGGATTCTTCGGCGTCAACATCGCTTTCATGGAACGCCTGGGAATCCGCCGCGCCCACGCCGTGGGTGTCACCCTGCTGAACCTCGCCGCCACGGGCGCCGTCTCGGCGCTCTGGTGCGTGATCGGCGTTTTCGCACTCGGCAGTTCGGGAGTGCTTCGGGGTGTGTCCATCCCGCACGGGTGGCCGGTGCTGGCGGGTGCGGCCGGTGCGCTGATCATCGCGGGTGTCGTGATCGGCTCCCCATTGGGGCGTCGCCGTCTCGTCCGGCCTACGTTGGCGATGGCTCGCGATTTGCTGCCCGTCCTTCGCAATCCTGTCCGCGCAATCGAGTTGTTCGGCGGGGCAGGCGCCTATCTGCTCTTCTCCGGTCTCGGGCTCGCCACCAGCCTGGCCGCCTTCGGCGAGCGAGTTCCCGTGGCGGCGGTGCTCGTGGTGTTCGTCGTCGCCCAGTCCCTCGGGCACCTCGCACCGATTCCCGGCGGGCTGGGCGCCGTCGAGAGCTTGATGGCCGCCGGGCTGAGCGCGGTGGGTGTCCCGCCGGGCGCCGCGGTGGCGGCGGTCCTCACCTCACGGCTGCTGACCTACTGGCTGCCCGTCTTGCCAGGAATCGCAACCTTCCGTTATCTCCAGCACCACGGCACCATCTGACCGCCGAGCCGGTTGCCGGGTCCACTTGGACGGCTTCCGCTCGGGAGCCGCTTTTTCCGAGTCGTGGTGGGCGGACTTGTCAGTTTGTGGTGGTGATCCGGAATGTGTAGTGGCCGTTGATGTTTTGGGTGACGTCGAGGATCTTGTCGGTGAGCCGGGCCCCGGTTTCGCGGGCGAGGAACACCTGGGTGCCGGCGGTCGTGACGACGCAGCCAGTGTTTGCGATCACACCGACTGGGTATCCGTCTCGTTGCGCACCCCGGACCCAGGGCCAGGCCTCGGATATCACCCGCGACAGGGAAGCGATCATGCACAGTGTCGAACGCGCGGCGAAGCCACTGCTCACATCCGAATTCAGCCGCCGGGCAGCGAGGGCGTGGGTCCGAGCAGCGGACGCGGCCCTCATCGACGCTGACGAGCTCGTCTGGCTCCTCGCGCACCTGGAGCCCGGTCGGCTGGGGGCGGCTCGCCCGGGCACCTCACCGCGCCGATGACCGCCTGGACCCAGTGCCAGCCAGGCCGGGACGTCCACTTGCGCGCGGTGCTGTCGGGCTGTCGTACGAGGTCGACGTGCCTGAGGGGATGCTGAACTTTGCCTACCGTGTCGGCCTTCGGGTAGCAAGCGCCGAAAATACAACGCTGGCTGTGAAGTGTTGAACCTGATGGCTATCCGTTCGGGCTACTGGCGGGGAATCCATCCACGCACGCGAACGTGCCGCGGATTAGGCGTAACTACGACGTAGGTCACCCCGACCACGACGAGCGCGGCGCGGACCAGCATCTGGGCCCGGGTGAACAGCCCGGCGAAATGCCCAGGGCGAGTACCACCAAGGCGAGGAACACCGCGGGCCACGCGCGCCAGCCGGGCGGCCACCACAGCACGAGGCTGAGCGCGCCGACGAGGGCCGCCGAGTTGGCTAGCAAGGGAAGTGCGGTCGTGCCGGGCCGCGCGACGTCGCCGAGCAGGGCGATGCCGAACGCGCACAGCGAGCTCGCGGTCATCCGGGCCATACAGTGCACGGGTGGGAGGCGCAGGAGCGGCGGGCTGGCGAGTGTGAAGGCCAGCCCGGAAACGCCGAGGGCGACGTGGAACACCGGCTGCGCGGAGAGCAACTGTTCGGCCGGTTGCTGCACCGGGGAGATCCCGGTCGGCAGCACGAACTCCAGCAGCCACGCGGAATAGGTCACCACGCCGATCCCGAGAAGGCCAGCGCCGGGCAAGGGCGACGCTGACGCGTCAGTCCGGGTAACGCCCACCAAGTCGCTTCCAGCGCTCGACCAGCTCGGAGCGCATTCGAGCCGCCAGAGCGTCAGCAAGGTCGTGCTCCCCGGTATTCCTGGGATGCGTCACACTCTTCACACACTCAGCGCAGTCGTCATGTACGCTCAATGTTGACCGAGAGCATCTCGTGCGCGAGTGATCGAACCTGCGCCGTCCTCGGCCTCAGTCCGGCCGGCAATCAGCGGCCGGAGACAGGAGCACCGACATGCCGTCGGGCCCGAACACCACACTCTCCGCCCAACCGGTCACCGAGCCCCGTCTACGGCTGAAACCTGCGGCACCCGCCACCGGATACGTCGACGGTGCATGGTGGCCCCGGTCCCGCGATCTGGCCGCCGAACTGCCCGCGCTGCTCGCGGCGCTGGCCGCTCGGCTGGGACGCATCGACCGGGTCACCTACCACCTCGGCGACTGGCCGGATCCACCCCGTCGCGCCACCTTCGGTGAGCGCGTCATCCGGCTCGAGGGATTCCGGTCGCAGCCATCCGCCACCTTGACGGTGATCGGCTGGGACCAGCGCCGAACGACCCTGCTGGTCATTGCCGCCGAGACCAGCCCCGACGCAGCACAGCACGCCCTCACGACCGCCGCGGACCCGGACAACACCAGCGACAGCACACACCTGCTGGCCGCCGCCGGGCACAAGCACACCAACAGCGGCGCGTTACTGCACTCCTGAACCACCCCGCCCACCGGGCAGCACCCACGAAAGGATCCCCTAATCAGTACTTCCACACTGGACAATTCGATGTTCAGCCACCCCATCGCCGAGCAACCCCGGCCCGGAGCGCTCACCACCTCCCCGGACGACCGGTACGGGAGCCTGTTCCGCCAGCCGGTGTACACCCGGACACCGCCAACCGACGGCGGGACAGCACGCGGCCCGCAACGGCGCCCCGGCACGGCGAGCACGTGGGCACGCGACCCCAAAGGACGCCGCGCCCGCCGATGACACCGGGCCCAGTGGCAACAGGCCGGGCGTGGGTTTCCACCGCCATGACAGCCGGGGCGAACGCGAAACCGGCTTACGCCGTCACAGAGACCGGCGGCACGGCCGCAGTTGCGTGCGCGGCCTGCCAGCATGCTCAACACACGCACGATTCGATCGCACGCCGTTACTGCACGGCCACCGTGGCGGGTGGGTTCAACCGCCGATGCCTCTGCGTCGGCGGGCACGACGAACCTGAGAAGGAAAAATCATGACCACGGAAGTCGCCTTTGCGTCCCGGTACGACCTGCGCGTCAAACTGGTGCGAGATGTTCTGAAAGAGAACACGAAATTGTCGGACACCGCCTGTCAGGCCCTAGCTGTGCAACTACTGCACACCATGGACACGATTCCCGAACAGATGCGGTGAACAACCGATGTGCGCCCGGTCCTGTTGGTGCCGGGCGCTCCCATCGGCCGCACACATAGCGATCGTGCTGCCCTATCCGGCAACCAGCGCCGTCATTCGCGGCTACCATGCCGGCGCTGCGCGATCTGTCGCACTCGTTTCGCTTCGGCGACGCGGTCGCCGCCGAAGCCAACCGACGGCTCGCCATCGCCGACGCCCCGATCCACCTCACCGGCTCCCCCACCGTGGAAAGCCGCCTCGACACCGTCGAGGACCCCGACGCGATCCTGTGCCGCACCAACGGCGGCGCGACCGCCGAGATCCTCACCCCGCCCGCCGCGCGACGCCGCGTCGCCCTCGCCGGCCGCGCCGACGAGCTGCGCCGGCCGGCCGAGGCCGCACGCGACCTGCAGGCCGGGCGCCGCACCACCCACCCACCGCGAGCTGCTGCTGTTTGCCACCTGGGGCGAAGTGCAGGACTACGCCGAGCGGGACCCCGACGGGCGCGACCTGCTCCCGTTCGTCGACGTGATCGACGAATACGGCGTCGACGTCGCCAACCCCCCGTGGTCGCCGTCCGCAGCCGCGGCGCCCGGCTGCCCAGCGGCCGCATCTGCGGCGAGACCGACCGCGAGGTGCACTACGTGCCCTCACCCGCCCTCAGCCCCGCCGACGACACCATGGCCGCGCTGTGCGGCACGGCGCTGCCGCACAACGGCATCGAGCTCGTCGACGACGTCGGCGTCCCCTGCGCCAACTGCCTGCTGCAGTTCCTCCACCTGCGGGGCCCGCGGCCCGAACCGGCCGGGGGAGCCCTGGCGCGAGTGGTGAGACTCGGCAGTCCGCATCGCCGCGGGCGGTATGCGTAGCGCTGCCGCCCTGCGGCGTAGCCGGTTATGCGGTCGCTGGGTGATTCACGCCAGGAGCACCCCCGCCCGGCAGGTGCCCGCGCCCCGACACCGCCGTGCAGCGCTGGCGCGTGTGGTGAGCTCACAGCCGCAGGTACCGCACTGACGGGGTCTGCGTGCGAAAAACGGGCGAATATGCCTGACTAGCAGTGATCAGTCGTTGCCGCGCGGTGGTCGGCGAGGACGTTGGTCACGCAACCGTTATTGCCCCAGAACCCGGCGTGCGGTCGTTCATCGGCGCCGGGTCGCAGGCGCTCCGGCTGTGGAGGCGGAAAATCGAATACCTCGGGTGCGGCGCTGGTCGGCGCCGGAAAGCGGGCGTCCGGCGGAGTGCGAGTCGGGGTCGCTGAACAGCACCGGCGAGACCGGGGTCCGGACACTGCGGGAACGTAAGGGTGTGCGCAACAAAGAACTCCTCAGTGATGAGCCCGCAGATGAACACGGTCGGCGAAGAAGAACGAGCGCCGAACAGCAGGGCCGAGTGTGTGCCGGCACGCCGAAGTCGGTCACGGGCTTGATTGCAGGTCGGACAGCGTCATCAAGGATCCCGCACGACCAGGGTCGGAAGTACGGCACGAGCCTGCTGGTTTCGACCCTACGCGCTGCAGCAGGCAACTACCAGCACGAGGGGCAAGACCCGACCCTGCTTGACGGCACGCCTGCGGGTGTGCTCCACTGCTTGCGGTTGAAGATTTTTGTGCTCGTTGTTTCCTGACGCCCGCAGAGGTTTTTGGCGAGCGTCGTCTCGGTGCCTCTCGGGCGTCCTTGGTTTCACGCTCGCAGCCCGGCCGCCTCGTCCGAGGTTGCGCCGCATGTTCGACGCGACAAGGAATACTTGTATGTCCCAGGGCACTGTGAAGTGGTTTAACTCCGAAAAGGGATTCGGATTCATCTCCCCCGACGACGGTGGCAGCGACCTGTTCGTCCACTACTCGGAAATCACCGGCGGCGGTTTTCGCAGCCTCGACGAGAACGCCCGAGTGCAGTTCGACGTAGGCCAAGGCAACCGCGGCCCGCAGGCCACGGCGGTGTCGGTCCTCTGACCACCACCATGCAGGCCGGGCGTCCACGTCGACGTGGACGCCCGGCGGCACCCGCCCGCCCACCCACATCCCGGTCACATCCGACCCTCTGGGCTTCGAGGTGCAGACCATGACGTCAACACCCGCCCAGCCAGGCGAAGGACCGGCAGCGCGACTCACGTCCTGCCGTACCCGTCACCTGCGCGAGCACCAGCGACACCGCGCCCGCGCAGCGCGCACGGTCGCCCGCATGGCCCACGACTCGCGGGACAAGGAGCTCCTGCTGTCGATTTTGGACCTTCAATCGCCGGCCTACACCACAATGCCGAGTCTGGAGAGCGCGCTCGCGGCCTACACCCGCGCCGTGGCCGAGCAGATCGGCGTCCCCCTGCACGCGGTGACGCACGAAGTCACCGACACCGCCACGGCCTACCTCGGGCTCACCGCCCGCACCGCCGACCGCCCGCAGCGTGACCTGATGCTCATCGGGGACGAACGACTCGGCTGGTACGTCGCGATCGAACCCCGCGGGAACGATCAACCGCCCGTGATCTGCCACCTCCGCGGCCAGATCGCACCACCGCCCACCGCGGTCGCACAGTTCGTCACCGACGTCCTCGACGGACACCGCAGCGGACAACTCAGCCCGGTACCTCCACGGCTCGACCGAGCAACCCTGGCGGCCCACATGAGCGGAACCCCGGCATAACTGACCGAACCTCCGAAGCGCCCGATCGCCGTCGGCCACTGCCCCAGCGTTCATGGGCCTTCCACACCATCGTGTTCGCCCGTCATGGTGGGGCCCGACCGGTTGAATGAGGTCGGCGCCCGCGTCGATCGCGTCGATGAGCACCGTCAGCTTCGCAAGGGCCTCGTTCACCTACCTCCAGCAGTTGGCCCCCGAGGTGATCAAGCCCCTGGAGTTTTGGGGGGAGCGTTGCCGTGCCGGCCGGCTCAGCGGCGTCGACGAACAGCGAGCACGGACGCCGTGAGGCACACCACGGGCGCCACGATCGCGACGACGCGCAGACCCCGGACCGGCAGGCCGGGCGTTGCCGGCTCGGTCACCCCGACCGCGGACGTGCAGGTGCAGTCGCTGGGCGCGTCAGTGGTGCTCGCCGCGCGTGGCGAGTTCGATGTGCTCACCGTTCCGACGCTGCAGGAGGCGCTGGAGCAGGCCCTGGCGGGCATGGAGCCGCTGTTCCGCTTTTTCACCGTCGTGGAGGCTCTGCCTGCCGCCGTGACCCTTCGGGTTCCTTCTGACACCGGCGATGTCTGGTTGCGCGTCACCCGCAGCGCCACGCCAGTGGTGCCGTGTCCGACGTAGCTGGCGCTGCACACCGGGGTGGTGGCAGGAGAGGATGGAATAGATGCGGCCTGCCAACCACAGAAGTGCCCACGGATATACCGTCGGCACCGGCCCGCGGTCCATGGTGTCCTGGCCGAGGCGCCGCCGGTGCTGGTCATGGACCTGACCGGGACCGTGTTCTTCTCCTCCGTGGCGATCGGCGTCCTCATGGATGCCGTGCTCACTGCCGGCGAGCGCACCTGCGTGCGGGTCGTGGCCGCCCGGCCCATCCGCCGGACCCTGCAGATGCTGGGTCTGGACCCGCAATTCGACTACTTCGACACCACCCAGGAAGCCCTGACCGCCCCGGCCTGAATGATGGCCACCAAGGGTCGTGCATATCCGCGCTACCGGGGGGGTATGCGAGGACGTGCACTACAAGCCCGCGAAGCAGCGGAGAATCAGGAGTGGCCGCGCGATGTGCCCGGCAAGCGACCCGGCCGACAACCGTGCGCCGGCGTTGCATCTGCACCGCCCGGCCCGTCTCCAGGATGCCTCCGAGCTCAGATACGCCCTCACCGGCTGGGCCCGGACCCGAGACCTACCCGAGGCGCTGATCGCCGATCTCGAGCTCGCGGCCTACGAAGCGCTGGTCAACTCCGCCGAGCACGCCTACCCCGACGGCACCACCGGCACCCTCGACCTGCACGCCCACCACGACGACCACACCGTGCGGGTCACCGTCACCGACCACGGCCAATGGCGGCCCCAGCCCGCCCCCGACCCCTTGCGCGGCCGCGGTCTCCCCCTGATCCACCTGCTGGCCGACCACGCCGACATCGCCCCGACCGACCAGGGCACCGTCATCACCATGGCTTGGCAGCTCACCCGCGACCGCTGAGCTACGCCGTGAAGCTGCGCGGAGTTGGACAGCTGACTGGATCACGCGAGCACTACGGCCTCCCAGGGGCGTTGCACCGCGGCTCCCATCGGCGATTTGTCTGGGAAAGGGGGGCCGCCGGGATACCGGAGAAACCTGCCAAGTGGGCGCGTAGCGCCTGGGCGGCGCGGCAAGCCGGCGACGGCCGGACTCGCCGGTTCGCGCTCGCCGGCCTGATCCACTGCGGTGTTTGCGACCGGCGGCTGGACTCGCACTGGAACCACGGGCGTCCGACCTACCGCTGCCGTCACGGCCATACCAGCACCCAGTGCGCTGGCCAGCCGCGGCCGAAGACGCTCTACATCCGCGAGGACCATCTCATCGATCAGATCAGCATCCGGCTCGGAGACCAGGTCAACGATGACTACGCCACGCCCGAGCTTGACCGACCACGACACAGACTCGTGGCAGCAGCGCTGCGCAACTCAGGAAAGATCATCGTCTACGACGGCACCGGATGGCGACCACGGAAGACCGATTCGAGCTAGGTGTTGCGGGTCGTGACGTTGGTGTCGGCTGGCGGGGCCTGAAGATGGGGACGGGTCTTTCGGCGGCAGGATGAGAAGTGCGACCCACTCGTCCGCCGAGCAGAAAGGCCCGTCCATGCACCACCGTAATGCCCCGCTGTCGCTCGAGGGCCGTCGCCGGCTCGTCGCGCGCTGCCAGACTCGCCGGATCGCCCACGTCGCCGCCGAGATGGGCATCTCCCGCCAATGCGCATCCAAGTGGGTCAACCGCTACCGGCGCCACGGCGAGACCGGCTTGCTCGACCGGCCCAGCGTCCCGCACCACCAGCCCATCCCCACCCCAGCCGTAGTGGTAACCCGGATCGAGCAGCTGCGCCGGCAGCGGAAATGGTCCGCTCGCCGGATCGCCACCGAACTGGCCGCCGACGGCACCACGATCTCGGTGCGCACCGTGGGCAGGCACCTGCTCCATCTCGGCCTGAACCGGCGCCGGTTCCTCGACCCGACCGGCGCCAGCAACGGGAGTCACGGCGGATTATCGCCCGCTGGCCCGGGCACATGATCCACCTCGACGTGAAAAAGACCGGCCGAATCCCCGATGGCGGCGGCTGGCGCGTCCACGGCAAAGGCAGCGACCGGGACCGGCTGATCGCCCGGGGCAAAAACCCGAGGCCAGCGGGCCCGCTACACCTACCTGCACTCCGCCATGAAAACGTGGCGGACGTGTATTGCGTGCCGCGGTCGGAGTGAAACACCGCGCCCGGGTCGAGGTGTCCGTGGGTGATGGCCATGCCCAGGGCGTCGATGACCAAAGACTTCGATGTAGTTGGCGACGGCGAAGCGGGCACGGGCGCGGGTGGGGAACGGTTCGCGGTGATACATCTCGTTTTTCAGTGAGGCGAAGAACGACTCGGCAGCGGCGTTGTCCCAACACACCCCGGTCCGCCCGACACTGGCGCGGACGTGATTTTTCCTGCAGAACCGGGCCTCAGCCTTGAACTGCGCACTGAACCTCCGACGCTGCTCGGGCATACACACATCCTCTCAAACAAGAGGCCCAGTCCAAGATTCCGCCGAAGTACTCGAAGACCATCTCACCGCCACCGCAGCCTGAGGAAGCCCGCGCGTTCTTCGCCCGCCACGTCATCACCCACATCCACCGCCTCGTCACCGACATTCAAGGTTGGTGGATTCCTTCGGAGGCTCGCTTGGCACGGCCGGCCTTGTGAGAATCCGGTGGTGCCGGCGCCCGCTTGCCACCGCTGCTTGACCGATTGGGGTGAGGTGTACCAAGGATCTTGGACTGGGCCAGGCTCGTGCGCATATGATCCGCTAACTGCCAACCGACGACCATCCGTGTGGCCAGGTCGATCACGGTCGCCAGATACAGCCACCCTTCACCCGTTTGGGGTTCGGTAGCCGAGGCTGCTGTGGAGTCGTTTCCGGTTGTAGAGCGGTGGGTGAACCCGATCGCGATTCGGGCGGTTTCGTCGGGCAGGGCTTCGGTGTAGGCCAGGCGGGAGTAGCCGTCGACTGTGCAGATGGTGATCGAGACTGGCAAGCCGGTGGCTGAGGTCGCGCGTGATCTGGGAATCAACGCGGGCACGCTAGCCAACTGGGTCAACGCGTGGCGGCGAGAGAACCCTGGACCTGAGCAGCCGGTGAGTCCGTTCGAGCGTGCTCGGGTGGCTGAGATGGAAGACGAGATCCGCCGGTTGCGGATGGAAAACGAGTTCCTGAAAAAAGCCGCGGCCTTCTTCGCTCGGACGTCGCAGTAGCCGAGCGCTGCGCCGTGATCGACGCGGAGAAGGCCCACTATCCGATCACCTGGATGTGCCGGCTGCTCGGGGTGCCACGCTCGTCGTTTTATGCCTGGCGCCAACGGGTAGACACCGAGACCGCCACCCAGGCCCGCCGCCGCGAGTTGAGCACCCACGTGACCCGAGTGTTCACCCAGGGACGGGGCACCTACGGCTGCCGCCAGGTCGCCGCCCAGCTCAACCGGGAAGGCCACGCATGCAGCGTCGGGTTGGTCGCCGACGTGATGCGTGAACTCGGGCTGGCCGGATGTCAGCCACGGGCCTACAAACGCACCACGGTGCCCGGCGAAGAGCCGGTGCACAGCCCGGACTTGATCGGTCGCGCGTTCACCGCGCAGGCGCCGGGGCGGCGGCTGGTCGGCGACATCACCTACCTGAAGGTCATCGCTGGTGCCGTGACTGTCAGTGCGCAGTCACGGTGGCTATCGACGAGCTCACTGGCGACGCGACAATGGCTTGCCCGCGCTGCCGCCGCACCCCCAAGGGCATCGCCACTCGCCAGATTGTGAGCGCCTGCCGGGCCAGCCTCGCCACTGTCCACGCCCACCGCGCTCAGCCGGCACCCAGTATGCTGCATTTCGGCGAGCGGCTAAGAGCTTGTCTCATTTGGCGAGTTTCTTGTGGCAGGTGATGGTGGCGGCGAGGGTGAGGAAGGCGAGGTAGTGGCCGGCTTTGCGTTCGTAGCGGATGGTCAGTCGCCGGTAGCCGGTCAGCCAGGCGATGGACCGTTCGATCACCCACCGGTGTTTGCCGAGTTTCTCGGCGGATTCGATGCCCTTGCGGGCGATGCGCGGGACGATCCCGCGCTGGCGCAGCCAGGCGCACAGGGCGGGGATGTCGTAGGCCTTGTCGGCGTGGAGTTTGGCCGGTTTCCGGCGCCGCGGTCCGCGGCGCGATCGGATCGGCGGCAGCGCGTTGACCAGAGGTCTGAGCGCGTGGCTGTCGTGAGTGTTGGCCGCGGAGATCGCGACGGTCAGGGGCAGCCCGGCCCCGTCGGACAGTACGTGGATCTTCGAGCCCGGTTTGCCGCGGTCGACCGGGCTCGGACCGGTCAGACCGCCCCCCTTTTGGCCCTGACGGATGCTCCGTCGAGGACCGCGCGAGACCAGTCGATCAAACCCCGGCCGCCCAGTTCGTCCAGCACTGCCTGATGCAACTGCCGCCACAGCCCGGCCTCGGTCCATTCGGTGAACGTCCGGTGCGCCGTGGGCACCGATACCCCGAACGAGGGCGGCAGGTGCCGCCACGCACAACCACTGGTCAACACGAACACGATCGCCGTGAACACCGCCCGCGGATCAGTCCGCGCACGACCACCACCCTGCGGACGCTCCTTTGCCGGCGGGACCAGCGGTTCCACCAACGCCCACAAGTCATCGGGCACCAGCCGTTGCGACAGCGAGTCGATCACGGTACAAGATCATTGCAGCCCAGCGGGAAAGATCCAAACGAGACACGCTCTAAGCCTCTACGGCGATTCTCGTTAGCTCTTGGGGGATTGAGGAATGCGTTCGTCTGTCAGACGTCTTTTAGCTGTCTTTTGTGTTACCGCAATACTCACCTCAGCGAACGATGTGGTCGCTGCGCTGCCTGCGTCCGCCGACACACCGAGCGGGGCGACAGTCTTCACGCCACCCGCCGACAGAACTAAGGTAGAGGTGTTGTGGAGGCTCGGCGGCCCGGTCACTCGCGCCGATGCGGCCAAGGCACTGACTGGTTCCGATGCCGATGTCGCCACCTTCCTTGATACACGGCTTCAACAGGACCTCGCCATAGATCGCGACGTGCGCGTCAATCAGATGATGTCCGCGGGCGGAGCCTCCACCAAGATGGCAGCGCAGCAAGCGCTCGACGCTGGCACCGACGATGCACTGGTTCAGTTCCTAGGTGAAGGTTGGAAAGCGCCCTACGAGATTGACCTGACCTTGCGGGTCAACCAGGTGATGTCCGCAGGTGGCACGCAAGTCAAAAAGGCTGCCCAAGCCGCACTGGACGCAGGGACCAAAGACGCACTGACCCAGTTCCTCGCGAGCGGCTGGCGGACTCCGTTCGGGATCGACCAGAGCGTTCGGGTCAACCAGGCTATGTCGGCAGGCGGCCCGGAGGTGAAGAAGGTTGCCCAGCAGGCTCTGGACGCCGGGACTGCGGACGCGCTGACGCAGTTCCTGGATATCGATCTGCCGGTCGCGCAGGCCCGTGACGCCGAAACCACGAACATCACGCAGTTGGCCGCGACTGCCACCAACGCGGCGACGCAGGCCGCAACCGAGACTGCCGCTGCACAAGCCGCGTCCGACCGCGCGGTCGCAGAAGCCGCGGCTGCGCAGACTGCAGCCCAGGCAGCCAAGGACGCGGCTGCGGCCGCCCAAGGTCACGCTGGCCAGGCCACCGATGCCGCAAATCGTGCTGCGGTGGCTGCTCAACGCGCAGCTGCGACCGCTCGCGAGGCGATAAGTGCCTCGAACGCCGCTGCTGCGGCGGCCACCACTGCTGCCGCTGCTGCGTCCCGTGCGGCCGCAGCAGCGGGTGCAGCCGGCCGAGCCGCGTCGAGTGCCTACGACGCCGCCGCGCTTGCCGTGGCGGACAGAAAGAATGCGGACGGCGCCAAGTTCGCGGCGCAAGTCGCGCGAGATGCGGCTAACGCGGCGAGCACCGCGGCTAACGCGGCGGACTGGGCCAGGACTGCTGCGCAACAAGCCGGGGCGGCGGGAGATGCCGCGAAGGACGCCGCTGCTCAGTCCGTGACGGCCGCCGATGCTGCGACTGATGCGGCCAATAGTGCCGCTGCCGCCGGCGCAGATGCGCGCGAAGCGCAGGCAGCCGCCGCGCGTGCCCGTGCTCAAGCAGCGCGTTCGGTCGCCGCGGCCAACGCCACTCAAAATTGGGCCAACCAGGCTGCAACGAACGCCGGTCAGGCCGCGGCCGCGGCCCGCGCGGCCGGCACCGACGCCACGAATGCGGCGCTGGCAGCAGATGACGCCGCCGCCCACGCTGGCGAAGCGGCTGACGCGGCCCAGAAGGCTACTGATCACGCAAATGCTGCAACCGCCGCGGCGAACTCCGCCACCACCGCCACTAACCAGGCGATCGAAATCGCTACCGCCGCCCGGAAGGCCGATGCGGACCGGATCGCGCTCGCCGGACAGCAAGCCGATGACACCGCCAAAGACGCCCTCGCCGTGTCCTCGACAATTCCGACACCGCCGCGCTGGGACCTTGATCAGGCCAGCCTGTGGAACGCCGAAACCAACAGGCTGATCGCCGAAGCGAACGCGCCCGGCACTGATCCGGCGACCGTAGCTAACGATGCCCGTAAGGTCGCGCTGACCTTGGCCACCGGCGGCGGATCGTGGACTCAGGCCGCGGCGACTGCTGCCCTGGGAAGCACCGATGATCAAGCGGCCGACTTCATCAAGTCCGGTCTGTCTGCAGCCGCCGGTCAAGACGACCGGGTGATTCTCGGTGATCTCATCGCTAACGGCACTGCGGCTTTTCGGCAGGCAGCCTCCGCGGCACTGGCTGGCTCAGACGCCGACGTCCAGACTTTCCTGCGAAACCGCGACTACCCGGGGCGCGAGCAGGATGACGAACTCCAGGTGAACCAGATCATGTCGGCCGCACGCGAGGCCGGACAGAGCACCGTCGTACAGCAGGCGCAGAAAGCGCTCGATGCGAACACTGACCAGGCTTTGCGTCAATTCCTGGATACTGATCAGTACACGGCGGCGGGCATTGACGACAACGTCAAGGCCAACCAGATCATGTCGGCGGCCAAGGCATCAGGAGCCCAAGAGCTCGCAGCTGCTGCGCAAGCCGCGATCGACGGGCCAGCGGATCTGTTGCATCAGTTCCTGACCGTCGGACAATACGAGGCCGCGCGCCGCGATCAGAACACAGCTGCGCACAACGCTGCCATCGACGCACTGATCGCCCAGGCGTCCAGCGCTGCTGCCGACGCGAGACAGCACGCCAACGACGCGCAAGCAGCTGCAGCTCGGGCGCGTAACGCGGCTCAGGAAGCCGCCGACTATGCGAACCAGGCTGCGGCAGCGGCGAACGAGGCCGCGGGCTACGCCACACAGGCGCAGGCGGCCGCCGAACGCGCGGCTGTTTCCGCGCAGCAGGCCCAGCAATCTGCGACCACCGCTGCGCGGGCAGCTGCCTCCGCCGTTGCGTCGGCGGACCAAGCTACTCGATCTGCACTGTCTGCACAACGCTCGGCTCAGCTCGCGGCAGACTATGCACAGCAAGCAAGCGATTCGGCTGACATCGCCTGGGACGCGGCGGTCAAAGCAGGTCAAGACGCCGACGACGCCGCCGCAGCGGCCAGGGAGGCTTGGCAGGCGGTCGTCACCAAGGCTGAGACCGAGAAGCAGCAACTGATCGACAGCCGCACGGCGAGCTGCCACAATCGTGCACCGATTTCTGGTGCAGGTTCGGCCAACCCCATCCAGTCACCACTCAGCGAAGCAGACTGCGTACTTCTCGTCACCGGAACGGACGCCGACCGCGAGAAGATATTCGGCCAGCTGGAGCAAATGTGCCGGGAAGCGAACGACGGCGACACCGACCTGATCAACCAGTGCTTGGACCCGGACAACCTGTGGAGTCCCGACTTCGACCCGTTCGTCGATCCCGAGAGGGTTTTGTCGGAGCGGACTGTCATCGGCCCGCCAGTGGAAGGAGAAGCGCTGGCCGGGCTCGAAGAACTGCTCGGTATCGCCGAAGAAGGAACCCAGGCGATCTCGGTGGCGGCCGAGGCGAGCAGGCTCGCTCAACCGGGCGACCATCGACCAGAGGCTGCTCAGCGAGGACGCCG
The DNA here is from genome assembly GCF_016889705.1 of Amycolatopsis sp. FDAARGOS 1241. Taxonomy (NCBI): domain Bacteria; kingdom Bacillati; phylum Actinomycetota; class Actinomycetes; order Pseudonocardiales; family Pseudonocardiaceae; genus Amycolatopsis; species Amycolatopsis sp. FDAARGOS 1241. Next base: position 5,437,045 of record NZ_CP069526.1, read on the forward strand.
CATTGGCGGAGAGGGCAGAGGCTCTGGCCAAGGACCCAGCGTGCCTCAACAGCTTCACCGGTGACACAAGGGTGCTGATGGGCGACGGTACTAACAAGCCCATCAAGGACGTGGCGATTGGGGGCCCGGTCGCCAACGCTGATCCCGAAAGCTCTCGGCTTCAGGTGCACCTCGTAGCTGCCCTGCACGTCACCGACAACGACACGGACTTCGACGATCTGACAGTCAGCACGCCCGCGGGGCCGAAGACGATCACGACCACTGCGCACCACCTGTTCTGGAGCGCCACTCTCCACCGCTGGCTCGACGCAGCCGCTCTGAAGGTGGGCGAACAGCTCACCACCCCCGGCGATGGGCGTGCCTCGGTCGTCGCGAACCGCCAGTACACCGGTGCTAACAGGACCTAAAACCTGACCGTTGACGCGGTTCACACATACTACGTCCTAGCTGGCGATACCCCCATACTTGTCCACAACTGCGGCGTCGCACCCAACGTCACGGAAAGTGGCCTGGATCACTCCTTTGACCGTCACGCACAGCAGTGGTTCGGCGGTCAGCCGACCCGTGCAGCTAACATGGCTGAGTGGCGCAGCATTATCGAGCGCGCAGCAGGGAGTTCGAAGGTGATCCCATGGAGTTCCGGTTCCGCGAAAACGTGGGCCTACGTCTCACGCATCGACGGCAAGTGGTTCGTGGCACAATTCGACCGAGCGACCGGTGACCTTGTTACCGCTTTTGTGCCGAACAACGGACAGATAAGCGCCATGCTTCGCCTGATGGGGCAATGACGTGGCCGATCTCCTGTACCCAGAACCGCCGCATCTGATGATCGCCGTCTACGATGATCGCCCTGAAGAAAGAACCTTTCAGCTGTTGTTTGAGGCTTCACGCGAACTCGAATGCGAGCCCAACGGGTTGCTCGAAGTCTCGCCGCGCGACCTGGAGTTCGATTTCTTGTCGGATGTGGGTTCCATGCGCCAGCGGCTGCAGGTCGGTTCGGATCGGCTCGCAGACTTGGTCGCGGGGGCCGACCCGGTGTCGCGAGTGGTCAAGGCCGGGCTGACGCATCGCAAGCTCGGCAGGATGATCGTCGAGTACCTCCCTCGCCGAGGAGGCGATCGCCACCCGATCGCAGTGTCAATGAGTGCCGCGACTCTCGGGCTGCCGGATTCCCTGTGGGCGAAAAAAGACCGGAGCGCGGCCAAACGTATCGCGGACTGGAGCCGGGAAGCACTAGAACTTGCGTCGTCGAAGTGTGACCCCCTGTATGGCGGCATCGCAGTCGAGATGACACTGCCCTCACCGTCTTCGTTGTCGACGACACAGAGCAAAGTCCCTAGCGAGCTGTTCGTGTCTAGGCGACTGACGGACCGTGACCAGTCTCTTGTCGATCGCCTGCGGCAAGTGTTCGCAGACGGTGAGGTCACGAATTGGCGCAACGGGCTGTTCTGCGCAGGATGGGCGCCCTACGTTTCAGGTGGACAGGGAATAACCGATTTGGCAGATACACGGGGACGGGCAAGCAAACTCGTGAAGCAGGCTGTCTCCGCCGGCAGATGAGCTGCGAGTACGACGGTACTCTGACCTTAACCAAGCGCCGCCGTCGACGACGATGGTTCCGGAACGCGCTTCGAACTCGAACCCAGCTTGCGCCACGTCGCCGAGTACAAGATGGGGCCGAAGTTTGCTCTTGCTGCCGACGGCCCGACAGTTGTCCGGCTCAGCGTGATCATGCCGTTGGACAAATCTTCCACTTCCTAAACGCTAGGGTTTCGAGGCCAGCCGGCAGGGCAGGAACGTCTGAACGCAGGATGGTTTCGCCTGGCGAACGGCTACCCACAGTGTGTAGAGCTACGGGGAATTCACTGCACGGTTGATGAACGGAGCAAGTTTGAAATCCGGAGCGGCGCCGACCGGCCCGCTCGATGCTTGGCCTCGGTCATGTGGCTGCGATGTCCGGGTTGCTGAGACCATGGTCACCGGGCGCCCACGTTAATCGTGGTGCTTGGTCGGTCGGCTTGTCCAGACTGGCCTCGTGGTTGAAGCGTGCAGACATCACCTGGTCAAGCTGCGGCGGCGATCTGTGATGCGCCCCGGGTCTGGTGCAGGCCTCGTTGTCTGTCACCGAGCCCGGGCGGGCTCGAGGGGTTGATCGTAGCGTGACGCTTGGTGGCTGGCTTCGGTCTGGGCTGGGGTGCGCTGGCCGAGCTCGCCGTGGACACGGCGATGGTTGTACCAGTCGATGTATTCGGCGACGGCGATCTCGACATCGCGAACTGATTGCCAACCGCGACGACGGACAACAGGGTTATGGATCAATTCTCCCTTGAACAGCGAGTTGAAGGCCTCGGCCATCGCGTTATCGTAGGAATCTCCACGCGAACCGACCGAGGCGACCACTGCCGCGTCCGCTAAGAGCTTGTCTCATTTGGCGAGTTTCTTGTGGCAGGTGATGGTGGCGGCGAGGGTGAGGAAGGCGAGGTAGTGGCCGGCTTTGCGTTCGTAGCGGATGGTCAGTCGCCGGTAGCCGGTCAGCCAGGCGATGGACCGTTCGATCACCCACCGGTGTTTGCCGAGTTTCTCGGCGGATTCGATGCCCTTGCGGGCGATGCGCGGGACGATCCCGCGCTGGCGCAGCCAGGCGCGCAGGGCGGGGATGTCGTAGGCCTTGTCGGAGTGGAGTTTGGCCGGTTTCCGGCGCCGCGGTCCGCGGCGCGATCGGATCGGCGGCAGCGCGTTGACCAGAGGTCTGAGCGCGTGGCTGTCGTGAGTGTTGGCCGCGGAGATCGCGACGGTCAGGGGCAGCCCGGCCCCGTCGGACAGTACGTGGATCTTCGAGCCCGGTTTGCCGCGGTCGACCGGGCTCGGACCGGTCAGACCGCCCCCCTTTTGGCCCTGACGGATGCTCCGTCGAGGACCGCGCGAGACCAGTCGATCAAACCCCGGCCGCCCAGTTCGTCCAGCACTGCCTGATGCAACTGCCGCCACAGCCCGGCCTCGGTCCATTCGGTGAACGTCCGGTGCGCCGTGGGCACCGATACCCCGAACGAGGGCGGCAGGTGCCGCCACGCACAACCACTGGTCAACACGAACACGATCGCCGTGAACACCGCCCGCGGATCAGTCCGCGCACGACCACCACCCTGCGGACGCTCCTTTGCCGGCGGGACCAGCGGTTCCACCAACGCCCACAAGTCATCGGGCACCAGCCGTTGCGACAGCGAGTCGATCACGGTACAAGATCATTGCAGCCCAGCGGGAAAGATCCAAACGAGACACGCTCTAAGCGCTCGGTATAGCGAATGGCTCGATATTGAACTCCGCGATCGGAATGATGGACGAGTCCAGTCACGTCTCGTCCGACTTCGTTGCCTGGCCCAGATTCCCATCTCCAGTGCATCGAGGGCGAGATTCGTGTGCAGCGAGGTCGACACTTGCCAACCGACGACCATTCGGGAGAACACATCGATGACGAACGCGGCATACACCCAGCCGGAAAACGTCCGAATGTAGGTGATGTCCGCTACCCAGAGCTGGTTCGGCTGGTCGGCGGTGAAGCGGCGGCCGACCAGGTCCGCCGGAGACGGCGAAGCCGCAGCAGCGATGGTGGCCCTGGGCCGCCTGCCTCGCCGTAGCCCCTGCAGACCCTTCTGGCGCATCAGCCGCTCGACCGTGCAGCGAGCCACGCGAATTCCCTCACGGTTGAGTCGGGCATGGACCTTCCGCGCTCCGTAGACGCCGTAATTCTCGCGGAACACGCGCTCGATCTCAGTCAGCAGTTCTGCGTCTCGCACAGCACGTTTCGACGGTGCGCGCTTCTTGGCTGACCAATACGTTCTCGGGGCGATCCGCCCATCCGCAGCGTTCAAGACTGCACAGATCGACTCGACCCCGAGATTCTTCCCCTCGACAACTCGCTCGCGGTGGTCGTCGATATAGTCGACGACCACCGCGAGGGGAACCTCCCGCCGAGGCGTGGAATAGTCAGGAGTTACTTGATTTTGCGGTCGAGCTCCGCGGCGGCGAAAAACGCCGAGGCCGTCTTCAGGATCTCGTTCGCCCGCCGCAACTCACGCACCTCGCGTTCCAGCTCGGCGATCCGCGCGGCATCGTCGCTGGTGCGGCCGGGTGCCGTGCCGGCGTCGATCTCGGCGCGCTTGACCCACGTCCGCAACGCTTCAGGGTGCACGTCCAACTGGCCCGCGACCCGGCGGATCACCGCCATCCGCTGACCCTGGGCAGCGATCGCGTCCAACGCCATCCGCGTCGCCCGCTCACGCAGCTCGTCGCTGTACTTCTTCGGTGCCGGCATGCTCTGCATCCTCCCTGGGATCAGAGCCTGCACAGAACTCGGGGCGCATCACTGCGGGGCCTGACGCCGTTGTTGCCTGCGCGCTTTCCGGGTACCGTGGCCCGATTCTTCTTACGGTGGCGAAGGCTCTCCTGGCCGGCACCCGCGCCACATCGACGCAGGTTGGCGAGCTTTCGGGCCATATCACGCACCGACGAGAGCCAAGGTTAGGACGGGACTCCGCCAACGACTCTCTTGGCCCTTCACCTCGCGCGTGTGGCTAGTGAGCGTATCCCAGAGGGACTCGTACCCCCACGCCGACGACCAGCAGGTTCGCAAGTAAGAACTTCCAGCCCGCAGAGAAGTCGCTGGCCAGAGACCAAACTGTGTGTCCGAGGACGACCTTGCTCGCTAACCACAACGCTCCGGATCCCTGGCTGACCTGCAGGTTCCCACTAGTTGGACCCTGAGCCACCCCACGCCCCATGGGCACTACAACGCTGGCCGCTATCGAGAAGTTCGCCCGCTGACACGTCGCCACCTCGCCCGGCAGGGCGGGGTGGCGATCCGGTCGATCGTGTCGTTGTCGCAGTCGATCTCGACCATGACCGGGACGACGTAGCGGACCCGGCGCTGGCCAGGAAGCGCCCGCGCCGCGACCCGGACGGCGACGTCGACTTGGACGGCTGAGCGTCCCGGCGTAACGTCGAGTTTATGTCGTTTCGGGACGGCCAGTACCGGTCCGGTCCGCAGTCGGCCGAGCTATTGGTGAAGACGCGGCGCACTGGACTCGGCTCGCGCGTCGGGCACGATCTCACGATCGAGGCGTCAGAGTGGGTTGCCGCCGTGTCGGTGAACACGGCGGACCCCGCGTTGTCCTCGGTCTCGGTCGACGTCGTCGCCGGCTCGCTGCGGGTGCGGTCCGGAAGCGGCGGAATCAAACCGCTCACCGACTCCGACCGCGCCGAGATCGAGAAAAACATTCAGACGAAGATTTTGCACACCGACCGATATCACGCAATCACGTTCCACTCGACGCGAGTCATCCAAGATGGCGAATCGCTCACCGTCGACGGCAATCTGACCATCATGGACCAGTCACACCCGATCACCGTGCTGGCGACGGTCAGCGACGACCGCAGGATCCGAGGCGGCGCAACCATAGTCCAGACACAATGGGGCATCAAACCCTATTCGGCGTTTTTCGGGGCGCTGAAGCTGGCAAACGAGGTCGCAATCGAATTCGACGCGGAACTCACCCCGCCCTAGCCACGCAGAATCATCAGGCCGGCCGCCGCTCGCCGAAATGCAGCATACTGGGTGCCGGCTGAGCGCGGTGGTCGTGGACAGTGGCGAGGCTGGCCCGGCAGGCGCTCACAATCTGGCGAGTGGCGATGCCCTTGGGGGTGCGGCGGCAGCGCGGGCAAGCCATTGTCACGTCGCCAGTGAGCTCGTCGATAGCCACCGTGACTGCGCACTGACAGTCACGGCACCAGCGATGACCCGTGACTGGGCTGGCATGCTCGGGGGAGGCGATGCACTGATGGATCCACCGACGGTGGGCGGGGCAGGTCAGCCGCTCGAACGGGGACAGGCCGGTCTCGACGGCGGCGTCTTCGGCGGCCAGCTGCGCGGCCAGGCTGCGGTCGGCCAGGTCCGCATAGCGGCGGCTGGCGGACGCGGCCGCGCGATGCTGGGCTATCAGGGACACGACAGCGTCGGCCCGCCGGTGGACCGAGAGCCGGGTCTCGCCGCCGGTCGGCGTTCTCGCCGTAACGAAGGTCTGCTGGAACATCATCGCCCTTTCCCACGGAGACAAGGCCGGTCAGGACCTCGCTCCTGAGCCACGCACGCCATTGGTCGCTGTCTGAGGTCAAGTCTCGCTCACCAACCCGGGCATGTCGTCACAGCAGGCAACCATCCTGGCGTAGCTGCTCGCCGGGGCTGCGCGATACCAGCTACCAGGAAGCGGCACAGCTGGCTCAAACTTCGTCACGCTGACTCATTCCCCTCGCAGCGGCGCATCGTGGTAGTCCGGAATTCCCCGGGGGGATGGTCAGCGCGGAAAGCGCGCCGGCGGCAGCCGCGACGGCGAACGCCACCCGGAACCCGTCGGCCGTGGGTACGGACACCGGCCCCACCTGAACGGTGAGCGCGGCTAGGAGCGACCCGATGACGGCCGAAGAAATCGCTGTCCCGAGCGTCCGCGCAAGGCCGTCGAGGCCGGAAACCCACCGGCGGATCACAGCTTGCCAAGGCGGGCCTGCCGGCGTCGGCGGTGGTAGGTGCGTTCGATCCAGGTCACGATCGCCAGGCGCAGCTCGTCACGGGTTTGCCAGCGTTGCCGGTCCAGGACATTGTTCTGCAGCAATGCGAGGAAGGACTCCATCGCGGCGTTGTCGCCGCATGCGCCGACTCGGCCCATCGATCCGCGTAAACCGTTGCGGTGTAATGTGTTCACGAACTTCCACGACCGGAATTGGCTGGCCCCTGTCCGAGTGCACGATCGTGCCGGCCGGGTCTCGCTGCCGGACTGCGTTACGCAACGCCGACGCGGCCAGTCACGCCGTCATCCGCGAGTCGATCGAGTAACCGACGATCCGGCCGGAGCAGACGCCCTTGATCGCGCAGAGATCCAGCTTGCCCTCGGCGGTGGGATGTTCGGTGATGTCGGTCGGCTACAGCCGGTCTGCGGCGTCGGCGGTGAACCTCTTGTGCACCAGGTCGTCGTGCACCGGTGGCCCGGCCCGTCTGGTCAGGCCCTTCTTCTTCGCGAACACCGACCAGATCTTCTGCTGAGCGCACAGCCGCGCGACCCGGTTCAGTCCGGCCGTGATGCCATGGGCCGGCGGTTCATCGGCGATGAACCGATATCCGAACGCGGGGTCGTCGCGATGGATGTCGAGCGCGGTGTTGATCAGGTAGGCGTCGTCGAGATCGCGGCGGGTGAGCGGGCTGCTTTCCAGGCGGAGTAGGCCTGCGTGGAGAACCGCAGGACCCGACAGGTCACCGCGACGGGGATCCCGTCGGCGGCCAGGTCCTTGACCAGCGGGTATGTCATTTTGGGGAGATTTCCTTGGCGAAGTACGCCGCGGCCCGGCGCAGGATGTCGTTCTCCTGCCCGAGCAGCTTGGTGCGTGTGCGCAGTTCACGCAGCTCCGCCGACTCCGTGGTCGTGGTGCCGGGCCGGATCCGGTCTTCGGTGTCGGCGATCTTGAGCCAGCGGTGCAGGCAGGACTCGCAGATCCCGAAGTCTTTCGCGACCTGCGAGATCGGTGCTTCGCCCTTGCGGGCGACCGCGACCACGTCGCGGCGGAACTCCGGCGGCAACGCTTTCGGAATGTCGGACAACCCTTCCAGCGAGGAACGCATCCTCACAGGTCAGGAGTCAACCAAACCAGGAGCAGTCCCTCCGAGGCTGCATACAAACAGTGCGCCACCCGAACAAAAGCGAGCAACCTAGGCGGAGTCAACTCCGAGAACGTGTCCAAAATTCTTTGAATTCGTTTGTTACGCCATAAAATTCACCCTTCCTTCGTTGCTCATTCAAATCTGGCGAACCATCGAACGCGATCTTCCTGTATTCATCAGCCGGAAGATCTGGAAGCTTCTTCCTACGCTTTCGCGCCAGGTCCCGGGCCACGCCCTCCTTCACGAAGACTGCGGCGGCAGCAATAGCGGTTGCCATCATCATACTAGATCCACTAGGAGACTCTGGGCCATACGAGATCAACCAATTGGCAACCCCGCATACCTTCATAAAGTCTTCATTACTCGAGGACCCTACCCACTGGGCTGCCTCATCTTCGCCATACTCGATCAGGTGTCGCGCAGTCAGCCCTCGAGTAGTCGATAGCATTATCCCTCCAAGCAGTAGTTAATGACACGGACGAAGACACCTGTCATCTTACACTGCCAAGCACCGACTGGTCATACATTCTTATCCACCACGCCTACGATCCTCATTTCTCCGGAATTTCCCAACCCCTGAGCAATGCTTCCCTGATGAACCCAGTTGTCAAATCGCTTTTGAGCGGCAGTCTTAGTGGCGCCACCACCACTCTTAATTTCACTCCCTTCAAATTCTCCATTTCCCAAGTCTATTGCGCCATCATAGACTCGGATTTGCGAGCCGTTCCCTCGAACATAAACTCTTCCTCGGACTACCGTATTTCCAGCTTGCTCAAGCTGGTCCCAGACTAACTTCTCCGCTTCTGCGCCGACGTTGGCGCCTAGCGACCCTGCAAACTTCCCATCCCCGGTACGGATCGATCCGCCGTCGTAGCGGAATACTCCTGGTTCGACTTCTTCGAGACACTCGAGCGGGTGGGATATCGCTCAGGCAGCAGTCGGGTGCCTCGGCGGCATCGTGGGCGCCTACCAGGCGTATGGCGCGCTTGCCACCTACGCCGCTAGCGTAATCGGCCCGCTCAGCGAGGGCGTCGCACAAGGCCTGCTCCTGGCGACCGGATGTGCCGCCGGGGCGTTGGGGCTGAAATTCACGCCCAACCCGAACGCGTAACCGTCGATCCGACATAAGGAAGGACCGCAATGCCAGACAACGACAGGTCACCCGTCAGCAGTACTCCGCCGCCTCCAGGAGCCTTCTGGGGTGGCCTGTCGCTTGTCGTCTTGGCCCTCGTTGGCCTGGGAGTTGCCATCGCGGCCATCTCCGGAGCGATCGGCGGCGCGACGATCATCTACATCATCGCCGGATTCGTTCTGGCAATCTGTGGGGGAACACTGGGCAGCATGATCTTGTATGCCTGGAACCGGAACAGATAGCCCCATGAACACCTCACGCTGGGGCCGACGGTCTCGGCCACTCCTTATCGGTATCGCGGTGTTCTGGGCAGTCGCCGCCGGCATCACCATCTACAACGCCGTCGCCCATCCACAGCGCGTCAGTCTGTTCAGTCTTCGCAGCGTCGTTGATCACCATGACCGTGATCAACGAAAAAAAGGGCCCGAAGGCGGTAGTCGTACACGCTCAATGAGCAAGACTTGCTGGGTCCAGACAGAGCGAGGGGCCCCGCCTCCTGGGGAGCGGAGCGGGGTCGTTCGTTCTGTTCGTCAGCGTTCCGATGCCACGCCACACGCTGGTCGGCAACTATGACGCCACACGCGGAGCGGATGGAAGTTCGGCGTACGCAGCGCCCCCGAGAGCGTGACATTGGCGAGGGACACGGCACGCTTTACAGGTCTGTCCAGCGGAAACGCCGACCAGCCACGTGTGTCTCGCGACCGAACGTTTCTGACGCACGTGGGTACGAACTAGATTCCGACCGAGCACGTAGCCCACAACCCCGAACCGGCGGCAACTCGCTTTACCACTCAGAAACCGAACGACGGGACGCCTACCCAGAGTGCCTGCACATCTACAATCACCACCGCAACGCGAAGGAGTGCCCGGAATCATCTGGTTCCGGGCACTCCCGTCTCTAATCTCAAGAGCCTGGCGGCGACCTCACGGGGTTAAACAGCGCCCCGCGACCGCGGGCGGGATCACGTTCCTGCACCTCGAGGACGAGACGGGCATGGCCAATGTGATCGTGTTGATCAGACTGTGGCGCCGCGAACGAAAGCTGTGGCTGTCCAGCCCGGCGCTGCTGGTGCGCGGCATCGCCCAGGTCGGGCAGGGCACCGTGTCCCTCGTCGCCGACCAGGTCATCCCGCTCGACCTCAAGAGCCTCGCCAGCAGCAGCCGCGACTTCCGCTGAACGAGGATCATCCGGGTGCGTGGCCCACCGGGCTGGGGCAGCCCAGGAGAGGGCACCGCTGCGGCAGCGTTGCAGATTGTGATCAGACATCGCGCGCGCCTTCGGCGCCGACACGTTTTCATGTCATTTCAGGTCGACAACGTCCACTCGACTGGACCACTCGGCTACAAAATGAGGGTTTTGTATCGCATGCGCACAAAATCGCACGCAAGTGCATAGTGTGCACCGACGCCTGTGGAATGGTCCGAATCTGCGAGGCCCGGTCCGCGCCCACGGCCTCGGCTGCCGACCGCGCTGCGCCGCGGCGTCGGAATTTTCCGCAGGCGGGCGTGCGGCTGGCGCGGCGCGTAACGGGGCGGGTGGACGTCGCGATCTTCCTCGCGAAACGAGGAGATCATGCGCAAAGTCCTTCTGGTCGGTCTTGCCCTGTTGCTGTCCGCTTGTTCCACTTCGCCAGGACACATCGTCGAGAGCGTGGCCGGTTCCGCCGCCCCTGTGAGCACCCGCCCGGCGCCGACGTCGTCGTCGCCACCGTTCGCGCCTGAGGACCTGGCTGAGTACGCGCCGGCCGAAGACGCCCTGAAACCGTTGGGGCTTGCCCAGTTCGGCGAGCCGGTGCCGTGGGTGATCAGCGCGGCGCCGATGCAGCTGGTTAACAAGTGCGGCCGTCAGCTGCAGGCGTGGGACTCCCATGTCCGCGCTGGTGAGCGGGTGTCCTGGTCCAATGGCGGTCCGACGATCGAAGACCACACTCTCCTGTCGGCCGAGCAGCGCATCGGCCGCTACGAGGGCATCAGCGGGGCGCAAGTGATCGAGGACGTCAGGAAAGCCCTTCCCTGCACGTCGGCGACCCCGGAGAACACACCGTTCGGCATCGTCGAGGAGTTTTCGCTGCCCAAGGTGGCCGAGGCGCAGTACGGGTTTTGCGACGACGCGGAGGGCCTTCCCGGCGCTGGTGAATGCGTTCTGCTTCTGGCTCACGGCGATCGGGCAACCTCGATCCACACGAACCTCTACCCCCACAACCCGGATACAGCGCGTGAGCTGCTGCAAAAGGCTGCGCCGATCTTCGCGGCCGCGCTCAGCAAGCCGTGACGTCACGACCCGCCAGACACGAGTAAGGCCACGCTCCCGGTCGGGGATTCCGCAGCTCAGGTCGGGCTTCCATGCTTGTTGCAGCCACGATTACGCACGGAAGCGCGCACTACGGAGTGTGGCGGTAGTGTCGCGTCATGACGACTGTACGTAGCGACGTCCCGGCGGGCCAGCCGTGCTGATCCCCGGCACGGTCCCCGGCGAACCGGGCCGCCCCGAGCTGATGGCCGTGCGTTCCAGCGGCGGCCTGCACCGCCACCTCCTCGACAAGCAGGCCGGCGAGGCGCTGTGCCGAGGACTGCGCAGCGGGACCGTCCGCCTCGACCTTGGCCCGCTGTACCCGGAGGTGTTCGCCGACCTCTCCGGCCGGCGCTGCCTGCGGGCCGCGGTCAAGGCCGGCTACACCCAGATCATCACCGACGACGGCCCCCTCGACCTGGCCGAGGTGCTCACCCGCGAACGCTGGTGAGCACCGGCCACCGGAACACCACCAGCACGGCGGGGCCGGCCGGTGCGAAACTCGCGGAATGTCTGGGTTTACGCGGGATTCGAAGTACTACGGTGACCGGCTGGTCTACGAGGTGCTCGACTCGAAGTGGCGGCGGTACCACGAGCGGTGCGGCTGCGAGGACGGCTGGATCAGCCACGTCGAACCGGCCGGGTTCACCATCGTGCGCGCACGCCGCGAGTTCGTCGCGCTGACCGGGCCGGGCCTGACCGAGGACGTCGACGAGACTCGGCTGACGACGAACGCCCTGTGGGAGGCCGTCACCGGGCAGGAAGGCGCTCAGCATTGGTTCGAGCCGGTCCGGGTCATCGACCGCAGCGAGAAGGCCGAAGCCGAGCGCAAGGCCGAGAACGACCGCGTCTACGGGGAGCGCCGGGAACGCGCCGCGGCGGCCAAGCGCGAGCCGATCACCCCGGCGCAGCTGCAGTACCTGACGAAGCTGGTCACGCAGGTGAGCCGGGAGCGCTTCTACGACGATTTCGCCGCCGCGATCAAGGGCAGCACGGTCGAACCACGCCGCCCGCGGGAGACGACCAAGCACGCGCTCAAGCGGCTGACCAAGGCCACCGCGCGAACCCTCATCACCCGCCTGACCGGCCGGGCCTGACCGCGCTCGCCCGTTCACGGACGTGTCCGCACACCCGCGTTCAGAGCGTGCTGAAGATCGACGAGAGGCCGGCCGCCGCCACGTCCGCTACACCGTCTGGGGCGGACACGCGAGTTGCGCGGACAAAGCCGCGGCTGCAGTACTTCGGCGGTCGTCCGGTGCCGGCGTAGGGCACCTCGCGACCGCAGTTGGCGCACTCGACGCTGATCAGCCGTCCGTCCTCGAACTCGCCGTTCATGACACCAGTTTCGTCACGACAGAACCGGTTCGCATGACAAATGCAAGAGGTGCTGTGTGCCCGGCGGGATGTCAGAGCCAGCGCGGCAGCGCGGGTCGGTCGGGAGCCGGGACGCGGCCGGTGAGCCAGCCGGCCAGGTCGGCGGCGGGGGCGTGCACGGCCGCCGCCTGGTCGGCGGCGTCGGGGGCGCCGAGGGTCCACGTGCGGTCGCGGTCGGTCGGGGTGAGGACCACCCCCGGGCAGTCGTCCTTGGCGGACAGGGCCGCGCCGGCGTCGTCGAGCACGAGGTCGACGACGCCGGGCGGCAGATCCTCGACCGAGGCCCCCAGGTCGACGGCGTGCAGCCAGACCTCCCGGATGCGCATCCAAGGGACCTCGGCCGCCGGGATCGCGCGGCCGAGGGCGCTGCGGACCTGTACCCGCCACTGGTCGGGGGTCAGTGCGTCGAGCGCCGTGTCGAGCCGCTCCGCCGTCTCGGCCAGGTCCGAGCGCAGCGTCGCCGGGGGCAGCCCGGCGGAGTGTTCGATCTCCGTGGCCCGCTGCGCGGCATCGGCGTACATCGGCGTCTCGACGCCGGTCCGCGCCCACGTGGCGAGCCGGATCAGGGCTTCGGCGTTGCGGGCCACGTGCCCCACGACGTGCGCACCGGTCCAGCCCGGCAACGCGGTCGGTCGGGCGAGCTCGGTGTCCGTCCGCTTCTCGACGACCGCGAGCAGGTGCGCGGTGCCCTCCCGCATCCACGGCAGGGTGGCCGCGGTGTCGTGCCTGCCGCTCATGCGGGCGCTCCGTTCAGCCGGTCGGCGATGTCCGCGCGGAGGGCCTTCTTGTCGATCTTGCCGACCTTGGTCGCGGCCAGCTCGTCGACGAGGACCAGGTGCTCGGGCAGCTTGAAGCGGGCCACCCCGATCGCGTCCATCGACGCGCGGATCTCCTCGAGGGTCACCGTCGCGTCGGGCCGCGGGACGACGTAGACGCAGACCCGCTCCCCCAGCTGCGCGTCCGGCATGGCGACGGCGGCGACCTGGGCGACGGCCGGGAGCTGGTAGACGAGGTTCTCGACCTCCTCCGCGGAGATCTTCTCCCCGCCCCGGTTGATCATGTCCTTGTCGCGGCCCTCGACGATCAGGTTGCCGTCCGGGGTGCGCCGGCAGATGTCGCCGGATCGGTACCAGCCGTCCTCGGTGAACGCGCGGGCGTTCTGCTCGGCGGCCTTGTAGTAGCCCCGCGGGGTGTACGGCCCGCGGGTCAGGAGCGATCCCGGCTCGCTCTCGGGCACGTCGTGGTCGAACTCGTCGACGAGGCGCACCTCGTCGTCGGGGCACATGGGCCTGCCCTGGGTCCCGCAGACGACGTCGGCGGGGTCGTCGAGGCGGGTGAGGTTGAGCAGGCCCTCGGCCATGCCGAAGACCTGCTGCAGGGTCGCCCCCAGCACCGGGGTCACCTTGCGGGCCAGCTCGTCGGCGAGGCGGGCGCCGCCGACCTGGAGTACCCGAAGCGTCGCGAGATCGGTGCTGCCGTGCTCGGCGGCGTGGTCGAGCCAGCGCCCGGCCACGGCGGGGACCACGGCGGTGTGGGTGACCCCCTCGGCGGCGATGGTCGCGAAGGCACGGCCGGGTTCCGGCGACGGGAGGGTTACGACGCGGCCGCCCGCCAGCAGCACGCCGAGGATCCCCGGGCAGGCCAGCGGGAAGTTGTGTCCCGCCGGGAGGCTGACGAGGTAGCGGGTGTCGGCGTCGACCGCGGCCAGCTCCGCGCTGCGGCGGGCGTTGTACAGGTAGTCGTCGTGGGTCCGGGCGATCAGCTTGGGCAGGCCGGTCGTCCCGCCGGAGAGCAGGAAGACCGCGACGTCGTGGCTGTCCGGGTGCGTGAGGGCGGTCGACGGCCCGGGGGCGCAGAGCGCGCGCAGGTCGACGCTGCCCGGAGCCACGTCCTCGCCGGCGACGAGCACGTGCCACGGCCCGCCCGTGACCTCCCGAACATCGTCGGCGAGCTCGTGGGCGAGGGCCTGGTGGTCGAAGTCCCGCATCCGGTCGGGTACCGCGATCGCGGTCGCCTCGGCGTGCCGGGCGAGGTAGGCCAGCTCCGTGCGGCGGTGCGCGGGCAGCGCCATCACGGGGACGATCCCGGCCCGCAGGCACGCGAGGGTGAGGACCACGAACTCCCAGCCGTTGCCCAGCTGCACCACGATCCGGTCGCCGCGGCGCAGACCGAGCTCGAGCAGCCGGGTCGCCGCGGCGTCGGCCCGATCGGCCAGCTCGAGGTGGCTCCACCGCAGCCTCGCCTCGGCGTCGACGAGGGCGGGCGCATCGGGGCGTGCGCCCGCCACCGCACGCAGCGCGGTGCCGAGCGGCAGCCCCGCCCAGTAGCCCTTCGCGACGTACTCGTCGGCGAGGGGCGCGGGCCACGGGACGGTGTGGTCACGGATGGGGGTGGGCATCGTCGGCCTCCCTCGGGGTCGGACGGGTCACGACGACGGCGTCGAGCGCGAGCAGGCCGTCGGGGGTGAGTCGGAGCGGGTTGACCTCGATCTCGTCGAGGTCGGGGTTGGCGACGAGGAGGTCCCCGAGCCGCGCGGCGGTCCGACCGAGCGCGGCCGGGTCAAGGACGGGTCCGCCGCGCCAGCCCTCCAGGAGGACGTGCCCGGCGAGCTCGGCGGGCATCTCCGCGGCCTCGTCCGCGGTCAGCGGCGCGAGCCGGATGGCCACGTCGGCGAGGGCTTCGGCGGCCGTGCCGCCGAGCCCGAGGAGAAGGACGGGCCCGAAGACGGGATCGCGGCGCGCGCCCAGCACGAGGTCGACGCCGGGCGCGGCCATGGTCTCGACGAGGTAGCGGGTCGCGCCGATCCCGTCGAGCCGGTCGAGGGCGGCGTCGAGCCCAGCGGCGTCGGTGATCCCGAGGTGGACCCCACCGATCTCGGTCTTGTGCAGCACGGCCGCGTCGAGGATCTTCACCGCGACCCGGCCGCCGAGCTCGGCAAGCGCGGCGTGCGCGCCCGTACGGTCGGTGCAGACCCGCCGGGGCGGGGTGGCGATGCCGATCCGACCCAGCAGCGCCTTGGCGGCGTCCTCGTCGTGGGCCCCGGCGACGCCGACCGGAACCTGCTCGGGGATCGCGGTCCCGACCCGGCGGGCGCGGGACCGGGCGTCCGCGAGCAGCGCCCCGACGGCGGCGGCCACCCCACGCGGTTCACCCGCGACGGCGATCCCGGCGTCGAGCAGGGCCCGGCGGGCCTGCGTGACGGCGGCTCCGGTCCCGCCGACGCCGAGCACGACGGGCACGTCCGGGACCCTTCCCTCGGTGGCCGCTGCGACCAGGTCGACGGCGTCCGGCTCGTGCAGCGCGTAGCCCGCGACCACGTCGACCTGCGGATCCGCGGCCACGGCACGAAAGACCTGCCCCAGCTCCGGACCGGGCCGGCCCGTGTCCACGGGGTTCGCCTGGTAGGTCAGCGGCGGGAGCAGGGTGGCCAGCGTCTCCCGGGTGGCGGCGGTGAGCTCGGGGACCCGGCTGCGGCGCCCGCGCAGGTCGTCGAGCAGCAGCAGCCCGGGGCCCGCCTGCGCGGTGACCACCCCGACGCCCGGGTCACGGGCGGGCCGGGCGCGAGTGACCGCCAGCGCCCCGACGGCGTCGACGAGCTCGCGCTCGTCGGCGACCAGCACCGCCCCCGCCTGCGCCAGCGCCGCGCGGGTGGTCCGCCAGGAGGTGGCCAGGGCGCCGGTGTGGGAGGCGGCGAAGGCTCCGACGTCGTGGCGGCCCACGACGAGGGCGACGACGGGTGTCCGGGAGCTGAGGGCCCGCACGGCGGCCACGAGCCGCGGGCCGTCCGCCACGGACTCGACGTGCAGGGCGACGGCACCGGTGTCCGGGTCGTCCACGAGGTGCTCGAGCACGTCCGGGACGGCCACGTCCACCCCGTTGCCGATCCCGACGGCGAGGCTGATCCCGTGGCCCGCCTCGGTCAGCAGGAACGCCAGCGCGTGGTTGACCCCGCCGCTGGCGGCCACCACGGCGACGCGACCCGGCCGGACCTGGGCCACCCCCGGGACGAAGCTCGCGGTCAGCCCCGCTTGCGGGGCGAGGAACCCGCTGGTGTTGGGGCCGAGCAGCCGGATCCCGGTCTCGGCGACGATCCGGGCCAGCTCCGTCTGGTATCCGACACCGGGGCCACCGGCCTCGGCGAAGCCGCCACCGCAGATCACGGCGGCACCGACACCTGCGGCCGCGGCGTCGGCGAGCACGTCGGGACAGGCCGCGGCGGGGACGCAGACCATGGCGAGGTCGACCGGACCCGCCTCGGCCGCGGCGGCGACCGAGGGGTGCATCGTCTCGTCCCGGCCGTTGACCAGCGCGAGGGTGCCGCCCGCGGCGGCGAACCCGTCGAGCGAGCGCACGAGGGCGGCGCCGAGCTTGCCCGGCTTGCGGGAGGCCCCGACGACGGCGATCCCGCGCGGGGCGAACAGCGGGGTGAGCCCGGTGGTGCCGGTGCGGGGCACGGTGCTCGTCATGCGGGAACCCCCACGAGATCGGCGCGGCCGGAGAGCACGGTGGTGAGTGCGCGGTCGCGGGTGGCGTCGTCCGGCTCGGGACCGACGGCGTCGGGGTCGACCAGCAGCGCGGGGATCCCGGCCCGCAACCGGGCCTGCTCGCAGACCAGCATGCGGGTCAGGGCGGTGCCGCCGTGCACGGCGACGAGGACCGGGTTCTTGTCGGCCAGCTCGTGCAGGCGAGCCTCGACCGCGGGCAGGTCCGCCTCGCCCGTGGGGGCCTCGACGACGGCGCCCCACGGCCCCGGGCGGGGTTCGCCCAACCCGAGCCCTGCCACGTCGACCGGGACGCCGGCGTCGGATCGCACGGTCACGACCCGGCCGGTCGAGGACCAGCCAAGGTTGCGGAACGGAGTCTGCAGCGGCTGGGCCCCGTGGGCGTCGACCCAGCCGCGGTGGCTGGCGGCAACGAAGTCCGGGGCGCGGCGGGCGAGCCGGGAGTCGGTGATGCTGCGGGACAGGAAGTGGTAGGCGAACTGCCACGGCTCGAAGGCGTCGTGGTACTCGCCGAAGTGCTCCCACCAGGCCAGACTCGGCCGGGCCGAGTCCTGGATCCGCCGGACGGAGGGCTGGGCGGCCGCCTCGTAGGCGGCCAGGGCGGCGGCGAGGTCGCCCGGGTGCTCGGCGATCGCCGCGGACAGCGCGACCGCGTCCTCCATGGCCATCTTGGTGCCCGAGCCGACCGAGAAGTGGGCGGTGTGCACGGCGTCGCCGAGCAGCGCCACCGGCCTCGGCGCGAGGGTGTGCCAGCGCCGCGTGCGGCGGGTGCGGAAGTTGCCCCAGCGCGAGTTGTTCGTCAGCAGCCGCCTGCCGTCGATCTGGTCGGCGAACAGCTTCTCCAGGTAGGCCTGCGTCGTCAGGTCGCTGGGCCCGGGCGGCTGGGTCACGTCGAACTCGTCGAGCCCGGCCCGGCGCCAGGAGGCCTCGTCGGTCTCCACGATGAACGTCGAGACCTCGTCGGAGATCGGGTAGCCGTGGACGGCGAAGACGCCGTCGGGGCTGCGCTCGTGGACGAAGGTCAGCCCGTCGAACAGGTAGTCGGTGCCGAACCAGATGAACTTGGCGGTGGCGGTCTCGACCTCGACGCCCAGGTCCGCCTCCAGCTGCCTGCGGATCGCCGAGCCGGTGCCGTCCGCGGCGACCACCAGGTCGTAGTCGGCGAGGTCGTCCAGGGTGACCTCGGTGGCGAAGCGCAGCTCGGCCCCGACGTCCCGGGCGCGGGCCTGCATCAACGCCAGCAGCGTCCGGCGCACGACCGCGGCCATGCCGTTGCCGCCGCAGCGGATGCGCTCGCCCTTGAGGCGGACCTCGATGTCGTCCCAGTGCGTGCCGTGGTCGGTCAGCGCCTGGCGCAACACCGGGTCGGCGTCGTGGATCCCGGCCAGGGTGCGGTCGGAGAACACGACGCCGAACCCGAACGTGTCGTCCGCCTTGTTGCGCTCGAACACGGTGACCTCGACGGACGGATCGGCCCGGCGGATCAGGGTGGCGAAGAACAGCCCTCCTGGCCCGCCACCGGCGACGGCGACCCTCACGGCGTCCCCGCCACGAGCGTGTTGCGCAGCTCCCCCACACCCTGGACGCGGGTCACCAGCTTGGAACCCTCGGTGAGGTAACGGGCAGGCTTGCGGGCGTGCCCGACCCCGCCCGGCGTCCCGGTGGCGATGAGGTCGCCCGGCACGAGCGTGATGATCTGCGAGATGTAGGCGACGAGCGCCGCCGGCCCGAACACCAGGTCGGCCGTGTCCGCCTTCTGCACGACGTCCCCGTCCACCTCGCAGGAGATCTCCCCTGGCTCGACGTCGGTGACCAGCCACGGCCCGACCGGTGTGCTGCGCTCGAAGGTCTTGCCCTGCAACCACTCCACGGAGCGGTACTGGAAGTCCCGGGCGGTGACGTCGTTGACCACCGTGTAGCCGGCGATCGCGGCGGCCGCCTGCTCCGGGGTCGCGTGCCGGACCTCGGCGCCGATCACCACACCCAGCTCGGCCTCCCAGTCCACCTGCCCCGACCCGGCGGGCAGCTCCACCGGGTCATACGCACCGACCAGCGCGCGGGCGAACTTCGCGAACAGCGCCGGGTACTCCGGCAGCTCGCGGCCCATCTCCAGGATGTGCGTGCGGTAGTTCAGGCCGACGCAGACCACCTTCTCCGGTCGCGGCACCAGCGTGGCGTAGTCCAGCCCGGCCAGGTCGTGCCGGGTGCCCGACGCCGACTCCGCGGCGGCGCGCCAGTCCGGGCGGGCCAGGAACTCGCCGAGGTCGGCGGCGCCCAGCTCGACGGCCCCGTCGTCGTCGATCCGGACGGCCGCGGTCCCGGTGGCGGTGCGGATGGTCGCGAGCTTCACGAACGGTCCTCTCGTGCGGTGCGGGCGAGGCCGAGGGCCTCGAAGACGGGCTCGTCGGAGTAGCGGAAGGCGTCCAGACCGGAGTCGGTGTCGAGGGCCAGGCCCGCCCAGGAGGGCACGCAGAACAGATCGCCCCGGCCGACCTCGTAGCGCTCGTCGCCCACGGTGACGACGCCGGAACCCTCGAAGACCTGCCACACCGACGAGCCTGCGGTCCGCGTCGTCGCGGTGGAGGTGCCCGACCGGAGCCGGTGCATCTCGCAGCGCATGGTGGACAGACAGTCCCCGGCGGTGGCCGGGTTGGTGAACCGCACGACCGCGTGCCCGGGCTCGACGACGCCGGGGTGCCCCTCGGACTCGAGCTCGAGCTGGGCGGTCAGGGCGGCGTCGGTGTGCGCCCAGCGGTAGGCCATCAGCGGGGACGCCGGGGGCGTCGGGGCGCCGACCGGGGTGAGCCCGGGATGGCCCCACAGCCGCTCGTTGCGCGACGCCTCGGGAGTCTCCCTGGTGGCGAGCTCGTCCGAGCCGAACTCGAAGAACGACGCGTCGATCGTGCGGACCAGCGGGATGTCCAGCCCGTCGATCCAGGCCATGGGCCGGTCGGTGGTGTTGTGGTGCTCGTGGAAGTGCATGCCCGGGGTGAGCAGCAGGTCCCCCCGACGCATGGCGACCGGGTCGCCCTCCACGTTGGTCCACACCCCCTCGCCCTCGACGACGAACCGGAACGCGGTCTGGGCGTGTCGGTGCGCGGGAGCCTCCTCGTGCGGGCCGAGGTACTGGATCGCCGCCCACAGCGTCGGGGTGGCGTACGGGGTGCCGGGCAGGCCAGGGTTGGCCAGTGCGATCGCGCGCCGCTCACCGCCGCGGCCGACCGGAACCAGCTCCCCCGCCTTCTCCGCCAGCGGCAGCAGGGTCGACCAGCGCCACAGGAACGGCACCGTGTCCGGACGCGGCGTGGTCGGCATCAGCCCGCCGATCTGCGTCCAGAGCGGCGTCATGTGGGCCGCCTCGAAGTCGCGGTACAGCGCGTCGAGCTGTTCCTGCTCCTGCGGCGTGATCTCCGGGACGGTCGCGGTCATGCGCTCGTCTCCTCCTTGGTCGGGCCTGAAGTCCTCGGGTGGTCGGGTGCGCTCGCGGCGGACGGTGCCTGCCAGCTCCGCGGGACGAGGGCGATGACCAGAACGCCGGCCAGGGCGGGGACCGCGACCCGGAGATCGCGCCGAGGTCGCCGTGGCTGAGCGCGTACCCCGAAGCTACAACAGATATGCGCCGGTCGTCTAGATTCTGAAACTTTACGGGCCGCCGGTCGCGCTCAGCGCGCGGCGGGCGTGGGCGTGGCATCGCCTCGAGGCACCGCCGCGATCACCTCGTCGACATGGGCGAACGCCTGTTCGCGCAGCAGACCATGCGCCTCGAGGAACACGTCGTGGGCACGCCGGCCGTGCCACCCCTCGGGCAGCAGCTCAAGGGGCAGGTCGGGGTCCCGGAAGGGGAAGTGCCGGTAGTCGTAGACCAGCTGCATTCGCTGGACCAGCGCTTCCCCCGACGACAGCCCGGTGCGATAGGCAGGCAGCCGCGGTGCATAGTCAGCGAGCAGGGTGGCGTAGTCGCGGTCCAGGTCGTGCAGGTCCCAGGCGCGCGCGGCGATGTCGCGATCGGCGACCGCGCCCTCGGAGCGGGAGCGGAAGGTGTCCAGCCGGACGGCCGAGAAGTCGGCGAAGGCCTTGCGTACCTGGTCGAGGCGGTCGTGCGGGCTCACCCAGACCGAGGCGGACAGGGGCCCGAAGCCGAACCAGGCCAGCTTCTTGCGCAGCTGCTCGCGCGTCGCGCGCTCGGCCTCGGGCACCGAGTAGATCACCATGTGCCACTGGCCGTCCCACGGCCCGCGAGCCCGGTCGAAGATCCGCTCGCGGCCCTCGTCGAGGAGCTCCCAGGCCGCGGCCGTGAGGCTGTAGACGGTCTCCCGGCCCTCTCGCCTGCTGTCGAGCCAACCTTCCTTACGCAGCCGGGTCACGACGACCCGGACAGTGGTCTCGGGCACGTCGAAACAGCCCATCAGCGCGACCAGGTGCCGCAGTCGCACCTCACCACCCCGGTAACGCAGGTAGTCACCGAAGAGGTCGAACACCAGCGACCGCGCCTTCATGTGCGCCTCCCGATCACGCTCCGAGTGTGCCACCGCCACATGCGACACCTCCGCGCCGGACGACAGGGACTCGACACGCCGTCCGGGCCGACCCGGGACATCCGGGCCACGGTCGTCAGGTCCTTGGAGCCTCCTGGTTCGAGGTCGACTGCTGGCCGGCGGGCAGATTTTTTCTGATTCGCGCCGCCGCTCAGGGCTCGATCCGGCGGGCGGCAGCGTGCACCTCGGCGGCGAACCGCTCCGGATGGAGCCCCTCGGGCGCGACGACGGCGACGACCGCGAGCGGGGTCCCCCGCGCATCCCGGACCGCGGCCCCGACGGCTGCCACGCCCCGCACGACCTCGCCGAGCGAGAGCGCCACCCCGGTCCGGCGCACCTCGGCGACGCCCTCCTCGACCGCCGCCCGCCGGTCCTCGGCCAGGCTCGTCAGCACCTCTTCGACGCGATCCGCAGGCAGCCAGGCCAGGGCAGCGCGCCCGGTGCCCTCGTGCAGCGCGATCCGCCGCCCCATCGGGTACCCCACCGACACGACATCCGTGGGGGTGAGCACGAGCATCGGCGCGATGTGGTCGGAGTGCACCCTATGCAGGATGGTCGTGGCCTCGACCGTCTCGAGCAGCTCGTCGAGCACGGGGCGGGCGCGGGCGAGCAGCCCGTTCCGCCGCTCCGCGATAGCGGCCAGCTCGACGAGCCGGGTGCCGAGCTCGTAGCGCCCGTCCGGCTCGGCGCGGTCGACGACCCCGGCCTTGAGCAGGCTGCCCACGAGCCTGCCGAGGATCCTGCGCTCCAGACCGGTCTCGCGCACCAGCTCGGCCATGGTGCTCGCGCCCCGGCGGGCAACGGCATCAAGCACCTGGAACGCCCGGTCTGCCGTCTGGGCTGACTCCGGCACGGTTCCGACTGCGGTCACACCGGCTCCCTTGACGTCGGGCGAAAGACGCATGATTATTGGCGAACATCGCCTACTAGTGGGCGATATTAGCACATCCACAAGGAGGTGGACATGAGCACACTCCCTTCCGCGCGGCAGCCGGAGGCCGCAATAGGCCCGCCCGAGACGAGCTCGGACTCGTCCAAGCACGCCGTCCGGGGCGCGATCGTCGGCTTCCTGATCGACAACTTCGACATCTACCTGCCGGTCGTCGCGCTGGCCCCCGCCATCACGTACTTCCTTGCACCGGACCTCGGGGTACAGACGATCGCTCTCGTCACCTCCTGGATCTTCGTTGCCACCCTCGTCGGACGGCCGCTGGGCGCACTGATCTTCGGCTGGCTCGCGGACACCATCGGCAGACGGCGGGCCACGATCATCGCGGTGAGCGGCTTCGGCGCGACCACCCTGGCCATCGGCGTCCTCCCCGGCTACGCGACCTGGGGGATCGGGGCGGTAGTCGCCCTCGTCGCCCTGCGGTTCGTCGACGGCATGTTCCTCGGCGGCGGCTACACCGGCGCCAGCCCGCTGGCCATGGAGTCGGTTCCGGCGCACCGCCGCGGGGTCGTCGGCGGACTGATCCAGAGTGGCGCGAACGTCGCCTACGCCGCGATCGCCCTGCTCACCGTGGTAACGCTGGCGATCTTCCCGCCCGGCGGCCCGGACTCCGCCTACTCGCAGATCGGCTGGCGGGTCCCGTTCGTCGGCGGCGCGGTCTTCGCGCTGCTGTTCGCGGTCCACTATGCACGCACCGTCGAGGAGTCCGAGGCCTGGAAAGAGGCCCGCGACACCCGTACCGGCGGCGCCGCGATCCTGCAGAAAGGCAACCTTCGCAGCCTGCTGCAGGTGTTTGTCTGGATGACCGGGGTGTGGCTGTGCCTCAACAGCATCACCGCGCTCATCCCGGCCACCCTGCGCGGCAGCAACGGGCTGACCGCGACCCAGGTGACCTGGACCCTCGTCGTCCTCTACGTGGTGCTGACCTTCGTCTTCGTCGGCGGCGCGCTGCTCAGCCAGCGCATCGGGCGGCGGCCCTACCTGATCATCGCCTCGCTCGTCGCCACTGTGCCCGGCGCGGCCGCCTACGCCTGGCTGGTCGGCACCGGCCCGGCCGGCCCGGTGCACGCGGGCCTCATCACGGTCGTGGTCGGGGTGCTGGTGATGGCCCCGGTCGCCGTGGTCACCGTCTACATCAACGAACGCTTCACGACGGAGGCCCGCGGGCTCGGCTTCGGCCTGGGCTACAGCCTGGCCGTGGTCCTGCCGTCGTTCTACGCGACCTACCAGGGCTGGCTGTCGAACCTGATGCCCGCCGCGTACACCGTCGTCGTCCTCGTCGTCCTCGGCGGGCTGTTCCAGCTCGTCGGCGCCCTGCTCGGTCCTGAGACCAAGCACGTCCAGATGGGTCCGTCCACAACCCGGGAGAGTTCATGACCCGCATCGCCCCGCCCGCCGCGCTCTACGTCGCGGCGGTCACCCCCTACGACACCGAAGGGAACTTCGACCCCGCCCAGGCCCGACGGCTCTGGGCCTACTTCCGGGAGGCCAAGGCCGCCGGTCACGACCTCGGCATGGTCGTGAACCCGGAGGCGGGAGAGCTCTTCTACCTCAGCCCGCAGGAGCAGGACGCCGCCTTGGAGCTCGCCCTGGCCGAGCTCGGAGACGTGATGCCCGTGATCGCCGGGATCATCAGCAACAGCACCGCGGACACGGTCGCCCGCGCGATCGCCGCCCGGGACCTCGGCGCGCACGGCCTGTTCCTGATGCCGCCGATCGGCGCCCTGGACATCACGACCTCGTGGGACGCCTCCCGTTATCCAGAGGTCTGGGCGGACGTGATCGGCGAGGTGGTCGAGGCCGTCCCCGACCTGCCGGTGATCTGCCACCCGGTCACCGCACCCACCGCGGGCTACGGCGTCGGCCTTCCGCTCGATGCGACCATGCAGATCCTGGAGCAGTACCCGCAGGTCGTCGGCTGGAAGATGACCTACAACTACGAGGGCTACCGGAAGGTCGGCGGCGCGATCAGGCGGACCCACCCGCAGGTCGCCGTGCTCGGTGCCACCGCGGTCAACTTCCACGAGAACCTCGCGATGGACCTGTTCGACGGCACGGTCACCGGATCGTTCAACTACGCGCTGGAGCCGATGCTGGAGCACATCGCGGCCTGGCGCGCGGGCGACCTCGAGGGCGCCCGCAAGATCTGGCTCGACGGCGGCCTGATGGCACTGCACGAGTTCGTCTACGCCGAGTGGGGCCGGCTGCACATCCGCTACAAGACTGCGACCTGGCTGCGCGGGCTGATCGACAGCCCACTGATGCGCTCCCCCATGCCGAAGCCGCTCAAGGCCGAGGTCCAGACTCTCACCGGCCTCCTCGCGGGCGCAGGCCTCTCGGTCCGCCCGCAGGCCGAGATCGACGCGGTGGTGAACCTCCTCCCCCGATGACCGACCGACGACCGAGGAGCCGATGAGTCGTCCATCGGCCCTCGGTCGCCGTCTCAGCTCGCTCGACTCAGCGTCCGGGGTCTGTAGCAGGAACCGCGAACAGGGCCAACGCCTTCACAGCCTGCTGCCCGTTCACGGCGCCACCCCGTACCTGGCGTTGATGGTGATCACGTTCGGCGGCGGAGCGGTGCTGTGCGCCGCGAGGTTTGTCTCCAGCCCGGAGGCCGGCGCGGGCTGGGCGGCGGCGTTGGTGCTCGCGGCCGGCAGCGTGGCGCTGGTCCTCGTGCCGGCGCTGCGTGCCCCGGTGATCGCCGAGGACGAGACGTCGCTCGGCGTCGACGCGACCTTGCGCGCCCAGTCCGCCCTGCTGTTCGCGCAACCCGCGGTGTTCACGCTCCTCGCCTGGATCGACGTCGCCACAACCTGGCCGTCCGTGCCGCCGTGGTTCCCGCTGCGGGTGGGCTACATCGTCCTGGCGCTCGCGATGCTGGCCGCCGCCGCGTTCTCGTTCCGGCGCCGGTACCGCCACCTGCCATCGAGCAGCGACGGGACGGTGGCACGGTGAGCGCCTTTCAACGGCATCGGCGCCACCACGGCCCCGACCCTTGAAGGCGGCAGCCACTTCCACGACCACGACCCGACGACGAGGCCATCATGCGGCGCCGGCCGGACGAGGGCGGCGAGTAACGCGCACGCGGCGGGCGGCGACCTGGGGGTGTGCGTTCCCCGAACCCGTCGCCAGACCCGCTGACGCGGTTGCTGACTGCGTGGCGCCGCGACGTCGAGGCCGAGCCCCTCGCCTCGTCGCTGGCGATCGCGGCGCTGCGCCGCCGCGGAATGGCGAGACTGTCGAAGCGGTGACCCATCGTGAAGGGAACCGCGGTACAGCCTGCAGGTGACGACCCAACCGCCGGGAGGACCGCCGAGATGATGCTGAGCTCAGGCTTCACCGAGACGACGCCGGCGCCGCGTTCGCGCAGTGTGGGCCGCCGGTTCGCGCGTGCCGGCGACGTGGTTTCGCAACCCGCGGGGCTCCGGCACGCGGTACGTGGCCAGGCCGACTATCCGTTGTGCGACAGCACCTTGCGCATCGTCCTCTGGGTGACGCCGTTCGGGCCCCAGGTCGGCGGCATGAACCTCGGGACGTGCCCGCGCTGCGCGGCGCTGGCCGCCGACGTGGTGAACGCCGAACCGACGTCGAAACCACCCGTCAGGCTGGTGACCTGCACTTTTCCCGCGGCAGTCGCCGGAGTGCCGGGTTAGGCTCGCGCCAGATGCCGCCGGGCGCCGTCCGCCCGGCTCACCGGCGAGCCGGGGAGGTCCGATGGCCACGCGCGTGCCGGGCGACCGGTCAGTGGTGCCCGGCTACGTGGAGCCGATGCTCGCGACACAGACGGCGGCCGGTTACGCGACGACCCGAAGTACGCGTACGAGTTCAAGTGGGACGGCTACCGGTCGATCATGCGCGTGGCCGCCGACGGCACGACGGTGCTGACCAGCCGCAACAACAACGACTTCACCGGCCGCTTTCTCGAGCTCGCCGGCGCCCTCACAGACACGCTCGGCGGCCGGCGCGCGGTGCTCGACGGCGAGATCGTCGCCCTCGACGAGCAGGGCCGGCCGGACTTCGGGCTGCTGCAGAACCACGACACCAACGCCGCGGCGGTCGCCTACTTCGTGTTCGACATCCTGCAGCTCGGCGACGACGTCCTGCTCGACGCCTCCTACGACCAGCGGCGCTCGGGCCTCGATGGCATCGAGCCCACCGACACGAACCTGGTCGCGATCACCCCGTCCTACAGCCACGCCGACCTCTCGGCCACCGGCATGACCCCACACGACCTGCTCGACCTCGCCGCGACCAGTGGCCTCGAGGGCCTGGTGGTGAAGGTCCGGGCGTCGAAGTACCGACCGGGCCGGCGCAGCCCGGAGTGGTTGAAGCACCCGCTGATCCAGACCCAAGAGGTCGTGATCGGCGGCTGGCGCCCGGGGCAGGGCAGCCCCGACGGCCTGCTCGGTGGGATGCCGCTCGGCGCGCACGACCGCGACACCGGCGACCTGCTCTACATCGGCGACGTCACCGGCTTCTCAGCGAAGGAACGCGCCCGGCTCCAGGAACTACTAGAGCCCCTCGAACGGCGCACCCACCCCTTCGCCGCGACCCCACCACGCGAAGACACCACCCGCGCCCGCTGGGTCACACCGAACCTCGTCGGCGAGGTCGTCTATCGGCAGTTCACCCGCGGCGCCGGCCGGCTGCGCCACACCGCCTGGCGAGGCCTGCGCACCGACAAGCCCCTCTCCGGCGTGCTCGTTCCCGCGCCCACTTCCGGCGAACCCGACCCCACCCGCGGAACCAGCGGCAGCGCCCATCGATCTTGGCCGACGCGTCACCGTGCAAGTGCAGCACCGTCAGCTCACACTGTCCAACCTGGACAAGATCCTGTACCCGGCTGATGGGTTCGCCAAGAGCGAGGTAATCCACTACCACAGCCAGATCGCCCCGCTGCTGCTGCCTCATCTGAAGAACCGCCCGGTGACCTTCATCCGCTGGCCGGACGGCGTGGAAGGCGAGCAGTGGTTCGCGAAGAACACGCCGCGAGGCGCTCCCTCGTGGCTGCGCACTGTACAGCTGCCCAGCTCCGGATCCCGGGGGTCCGGGAAGACGATCGAGTACCCGCTGATCGACGACTTGCCAGGACTGGTCTGGGCGGCGAACCTCGCCGCGCTCGAGCTACACGTTCCACAATGGACCATCTTCGCCGGCGGGCCCGGCCTGCCCGACCGGCTCATGTTCGACCTCGACCCCGGACCAGGCACCTCCGTCGTCGAATGCTGCCGCGTCGCCGAACGGCTCCACGATCTCCTGGTCGCCGACGGCCTTACGCCGATGCCGAAAACCTCCGGCTCGAAGGGCATGCAACTCCTGACGTCGATCGTCACCGATGACGCCGGCGCACCCGCGCCGTACGCGAAACGACTCGCGCAACAACTTGCCCGCGAAACTCCGAACGACGTCACCGCCGTGATGGCCAAGGCTCAGCGCACCGTGCGAGTGTTCATCGACTGGAGCCAGAACACCCCGGCCAAGACGACCATCGCCCCCTATTCGCTGCGCGGCCGCGAACACCCGACGGTCTCCCCCCGGTCACCTGGAAAGAGGTCCACGCCTGCCGCAAATCGGCCCAGCTGACCTTCACCGCCGACGACGTCCTCAACCGCGCCGGCACGGTCGGCGATCTCCTGGCCGACCTCGCCGATCAGGGTGCACGACTCCCCAAGACGGACTAGACACCCGTCAGATCCCAGCGAGGCGCTCGCCGGTCCTACTGCGCCCGACCCAGACGCAGCTTCTTCTGGTCAGCAGTCTCGTAGAACACCTGGCCCGCCACACGCCCGTCGGAACCAGGCAGCATCGCCGGACCGAGCTTCCACGCCGGGTTTCAACGGTCATCCATGAAATCCCACTGCGCGAGGTCATCATGAACGGCGAGGTAACGCACCGCCCGCTCGACCACCAGCCAGGCCCGCACCTCACCGGTCAGCACGTTCACGGCCCCCACCGGAACACCCGCCGGAACCTGCCCGACACGGCGATCTCCTCCAACCGACAGAGCAACGACTGAGCGCATCATCGCGGTGACGACCTGGATCGCTCGCGCGGTACACCGGATCGGCACACCCCGATCCCTGACGCGGCCCACTGGTCGAGTTGTTCGTCGCGCCGTTCATCGAGGTTCCGCCTCAGCCTGTCGGCGACGATGACGGACTCGCTGAATCTGCGCCGCGGCGGAAAGCCACAGCTCAAGCGAGTCGGAGCCGTTGCTCCAGCCGGTTGCCGTGCCTGGCGTCGACGAAGGTGCCGCCGGAACGTCTCTTGAAGCGCGTGCACAGACTGATGCGCAGAACGCAACAGATTCCCCGGATCAGTGCGTTGTGTATTTCAATCCTGGGCGCCAGTGTCGATGCATGCGAACTTTCAGCGACTCGGCGGCTGCCCTCGGCGCTGCACGGCCGGCGGTGGAACCCGCCGGAGAGTCCGGCTGACGGATCGTCGGCTCCGGTGGAACCCGCCGGTGGCGTGTGTGCTCTGCGGATCGCGGAAACGCGGGTGTTGTCGACGCCCGTGAGTTCTGTCGTGCCCGGAGCCTGTGGATTCCGGCGGGTACGTGACCGCCGGTGGAAGACGTCTCAGGAGGATCAGTGACGATCGATCACCACCCATACAGGGGGAACCTGTCCGAGTTCGATGGGGGCCCGGCATGAGACTGGATGGCCGGGGCGCGGTCGTGACCGGGGCAGCGCAGGGGATCGGGCTCGCCATCGCGACGCGGCTGATCGCCGATGGCGCGGCCGTTCTGCTCACCGATGTCAACGGTGACGCCGCGCAGCAGGCCGCGAAGACGCTGCGCGAGCAAGGCGGTGCCGCGGAGGCGTTGCCGGTCGACGTGACCGACGAGGCTCAGGTGCGCGCCCTTCTCCCCCGGGCCGAGGACCTGCTCGATCGACCCGTGGACATCACGGTGGTCAACGCCGGGCGGCAGACCTTCAACCAGTTGCTCGACGTCACCAAGCAGGAGTGGGACGCGGTATTCGACGTGAACGCCTGGGGCGCCTTCCTCACGGCCAGGGAGGCTGGCCGGCACCTGCGGGCGGCCGGCAGGGGCGGCAGCATCGTGGTGATCGCGTCGCGCTCGGCGCGGCTCGGTACGCCGCATTCGCCGCACTACGCGGCGTCGAAGGCGGCCGTGCTGAACATCATGAAGTCCTGCGCGCTCGAGTTCGCGCCGGACGTTCGGGTCAACGCGATCGCGCCGGGGATGGTCGACACGGACCTGTGGGCGCGGGCCGATGCCTTCGAGTCCGAATTGGACGGAAGCGCGGCGGGAACGGCACGGGCGGGCAGGATCCGGCAGATCCCCGCGGGCCGCCCGGGCAGCCCCGCTGACATCGCCTCGGTCGTGTCGTTTCTGGCCTCCGACGACGCCGGTTACCTCACCGGCGAGTGCGTCCACGTCTCCGGCGGCGACTACATGCTCTGACCGTGCACCCCGACCACCGACGAAACGGAGCTGACGAAAGTTGACGAACAGCGTGCGACGCGAGCCACTGGTACTCAGTCAGGGGTCCTTTTTGGACCTGTCCACACCCGAATTCCTCAAGATCTGTTCGGATTCCGGCATGGCTGCGAGCGTGTGGGACATCCCGGTGCACCGCGACGGCGCAGACGTGGTCGCGAAGGCCGCTGACGATCTCGGAGTCGAGCTCTTCAGCATGTGCCGGCTGGGCTACTTCACCGAGGACGACCCGGACGACGCACGATGGCGCTCGAACCTCGAGGTGCTCGACACCACGGCGCGGCTGGGCATCGGCACGATCGTAGTGGTCGTCGGCGCGGTGACGACCACCTTCGCCGAGGCAGACAGCAGGATCAGAGCCGGCCTCCAGCGGATCCTGCCGCACGCGCAAGAACGCGGAGTGCGGCTGGCCATAGAGCCGTTCCACCCGATGATGGCCGCGGAGCGGTCCTCGGTGTGCCGCCTGGCCCAGGCGACCGCGCTGGCACAGGAGTTCGCCTCCGAGTGGCTGGGTATCGCGCTCGACGCCTACCACGTGTGGTGGGACCCTGATCTGGCCGAGTCCGTTCGCGCGGCTGGCCCCCACGTCATGGCGGTCGACCTGTCCGACTGGCTGGTCCCGACCACCAACCTCTTGCGCGGCCGTGGCCGCCCCGGCGACGGCGTGATCGACCTGCCGGGCTTCATCCGGCTCGTCGAGAGCACCGGGTACACCGGGCGCTGGCAGGTCGAGGTCCTCAGCGACGAACCGCGAGAGGGTTCCGACCTGGATTACGCCCTCGATCTTCGGGAACGAACGTCCCGCCTTCTGACGAGCATGCGGTGACCCTCGCCCGCGCGACCACTCATCCCTCGATTCCCCCAAGGAGACAATTCGCATGACCGACTCGATCACCCTCAAGCTGCCGCGTCCGGACGGCACAGCGGAGCCACACACGATGGGTCCCGCTCGCGAGTTCCCCGCGCCGGCAGCCGCGTTCGCCCAGCGCGACGTCTACGCGGCCCCGCACGTCGTCGCCGCGCCGCTCGGCGAGTACACCCCGGGGATCGAACCGCCGGTGGACTGGGAGGCCACGATCGCGTTCCGCCGCCACCTGTGGCGGTACGGCATCGGCGTGGCCGAGGCGATGGACACGTCCGAACGCGGTCCCGGCGGCTTGACCTGGGAACAGACCCAGGACCTCATCCGCCGCTCCAGCGAGGCCGCGACCGAAGCCGGCGGCGAGATCGTGTGCGGAGCGGGCACGGACCAGCTCGACGTCACCTCGCCCACCCTCGACGACATCGCCGACGCCTACCTCGAACAGCTCGACTTCATCCAGGGCCTCGGCCGCGGCGCGGTCCTGCGAGCCAGCCACGTGCTCGCCCGGGTCGCGTCGGGGCCGCAGGACTACGCCTACGTCTACGACAAGGTGCTCGAACGCGTCGAGACGCCGGCGCTGATCCACTGGATCGGCGAGGTGTTCGACCCGGCGCTGCGCGGCTACTGGGGCCACGTGGACGTGGACGAGGCGCTGAAGGCGGTCGTCACACTGGCCGAGCGTCATTCCGAGCGGTTGCGCGGGTTCAAGTTCTCGCTGCTGGACGTGGAACGCGAGGAGCGGCTGCGCCGCGAGCTGCCCGACGGGGTCCTGGTCTTCACCGGCGACGACCACGACTACCCGAAGCTGATCCGCGGCGACGGCGAGCACCACAGCCACGGTCTGCTCGGCGTGCTCGACCCGCTGGCGCCGATCGCGTCCGTCGCCTTCCAGAAGCTGGACGCCGGCGACGCGGACGGGTTCACCGCCAACATGGAGTCCACCCTCACCCTGGCCCGCCGGCTGTTCGAGCACCCGGCCGGCGAGTACAAGACCGGCGTCGTGTTCCTCGCCTACCTCTCCGGCCACCAGAACCACTTCCGCATGGTCACCGGCCGGGAAGGCCTGCGTTCGGTGAACCACCTCACCGACGTCTTCCGGCAAGCCGACGCACTGGGGCTGCTGCCGGACCCGGCGCTGGCCGCCGAGCGCATGCGCGCGGTGCTGACCGTCGCCGGGTGGGACGCGGCGCGCTGAACCGGGCGCACGGCAGCGACCGCGACCCCGTCGAGACCGAACCGGTTAGCCGCGAAGGAGCGACTTTGTCCACAGATTCAGCGATCACGTATGACCTCGTCGTCGTGGGGGGTGGCGGCGCGGGCCTGGCCGCCGCCACCCAGGCGGCCGAAATGGGTGCGAGTGTCGCACTCCTCGAGAAGAACCCCGAACTGGGCGGGACCACGAGCCGGTCGATCGGCTCGTTCTCCGCCAACGGCACCCGCCTGCAGCGCAAAGCCGGGGTGGCCGACGCGCCGAGCGAGCACTTCGAGGACATGGCGAAGTTCGCCGGCCCGCTGGTGGAGCGCGACAACCTGGCCTTGCGGCGGGTGTACGTCGACAACTCCGCAGACACCCTGCACTGGGTCCAAGACCACGGCGTCGCCCTGTTCGGCCCCATGCCCGAACCGCCGCACCGCGGCCCGCGCATGCACAACGTCCTGCCGAACTCCTCGGCCTATATCTACTGGTTCGAGCGCGCCGCACGCAAAGCAGGCGTGCGCATCCTCACGAACACGGCCGCCCGCCACCTGGTAGTGGAGGAAGGCCGCGTCGTGGGCGTCGAAACCGAGACCACAAACGGCACCCGGCGTGTCATCCGGGCCCGGCGCGGCGTGGTGCTGGCGGCAGGTGACTTCAGTTCCAGCGTCGAGATCAAGACCAGCCAGTTCGCGACGGCACGGGCGGCGCGGGTCGAGGGCATCAACCCGACCAGCACCGGGGACGGGCTGCGGCTGGGGATGGAGGTCGGCGGCCGCATCCTCAACGGCGACCTCGCGGTCGGCCCTGAGATGCGGTTCGTGACCCCGTCACGCAAGCTCCTGCTCCAGAAGCTGCCGCCGTGGCGGATCCTGACCACGATCATGCTGCTGGCGCTGCGGTGGCTGCCGGACGCGATCCAGCGCCCGTTCATCATGTCCTTCGCCACCTCCTACCTCGCACCGTCCCCGAACGTCTTCAAGCAGGGCGCGATCCTGGTCAACGCCGACGGCGAGCGGTTCACCGACGAAAGCGCGAACCCTCAGCTCGAACTGCCCGACCAGCCCGGCGGCAAGGGCTACCTGGTGATGGACGAGGCCACGGCCACCCAGTTCAAGAAGTGGCCGAACTTCATCTCGACCGCGCCCGGTGTCGCCTACGCCTACATCGACGACTACCGCCGAAACCGGCGCGACATCTTCCACAGCGCCCGCACCGTGCCGGATCTGGCGGCCAAGATCGGTGCCGACCCTCGCAAGCTCGCCGCCTCGATCGGGCAGTCGGCCGGCAGCGAACAGAACTTCGTGGCGCTCGGGCCGCTGAAGAGCTGGATCGTGCTGACCGAGGGCGGGCTGGCGATCGACACGGACATGCGCGTTCTCGACCAGCAGGACGACCCGATCCCGGGACTGTTCGCGGCGGGGTCCAACGGTCAGGGCGGTCTGCTTCTGGAAGGCCACGGCAACCACGTCGGATGGGCGTTCATCTCCGGCCGCATCGCTGCCAAAAGGGCTCTGTGGTCGCCGACGAAAGAAGGGAAGTAGCCCGCGTGGAAACTTCGACCGAACCGCGCCGCGACCTGCCAAAACTCACCGACCAGCTCGCCGGCCACCGGATCCTGGTCACCGGCGCCGCCGGGGACATCGGGTCCGTCGTCGCCCGCACAGCCGCGGCCCGAGGGGCCGACGTGCTGCTGATGGACATCGAGTCGCCGGCGCTGGCGGAGCTGTCCGCCGAGCTCGGCGCCGGCAGCGCCGGCGCGAACCTCCTGGACACCCTGGCAACGATCGCGGCGATCGAGGCCTTGGCGGACGGCAAGCCCATCACCGGGCTGGTCAACGTCGCCGGCGCCCACAACCGCGAGGCCGCGCTGGAGCTGTCCGCCGACGACTGGGACCGCGTCCTCGCCATCAACGCCCGGGGCACGTTCGTGGTCACCCAAGCCGTAGCGAGGGCGATGGCCACGACCGGCGGCGGCGCCGTCGTGAACTTCGCGTCGATCGCGGCCTGGCAGCCCCGGATCAACCTGGCCCACTACTCCTCGGCCAAAGCGGCGATCGTGGGCCTGACGTACTCGCTGGCGCTCGAACTGGCCCCGCAGGGCATCAGGGTCAACGCCGTCGCCCCGGGCGTGATCTCAACCCGCCTGACAGCGCCGACGTTGGAAGAGCCGGTGTCCCGGGCGGAACGGCTGGGCAAGATCCCCCTCGGCCGGTTCGGCCGGCCTGACGACGTCGCCGAAGCCGTGTGCTTCCTGCTCTCCGACAGCGCATCGTTCGTGAGCGGTCACGTACTGACGGTGGACGGAGCCCAATCGGTGGTCTGACGGACCTCCTGGGAGAAGGCCGGCCGGAACGGAGACCCCGTCCGGCCGGCCTTTCGCGCGCCCTGCGGTGCGGTTGCGCGGCCCGGCGAGGATGACATGCTGACGGGACACGAGCGGAGGACGACAAGATGGCGATCGACGACGTCACCCTGCACCAGATCCGGGTGTTCCGCGAGGTCGCCAGGACGCGCAGCTACACCAGCGCCGCCCGCCACATGAACCTCTCACAGTCGACGCTGAGCCGGTCGGTGTCGCAGCTGGAGCGCACGCTGGGCGTGACACTACTGCAGCGCGACACCCGCAACGTCGTGGTCACCGCTGAAGGGGAAGAGTTCCTCAAAGTCGCCGACCAGCTCATCGACACACTGTCGGTGGGGCTTGAGCGCTTCGACCGCTATGCCAAAGCCCAGCAGGGCACGCTGGCGCTGGCCACCCTTGCGTCCTTCGCGGCGGCGGTGCTGCCGAGGCTGCTGAGCGCGTTCTTCAGCGGCAACGAGTCGCTCGACTTCCACCTCGTCGACGGCGGGAACGACGACGTGCTGCGGCATCTGGAACAAGGCACGGTCGAGGTGGCGATCACGGCGGATGTCGAGGTGCCGCACGGCCTTTGGGTCACACCCGTGCTGGAGGAGAAGTTCTACGGCGTCGCCCCCGACGACCATCCGTGGGCCGACCAGGACGCGGTCACCTGGAACGATTTCGACGCCGAGCGGTATGTGGCCGCGCGCTCAGGCACCAGCATCCGGGCCATCACCGATCAGGCGCTCGCCGACGCGGGGGCGGAAGTCCGCCTGCGGTTCGAGGTCGCCAACATCGCCACGCTGGGCGGTCTGGTTCGCGCCGGGTTCGGCGTGTCCGCCCTGCCGGCGCTGGAGTTCATGGGTTACCGGCTCGACGATCTGACACGCGTGCCGATCGTCGGGCCGGGCCCACATCGGGTGCTGGCCGTTATCTCACGGCCCTACACCGAGTTGTCACCGACCGCCCGCCGCTTCCGGAAGGTCGCTGCTCAGGAACTGCGGAGAATGAGCCTGCCCACCGGGATCAGCGTGCTCGCCGCCGAGCCCTGATCGTTGCGCCACGTTCAGCCGGCGCATCGTCAGCAGCGTGGCGATGCCGATCAGGCTGACCCCGAGCACGAAGAAGTACGGCGACCGCAGATTGCCCGTGGAGCTCACCAGCCAGGTGCAGATGTAGGGCGCCGTTCCACCCGCGATGACGACCGACACGTTGGTCACGAGAGCAGTGCCGGTGTAACGGACTTCCGGTCCGAAAAGCTGTGGGGTAAGGGTGTAGTTGCCCGCCTGCGCGGTGGCCATGTTGACAGCGACGACGAAGTACCCCACGCCGGCGAGGAAGAGGTTGTTGAAGTCCATGATCACCAGCGCCGGGTACGTCACGATCGCGTAGGTGGCCAAGCCGATGATCGTCACGTTCACGGAGCCGATCCGGTCGACCAGCCGGCCCGCCAATGGTGTCATCAAAACGCCGAAGAGAGTGCCACCCGCGGTGATCCAGTAGACCGGTGTCTTCGCGTAGTGCAGGCTGGTGATGAGGTAGATCGACAGGAAGGTCGCGCCGACGTAAGCGGTTCCCTGGACTCCGATGCCCAGCAGGATGCCCTTGACGAGCGGGCCGGGGTAGGAGCGGAAGGCTGAGATCAAGGGAAACCCGTGCGGCCGCCTCTCGTCGTTGTCGATGCGCGGCAGGAAACGCCGGGCGATGAAGCAGACGATCGTCAGGGGCAGCCCGGCCCAGAAGGGGATGCGCCAGGCCCACTCGTTCAGCTGGCTGGTCGTCACCAGACCCGACACCAGGCCGACGGCGGCCGACGCGATGGCGAACCCGCCGTTGGTGCCCACGGGCACGAACGAGGCATACCACCCCTTCTTGTCCGGCGGTGCCACTTCGTTGATGACCGTGGCTGCGCCGCCGACCTCACCGCCGGCGAAGAAGCCCTGCGCGATCCGGACGATCAGCAAAAGGATCGGCGCCAGCACACCGACGCTGGCGTACGTCGGGAGAAAGCCGATGGCCGTGTTGGCCAGGCCGATGCCGACCACCGTGACCAGCAGCGCCGGTCGCCGCCCGAACTTGTCGCCGAAGGCGCCGAAGAAGATCCCGCCGATGGGGCGGATGACGTAGGACAACGCGAACACGGCCAAGGTGGACAGCAATGCGGCTGTCGGGTCGTTCCCGGGGAAGAACAGCGGCGCGATGATGGCCGCGACGTACCCGTAGAGGGCCCAGTCGTAGTACTCGATCAGGGTACCGAGGCTACCGGCTACCACGACTTTCCGGATGCTTCTCGCGTCTCCCTGCGACGCTGCAGGACTGTGAGCGCTCATCTTCCTACTTTCTCTGGTTCGACGGTGATGGCTACGGTCAACTCAGGACCACTGGGGCCCGTTTCCCCCGCGCTCTCGATCCGATTCGGATCCGATCACCCCCGCGTTCTTCAGCGCCGCGATGCGCTCTTCGGCCAAGCCGGCTGAGATGAAGACTTCTTCGTTGTGTTCGCCGATCTTCGGCGGGACCGCTCGCAGGCGCGCCGGCGTGTCCGACAGCGTGATCGGCATGCCGATCCACTTGACCCGGCCCACCCCGTCGACATCGCCCTCGATCACGAGCTCGTTGTGCACGACCTGGGGATCGGTGAACAGGCCGTCGTAGTCGTTCACCGGCGCGACGAGCACGTCCTCGGCCTCGAACCGCGCCATGATCTCCTCGCGCGGGAACTTCGCGATGGCCTCGGCGAGCAGCTGCCAGGTTTCGCGGGTGTGGTCGAGGAGACCTTCGACGGTCTGGAAACGCGGATCGTTCACATCCTTTTCGGACAGTCCACACGCGCGAGCGGCACGCTGCCACGGATGGTCGACGAAGTACTCGCCGATCAGGGTGAACCACAACCCGTCCGCGGCCTCGTAGTAGCCGTAGAGCGCGGTGTTGCCGGGATGCGCGATCCCGGTGGTGGGCCGGGGGAACCGCTGCCCGGTGTTGAGGTAGGTCGCGGCTTCTTGCAGGTGGCTGGTGATCGCGGCGTTGAGCAGGTTGGAGTCGACGACCTGGCCGCGGCCGGTGCGTTCCCGCGCGGCGAGGGCGATCATCATCCCCTGCGCGAACTGCATGGACGCGAGGTAGTCGATCATGAACGTGCCGGTCGGCACGGGACCGCTTTCCACGGTGCCGGTCAGCGCCATCAAGCCGCTCACCGCCTGCGCGGCGAGGTCCTGACCGCGGCGGTGGACATACGGCCCGGACAGGCCGTACCCGGTCGCGTAGGCGACGATGATCCGCGGGTTGACGGCCGACAGCTGCTCCCAGCCCAGGCCGAGGCGGTCCATGACCCCGGGACGGAAGTTGCTGGCCACGATGTCGGCGTCGCGGGCGAGGTCGAGGATCAGCGCGCGCCCGGCGTCGCTCTTCACGTCGACGGTGATGCTCTTCTTGTTGCGGTTGGTCGCCGACCAGTGCGGGCTGAACCCCGCGGCCAGCAGCGGTTGCTGGTTGCGGCCGATCTCGCCGACGTCGATGCGTTCGATCTTGATGACCTCGGCGCCGAAGTCCGCGAGGACCTGGGTGGCCGAGGGGCCTTGTTCGAGCTGGGTGAAGTCGAGGATCCGGATTCCCTCGAAGGCGTCGGTCACGGTTCCCCTTCGGTGTCGGGTACGGGCGTGCGGGCGGCGGAACGGGTCAGGTCATCAGGTCGCCGCCGCACACCTTCAGGCACTCGCCGGTGATGTAGGAGGCGTCGGGTGAGGCGAGGAAGGTGATCGCGGCCGCGACTTCCTCGGGGCGGCCGAGCCGGCCCAGGGGGTTGTCCTTGATCCGGTGTTCGAGCGCGGACTCGGCGCCCTGCCCGGTCAGCCGGCCGATCTCGGCGTCGGCGTGATCGGACATGCCGGTGGCGATCCGGCCGGGGGCGACGGCGTTCACGCGGATCCCGCGCGGCGCGAGCTCGGCGGCGAAGGACTTGGTCAGGCTGGCGACGGCGGCCTTGGACGCCGCGTAGTGCGCGGACAGCGCGTTGGGCAGGAAACCCTGGATCGAGGCCAGGGTGACGATGGCGCCGCCGTCGGCCAGGCACCGCGCGGCGAGCTGGAGCGTGAGGAGCGTTCCGCGCGCGTTGACCTGCAGCACGCGGTCCCAGTCCTGGGTGCCGAGCTGCGACGCCGGGCCGAACAGCTGAATGCCGGCGTTGGCGACCACGACGTCGAGACGTCCGGTGCGGTCACCCGCGGTGGCCATGGTTTCGGGCGACGTCACGTCCAGCGGAAACGCCTCGGCCTTGCCACCCTCGGCGAGGATGGCGTGCGCCGCGGCCACGGCCAGGCCCTCGTCGACGTCGGCGATGAGCACGTCGGCGCCGAAGCTCGCGAAGCGGCGGGCGGCGGCGAGCCCGATGCCACGACCCGCGCCGGTGATGAGCACCCGGCGGTCGGTGAAGGAGTTCTCGATCATTCGGCCGGCCCCCAGTGCGCGACACCGGTGTCGCGGTGCCGCCGGTTCTCGATCCCGACGACACCGCATTCCTGGAGCCCGGCGATTTCGGCGGAGGTGAAGCCGAGTCCGGCCAGGACCAGTTCGTTGTCCTGGCCGACGGTCGGCGGAGCGGTGCGCACCCGTGCCGGCGTGGCGCTGAGCTTCACCGCCGAGCCGACCAGCTTCACCGTCCCGGCGTGCGGGTGCTCGGCCGTGACGACGAGTTCGTTGTGCGCGACCTGCGGGTCTTCGAACAGGTGGGGGTAATCGTTGACCGGAGCGGCGAGCACGTCCTGCTCCTCCAGTGCTTTCAGGGCCTGGTCGAGCGACAGGAGGTCGAAGGCGCGCTGGAGCAGCGCATGGGTTTCCTCGACGTGCTCGGCCAGCCCCTGCACCGTCGCGAAGCGAGGGTCGTCGCGGTGCTCGGCGAGCCTCAGCGCGTCGCAGACCCGCTGCCACGGCCGGTCCACGAAGTACTCGCCCACGAGCGCGAGCCACCGGTCGTCCGCGGTGCGGTACTGCGCGTACAGCGCCGTCGAGTGGCTGTGGGCGATGCCGTACGGCGGGCGCGGGTACTCGCGGCCGGTGTTCAGGTAGGTCGTCGCCTCCTGCAGGTGCAGTGCGACCGCGGAGTTGAGCAGGCAGGAGTCGACGACCTGGCCCTCGCCCGTGCGCTCCCGCGCGGCCAGCGCGAGCATGATGCCCTGGGCGAAGTGCATCGCGGCGACGTAGTCGATGGCGTACGTGCCGGCGGCGGTCGGTGAGTCGGCGGAGCCGGTCAGGGCCAGGACGCCGCCCATCGCCTGCGCGGCCAGGTCCTGCCCGCGGCGCTCGGCGTACGGGCCGGACCGTCCGTAGCCCGAGGCGTACGCGCAGATGATTCGCGGGTTGATCGCGCGCAGGTCCTCGTAGCCGAGGCCGAGCCGTTCCATGACCCCGGGGCGGAAGTTGCTGGCGACCACGTCTGCCGTCTTGACCAGGCGTTCGAGGACGTCACGCGAGCCAGGGGCTTTGAGATCGAGGCTGAGGCTGAGCTTGTTGCGGTTGTTGGCGGCCCAGTGCGGGCTCATGCCGTTGACCCGCGGGCTGTGGTCGCGGCCGATCTCGCCGACGTCGTGGCGTTCGATCTTGATGACCTCGGCGCCGAAGTCCGCGAGCACCTGCGTTCCCGACGGTCCCTGCTCGAGCTGGGTGAAATCGAGGATGCGCACGCCCTCGTAGACGTCACGCAGTCCTCCCCCTCCGCTCATCGCGCGGGTACCGCGGCGTCGTGCTCCGCCGGTTGCGGCGCGTTATCCGGTTCGGCGTGCAGCAAGATCGCCTTGCGGCCACTTTGGACGACCTGACCGTGCTGGTTGACGAGCTCCACCGCGAAGGTGACCACACCCTGGTCAGGGCGCTTGGTCCGGCGGCGCAGCTCGTCCACCACGAACCGGACGTGGATGGTGTCGCCGAACCGGATCGGGGCCTTGAACGACCACTCCGAGATCCCCAGGAACGCGATCGCGGTCCCGAACAACAGCCCACCGCCCAGCATCAGCCCATGTGCCATCGACAGGCCCAGCAAACCGTGCGCGATCCGTTCGCCGAACTCGGTCTTCTCGGCGTACGCCCGGCTGACGTGGACTTCGGAGTAGTCGCCGGTTGTGCCGGCGAAGGTGACGACATCGCCCTCGGTGACGGACCGGGTCGCCGATTCGAACTCCTGGCCGACGTAGAGCTGGCTCCAGGTGAGACCACGTGCTGCCACGGTGTTTCCTTTCCTCGCGCCCTGGGGGTTGCCGTGACGCTAAGGCGAGGTGACACCGGGCATCAATTCATTCGCCGCCGTCATCTGTTGAGTCTTGTGCGGCCACTGTTGCCAACGTCGCAAGAATTCTCCCGAACCAGTGCGTTGCATGCCTGGATCTCAGCGGTCAGAGTCGAGGCACCCCAAGCACTGGAGAAGGACGGCGATGGCGACTCTTCGTTCCCGGACCACCACCCACGGCCGCAACGCGGCGGGCGCGCGCTCGCTCTGGCGCGCGACCGGGATGACCGACAGCGACTTCGGCAAGCCGATCGTCGCGATCGCCAACTCCTACACCCAGTTCGTGCCCGGCCACGTGCACCTCAAGGACCTCGGCGAGATCGTCGCCGAGGCCGTGAAGGAAGCCGGCGGCATCGCGCGCGAGTTCCACACGATCGCCGTCGACGACGGCATCGCGATGGGGCACTCGGGCATGCTCTACTCGCTGCCCTCGCGCGAGATCATCGCGGACTCCGTGGAGTACATGGTCAACGCGCACCAGGCCGACGCCCTCGTCTGCATCTCCAACTGCGACAAGATCACGCCGGGCATGCTCAACGCCGCCATGCGCCTGAACATCCCCACCGTGTTCGTCTCCGGCGGGCCGATGGAAGCCGGCAAGGCCGTGGTCGTCGGCGGCGTCGCCCAGGCGCCCACCGACCTGATCACCGCGATCGCCGCCTCGGCGTCGAATGCGGTCGACGACGCCGCCCTCACCACCGTCGAGCAGGCCGCGTGCCCCACGTGTGGTTCGTGCTCCGGCATGTTCACCGCGAACTCCATGAACTGCCTCACCGAAGCCCTCGGGTTGTCCTTGCCCGGCAACGGCTCCACCTTGGCGACCCACCGTGCTCGCCGAACGCTTTTCGAGGAGGCCGGCCGCACCGTCATGGCGCTCGCCCGACGGTGGTACGACGAGGACGACGCCTCCGCGCTGCCCCGCTCGATCGCCACCCGCGAGGCGTTCGAGAACGCGATGGCGCTGGACATGGCCATGGGCGGCTCGACCAACACCGTGCTGCACATCCTCGCCGCCGCCCAGGAAGGCGAGGTCGACTTCACCATCAGCGACATCGACGCCATCGGCCGCCGCGTGCCCTGCCTGTCGAAGGTGGCGCCGAACTCCGACTACCACATGGAAGACGTCCAC
Organism: Amycolatopsis sp. FDAARGOS 1241; assembly: GCF_016889705.1. Lineage (NCBI taxonomy): Bacteria > Bacillati > Actinomycetota > Actinomycetes > Pseudonocardiales > Pseudonocardiaceae > Amycolatopsis > Amycolatopsis sp. FDAARGOS 1241. The sequence goes on from NZ_CP069526.1 coordinate 5,478,801, forward strand.
CGCGCCGGCGGCATCCCCGCCATCCTCGGCGAACTCTGGCGCGCCGGCCTGCTCCGCGAGAACGTGCACGCGGTCCACGCCGCGTCTCTGTCAGACTGGCTGTCCACTTGGGACGTTCGGTCCGAATCGCCGTCCGACGCGGCGTTCGAGCTCTACCACGCCGCGCCCGGCGGCGTCCGCACCACCCAAGCGTTCTCCACGGACAACCACTGGTCCTCACTCGACACCGACGCCACCGGAGGCTGCATCCGCGACCTCGAACACGCGTACACCGCGGACGGAGGCCTCGCGGTCTTGCGCGGAAACCTCGCCGAGAACGGCGCCATCATCAAAACCGCCGGGGTTCCCGAAGGCATCCTCCGCTTCGAAGGCCCCGCGCTGGTCGTCGAAAGCCAGGAAGAAGCCGTGTCCGCGATCCTCACCAAGCGGATCCAGCCGGGAGACGTCCTCGTCGTCCGCTACGAAGGCCCCGCCGGCGGCCCCGGCATGCAGGAGATGCTCCACCCCACAGCGTTCCTCAAGGGCACCGGCCTCGGCACTCAGTGCGCCCTCGTCACCGACGGCCGCTTCTCCGGCGCCTCCAGCGGCATCTCCGTCGGCCACATCGCCCCCGAAGCCGCCGCGGGCGGCACCATCGCCCTCGTCGAAAACGGCGACCGGATCATCATTGACGTCCACAACCGCGTCCTCGATCTCGACGTCCCTTCCGAAGTCCTCGCCGAACGCAGGGCCAAAATGGAGAACTCCGAACGCCCGTGGACCCCGAAGGAACGCGAGCGCGCGGTGTCGAACGCGCTGCGTGCGTATGCCGCCATGGCGTCCTCTGCTGACACTGGCGCGGTCCAGCGCGTTCCCGGAAGGTGATTCGGCGTAACGGTCACGTCCGCGGATGGTTCGCCCGTTGCCAACAGTGGGCGCTCGAAGGTTCCCTCCGCTGACTGCCGGGTCTTCCTCGCACGCTGGGAAGCGAGCGAGGAAGACCAGCGTGTAGCACTCGGCGTCCGATTCACGCAGCCGAGGATGCGCTACCGCGGCCGTGGAACTGTCCGGCCTGGCGGGCAGCCTGTCGCAGTAGCCGCGGTCGCGCGACAGGTTCGAGGTGGCCGGCCGAGGCACCACCCGCGGCCGCGCCGGACGTCCACAGTGGATCATGCGGCGGCAGTCGGCCGCATGATCCACGGTTACATCGTTTCAGTCTCGAGGGCAATCCGCCGACCGGATGTGCTTCGGCTCCCGCGCGCACGCCGCCCTCGACCCCAGCCGCCACATCCGAAAAGATCGCCTCAACTGCTCGGATCCAAGGAAATCTACGGTGGATCAGCCCTTGATCGCGTGTTACGGTGAGGCATCCCAGCCCGCGAGCGGGACGTGAGCGCCAGTGTTTGAAACGTTTCACTCGCGCTGGTCGGGCAGTCTTGAGAAAGTCCCCTGTGTCCCCCTGGGAGTGTTGATGACAAATCCCCTGTCCCGCCGGAGAATGATCCAGCTGTCGGGCTCGGCCGCGCTGGCCGGCGGCCTGATCGCCGGTGGCGCCGGAACAGCGGCCGCCGACCCGGCCGCCCCGGCGGTCCCAGCCTCGGACCTCCCGGTAGGGCCGACGCAGAGTTCGCGCTGGGCGGGCGGGGCCTCGGCCATCACGTCGAGTTCGTTCGCGACACCGCCGCGGCAGTTCCGGCCGGCGGTGCGGTGGTGGTGGGCCGCGCCGCTCAGCGTCGAGGAGACCGTCCGCGAGGTCACCGCGATCCACGCTGCGGGCTTCGGCGAGGTGGAGATCGCCTTCTCCGCGGACTCCTGGGCGAACGCCGACCAGCGGACCAACCTGCGTGCGGCGCTCGACGCAGGCGCGAAGCTGGGCATGAAGATCAGCATGACGATGGGCGCGGCGTGGCCGGTGCAGACCCCCAACACGGGCAGCGGCAGCGGCTTCTCGCAGCAGGAAATGCAGTACGGCCGCGCGGATGTCCCGGGTGGACACACGTTTTCGGGCGCCCTGCCCAAGCCGATTGACGATTTGGCCGGAACCCGGCCCAGCTCTGTCGTGGCGGCGACCGCGGCGCGGGCGGTCAAGCGCGGCCCGGCCGCGGAGTTGCTGCCGGTGGCCGAACAACCCCGATGGGGCACCCCGATCCGCGTGCCCGCCGAGTCGACCGTGCTCGACGCCGCGTCGCTGGTCGACCTCACGGCGCGGGTCGCCGACGGGAAGCTCACGTGGCAGGCGCCGCCCGGCGACTGGATCGTGTTTGCGTTCTGGCAGCGTGACGCCTCGAAGGTGGTGACGAGCGCGTTCGACAAGAACGCGGCCGCGAAAGCGGCGGAGTACCTCGACGCCAACCAGATCGGGCCGGACAACGTCGCGGCGCTCAGGAAAGCGGGTGCCGACCTGTTCGAGGATTCCCTGGAGCTCAACGCCAACTCGTTGTTCTGGGCGCCTTCGTTCCCCCACGAGTTCAAGGCCCGCCGCGGGTACGAGATGACCAAGTTCCTGCCGGTGATGTTCCAGCACGGCATGAGCCTGTACTGGGTGCCCACGACCCCGCCGCGGCCCGACTTCGAGCTGTCCGACGGCACCGGCGACAAGATCCGCAACGACTACTACACGCTGCTGACCGACCTCTACATCGACGACCACCTGGCTCCCTTCCAGGCGTGGGCCGCGAAGTACGGCCTGCAGTACAAAGCCCAGGCCGCCTACGGGCAGGACCTCGAACCGATCCGGAGCTTCCGCGCGCTGGCTCGGCTGGGCGGCCGGGTCGAAGGTGAGTCGTACAACTCCGGCGACCGCTTCCCGACCAACATCGACAACTACGGCTGGCGGTACGCTCTCGACTGGCAGCGCACGATCGTCGGCGGCGCCCACCAGGGCGGCGCGACCCGGATCTCGACCGAGCTGGGCGCGCAGCCGCAGAACTCCGGCCAGACGAACCTCGGCGACTACAAGGCGATGATCGACAAGGAGTGGGCCGCGGGCATCACGCAGCCGTTCCTGCACGGCTACCAGTACATGTCCCCCGGCGCGCCCTGGCCCGGCAAGTACCGCTTCGGCGACACGTCCCACGACAGCTTCAACGACGTGAACAAACCGCAGTGGCCGGTGTTCGAGCAGGCCACCGCGTACTGGGCGCGCGGCACACAGGTCCTGGAGACCGGTGCGCCGCGCACCGACGTCGCCATCCTGCGCAAGGGTTTCCTCACGACGGCCGCCCGTACCGCCACCGACGACGGGACGCAACCCGCCCAGCTGTTCGAGACGCGGCGCCTGGAGCGGCGCGGCTTCTCGATCCAGTACCTCGACCCGGAGGGACTCGCCGAGGACGGCACCGTCGGCGACCGCGTCCTCTTCCCCGAAGGACCGCAGTACCGCTGCCTCGTGATCGACGAGCGCGCACTGTCGGTGGCGGCCGTGACGGCGCTGACCCGCGCCGCGGCGGCGGGCGTGACGATCGTGTTCGTCGGCGAACTGCCCGGCCGCGACACGACGTACGCCTCCGGCAACGCCGGCGACCAGGAGGTCAAGCGGCTGGTCGACCGGCTCGTGCGTGACAAGCACGTCCGCCGGTGCGCAACGCAGGGCGACGTCTCTGACGCGCTCGACGCCGCCGGCGTCACGCCCCGGGTCGCGTGGACAGACGCCGAGGTGCTCACCCAGCTGCGCGAGACGAAAGACGCGCTGCACCTGTTCCTGTACAACCCCGGCAACAGCGCCGTCACCTTCGCCCCCGCTTTTGAGGGCCCGGGCGCGGTGTCCGAACTGGACCTATGGACCGGCGCGATCAGGCCGATCTCCGTCTACGAGAGCACCCGCAACCGGACGAACGTGCCGATCACTCTCGGGCCCCAGGAGACCCGGGTGCTCGCGCTCGACCGCAAGGCGAAGCACCCCGTGCACGTGGTCGGCGCCGGGGTCGATTCAGGCCGCCTCGAGACCTCGGCGGACGGCACCATCCGTTGGTACTCCACGGAAAACTGCGCTCAGCAGCTCAAGCTGAGCAACGGCCGGACGGTGCAGGTGACGGCCCAGGTGCCCGGCCACGTGGCGAATCCCGGTCCCTACAGCTGGAGCCTGTCGGTGGAGGCTTACACCCCGAGCGGGCACAAGACCATCTCCATCCCGACGCTGTCGGGCACCCTCCCGCTGTGGGACTGGCGGGACCGCCCGGAGATCGCGGGTGAGTCCGGCATCGGTACCTACACCGGAAAACTGACGATCCCGGGCGAGTGGCTGGGCCAGGGCCGCGGGGTGCAGCTCGACCTCGGCACGGTCGAGGGCACGGCCGAGGTCTCCGTCAACGGCCGGGCGGTGGGCACCCAGATCACGTCGGACGTGCGGTGGGACCTGAGCTCGTTCCTGCACGCCGGGGACAACGAGCTGAAGGTCGTCGTGCGCACGACCATCCGCAACGCGGTGACGAACTACAACAAATCCAGCACGCGGACCTCGTCCTACGGTCTGCGCGGCCCCGTCCGGGTCGAGCCGTTCGCGGTGACGACGGTCTACCACCCCTGACCGGTGCGGTGCGGGGCACTCGCCCCGCACCGCACCCGCACAAACAGCTCGACAGAATCCAGCACGCGCGAGCCCGAGGAGAGCCCGAGAGGTAGCGCACTCGACGGCAGGCAGCGATACAGGCCGACACCCCAGCCACCCCCGTGGCCCAGGGAAACGACCCTCGGCATGTCGCCGGCGCCAACGGCCGTTCCCGCATCGAGTTGGCCCGCGCGAGCGCCACAAACATCGCCTGCACCCGCGCCACCGTCAACGACCGCAACGGCACATTACCGACTGCCGCATCTCCAGCCAGATATCCAGCCACTGTCCGACCGTCACCGCGCTGCTCCCGGGAATCACGTCAGCGCCCAGCAGATACGCCCGCGCCTGCTCTGCGGCAGTCCGCGTCCGGAACCCGCCGCGCCGCACCCGATTCCGACGACCATCCGGACCACACGGCAACTCCAACGAGAAATACCAACTTCCATGCCCGCGCGCCACCAGTCGAGGACAACGACCGCCACCAACACCATCAGGCTCTCGAACCCTGCAGCCACAACGCTTGTACACCGCCGCTCGACGTGCCTTCACAACCTCCATCATCAAGGTCTACCGTGTGCGCGACTTGCCACACGAACTCCACGCCTGACACCGCAGCGATCTTCTCGATGTCGGGGCTGTCCGCCCCGTTGCGGACAGCCCCATCGGGATCGGCTGCTCACTCGTCACTCCCGTGATGACTGAGTCGCACCAGCACATCGCACACTGCGCTGATGTTGGCGGCCACCTGCCCGACATCAACGCCGTCGACGGCGACCCACAGCTCGCCATCCGGCCCCGCGACGAGTGTCGCCTGAACCTGGTTGATGACTGACGCAGTGTGCCCGTCGCCCAGCCCACGTAGCGAGTCGCTCGGACAACCGAGCGTCGACGACGCGGAACCATCCCAACACCCCTTCAGGGTGTCGAAGCGCGGAGTCCTTGTGCGTACGCCGGTCACTCGCCAGCCGGTTCCCCTCGCAACTATGCTGTCGACACGATCACCCTCGGATGCGCGTACACCGCCGCTACAGGCGTCGTCTTCAGGCCGTGGTGTTGTCGCGGTCATCGTGGCTGCCCTTCAGATGGTCGCGCGATCGGGCATACGGCCGTCCAGGTTCCCGCTCAACGTGCGTCATCCCAGCCACCCACATGCCGCAACCCCACGCACCCAACGTGACATCCGAAGGCGGAAAATTCACCTTTACTGTCTACCTGGCATTAAATATCAGAAGGACGGAGTAGGTGAACGCGCCACGGCGGGACGGCGGGCATTGAGACGATCAGGTGATTCTCGTAATCCCAGTTCTCCGCCGGCTCCTGTTCCGGCAAAGTCGAGCCGTCGCCCGACTCGACTCAGGAGCGCAGCGCGTGCCTTTCGACCCGAACCAGCCCAGAGGTTCCGACGGCAAATGGATCAAGACAGGCGGCGTTTTCGGCGCGGCCGTCTTGGCGACAGTTGTTGCGGCGGCGAGCGGTGGAGACGTAGTCACTTCGGTCGGCGCCGGGCTCGACACTGCGACGACCCAGAGCGTGTCCGACACGGACACGGCCAACAGCAAAAAGGCCGCACAGAAAGGCGATCGCGCCGAGGCATGGCGACGGCTGACTCTCAAGGAGATCAGGAAGGAGCTCAAGCAGGACCTGCGCTGCGCCGTCCAGTCGTTCGGCCAGGTTCAGCAGTTCTTCCTGCGTCATCCGTGCGACAAGCTTGACCAGCTGCTGTTCGTCGTGCAGGACGGGAACGGAAACACGATCGCCGGATCGGTCACGTGGGTGAAGATGCCGTCGGCCGAATCAGCCGCACAGCTCGGCAGGCTGGAAGACACGTACGGATCCGGTGACGTGACTCCGTTCGGAACAGAGGTTCTCGAAGCCGGCGGCTTTCGTTTCACCGGAAAGCACTACCGGTCACGGCTCGACGGGAAGCTGGTCGTCATCGCCGAAACGGACCCCATCAAGGGCCACCCATCCGACGCGTTCCTCAAGCAGGTCGCCGACGTCGCAGACGTCCTCCCGCCGCCATGACGACGTGGGCTGGCCCGCACGGATGCGGACCAGCCCCGGCGGCGTGGACCAATTCGATGTCGTGGCGGGTTCTGGAGTCGAGCACGTACGGAATCGCGTGCGCAAGCCGCTCGTGAAACAGGCGCTCCGAGAGGCCCGCAAATCCCACGAGCCAGTGACCGTGTCCAGCATCGCCACAGTGGCGGGCGTGTCCACCGACTTCATCTACCGCCACGACGAGCTACGACCCCAGGTCGAGGCGTTGCGACGAGCTCGCGCATCCTCCGGGGCGCCGGCACTCGTCAACGACCCGGACATCGCCGCAGCCGACAGCACGCTGGTTCGCAGACTCAGCCAGCAACTCGCCGACGCTCGCCGCCGGCATCGGGAGGAGGTCGCCGAACTCCACCGAGCGCTGGAGACGCGCAAGGTGAGATGGTTCTGCTCCCGGCGACGGGTGGCCGATGGCTCACGATCTGAGGCGCCGCACACCCGTCAGAGCGACTGATCCATAAGCGGCATGAGCGCGCGGATCCTGCGGGCGAAACTGGGTCGCCGATGTCCTTGCCTCCGACCTACCATCACAACGAGCTCGCCCAAGTCGCATCTACCCGGTAAGGGTGCGTCCTGCCCGTCGCATGGTGGGGGTGGCAGCCCGTTCGAGCCGGGCCGAGTCCGGGGAACTCACGCCTCGACGCGAAGTGTCGGGGTTCCCGCCTCAACACGCTCGGCGGCAGATGCGTGCGTATGCCACTTACGCCGCCGATACAGGTTGGTCCAAATCTGGTATTCGATCTCGAGGTGCGGCTGCCGGCTCACACCCGGTGCGGAGCCAGGATCGGCACACCAGCCCGCACCACATCCCAGTCGGTGCTCACCTGCTGCGCCAACGCCCGCGGCAACCAGGTCCGCCGCTCCGCCTGCTCCTGGATCAGGCCGGGAATATCGAGTTCGATCCCCGTGGGAGCGCCGGTTGCAGCCAGCCGATCCACCCGCTGCTGCATGGCCTCGAACAGCCGATGATCGAAATCAGTCACAGCGGAGATGAATTCATCCGTGCTGACCGACGCCCGTCCCGACAGCGGTGCGGTGAACGCGATTTCGCCGTCAGGATCAGCAGCGAACTGCCAATCCACGGCGACAGTGTCCACGGGATCGACGGTGCGCCACCACCGCAGCACGGGCCCGAAGCGCAGATACCCGGTGTCGACGCACCGCTGACCGCAGGCATCGTAGGCGGCGTCGATCAGCGTGTTGTGCAGGATCTCCGGGTCGTCGGTGTCAACCCATTCTGTGGATCCGGCAGCCACAAAGTCCGCCAGATCGTCCGGCACGGGTTCGAGAATGTACGGCAACGCCTGCAGCACGTCCTCCCACAGCCGGACCACGTAATAGTCCACCCACGGCGGCGCCGCTCGGCTGCCCTCGACTGGGAACAAGGCCACGGTCCGCTCGGCGTATCGCAGCAACTCAATTCCACCCACATCCAGGCAGAACCAGCCCTGGGTGAGCGCGAACCAGTGCAGCCGCGGGCTTCGACCCGACCCCCACGGACCGACCTCGTCGACCGGCACCAGCTCGAACCGGAATCGCATCATGCCTCCATACAACCGGATCGCACCACACGCTGACGACCGGATTCGAGCCACCCGCGCGTCGGCAGGTTTCACGGCAAGCAGAGCTTGATGACCGCGCGGTCGGTGCCGACGGCCTCGATGCGGATGGAAAGTCGTTGGCCGTCGCCACCGAACCCGGGCCGCCGGTCACCCTGAAGGCGCACAGGGTGGCTTGGCATGGCGGGGTTCCGCCCGTGGACATGAGGTGGCAGTCGGTGAACCCGCTGACCGCGTTGATCTGCAACTGGACGACGCCCAACTTCCAGCCACCGAATCGACCGACGTCCCTCACGAGCCGGGAACCGCTCGGTCAAGCCGTCGTACCACCGTCGAGTCTGCGGGTCCTGAGGGAAGAGGAGGGCGTACGCGGCTCGGCGGAGGTACAACGATCCGCTACAAGTACATCGAGAAAGAAAGTGTCGCGCTCAAAGAGTTCGTCGAGGAGGTACACCGGCTCAAGTCCGAACAACGCAAACGCGAGCAGAACCTTGAGCAGCCACCGGAAACCCGCAGCGCCGGCGACCTCTAGCCCGGCTTCGTAACCAGGACACAGGGTTGTTGGGCGCACTTGTGCGCCCAACAACCCTGTGTCGGCACTCACGAGACACGTGCTGCAGCGCAGTAACCCTGGCAGCACCTACCTCACCGGTCGCGATCTCGACCGCATCACCAAGTCATCTCCGGCAGCAATCCGACGCCCCCCGGCGTCTCAACTGACAGCGCCAGGCGCCAGCAGGCCGAGCCGCGTTGCGACCACACGACTTCAGCTAGTTCGCCACCCGCCGTCGCAGAGCAACGAACCGTACTACCAGTACGGCAATGATTGCGTTGGCTGCTGTGTTTAGTAACTGTCCGCAACACTGCCCTCACTGCGTATTCGCTGGCGTGTCGCGGCATTCCGCCACCACGGAGCGGGCGTAACGTTCTTGCGCAGCAGCGCTTTCCGCCACTCAGCTCTTGACAACCAGGGCAGCGGGGCGCCACGAGACGATCGGAGCAGCCGCTCAGTGCACCTCGAACACTTCTCCGTGAGCGGATTCCGCTCGCTGATCCACGTCCGGGAGGTGCCCGTGAGCTCCCCGACGATCATCGCCGGCCACAACGACGGCGGGAAGACGGCGCTGCTCGACGCGCTTGCCTTCCTCCTGAACGAAGGCTCGGTTGACGAACAGGACCGCTCCTTCCTTCCGGATGATCCGTCGTCGAGGTTCGTGGAGAGCGCCGTCGAAGGAACGTTCTCGCTGGACGAGTGGGAACAGGAGACGCTCCGACTTCCCGGCAAGGCCCGAATCCGCCGCGTGGCGCGTAACGACGGCGTTCAACTCCAGGCCTGGACCTCCGTACCGGCCGACGAGCGACTGCGCACGCTCGGTTCCATGCTTCTGCCCGACCTGCAAGGTCTTGCGAAGGAGTTGGAACTCAAGCCCGCGTCGAATCGCAAGGCTGACGTCGTCTCGGCACTGCGCCAGTACGGACTGGAGAACGCCGCCGGCGAGGACTGGCTCCCGATGGGCCGGGAAGTCACTGCTCGCTTACCCCGGCTGGTCAGGTTCGATGGCACCGTCGACTCCCCCAACGACACGGTGAAGTCAGTGCTCAACGTACGGTTCCAGACACACACCGAGGACCCTGGGCTACAGGGCAAGCTCAGCGAAATCGCGGACGAACTCTCCGAACGTCTTCGGACCGAAGCGAAGGACCTCTGCCAACACATCAAGAAGCGCTGTCCGGAGCTCACGGAAGTGAACGTGGAACCGGAGATCCAGCTCCACCACGGGCTTCGCCGCACAGAACTGCGCTTCTCGCGCGGCGCTGGCGGCGAAGTCGGCCTCAACCGGGCCGGCTTGGGCAGCGGACGGCGTGTGTCGCTGGCGGTGTGGGAGTGGACGAAACTGCAGCTCAAGGAGCAGAGCGACACCGAGGCCCGACCAGAGGAACATGGCGAAAGCGCACCCTCCCCCGTACAGACGATCATCGTCTACGACGAGCCGGACACCCACCTGGACTACGCGAACCAGCGCAGGGTGATGGACCTGATCCGCGAGCAGAGCGCGATTCCGAACGTCAACGTGATCGTCGCGACGCACTCGATGAACCTCATCGACGGGGTCGACATCGCCGACGTGATCCACCTCAAGCTCGTCGACGATGCCACCGTGGTCGAGCGCCTCGGGGCCGACTCCCACGCCGATGTCGACGGGTTCCTCGGCAAGGTCTCGGCGAGCGTGGGACTCCGCAACTCGGTGCTGCTGCACGAACGTTGTTTCGTCGCAGTGGAGGGCGATACCGAGATGGCGGCTTTCCCCCTGCTGTTCAAGCTCTCCGAAGGTATCACCCTCCAAGCCGCCGGGATCGCACTGTGGGGATGCGGCAATCACATCGGCGCGCTACGCCTCGCCGAATACCTTGTGAAGCACAAACGACGGGTACAGCTGGTGATCGACGCCGACAGCCGCCGGCAGCCGATGTTCAAGGACAGCACCCTCCGGCAGTACTTCGGACCTGACCTCACGAAGTACGTGAGCTTCCTCGGCGAAGACGACGACTGCAACGAGCTCGAGGAGCTCTTCCCGGACGAGCAGTGGGCAGAGACCGCCAACCTCATGTGGCCCCGCGAAGACGCACCCTGGACTCCGCCCGAGTTCGCCGCGCACCGAAGCAAGAAGTTCAGCGAGGACGTCAAGGAGATGGTTAAGGCCGGCAGTCTCAAGGGCCCCGGCGGCAAGGCCGCCATGATGGCGGACCTGGCGCTCTCCCTCCGCAGCCCGGAGCAGATTCCCGACAGACTCCGCACGCTTTTCGCCGACCTACGCAGCGCGGCCCGCTGCTGACAAGGGACCGACGCCGCGAGGATCCACCGGCGAACGCCGGGCCAGCATGCGAGCCTTGCGTTGTTCGTCGCTCGGTGGCGTCCACTGATGCCAGCCGACCGAGGGCGTCCATCGGCGATAGTGCTCGCGTTCGGGCGTACCGCACCACCTGCACCCGTTCGGCGTAGTTGCTGCCGGGCTTCCCACCACACCGTGCCTGGTCATATGCCCTCCCGATCACTCACGACAGTTCTACCTTCCACCACCGACATTCTCATCTCCCCGACCCCTACGGAGTGACCTGTGACTCGCCTGCCCGTCGACTCGACCAACATCGCCTCGATCGGCTACGACCCACGCACCGCGACCCTCGAGATCGAGTTCCGCCATGGCGGCGTGTACCAGTACAGCGGCGTAGCGGAAGCGACCACCAACGCGCTGCTGAACGCGCCGAGCCACGGCAAGTACTTTAATCAGCACGTGAAGGACAGCTACGTGACGAGACGCGTTGCCTAAGCCGAACACGGCAGACGGGTGCCCCGCCGTCTGCTTCGACTCAGCCACATCTCGCGTGGATCTAGGCCGCCGCGGCGCCACCGTTTTGCTGCGATTTGACCGTTTCGTTCATAAGCCAGCCGGCGGCAAGCATAGGCATCGCAAACATGTCAGAGGCGCGATCAAGGCGTGAAGAGTGGGCCGGGTCAGGCTCGAACCGACGCCAAGGGATTATGAGTCCTCCTGGGGTCAGCGGTGTGCTGACCTGCGAAAACGCAGGTCAGTGGCGAGCGTTCCGTCCATAATCCCTTGGGTTTGGCAGAATCCCCCAAATTGGGGAGCACAGCGAGAGTCCACAGTACGCCTCGGAGGGGCCGGCCGCTGGACACGTTCACGCGAACCGGGATTCGAGATGCTGCGGCCGACTCTCGCGCGGCTGCTCGACGCGGCCCGCGGTCCGCTCGGCCCGCGCATCGAGCTCGACCTCGGCCACGCCGACGGCCCCCTCGGCGAACTCGCCCAGCTACTCAGTACTGTCAACGGCTTCACCGTCTTCAACGCCGGCATCCAGGTCTTTCACGCCGGTCCGACCGGTCTCGGCCCCGAACTGCAGCGCTGGAACAGTACCGATGCCGTACATGTCGATGCCGCCTTCGGAGATCAGCGCTTTCTGGTCGCATACCGGGCAGTCCTGGAGGTCCTCGCCGACCTCGCCCGGTGCTGGTGCGAACCAGCCGGCGGCCTCGACGCGGCGGGCGATCTCGGTGGTGTCGAGCAGGCTCAGGTAGTCCTGCGCGATGGCGGCGCGGACGTTGTTGGCCTCTGTGTCGCCGTGCTCGTAGGCCTCGATTTCCTCGTCGAGCATTCCGTTTAGGCGAGGGTGTTTGTCTAGCTCGAAGAGCGCGTCGAGGTGGCGTTGTTCGAGTTCGCCGTGGTTCTCGTTGCCGTGGCGGATGGCGTTGGCGATGTCGATCGCGTCCATGAGGATGGCGGTCTCGATTGTCACCACCTCATGGTCGTAGGCACGGGGAGCGAGCGGTTGGAGCTCCGCCGCGGTCGGTGAGCGGTGCTTGTCCCGTGGAACTGCGAGGTGTCGCGTCACCGTGAGCGTCACGGACTCGACGGTGGCACCGTCGGTGCCCAGAGTGGCGGAGAGAGCGTCCACCCTCACCTACGGTGAGGCGAGCTTGGGCTCGGCTGAGGTCGTCTCCTTGTCGGTGGCTTTCGTCGCGAGCAGCGTCAGCATGTCGCCGGCGGACCTGACCCGGGGCTTGCTTGGCCTGTTCGGCTTCTGCGGATAGAATTCCTCGCCGCGCCAGCTCGATCCGACGACGACGGCCAGGCCGTTGCTGAGCGCGGCGTCGAACAACGACTCGGCGCCGGCCACGTTCGGATCCGCCTTCAGCGCAAATGCGCAGCGGGCGTACACGCGGGCGCGGTTGGAGAACAGCGTCGCATCGGCTGTATCTGCGGATATCACACCGCAACTATCTTCCCTGCGCGATTAGAACTGGCTCTCCGGGCTGGTGCGCGCCCCCGCCCTCTCGGTGCTCGAGCGCGCTTGCCGGCCTGCGTCGCTCGGCGAAATGTCATCGACGAGCAGCAGCGGGTCATCGTAGGCCGAGCTCGCGGAGCTCGGCCGATAGCGACGCGGGCCGGTCCAAGGGTGCTGGCCTCCCGCGCGCGCATTTCCCGATACCCGGCGGACACCGCGCCGTGGAGACGCGCCCTGCGGATGTTCGCGGCGATCCCGGCGGCTTTCTGGGCGCTGACCCAGGTGCACAGGGCGTCGCTGGTCATACCGGCGGGCGGGTTGAGCCCAATCGCCGCGCGGGAAGTACGCGGTCAGCTGGGGACGAGCTTGCACGTGGTGGCGGGTTGGTTCACCGCGCCAGAGCCGCTGGCCAGTATGTGGCATCCAGACCACGGTCACGTAGACGCTTTTCGTGGTGAGCGGCGGCGCTCACCACACCTCCGCGGCGTCGACGACCGTGTGCATCCATACCGGTTACCCGGCCTCGGCGGCGTTCTGCGGCGACGCGGCCGCGAGCTGCTGCGGCGAGCGCGACGCCAGGTGCCGGCGGGCTGGCCACAGGTGGCCGAGTCCGCGCGCCGGACCAGGCGGGCTGCACCGGCGGCCAGTTCCATGCAGCGGGTAGTCAGCGCGTTGGCCTCGGCGCGTCGCTGACCGACGTATTCGGATCGACGGTCGCGGCCGCCGGGCAACAGCCAGCGAGATGATGTGGCGGCTGACTTTCAAGCGCGTTTGTTGAGGATGTCGTTGATGCGCAGTCCCTCGGCCGGGGTGATGCGGCCGTGTGGCAGTTCGACTCCGACGGCCTCGGCGAGTTGGCGCTGGTGGATATCCACGGTCGCCTCGACGAGGTCAGCCAGGACCGCACCACGAGTCCGACTCTACTGGTAGCCGACGGTCACGGCCACCGCGCCAGCGATCGCCGCGGGCCACCAGAATATGCCGAGCACGGCGTAGAGCACCCCCCACGCGGTCGTCTCCGCGGCGGCGCGGTAACGAGTGTTTGCGTCACCCACCGCGGATGCGGTGGTGTCGTTGACCAGCAGCCAGATCCGTGGCCATACCAGGCCCAACGACAGTCCAAATTAGACGTCAATACGTTCGTCTGTGAGCCGGAACCGGTCACCGATCGGAGTCAGCCGGGCCGGCCGGTAGCGCGTGAGCGCGGCGGTGGAATGGTCGGCGCGCCACATGATCAGCCGTTTCGGGCACCGCGCGGTCCACGTTCGGCGTACGCCCGCCGCCACCGCTTGTGTGACCAGGCTTGCGGCGGTCGCCGCGAGCAGGCTGGCGACGATCAGCACAATGACCGTGGCTGGCTTGACACCCATGGTGAGGCGTTCGAGATCCCTCGCCAGTTGCGCGCCGTCCAACGCGTGACCGTGACCCAACAGCTAGGCCACGACTACCGCGAAAATGAACAGCAGTCCGGGCAAGACGAGGCTGGTCAACCAGCGATCGGCCAGCTTCTTGCCCAGCTCGGACAGAAAGGGAGTCACCGGCTAGCCGCGCGTAGGATCATCGGGGCGTCGAACAGTTCGCACCGAGGCTCCCGACCGCGGTCGTCGGGCTGAGCTCGCCTCGCGCACCGTTTCTCCGGGCACTGGTAGCTCCCCTGGACATGGACCGGCTCGAGGCCGAAGTCGGTCAGTATGGGTAAGCCACCGGATTTGACGGCTTGCGGTGATGGCTCGTAGCCGAGGTCGCGGCACACCTGCGCGGCCGAAGCGCCTTCGCGCACGCGGCGTTCCGCGTCGATGATGCTCGCCAGCACCAGACTGTCGTCCCGTGCGGCGACCTGCAGGCGTGGCAACGTGGCGCACAACCAGGCCATCGCTGCGTGGTCCTCGGCGCTATCCACTTGATCCCCCTCCACGAGACGCACCTGTTGGACTACTCTACGTGGGCGCGTCTGGACAAGGGGGGACCGTGCTGGAGGAGATCGTTCGACGTGTTGAGCGGTTCGGCCAGAGCGGCGATGCCGACGCCGTGCTGGGGCGGGGAGTGCTCGCGATGGCGGGCCCTATCTGGCAGCGGGCCATCAAGTCGGCGCGCGGCTGTTCCGTGGAAGAGGCGGTAGCGCTAAGGGATGTCTCGTAACCCGGTGTGAGTCGGTTGGGTGTGTTGGTTGATCATGGTGTGGTGCAGGTGATCTCGGCGTCGCGGTCGGAGTGGATTGCCCCGTTTACGGGGTTGGAGCCGGGTCAGTTCCGGAAGTTGGTGCGGGTCGTGGCGAACCGTGGTGGTGACGAGATCGCTGATGGCCGGCCGACGACGGCCTCGCCGTAGCCCGGTAAAGCCGGTATCCGGCCGGCGCAGTCAACCTGCGCCGGCCGGGCCGACTCGGCCGTTCCGCTCGGATGGTCGCGAGGGGTGCGACGCCGGAACAGCCAAGACTCAGCGCCCGTCACCGGGCCGTAGTGGCGGTCTCCCGTCCCGGGCGATCTTGGCTATCGCAGTCCGAGTTAGCCGTCACGGCCGTCACGCGGCTTGTGACGGCAACGAATGCCGGTTGACCTGCGAGAACGCTGGCGTGACGGCTGTGACAGCTCGGCTGGGGTCCCGTCACAGCCGTCACGAGCAGCCGGCTTCAGACGGTTTAGCGCATCGGGCCGTCCCCCGTCACAGCACACCGGATGGGCGGAGCGCGCCGCGCAGTGACGAGTTCGGCGGCTGTGTTCGCGACCGAGCGCAGCGCGGTCACGTG
The DNA here is from genome assembly GCF_016889705.1 of Amycolatopsis sp. FDAARGOS 1241. Classification (NCBI taxonomy): domain Bacteria; kingdom Bacillati; phylum Actinomycetota; class Actinomycetes; order Pseudonocardiales; family Pseudonocardiaceae; genus Amycolatopsis; species Amycolatopsis sp. FDAARGOS 1241. Next base: position 5,494,495 of record NZ_CP069526.1, read on the forward strand.
CTCGGTCAGCCCGTCGAGTCCGAGCGGTGTCAAACGGAGCACCAGGCTACCTCTCTCGAACCGGGTCTCCACGTATCCGGCGGCGCGCAAGGTCATCAGGTGGGGCGCGAGACTCCGCCCGCCCACGCCCAGAGCGTTCCCGACCACCACAGCCCTGCGCCAGCGCATGTCCACCAGTTGGCACAGTAGGAACAGCCGCGCCGGCAGGAGCAGCAGCGGGTCCAGCTCGCGTGAAACGCCGGCGCGATCGGCGGGCTCGGCGTCATCGCTCGATCGCCTGCCCGCCGGCGTCGCCGGAGGTAGGTGCGAAGCGGAGGCAGGTCACACACGGCATCCCGACCGGACGTTCCAACAACTCAAGCTCGCTCCGGCCGAACATCGCGCCGCAATACGCGGTCAGCCGTTCAGGCGCCAGGCCCTCTGCTGGGAGCGGGAAGACGTGGACGACGCGACGGGATTCGCCGACCGTGCCGGGCAGCGGGCGCGCTATGAAGACCGTCATCGGGTCGACCGCCGGTGACGGTGGTCGACGGGAACGGGCGCGCTCGGGGTGCTGCCCGTTCCCGCCGACGTGGTGGTCCGGCTGTCCTGCTCGGGAATGAGCCGCACGCGTTGAGGCGGGCGCGGCGGCAGGACAGCCGGAGTCTGGAGACGACCGACGACGCGACGCCAGCGCGACGGCTTGCGATGGGAGGCGGGTTCGGGCGACGGCGTGGCCGTGCGGAGCCAGACCAGCGACTTGCAGGTAGCGCACGGCCGACCGGGAGGTATCAGGCAGGAGTGGAACAGCACCTCGCGGCCGCAGAGCGTGCGGTAGCGGCCTTCGTGGCGCGCGATGCCATCGGCCAGAGCCTCGTCGGTGACGGCGTGGTCCAGGTTGTCTGCCACGCAACGGTGCCAGGTCACGTACAAGCGCGAGCCGTGTTCGACGCTGGTCACATCCACCCCCTGGTCTTTGGATCTGTTGAAATCATCCAATCCGGAGAGGCGGGCGTGACCCAGAGCGGAAACGTTGATGTTTCGCGGCGGGGATGTGGCATTCGGAGCAACTACCTGCAATGACGGCTGCTACGCTGTGATCGGCGTCTATCGGGGTGAGGTGGTCGAGTGGTCAGCGTTCGGCGGCGCGAGAAGCTTGTTTCAGCGCGTAAGGCGGCCGGGCTGACTCAGGAGAACCTTGCCGAGGTGATGTGCGTCGACCGCTCGACGGTCATCCGGTGGGAAGCCGGCGACTACGCGCCCCTGCCGTACCAGTGGCCGAAGCTGGCCAAGGTTCTCGGCCGCACCGCGGACGAGCTGCGCGAGCTGATCGGCCTGCGGACGCTGGATGGGACGGTGGAGCTTGGCTCGGCGCTTGAGCCTGCATTCGGCTGGCTGGATCGGCACGCGGGGTGGTCTCCCGGTACTGCACACGGACGCGTGGCAACCGCCGCGCCGGTGAAGCCGCATTCCGACGTGTCGGCCAGTCGGAGTCGTGTTGCAGCCGCCTTGGCGAACTATTACGGCGACTCGGTTCCCGGGCATGTGCTGTATGCCGCGCGCTGCGGACAGGTTGAGGTCGCGACCAGTGTCCTGACCCGGCCGGACTGGCTGGACCTTGCTTGCCCGTTGACGGCCGAGAACGACCGGATTGTGTTGTCTGCCAACGAGAGTGCGGCACGTGAGCCGGTCGACGAAGTCGGGGCGGTTCGGCGGCTGGCCGAAGCCGCGGCCGACGACGTGCGCATCGCGGACGTGCCGCTGTATCGGCTCACGGACGTGCAGATCCGACCGGAAATGGTCGGCGGCGACGTCCAGGTGGTGCCGTTCGTCGAGTACGCCCTGAGCATGGATCTTCTCGAACGGGAGCTACACGATAGCCGCGCGGTACAACCGGGTCGGATGCCGCTCCGGGACCGGTACCTGCCGGATCTTCAGGCCGTGCTCGACCTTCCGGGACGGCTTTGCGCTGGTGGCGTGCTCGCGTTGACGGCGATCGCACGGCCCGCCGATCCGTTCCGCGGTAAAGCGGACTACCTCCTGCTGGTGCAGGAGCGCTCGCGGCACGTGGTGAACGCGGCTCGCAGGCTGGCCGTCATCCCGAAGAGCTTCCACGGGCCGCTCGCCGATCAACGCGCCGACGCGCGGATCGGCGCCACGCTGCGCCGCGAGCTGGAAGAAGAGCTGTTCGGCAGGGGCGACGTCGACCGGACAACCGGCGTCCAGCGGGCCGCCGATCCCATGCACCCGGCCCGGCTCTCGGCGCCGATGCGGTGGTTGACCGAACAGTCCGGCCGGTTGCGGATGGAGTGCACCGGGTTCGGGTTCAACCTGGTCAGCGGGAACTACGAGTTCGCCAGCCTGGTCGTGATCGAAGATGAGGAGTTCTGGCCGCGGTTCGGCGGTGACGTCGAAGCGAACTGGGAGGCCGCCGGGCTGCGGCAGTACTCGACGCTCGACGGAGGCCTGATCACCGAACTGATCGGTGACGAAACCTGGAGTAATGAGGGATTGTTCGCATTTCTCCAGGGCCTGCGTCGACTCTCCGAGATCGGCGGTGAGCGGGTGAGGATTCCCGCGGTCGAATTAGGTCGCTGACGGCCAGCGGACCGTCAAGACAACCGAATCCGCCAATGCTTCCCAGGAATGGTCGATTCCGGGGCCCCACATGAGGTAATCACCTGGGCGGTTCATGACCTTACTACCGCCGGTGACTTCCACTCGGAACTCGCCTGAGACAAGCATCACCAGCGTCGTTCGCTGGTCGTCGGAAGTCCACTCGGGGCGCTTGTCGCCCGCAGGATGGTTGGCCCACTTGACTTCCACGTCCTTCGACGCTCGAACACCCTGCGACGGATCGATGAAGTGGCCGACCAGCCAGCCGCGTGTGTCCGCCGCATCTTCGTTGGCGTTGCCGGCGGTCCAACCGTCAGTCACTGGCTGATCTCCCATTCGATCGCGGGTAGTTTCACGCGCTCGCCGCCGATTTCCGCAAGGCGCCTGAGCCCTTGCGACATGGCGAACAATCCTTTGTTGCTCCACGCTACATCACCCAGCAACTCGGTGACGAGCTCGTCGTCGGTAGTCGAATACTGACGAAGAGTTGCGGATTCCCAGTTTGCTTCGACCACTCCCCCGTAGTGTGCCCAAAACTCTTCGTCGTCGATGACGATCAGGCTGGCGAACTCGTAGTTTCCGCTGACGAGGTTCAGGCCGAACCCCGTGCACTCCATCCGCAGCCGGCCGGGCTGCGCCATGAGCCAGCTCATCGGCTCGGTGAGCTTGGTTGGGTGCAGTGGGTCGGCCGCCAGCATCTCGCCCAGGGTGTTGTCGATGTCGGGCCGGCCGAACAGCTCTTCTTCCATCTCACGGCGAAGTGTCATGCCCACCTGCGCGTCGCGGCGGACGTCGGTCAGCGGCTGGTGGAAGCCCTTCGGGATCACCGCGAGTCGACGCGCGGCGTTTAGCACGTTGCCGGACCGCTCTTGGACCAGTAGCAAGTAGTCGGCGTCTCCGCGGTACAGGTCGGCGGGCCGGGCGATCGCCGTCAGCGCAAGGACGCCGCCCGCGCAGAGCCGCTCGCCGACGTCGAGCACCGAGCGGAGGTCCGGCAGGTAACGGTCCCTGAGCGGCATCGCCGTCGAGCCCGCGGCCACCGCGTCGACCAGTTCACCTTCGAGAAGGTCGGCCGTCAGCGCGTAGTGCACGAACTGGGACCCGCCGAACGTGCCGCGAAGCTGGTGTTCACGGATGTCCGTGCTCGTGAGCCGGTAGATCGGACTGTCCGTGAGCCGGGTGTTCATGGACAGCGTCTCGGCGAGTCGCTGAACGGCGCGATCGGCGGCGTGGTCCTCAAGGTCGAGGTCGGCTTCCGGCTGCGCGCTCGGAACCCGGAACTGGTCATACGGCGGACGCAGCTCGCAATCCAGGTCGAGCCAGTCTGCGCAGGTCAGAACGCTGGTGTTCATGGCGAGATCACCGCATTGCGCGGTGTACAGGCCGTGATCGCCGAGCCGGCTGCCGTAGTAAGTGGTCAGCGCGGCCGCGACGTCGCGTTGGCTGACCCAACCACGCCGCGTCCCACGGTCTTGAAGCTCTTGGGCGTCGATGCGGGCGAGACGATCGGCAACAGCGCGACGCGCGGTACCCGGCGTCCAGTGCGCGTGACGGTCGAGCCACTCCAATGCGGCGCCGATGTGAGGGTCGGCGTCCAGGCGTTCGTCAGCTTCGCTCGACGCGGCCGTCGAGGCGCTGGCCGGCGCGTCGCGGGTCAACGCGCCGAACCGGTCGCGCTCGGCGTCCGACGCCTGCGCCAACGCCGTGTCCAAGACCTGTTGCATGTCTGACTGCGGTCGAAGATCCGGTTTCTTGTGCCACGACCCCACCGTGCGCGCGCTGATTCCCAGGCGTTCGGCGAAGCGCTCTTGACTCAGCCGCAATGCCGACTGCAATGCCGTCGCCGTGCGTCCCGTCCATCCCCCGGCCGGATTCATAACGCTCCCGAATGTCGGTGATCTGCGGTGGTTGCGCGGTGATGCTGCGGTGCTTGTGCATGGGTTGCGAGGCCGTTCCAGCCTTGAATTGAAGGCATGGAAAAGACCTCGCTAACGCTTCGGCCGGATGTGCTCGACCACGGTTGCCAGGCTCGTTTGAACATCTTCGAGCCGGTCTGTGATCTCGGCCAGCCGCTGTTCAAGCGCGTCCAATCGGGACGCGAGCTCGTGGCCGTCGTCGGCCGGCTCGTCCGGGTGCGGCGGCGTGCGGTTCTGCAGCACGGCCAGCAGATGCCGCGGGTGCCAGCCCAGCGTCGTCGACAGCGCTTCGAGCGTCCGGGCACTGCGGCGCCGCTCGACGACATGGTGCTGAAGCTCGCGCACGGTCGCTTGCGACACGTGCGACCGCTCGGCCAGCTCGCGTTGCCGCCAGCCCAGTTCCCGCACGCGCATGTCGATCGCCTTCGCGACCGCCGCCCAGTCCTCCGTCACGTATTCCTCCGCGCTCCGCCTCAGCGCCGAGATTAGCGGCTTTTCAACCGTTCATTAGCGCCGCGGGTGCGTGTTGCCGCGGCGCGCGGACAAACACGTCCACATTAGAGCTGAAATAAACAACATAGTCTTGAAATCAACAGAATGGTTCTCTCATGAACACCAAAACGACCTTTCACACCATTCCCGAGTCCGCGTGGATTCTCGGTGTCTCCCGCAACACGGTCAGCCGGGCGATCCGGACCGGCGCCCTGCGCGCCACCCGATGCCGGACCGGCCTGCGGGTCTCCTCCGCCGAGCTGGCCAAGGCGCTTCAGGACGGAGGTGCGGCATGGACGACCTCCAGCTGATCGGCATCGCGTGGCGGCTGGATCGCTTGCGATGGGTGCCCACCGATGTCCTGACCACCATCGTGACCAGCGATGGAGCCTGCATGACCCCGGCGGCGGGCGGGCCGCCAGACGCTCGTGACGATCGGGAGTTCGCCAAGCGCTTGTGCGGTGGCTGCCCGGTCCAGGACGAGTGTCTTGAACTGGAGCTTCGGACAGCCGGCGCCGAGACGGTCGGCGTCTGGGGCGCGATGACCGACGACGACCGGCGCGCGCTGCACCCGCACTGGCTGCGGCGCGGCGAGCGGATCGATCGGGGTGAGCGATGAACGGACTGACCGTGACACCCACGCAGATCCTCGCCGGAGTCGGCGTGCTGCTCGTGCTGTTCTGGGTCTGGCGGGCCGGTGCCCGCCGGGCGAAGGCTGCCGCCGAAGCCGCTCGGAGCGGGGCGCGGCTCGTGTCGCTGGCCGGGCGGGTGCTGTTCAACGCCGGCTTGATCGTCGCCGTCCAGTGGGTGGTGATCGCGCACCCGGGTAGCCCGTGGCTGCTGGTCGCTGTGCTCGGCCTGCCGGCGCTGTTCGCGTCGTACGCGCTGACCCGCGCTATGACCGTGACCGCCGTCGACACGCGGAAGCGGGGCGGTCGGCGATGAACCGTGCTCAACGGCTCGCGCAGGACGCGGCCGAAGCCGCGGAGGTGCGCGCCTACCAGACCGATCCGGACGTCGTCGCGCTGCGGATCGAGCGGGTCAGGCGGCAGGTCGATTGGATGTGCTGGACCGGGATCGTGCTCGGACTGGCGTTCACGATGACCAACGTCCAGGGCTTCGCGTCCGCCGGAACCCGGCCGGGCTCGCTGTCGTGGCTGGCCGCGTGGGTGCTTGACCCGACGGTTTCATTGGTCCTACTCGCGATCCTGCGCGCGGAGCAAGTGACCGCGCGATATCAGGTCCGGACGGGTCCGTGGGTGCGGCGGGCGAAGTGGTTCACCCTTGCGGCCACATACACCATGACGCTTCTATGTTTGTCAAGGCGTTCGTGTGCTGGTGGTGTGGGTGGTTCAGGCGAGTGTGGGCGTGGTGTTGAGAGTGCGGAAGAGTTCGCGGGCGACGTAGCGCTTGAGCATGCGCCGGATTTCGCGGTCGCTGTTGCCCTGGGCGCGGCGTCGAGCGATGTAGTCGTGGGTTCGGGTGCAGGCGCGCCAGCGAGTGAGAACGATCGCGTGCAGGGCGCAGTTGAGTGCTCGATCGCCGCCGCGGTTGAGCCGATGCCGGGCGGTGCGTCCGCTGCTGGCCTCCAGTGGGCTGGCTCCGGCCAAGGCGGCGAACGCGGCCTCGTTGCGGCAGCGTCCTCGATGCGACCAGGACACGATGGCCTGGGCTGCGGAGACGGGGCCGACGCCGAGCTTGGCGACCAGCGCGGGGGCCATCTCGGTGACGATCGTGGTCAGCTCCCTGGTGTTCGCGGCCAGGTCGGCGGTGGTGTCGCGGATGCGGGTGGCCAGGCGTGCAGCCTCGCTCCGGCGGACGGTCTGCTCACGGGTCTCGCCGGGAGCAGGGGCACGGTTGATGATCGCGTCGAGGTGCTTGCCGGCGAATTGTTTGGGCCGGTTGAGGGCGCGGTCGGTGTCGTCGCCGGTGATCAGCAGCGCGCGGAGTTGATTGATGCTCCGTCGGCGGGTGTCGCCCAGCTCCTGGCGGGCGGTGAGCAGGATGCGCAGCGCTTCGCGGTCCCCGTCGGCGCGCGGGGTGGGCAGCTTGTCAGTGTCCAGGCGCAGAGCGTGGATCGCGGCCAGGTGAGCGTCGATCGCGTCGGACTTGCCCCGGCGCCGCTCGTGGCCGCGTGGCTGCTCGATCTCCAGCACCAGGACACCGGCGGCGTTCAGGGCGCGGGCAAGGCCGACACCGTAGCTGCGGCTGCCCTCGACCGCGGCGGCGATCCGGGGACCGGGCGCGTTCTGGTTGATCCAGGCCAGGGCCTGGGCAGCGCCGGCATCGGTGTTGGCCACGGTCAGCGTCGAAAGAGTCACCCCAGTCGCCGTGGTGATCTCCAGCGTGTGGGTATCGCGGTGGGTGTCCGCGCCCACCACTGCGTCGATCACATCGGCCAGCTTCGTCATCGAACAGTCGGTTCCCTTCCACAATGGTCGGACTCGGGAAAGGCGCCGGCCTGGGTAACGACCACCGAGCGGCACTTCTGTGAGGAGTCACGCGGCCGCCGCCGCGGACAAGCTTCTGATCAAGCCAACAGGTGGCACAGGACAGCGCCGGTGAGCGGGAGGACATGTCATGACCAAGACACACGTCCTGCCGGACGCGGTCACAACACATGCGAGTCACTCCTGAACACCGGCACCGATCCTGCTAGCGGACCAGACCGGAACCGCCTATCGACACACTCACAGAACACTTGGACGTCGTTCGCGGCCGGCGAGCCCGCGTCGATCGTGCTGCACTCGGTGCCGCCGCTGGTCGTGTTCGTCGCGGTCGAAGCGATCACCGATCTGCGCGACAAGCTCACCGACGCCGTGCTCGTGGCTGCTGAACGGCGGCCCGTTCAGCAGGAGGAAGCCGGCCGACGCGTGTTGTTCGCCGACTATCTCGCGATCGCCCGGGAGAGCTGGACGCCGGCCGTCGAGATCACGCCGGCGTGGGTGCGGCGGGCGACCGGCTGTTCGCGCGGGCTGTCACCGCGGCTTGCGCGAGCGCTGCGCGCGGAGGTGGCCAATGGCTGACTCATTGCCGGTCAAGGCCGATCCCGTGCTCGACGGCGAGCTGGTCGACGACACGTTGCCGCAGCCACGTCGGCGTGAGCGACGTCGGAACCGTTTCGTGTTGTGGTGGTTGCACGCGCCGCGCGTGCCGTTGTGGCTCAAGAGCAAGCCGCAGGCGGTGCAGGCGCTCAAGGATGCAGTGGTGTGGCTGGTGCTGTCGCCGTTGCGGTTCCTCGGCGCGGTTGTACGCGGTGTCGTCGTCGGTGCGCGGTGGTGGCGTGGGTGGGTAACCGTCCGGGATTACCGGACGGCCGCCGAGGAGTCGGAAAAGCTGGCGGACAAGTTCATCGAAATCCGGGCGCTGACGTTGTTCCGGTGGAAGGTCAGCGGTGCCGTTACGGTCGTTGTCGCCATTGCAGTGGCCGTCGTCGACCTCGTGTATGGGGAGGATCCACTGTGGATCGCCGGGGCCGCTGCGTCGGTAGCGCTCGCGGTTCTCGGACGCAGGAAGGACGGCAGTCCCGGGCGTAAGCCGGCGCTCGCCGGGCCACGGACGCTCACGTGGACGATGGACCCGCAGGTCCTGGTGGACGCCTTCCGGGACGCGAAGCTGATCGGCAAGGACGAGACGTTGCGGCTCGTCGAGCGCGCGACGCGCGTCGGTGACGGCTGGGCGGTCACCATCGACCTTCCCGCCACGCGCAAGGCAGCCGACGTCGTGAAGAACCGGGACGCACTCGCGTCGGCGCTCGCGGTCGACGAAGTCCAGCTGATCGTCGAGCGAGTGCGCGGCAACGGCGGGCACGCCGGCCGGGTGGCGATGTGGGTGGCTGATGAAGACCCGTACGCATCACCGCCGTTGCGGACGCCGCTGCTCGGCGTGACGCAGTGGGACGCGTGGCGGCCTATCCCGTTCGGACGGGACGCGCGGGATCGGCGGATCGACCTTCCGCTGGTGTGGACGTCACTGCTCGTCGGCGCGATTCCGCGGCAGGGCAAGACGTTTTCCGCCCGGCTCGCCGCAGCCGGGCTCATCCTGGACGCGTGGGTCCGGCTGTACGTGGCAGACTTCAAAGCGGGGAAGGACTGGGACGCGGCCGGTTTGGTGGCGCACCGGTTCATGTCCGGCGACGAACCCGAACACGTGCTGGCCCTGGTGGACTGGCTGATCGAACTGGTCGGCGAAGTTCAGACGCGGTTCCGACGGATGCGCGACCTGGACGACCTCACCTGCCCGGAGTCGAAGGTCACGCCGGAGATGTCCCGGGACAAGTCGTTGAACATGCCGATCACAGCGATCTTCATCGATGAGGTTCAGGTTCCCTTGGAGGACCGCACACCCGTTGACGTGCAGGGAAAGAAGCTTCCCGCGGGTGAGTACGTCGGTGAGCTGCTGACATGGCCGGCGAAGAAGGGGCCGGCCGCGGGGATCGTGCTCGTGCTCGCGACGCAGCGGCCGGATTCGAAGACGATCCCGTCCGGGCTGCGCGCGGTGCTCGGCTCCCGGTTCGCCTTGCGGGTGATGGACTGGCGCGACTCGAACATCGTGCTCGGCGAGCAGATGAACACGCGAGGGTTCGACTCCTCGCGGCTGCTGCCCTCGCACAAGGGCGTCGGCATCCTGCGGCCGGACGGCGACACCGCGGCCGGCGCCGACGTGCTGGCCATGACGGTCCGGACCTACTACATGCCGAACGAGGACTGGCGGACCATCTGCGAGCAAGGCCGTGCGCTGCGCGAAGCGGCCGGGACCCTGACCGGACACGCAGCAGGGCAGGACACCATGCCAGTGATCGACCACGCCGCGGCAGTGAAGGCAATCAGTGCAGGTCAGCCCGTTGACGCGGTTGAGCTGCCCGCGCTGCTCACGTCGATCGTCGACTACCTGGGCGACGATCTCAGCGAGGACGGCCGGGACTTCGTGCCGACGGCCGAACTGCTCGACGCGCTGGAGATGGACCGGCGGACGTTCGCCCAGGAGATGACTGATCTGGGATGCCGGCCGACCCGGGACCGGGTGACCGGAGACGACGGCGAGGTTAGGCAGGTGCGCGGATACCTGATGGCTGAAATCAGGAGTGCCATCAGGCGTGCGGCCACTGGCGGCGAGCCGGACGTGGAGGAAGATCAGCCATGAGTGCCGATCACTCCGAGGATCGACCGATCCGAGTTATCCTACCTGCGGGATTGCCAAGGCTAACGCCTGCTGTCGCGCGCGGCTTGCTGGCCATCCTGATCGAGCTTGCCGAGGTGCCGGTACTGGACGGACCGGCGGAGGAGGTAGACCGTGACGGCTGAAATCAGCAGTGACCCGTGGTCGACGCTTGACGACATCCTTGGCCTGGAAGTCGTCGACCCCGTAGACGACGGGATCGGCGAGCTGGCGGTCTACGGCCGGTGCTCTACCGAGGACAACCAGGACCCCGAGACTTCTCGCGGCTGGCAGTTCGGGAACGCTCGGAAGTTCGTCGAGCCGCTGGGCGGACGGGTCGTGGCCGAGTTCTTCGACATCGGGCAGTCACGTTCGGTGCCGTGGGACAGGCGCACCGAAGCCGCTCAGCTGCTCGCCGAGCTGAAGAACCCGCGACGGACGTGGAATGCCGTAGTGGTCGGCGAGGGAACCCGGTGTTGGTTCGGCAACCAGTTCTCGCTGATCGCGCCACGGTTCGCTGCGTACGGGGTGGACTTGTGGGTGCCTGAACTCGGCGGGAAGTACGACGCGCGGAACCCATCGCACAAGATGCTCATGAGCGTGCTTGGCGGGATGAGCGAATCGGAGCGCCAGCACGTCCAAGCGCGCGTTCGCGCAGCGATGGACGCTCAGGTGGTGAACGAAGGACGGCACCAGGGCGGCCGGGCGCCGTACGGGTACGTCGTAATAGACGGCGGGCCGCACCCGAACCCGCGCAAGGCTGCAGAGGGGTTCCGGCTGCGCGTGCTGGCGATCGACGATGAGGCGGCCGGCGTCGTCCGACGGATCTTCGCCGAGTACCTGGAAGGTGTGGGCGACCGCGCGATCGCGAAGGGCTTGAATGAGGATGGGGTGCCCTGCCCTTCGGAACGTCGACGCGATCAGAACCGACACCGGCTCGCGGATGGCTGGCAGGGCAGCACCGTTCGATCCATTTTGGAGAATCCGCGCTACACCGGGTACGCGATCTTTGGCCGCTGGACCAAGCACGAAACCTTGCTGAACCCGGATGACGTGAGCGCAGGCCACGTCGTGCGATTCCGCCGCGCGGAACCCGAACGCGTCGTTCGATCGCGCCGGCCCGCCCACCCGGAGATTGTCACAGTGGAGACGTTCACGCAGGCGCAACTGGTGCGCCGGTCCCGCGCGGCCGGCGGTATGCGCGGCATTGCCAAGCTTGACCGGGACCGGAGCGCCACCACGCACACCTACTTGCTAAAAGGGTTGGTGCGCTGCGAGATCTGTACGCGGAAGATGCAGGGCGCGGCGATTCGCAAAGGCGTGTACTACCGGTGCATCGCGCGGACACTGGCGCCGGGCTCTGCGGCGCTCGCCGACCACCCGAAGACGGTGAATCTGCGAGAAGACGTCGTGACTCCGCCAATCAACGATTGGCTTTGTCAGGTCTTCGACCGGGCCAACCGGGACGAGACGGTGGCCGCGCTGGTCGGGGCGCAGGGCGGCCAGCCAGGCACGGGCCGGGACGCCGTGGAGAAACGGCTTAAGGACGCTGAAGCACGGCTGCGCAGGCACCAGGCGGCGATCGAAGCAGGGGTTGACCCGGCAGCCCTGGTCGACGCGATGAACATCGCTCAGGCCGAGCGGCAAGCCGCGAAGGAAGAGCTTCAGCACCTGCCAGAAGCGCAGACGATCGACCCGGCGGAGGTTTACGCGATGCTCGACTCGCTCGGTGACGTCGAACGGCACCTCAACTCACGGAATCCGGACCGCATCATGCAGGTCTACCGGGACCTCGGACTGCAAGTCGTCTACGACAACAAAAAAGAGGCGGTCGTCGTGACCGCCTCTCCCCGTGTGGGTAACGTGTGTGTCCGAGGGGGGACTTGAACCCCCACGCCCGTTAAGGGCACTAGCACCTCAAGCTAGCGCGTCTGCCATTCCGCCACTCGGACTTGCTGATGAAGAGAGTATACGACCCTCGAAGGGTGGTTTTCAGGGGGGTGTCACGTGGTGAACGTGGGGTGGATGGGACGATCATCCGTTTCGCGTATCGACGCTCTGCTACAAGGAAAGGCCTGGTCAAAGGGTCGCCGCTCGCTTGCGGGCGTCGGCGGGAGCGGTGGGTGGCGGGTATGCGCGACGGCGTCGTTGGGGGCTGCGAGGGGCGCCGGTGCGCGACCGACCGCTGGCTCCCCGGCGCGAGTCGGCGCCGACGTTCGGGGGTCAGTCGGCTGGGGAGGGACGGGGCGGAGCGCGCGCTGCCCGGGGCGATCGGGAGCGCAGGCGTGCGGTAGCGGCGGGTCAAGGCTGAGCGACGGCGATCACGGGGGCTGGAGCTATCGCCGGGCGAGCGGGATGGCGATGGGCACGAGCAACGGGTTCCCACTGCCGGCGCGGTGTGAGCCGTGGCCGGGGCGGACGGGGTGAGTCGGCGGTTCGTGCTGCTGGATCTCGGCGTGGGGACGGCTGAGCGATGCGGACCGTGGATGGGTGCGTCGTGGTGAGGCTGAGGGATTTGGTGGCCGTGGCGGGCGGGGTACGTGGATCTGCCGCACGTGGCGGTCGATCGTGGGTGGGTCGTGCTTTACCTGGACGTCATGGTGGGCGCGGCCGGCGGACACTCGGCTCGACCGGTTAGCCGGCGCGATCGAGGGGCAGCCGCACCTGTGCCTGGATGCGGTGGTGGTACCGGTTCCAGGAGCTGCGCATAGTCACCGGTTCCCGTGGGTCGGGCCGGCTTTTCGCGGCGAAGGTGGCGGGCTGCGTGGCCGGTGCGGCTGGGGCGGCGAGAGCCGCGGAGTTTCGTAACAAACAACCGTCAGGTAGATTTTGCGTCGGCGGGCGTCCGGGGCGTCCGAGGACGGGTGTGTCGAGGCGGCCGCAACTCGGCAGCAGGAGGGGGAGCCGTGGAGCGGGTGGGGTTCGGGGGTGAGCACGAGGCGTATCGGGAGCGTGTGCGGCGGTTCGTGGCGGCCGAGGTGGTGCCGCATCGCGAGAGGTGGGAGGCGGCGGGCCGGGTCGACCGGGAGGTGTTCGCGGCGGCCGGGAAGGCCGGGATTCTCGGCGTCGCCGCGCCGAAGGAGTTCGGGGGTGGTGGGTGCGGGGACTTCCGGTTCAACGCGATCCTCAGCGAGGAGCTGGCGGCGGCGGACTGCCTGAGCGCCGGGCTGGGGTTGTCGTTGCAGGCGGACATCGCGTTGCCGTACCTGCTGGCCAATTGCACGCCCGAGCAGGCCGAGAGGTGGCTGCCCGGGGTGGTGAGCGGGGAGACGATCCTGGCGCTGGCGATGACGGAGCCCGGCGCGGGGTCGGATGTTGCCGGGATCACCACGCGGGCGGTGCGGGACGGCGACGCGTACGTGGTCAGTGGGACCAAGACGTTCATCACGAACGCGCTCAACGCCGATCTGGTGATCGCGGCGGTGAAGACGGATCCGGCGTTGGGGCGCAAGGGAATCTCGCTGCTGGTGATCGACGCTCGGGCCGACGGGTTTCGGCGTGGGACGAAGCTGGCGAAGATCGGGCAGCCCGCCGCGGACACGGCCGAGTTGTTCTTCGACGAGGTGCGCGTGCCGGCCACGAATCTGCTGGGCGAGGAGGAGAACCGTGGGTTCTCCCTGATGATGAACCACCTGAGCCAGGAGCGGCTGGCCGTCGCCGTGCAGGCCACCGCGCAGGCGAGGCGGGCGTACGAGCTGAGTGTCGAGTACGCGAAGCGGCGCGAGGCGTTCGGCAAGCCGATCGGGGCGTTCCAGCGCACCCGGTTCGCGCTGGCGGAGATGAAGACCGAGACGGAGATCGCGCAGGTGTACCTCGACCGGTTGCTGCTGACGCACAGCCAGGGTGAGCTGGACGCGGTCGAGGCGGCGCAGGCGAAGTGGTGGACCACCGAGTTGTGCCGGCGCGTGGTGGACCGCGCGGTGCAGCTGCACGGCGGGTACGGGTACCTGGCCGAGAACCCCATCGCGAGGGCGTGGGCCGACAGCCGGATCCAGACGATCTACGCGGGGACCACCGAGGTCATGAAGGAGATCATCGGACGGTCGATCGGGCTCTAGCTCAGAAGTTGGTGGCGAGCGCGGGCGCTGCTAGGCTCAGCCACCAAACGACCGGTAGATTTGTGAGGCGACGATGCCTGATCTGACGATGCGCGACGGCACCCGGCTGCACGTCCGGGACGAGGGGGCCGGTCCTACCCTGCTGCTCCTGCCCGGCTGGGGCGTGTCGACGTGGTGGTTCCGCAAGCAGTTCGAGACGCTGACCGCCTCGTTCCGGGTTGTGTCCTACGACCCGCGCGGGCAGGGCGACTCGGACAAGACGACGCACGGGCAGCGCACAGCGCGGCTGGCGGCCGATCTCGCGGAGGTCATCACGTGGACCGGTGCGGAGCCGGTGCACCTGGTGGCGTGGTCCGGTGGCGGCTCGACGGCGTTGCAGTACGTGGAGCTGTTCGGGACCGACCGGCTGCGGACGCTGACGCTGGTCGGCGCGAGCCCGAAGCTGCTGAAGTCCGACGGGTGGGAGCTGGGCTTCGCCGACCTCGACGGGCTCCTCGGGTGGGTCGGCCTGGTGGGGAGTGACTTCGGGGCCGCCGCGGAGACCCTGTTGCCGGCGTTCTTCGCCGAGCCACTGCCGGCCGAGGACAAGGAAGCCACGCTGGCGGAAATGCGCCGGTGCGACGCGGCTGCGATGGCGCTCGCGTCGTGGGACTTCATCATCCAGGACTACCGCGACGTGCTGCGGCTGATCGACGTGCCGGCGCTGATCATCACCGGTGAGGCCGACGTGGCGGTGCCGGCGGGCAACGGGCCCTACCTTCACGAGCACATCGCGGGCTCGCGGCTGGAGATCGTGGCGAAGGCGGCGCACTGCCCGTTCCTGGAGCAGCCCGAGCAGTTCGACGCGGCGTTGCGGAAGTTCCTCGCCGCCTGACCGCTGCCCGCGGGGTCGCTGCGCGCCTGGGCGAACCAGGCCGCAGCGGCCCGGAACGTCAGTGCGGGGAACGCTTCTTCGGCGAAGGCTTCTCCAGCGACGCACCCTCGGCCACGAGGCTGTGGAGGATGAGGTCGGCGAAGTGCTCGCCGATCTGCTTCGGCGTGAACTCGCCCCCGGGCCGGAACCAGCGGTACACCCAGTTCACCGACCCGAGAATCGACAGGCTGGCGAGCTTGGGATCGATGTCGGCGCGCACCAGGCCTTCGGCCTTGCCCTTGCGGATCAGGTCGAGGAACACCGACCGGTAGGCGTGTTCGCCGCCGAGGATCTCCTCTTGGCGCTCGGCCGGCAGGGCGGCCATCTCGTGCAGGAAGACGGTGGTGCCGGTGAGGTTGCGGCACATGTGGTCGACGTGGCCGACGACCACGTTGCGCAGCCGCTGCAACGGATCCCCCGGCCGGCTCGCCAGCGCGACGATGTTGGCGAGCCCCTGCCGGTGCACCTCGCTCATGACCTCGAAGAGCAGGTCTTCCTTCGAGTGGATGTAGTAGTACAGGCTGCCCTTGAGCAGCCCGAGCCGGTCGGCGATGTCCTGCAGCGACGCGCCTTCGTAGCCCTTTTCGTAGAAGACCTCGGTGGCGACGGCGAACAGCTCGGCCCACCGCTCTTCACGAGGCTTGCGCGAACCGCCGCCGCGTCGCTGGGCCCTGCCCGCCGGCTCCCGCATCCGGACCACCCTCATTCGTCTGCTCGGCCGCTCGACCGGTCTCGGAAATCCCCAATCTACCAAACGACCGATCAATGAACCATTGGCCGTGCTTTCGCCGGGTGGCGATCACGCTACCTCGGCGCATCAGACGGCCAGCCCGGCGTCGGCGCCGGCGTTCACCGCGCGGACGAAATCGGCCGGGAGTTCGGCGTCGCCGAGGATCCGCACTTCACGCCCCTCGCCCGCGAGTTCGGCGGCGACCTCCGGCCCCGTCGCGCGCCAGCCGATGGCCAGGGCGACCAGGTCGGCCGCGATCGTCTCCGCGGCGCCCTCCTCCCCCACCGGCTGCCAGTGCACGGCCCCCGGCTCGATCCCGACGACCACGGCTTTCGTGAGGATCCGGACACCGTCGCGGCGGAGCTGCTTCACCAGCTGCCGCCGCGTGATCGCCTCGATGCCGCGGCCGGTGCTCGAGCGCATCTCGACGATCGTGACCTCCGCTCCTCGAGCTCGCATCAGCTCGGCGGTTTCGCAGCCGGTGGCACTGCCGCCGACGACCACCAGGCGCGTCCCGGGGGCCACGTCGAGCTCCCCGCGCAGCAACCGCTGCGCGTCGTGCACGTCCGGTCCGCTGATGCCGGGGATGGGAGGCACCAGCGGAACCGCACCGGTCGCGA
This sequence comes from Amycolatopsis sp. FDAARGOS 1241, assembly GCF_016889705.1. Taxonomy (NCBI): domain Bacteria; kingdom Bacillati; phylum Actinomycetota; class Actinomycetes; order Pseudonocardiales; family Pseudonocardiaceae; genus Amycolatopsis; species Amycolatopsis sp. FDAARGOS 1241. The sequence goes on from NZ_CP069526.1 coordinate 5,510,976, forward strand.
CGACCACGACGTCGGGCCGCTGCTCGGCCACCGTCCGGGCGGACACCGGTGCGCCCGTGCGGATCTCCACGCCCAGCTCGTCCAGACGGCGAACTTGAAAATCCCGGAACCGCACCACTTCCTGCTTGCTGGGCGCCGCCCCCGCGACGCCCAGCTTGCCGCCGCACGAGCTGTCGCGTTCCCAGACCGACACCTCGTGGCCGCGCAGCCGAGCGATCCACGCCGCCTCCAGCCCCGACGGCCCCGAGCCCACCACCAGCACGCGCCGCGCGGCCGTGGCCGGTTCGACGACCCACGTGCGTTCGCGGCCGACCTCGGGGTTCACCGAGCACCGCGCCCGCTCGCCGCGCCCGACCAGCTCGACGCAGGCGTTGCACGCGATGCACGGGCGCACCGCGGAAAGCCGGCCGTCTCGCACGAGGTTCGGCCAGTCCGGCTCGGCGATCAGGCCGCGCCCGAGCAGCACCAAGTCCGCGTCGCCGGAGGCCACGACTTCGGCGGCCAGCGCCGGGTCGTCCAGACGCCCCACGGCCATCACCGGCACGGACACGGCTTGCCGCACGGCCTTCACGAGCGGGCGCATGTGCCCGCGCCGCACGGCCATCGGCGCCAACGTCTCGTGCAGCGTCAGCCAGGTGCCCGACGACACCGAGATCGACGCGACGCCTGCGTCTTCCAGCAACTGCGCGACCGTCACAGCCGAGTCGAGATCGAACCCGCCGGGCTCGGCGTCGGTGCCGTTGAGCCGCCAGACGAGCGGTAGATCAACCGCGGCGACGATCGCCTGCGCCACCTCGAGCGAGAACCGGGCCCGCCGGGCGAGGGTGCCGCCGTAGCCGTCGGTGCGCAGGTTGTGCCGCGGTGACAGGAAGTTCGACGGCAGGTAGCCGTGGGCGCCGTGCACCTCGAGGTAGTCGAAGCCCGCTTCGGCGGCCAACCGTGCGGCCCGCGCGTAGTCGGCGACGATGCGGGTGATCTCGGGTTCGGTCAGCTCGTGCGGGGTGGGCGAGGCCGAGTTGAGCGGGACCGGCGACGGCGCCACGGACGGGCCGTCGACGACCTGCCGGCCGGGGTGCATGAGCTGCACGCCCACCACGGTGCCGTGCGGGCGGACCGCCTCGACGATCCGGTTGAGCCCGGGCACGTACTCCGGTGCGGACAGGCGTGGCTCGGGCCCCACGGTGTCGGGGGAGACCAGACAGCCCTCGACGGTGATCGCCCCGACGCCCCCCTCGGCGCGGCGCCGGTAGTAGGCCACCGTGTCGTCGGTGACGAACCCGCCCTGGTCCAGGCACGTGCCCATCGGGGCCATGACGAGCCGATTGGCGAAGGTCAGACTGCCGACCCGTACCGGCGTGAACAGCGCGTCCGTCGCGTTCACCGAAGCACCCGCAGCGCCGCGAACGGGCACGCGTCGACACCGAGTTCGGCGGTGTCCTCCTCCCCCGGCGGCACCTCTTGCTCCGCGCCGACGCCGGAGAAGCCGTCTTCGTTGAGCGGGAACAATTCCGGGTCGATGATGTAGCACTGCGCGTGACCCTGGCAGACGTCGGGCACCTGGCCGATCTTCATGGCGTCCTCCGGGCGCTGTGCGTGACGGGGAGGGCGACCATGGCCCGCGACGCCAAGCTCACCTTCCACTGTGGACCCCCGGCGAGGGCGAGCCCGGGCATGCGAGCGAGGATCCGGCTCACCGCGATCCGGGTTTCCATCCGCGCGAGCTGGGCCCCGATGCAGGCGTGGATGCCCTTGCCGAACGCGAGGTGCGGGTTGGGCCCGCGCTCGAGGTCGAGGGAGTCCGGGTCGGTGAACTTCGCCGGGTCGCGGTTGGCGGACGCGAGGACGAGGTGCACGCGCTCGCCGGGAGAGATCGTCCGTCCGCCCACTTCGGTTTCCGCGACGACCCAGCGGATCAGGACCTTGATCGGCCCGTCGAACCGCAGCAGCTCCTCGACGGCGGGACCGATCAGCGCCGGTTCCCGCCGCAGCCGGTCGAGCTGCTCGGGGTGGCGCAGCAAAGCCAGCACGGAGTTCGCGATGGAGTTGGTCGTGGTCTCGTGCCCGGCGAACAGGAGCAGCGCGCACATCGCGACGAGCTCGTCGTCGGACAGGTGGTCGGCGTCCCCGTCGTGCGCCATGAGCGCGGACAGCATGTCCTCGCCCGGGTCGGTGCGCCGTTTCGCGATGAGCTCGCGGATGTAGGCGTCCATCTCCCGCAGGCCGCGCAGCGCCCGTTCGTGCCGGTCGGCCCGCGCCGTGCCGCCCGCGCCGAACGCCACGAGCGCGAGCTCGTCGGACCACTCGCGAAAACGATCCCGGTCTTCCGGCGCCGCGCCGAGCATCGTGGCGATCACGGTGGTGGGCAACGGATAGGCGATGTGCTCGATGAGGTCCTGCGCACCGGAGCCGCGCAGGAAGCCGTCGATGTGCTCGTCGACGATCCGGGTGATCATGCCGTCCATGCGGGCGATCCCCTGCCCCTTGAACGCTCCCGCGGCGAGTTTCCGCAGCCGTGTGTGCGCGGGCGGGTCGGAGACCACCATCCAGCTGGACATCAGCCCGAGCACCGCGGTCGAGGGCTGCTCGGGCCGGCCGGCGCGCGCGGCGAGCAGCGGCCGGACCCGGTCGCTGGAGAACGCCTTGTTCTGGAAGGCCGCCGAAACGTCGTCGTAGCGGGTGAGCAACCACGCCCGGTGCGGCTCGCTCCAGTGCACCGGATCCGCGTCGCGCAACGCGCGCAGCACCGGGTACGGGTCGGCGCTCGCCGACGGTTCGAGCAGGTTGTCGGGCACGGCGGCGTTTTCGGTGGTGGGCATGGGGTCCTCTCAGGAGCTGGCGACGGCCGGCTGCGCGAGGCTGCGCGCCAGCCCGAGCCGGTCGCGGACGATCCAGCCACCGGCGACGCGGCCGTGGTCGACGGTGACGAGGCCGACGAGGTGCAGGGTCGCCGGGGTCCCGGCGGCGCCCCCGGCCGCGGAGCCGAGACCACCGGCATACGCACCCGAAGCGGTGACCCGGAACGCGACGTGCGACCCGGCCGAGAACAGCTCGTCGACGGTCGACGACACGTCCGTCAGCAGGGCGGGCCCCGCGTCGCCGTCGTCGAAGCGGACGGCAGCGCTCGCCGGCTGGACGGCCGCGCCGGTCGCGAGCCACTCGCGCACCACGGTTTCCGCGGCCGGTTCCGCCGGTTCGGCCGTGGTGTCCCACGGGGCGAGCGCGGGCGGATCCACCGTGCCCGGGTGTCCGGAGCCGAGCTGACGGCGGCGGGACCAGTAGTCCTGCTCGACGAAGTTCGACTCGAGCCGGCGGCCGTTCCAGCGGTACAGCCCGATCCCCGTCCACACCGCGAGCCGCCCGTCGCGGGCGCGCCGGCCGTGCTCGGAGAACCGCATGGCCAGCCGCCGGCCGTCGGTGACGATCGTGTGGACGGTGAGACCCAGCCCGGGGAACTGCTCGAACTGCCGCCGCGCCGCGGGGATGTAGGCCTCGTCGCGGCCGGCGACCTCGTGCGGGCCCATGTGCAGGACGTAGCCGGGTTCCATGATCTCGGGGCAGACCGACACGTCGTGGCGGTTGGTGTAGTCGGTGACGTAGCGGCGCATCAGGGCCACGAACGGTTCGGTCATCAGCGGCCCTCGAAGCGCGGCGCGCGCTTGCCGAGGAAGGCGGCGATGCCCTCGGCGGCGTCGGCGGTGGCGTGCAGGGTGGTCAGCGCGCCGGTCGAGTGGTCGAACTCGCCGCGGTCCACGCCGCGGTTGACCAGGTTCTTGCCGGTCGCCACGGCGAGCGGGGCCATCGCGGCGAACCGCCCGGCGAGTTCCCGGGCGGCGCTCAGCAGTTCGCCGGCGGGGACCACCTTCTGCGCCAGGCCGATCCGCAGCGCGGTGGCCGCGTCGACCCGTTCGCCGCCGAACATCATGAGCTTCGTCCACTGCCGGCCGATCACCGACGGCGCGCGCAGCACGCCGAACCCGGGCACCAGCCCGACACTGCACTCCGGCATGCCGAACATCGCGGTGTCCGCGGCGACGACCACGTCGCAGGCGAGGGCGAGTTCGCAGCCGCCGCCCATCGCGAAGCCGTTCACCGCCGCGATGATCGGCAGCGGGGACTCCTCCACCGCGGCGAAGGTGCGCATGCAGTCCTGCTGGAACTCGCGTTTGGCGGCGACGTCGGTGAGCTCGGCGAAGCTGGCGATGTCGCCGCCGGCCGAGAACGCCTTGTCCCCGGCGCCGGTGATGATCACCGCGCGGGTCCGGCCGTCGGTGGCCAAGCGGGACAGCGCTTCCCTGAGCTCCGGCCAGAAACCCCGGCCCATCGCGTTGAGCTTGGCCGGGGAGTCGATGGTGAGCACCGCGACCACGCCCGAACCGTCGCCGGTGTCGCCGGCCTCGACGCGGATGGTGCTTGCCGCGATCCCGTTCCCGTTGCTCACGCAGGTCCTCCCGATGCGATCTCGATGCTCGTCGCGATGACGTCCCTCGTGCGGGCCGGTTCGATGACGTCGTCCAGCGACAGGTGCGCGGCGGCTTCCCACGGCTCGGCTTCGCTGATCCACTCCTCGGTCAGCTGCGCTACGAGTGCCGCGTGCGCCGCCGGGCCTTCCTCGGCCAGCACCCGCTCCAGCCGGCGCCGGTGGATCGTGCGGATGCCGGTTTCGGGCGCCATGAAGCCGAGTTCGGCGCTGGGCCACGCGTAGAGGAAGTCCGGTTTGGTCGGGCGCCCGCCCATCGCGAAGTGGCCGCCGCCGTAGGCCTTGCGCAGCACCACGCCGACCTTCGGCACGGTGGCCTCGGCGATCGCGGAGACGAGTCCTTCGTAGCCGTGCAGGATGCCACCGCGTTCGGCTTGGGTCCCGATCATCAGGCCGGGCACGTCGTGCAGGAACACCAGCGGCAGGCCGAAGGTGTCGCACAGCCGCACGAACGTGCGTTCCTTGGCGAGGCTGGGCGTTTCCAGCGCGCCGGCCCGCACGATCGGCTGGTTGCCGATGAGCCCGACCGGCCGGCCTTCGATCCGCGCGAGCGCGCACAGGAGGCTGGGGCCCCAGCCGTCCGCCCACGGCAGGATGCTCGCTTCGTCGGCGATGCAGGCGAAGACGTCGCGCATGTCGTACCCCGAACGCGGGCCGAGCGGGACGATCGAGTCGAGGTCGGCCGGGTTCCGCGCGGGCGGCAGCGGCGGCGCGAGCGGCGGCCGCTGGGCCGAGTTCTGCGGCAGGTAGGACAGGAACGCGGCGATGGCGTCGATCGCGTCCGCCTCGGTGTCGACGACGAGGTGGGCGTTGCCGGCTTCGGTCGCCGCGGCCGGGCCACCGAGTTCGGTGTCGGTGACCTTCTCCCCGATCGCCGGCTCTACGACCGACGGGCCCGACAGTGCGATCGAGCCGCTGCGGACCATCACGACGAAGTGGGCGGTCGAGGCGTGCAGGGCGGAGTCGCCGTAGCTCGGGCCGAGCACGGCCGCGGCTCTCGGCACGACCGGTTGCCCGGGCGGCGGCTTGAGGAAGGTCGTGAAATCCAGTGGCAGCCCGGAGAAGCGCCAGCCGGACACGTCCGGCATGCGGCCGCCGTCGGCGTCGCACAGGAGGACGAGGGGGAAACCGTGGCGCTGGGCGTGCTCGATCAGCCGGCCCTGCTTGCGCATGCTGATGGGCGCGGTGGTTCCCGCGACCACGGAGGAGTCGAT